>JAJEAH010000082.1 GCA_022824225.1 Chloroflexota bacterium
AACGCTTTGCGCAACTGGTCCAAGCCTACAACCATACCCCGCGCAAGTGCCTCGGGTACCAAACGCCAGCCGAAGTATTCATAAACCAGGTGTTGCACTTGAAATGTGAATCCACCTTCCCGCTTTCGCGGGAATGACGGATTGTTGTTCCGTCTAGCACTCGCGGAATTGACGGACTGCTATTCAGTCTAGCGATCGCGGAGGTGGCGGATCGTTATTCCGTCTAACGCTCGCGGAATTGACGAATCGTTGTTCCGTCTAGCGCTCCCAGAATTGACGGATTGCTATTCAGTCTAGCGATCGCGGGAATGACGGATCGTTATTCAGTCTAGCGCTCGCGGAGATGACGGATCGTTATTCCGTCTAACGCTCGCAAGAGCGATTATTCAGTACGCCAGGACGCTATTGGGAGGAGAGTGGCTCATGCGCATCACCGCGGTAGACACCTCAGTCATGTGGGGAAATCCGCGCAACTGGGTCTTTGTGAAGATTTCCACCGACGACCCGGACATCTACGGGTGGGGCGAGGCCACGTTGGAGGGCAAAGACGCTACGGTACAGACCGCCATCGGGCAGCTTGGCGAGACGCTCATCGGCAAGGACCCGCTGGAGACCGAGCGGCACTGGCAGGCCCTCTACCGGGACGGATTTTGGAAAGGCGGCGTGGTGCTGAATACCGCCCTCGCGGGCCTCGACCAGGCCCTGTGGGACATCAAGGGCAAGCACTACGGCGCGCCGGTCTACCAACTGCTCGGCGGACCCGCCCGCGACCGCATTCGCCTCTATACCCACGTCGGCATCTACGAGGCCCACCGCATTGCCACCGAGGCGCAACAGCACATAGCGGCCGGTTTCACCGCCCTGAAGACCGGCGCGTGGGCTACCGACGAGCCCATGAGCGACCACCAGGCCGCCAGGCTCCTGGGCGAACGCATGGCAATCCTGCGCCAAGCCGTGGGTCGTGACGTGGACCTGATGATCGACAACCACGGCCGGAGCCGTCCCGCGCAGGCAATTCGCCAGTTGCACGCGGTCAAGGACAGCAGCATCACGTTCTTCGAAGAACCGGTGCCGCCCGACAACATCGAGGCGTTTCGGCACGTGCGCGAGACCGCCCGCGAATTGGGCATCGACCTGGCCACCGGCGAGCGCTACTTCACCAAGTGGCAGTATGCGCCGCTGCTGGCCGGTCAGTACGTGGACGTAATCCAACCCGACCTCTGCCACGCCGGCGGCATTACGGAGGTCAAGAAGATTGCCGCGCTGGCCGAGGTGCACCACGTGCTCGTGGCGCCCCACAATCCCCAGGGGCCGCTTTCCACCGCCGCCGCGGCCCACATCGGCATGAGCGTCCCCAACTTCCTCATGCTGGAGTACGTGCCCAGCCAACCCTACCGCGACCGGGTGGTCAAGGAGCCGTGGCCCATCGAGGGCGGCTACCTGCGCGTGCCCGATCGACCCGGACTGGGCGTCGACCTGGACGAGGACGTCATCGCCGCCAACCCGCCCCGCAGCTTTGCGTACTTCAAGAACCTGCGCGACGACACCGGCGCGGTGCAGGATATATAGGGACGGCGACCATACCAAAATCTCGTGTGCGGATGCGGCGCGCGGGCTATTCCTGTGCGGACGCTCGTGATCTTCTCCGACAACGAGTCCTCAAGCGCCCGTACGTCAATAGCCTGTGCGGGCGCTCCGCCGGAGTGCAACGATGCCGGGGGGCAAACGAGCATGGGAGCGCTGCGCGCAGGGCGGGTGTTGGTATTTGGGCTAAGAACCGGCCCGCGGCTGCGGTACAATAGAGAGACGCCACGTCTTGGAGGGGTGTCCGAGTGGCTTAAGGAGATGGTCTTGAAAACCATTGACCGAAAGGTCCGGGGGTTCGAATCCCTCCCCCTCCGCCGCAACCCATGTGAAACTGGCATTGCCTGCGAGGCAGCCGGCGTCGGATGGGCTCTGGACCTGTTGGCTTGGGCACTGTCTGGGCAGTCCGGCGCCCTTACCGGTACGCAGTTCCGGGTCGGCCTTCTGGGCTAGCGTAGGCTGATGTCGCCGCGCCATGCTCGCCAAAAGCGCCTTGCAGGCGGAAAACTGGGCACCCAGAGTGGCAGAACGCCCTGTGAGATAGGGTATAATGGATGTGTCTCCGCTGCCGGAGGGGCTGCAATTGCAGGCCGCGATGGCACACCGGAGCGCAGGGAGGGGTCGCATAGTTGGTCTAGTGCGGTCGCCTGCTAAGCGATTGTGGGGTGTTAAGCTCCACCGAGGGTTCGAATCCCTCCCCCTCCGCCACTGCAAACGCAAAGAGGACGGCGTCAATCGCTTGGTTGACGCCGTCCTCTTCTTCGTTCTCGTCCGCTAGAAGCGGTTTCCGCACCCGTACTTGCGACTGCCATCACGCGGCCAAGCAGGCCGCCGCTCTTGCGGATTTCCCTTCCCCGCTGCCCTTGTTGGCGCGCGCAGCCCCCCTTATGAGACCGCCGTGCGAACGGCGCGCTCCAGATCGGGCATCACGTCCGCCACGGGTCGTTGACCGGAAATCGCCTGGCGCAGCGGTGTCGCCACGTTGCGGCCCAGAGCGGCGCGGCCGGCCACCGGCGACGGGCTTTCCTGGTCCAGCAAATCCAGGTATTCCAGATAGCTCGGCGTGAACGTCGCCACCAGCTTCGCCATGGGGTACTTCCACTGCGGCTTGAAAGGCAGGGTCATACCGGTGCCGCCCAGGTAGTCTTGCAGCGTTTCCCGGGTGTACAAGAACGTGAGCAGGTCCCAACCCGAGGTGGGGTTGCTCGCCGCCGCCGGAATGGCGATCTGGTGCGACCAGACCTGTGTCGCGCCGGCGCTGCCGTTCGGGCCTTTGGGCAGGGGCAGCCAGTGGAACTGCAAGTCAGGGTCCGCTTGCTGCTGCTCCGTCTGCACGCGCACGGCGTAGTTCATCGCGTCGGCGTTCACCACCGCCATGGACGCGCGCCCGCGCACGAAGAGGTTTGCCGTATCCACGAACGGCGACGGATCGCCGCTCACGTTGTCTTCGTTTACCAGATCGGCCAAGAACTGCAGCGTGGCCTGCGCGTCGGCGTTGTTCACCACCACTGAGCCGCCGTCGGCATTGCCCTGGAAGAACCCGGTATCGTTGCTGTAGAGCCAGGTCAGCACCTGGAGCCAGTCCGAACTCACGTGCAGGCCGGCCCGCTCCACCCGGTCGCCTTGGCGTTGGGTGAGCTCGATGGCGGCTTCGCGCACGTTTTCCCATCCCCACTGCTTGAACGCTTCCACGTCCACGCTCATGCCGGCGTCTTCCATGTGCTTGGGGTTGATGGCCAGACCGACAGCCTGGGGATCGTCGTAGGGAATGCCGTAGACTTGCTCATTGACAGTGGCGTACGGCAGGACGCCCTGCACGAACTGTTGCAGGTTGACCGTTCGCGGCCAGCCCAGAAAGGGCGTGAGGTCCTGCACCAGCGAGGCTTCCGCCCAGCTTGGCAGCGACCCCATGGGCACGTGCACCGCGTCCGGCGCGCCTTCGCCCGCGGCGGTGGTCTGGGCCAGACGGTTTTCCACCTCGCGCTGGCTGCCCGGGAAGACCGGCTCCAGGGTATTGCCGGTACGGGCGGCAAACAAGTCGTGTACGTCCGTGAGCCATTGCTGCCGAGGGCCGGAGGCCCAGGTCCAGAACTTGACGACACCGGGCTGGCGAATGATCGGCATTGGCCCCTGCACCGGCGTGGGCGTTATCGGGATAAACGGCGTGGGGGTGGGAATACACGGGCCATCGCAGGCCGCGCGGTTGAAGCCCGCGCACGCCGATACGAGCGACGCTCCCACGGCGCCAAGGCCAAGCGCCCCTAAGGTGCGCAGCACACCCCGGCGCGAGCGCCCAGTCTGAATCTGTTTGTCACTGTTCATGCGCGAACCTCCGTCCTGCCGGCACCTTGAAGCATATTGCATGCCACGCATGCGTATATCGAGGTAAATGCCGCCTTAGGGGAATAGCATACCCTACTTATTCCTCACAAGTCTACGCTGTTCGTGCGCGTTTTGCTAGTCGGCGCTCGCCATCACGCCAGCCATTTCTTAGAATCTTCTTACGCGGGAGCAATATGCTTTCAATAGCACTGTGCTACGATGAAGTCAAGGCATCCAAATCTGTGGAATGGGGGAGTGAACATTCATGCAGTCATCGGTTCCCTGGCGCAAGGAATTCCTGGCCGGCGCGGTAGCCGCCGCGGCCTTTCTGTCCATCTACTTCGCCGTGCGCTACGTGTGGCAAATCCCGGCATTGCCCGAGGCAGTGGTGGAACGCATTCTGACCTTTGTGCCGCCCGTCCTCTTCGAGTCGGTCATTCAGATGTTCGGTTCCCTGGCCAAGCAGATCAACTTTACGATAATCTTGCTCGGCATCGTTGCCTTTGGCGGCGTGTTGGGCTTGCTCTACGGCCGCTTGTTGGGCTGGCTGGAAGTGGAGGAAGACAACAGCGGCACGACGCGCGCCCTGCGCTACGGCCTGGCCTACGGCGTCTTGCTCTGGCTGATCCACGGGGTGACCATGTCGCCGTTTGTGGAGCGCGGATTCTTTGGCGCGGGCGCCTCTTCGCCGGCCATTGCCGCCGTGGTCACCGATGTCATTGCCTACCTGGCGTTTGGCGTGGTGCTGGCTTACGTCCGCCAGCCTTTCATCGTGGAGCCGGCAGAGTCCGCGTCCGCAGGTGTGCTCACCCGGCGGTCGCTGGCGCCCTTGGCGGCATCCGGTTTGGCCGTGGGCGGCGCGTACATGGTAAACCGCTCTTTCGCGGCGCAGGCGGAGGCCATCTTCGATGAACCCGCGCTGACGACCACCACCGCCCCCAGCGGCGAGACCGTGCCAATCTTCCAGCAGGGCTTCGAGGGCCTGGAACCCTTGGTCACGCCCAACGACAAGTTCTACGTCATCTCCAAGAACAACATCGATCCGACCGTGAACGTGAACGAATGGAACCTCTCCATTACGGGCATGGTGGACAACAAAATGGTGTTGGACTACGACGCGCTGACGACCATGCCCAGCCAGCAGCAGTACGCGACACTCCAGTGCATCAGCAACGCCGTGGGCGGCGATCTGATTGGCAATGCGCTGTGGGAAGGCGTGCCGTTGTGGAATCTGCTGGTGCAGGCCGGCATCCAGCCGGGGGTGAAGGACATCGTGCTCCGCGCCGCCGACGGCTATGCGGAGAGCATCCCGCTCGAAAAGGCGCAGGACCCCAACGTCATCGTGGCGTTCCGCATGAACGGCGCCACTTTGCCGCGCAACCACGGCTTCCCGGCCCGGCTCGTGGTGCCCAACATCTACGGCATGAAGAACGTCAAGTGGCTCACGCGCATCGAGCCGGTGGACCACGACTTCAAGGGCTTCTGGCAACAGCGGGGCTGGAGCGACGAGGCCATCATCAAGACCATGTCGCGCATCGACGCGCCGCGCAACGGCGCCTCGGTGAGCGCCGCGGTGGAACGCCAGGTCTTGATCGGCGGCATTGCCTTCGCGGGCAATCGCGGCATCAGCAAGGTGGAAGTCAGCATCGACGAGGGCGACAACTGGATCGAGGCCGAACTGGGCCAGTCGCTCACGCCGTTTTCGTGGGTGCAGTGGCGCACCATCTGGGAACCGCCGGTGGCGGCGGGCTACACCATCCGCGTGCGCGCCACCGACGGCGACGGCGAACTGCAGGACATTACGGAGTTGCAGCCCGCTCCCGACGGCGCGTCCGGCTGGCATACCATCAGCACGCGCATTAGCGGCATCAGCGACGGACAGAATTAGGCAGACAAGTGGCGGGGAAGAGCGGCCGGCGGCCGCCATCTCCCGCCTACACCGCGGGGCGCTTAGATACTTGTAGAAGAAGCATGCGTGCTGAGCGGCTGCTCACCACTGCGGTCCCTACTCCGAGGCATGCGCGCTTTTTCGAGGTCGCTTCTGGGCCACACTCAGCCTGTGACCCAGAAGCTTCATTTAAAGGCCTGCGTCCTTGCGCCAGTGGGTCCGACTCCATCAAGATTCCAACGCTCAAACGCCATCTCAGGGCCAAGCCCCGGTTAGAGGCTGCTCAATTTGAACCACACCTAATCGCTAATCGGTGTGCACAGGAGTGGATGCGCACGGTTGCTTGACCGAGTTCATCGCGCCTATCTATGATGAATTTGCTTTTGACTATCGTCTGGCCCTGATGAGGCACCACTGGCTTGCGGAATTGGGTTTGTGTGCTGCGCTGCGTGCGGCTGCAGGCAGTTTTCCGCCATGTTCTCACAATTGATTGGGTAGGGAGCTATGGACTTAGTCGATTCTCACGCCGGCGGAACCGCTCAAAAACGTCTGAAGCTTTACGAGCGGTTTGAGGATCGCATCGCGGTAAACCCCGCTTTCACCCGGAAAGCAGTCTCGTACCAGGGCAATCGGAAGGTTCCCGGCCTGCGTTGGATGAAATACAAAGAGGGTTTTTCCCGCGGGCTTGTCGAACGATTCATCGATGAGGAAAAACCAAGGACGGTATTCGATCCATTTGCCGGCATCGGCACCACACCTTTGATTGCCGGTAGCAAGGGCATTCCAGCCACTGGAATTGAAATAATGCCTGTTGGCGTATTGATAGGCAATGCGATAAGCAATGCAGCCAACGGCGTGTCAAAGAATGCGCTCGAACGCGCGGGGGAAGACCTGCTCGCGTGCGTGGAAGCTATCGAGCCTGCCGCAAGGGAATTCGAGTTTCCTCACGTCGATATTACACGAGCGGCTTTCCCGGACGCTACCGAGATTGCAATCGCCAAGGCCCGGCAGCATATTGCCGCCGTAGACGATCGCGCTCTTCAAGAACTGCTGAACGTGGCATGTATGACAATACTAGAAGATGTGAGCTATACGCGAAAAGACGGTCAGTACCTCAGATGGGACTACCGATCTGGGAGAACGCTCCGGGCCAGAATGCAGAAAGGCAAGATCCTGCCGTTTCAGCAGGCGCTGGAAGCGCGGCTCTTTGAAATGATACAGGACACTGAAGTACTGAAGCTAGAATACGGGGGGTATAGCCCTGACTTGGTGGTCGGATCGTGTCTGGACTCACTGAAGGACCTAGCCGACGCGAGCTTCGACTTGGTAATTACGTCGCCTCCCTACGCCAACAGGTACGACTATACGCGCACGTACGCGCTGGAGCTGGCCTGGCTTGGCTTCGATCAGGCTAAGTTCCTAGAGCTTAGACAGCAGATGCTCTCTGCGACTGTGGAAAACAGGAATAAGCTCAACTGGCTGCGCCACGTGTACGACAGGAACACTGCTCTGATCGACAGCGCGCTTGCAATGTACAGGAAGCAAGAAGCCATCCATGAAGTACTCGCGGCACTAAATGAGCGCGTAGACGAATTGAGCAATAGGCATGTGATACGGCTGCTGGAAGGGTATTTTCAGGAGATGGCCGTGGTCGTGGCAGAGCTGGGCCGGCTGGTCCGCCCAGGCGGAGCAGTGATCATGGTCAACGACAATGTCCAGTACCACGGCGAGGAAGTGCCTGTCGACCTGATTCTGGCCGATTTTGCAGAACAGTCGGGGTTCTCCTGTGAGAATATCTGGATGCTGCCCCGCGGCAAAGGTAACTCAAGCCAGCAAATGGGTCGATTCGGCAGACGCGAGATTAGGAAATGCGTCTATAGATGGGTGCGCAAGTGACAAAGCTGGACGACGCGCTGATACGATCGACCCTGATGTCTGAGCGAATCCGGCAGCGGACGGATCAGGCCCTGAGCAAGCTGGTGGAGAGCTTTCCTGGAAAGTTGGAGTTTTCTCCCTTCGAGAAGCTGATGATCAGTGAGCAAGCCTGGAAGGTCATTGTTGATTCAAGCATTGACCCCAAGCGTGTCTTCGCCCATCCTAAACTGCTCCAAGAATATCCCCAGACATCACAATACTACCGTGGGATAGCCCTACTGCCGCAGAAACGGGTCGCCGACATCGCAGTGCCTGTCTCCTCTTGGGAAAACGGGACTCGCAAGTCTCCCATCGGAGACGAACAAAGCAGGAAAGTTGCTCGACTCTATAACGCGGTCATCTCCTCGATCATCGAAGGCACGACCAATTGGACATTGGAGAACGGCTATAGGAACATGATCGCCAATATGGGCATAGGGCTTGATGGGACGTTTCGCAACATCATCGGTCAGGATGCCGAGAAGCTGGTGAAAACCAGGATCAAGAACTGGCTCAAGAGCGAGGGGCTAATCTTGAGAGAGGACGATTCCGGGACGCAATTCGATTTGCCGCGTGGCTATTGGATGCGTTTCGGCGCCGAGCCGGACGTTCTCTTGCAGCATAGAACAGAAAGCAAGAGCGAAGATGTCGCAACGATCGAGATCAAGGGAGGCAAAGACCCCGCGGGCGCCCTGGAACGCCTGGGCGCAATGCAAAAGAGCTTTGAGGCAACCCCGCCAAACTGCGTTAACTTTCTCGTGGTAGGCGTAGTAACCGCAGAAATGCGATCCAGGCTCGATGCGATGGGCGTTGTCAAGGTATTCCTGCTTGACGACTTGGCCCACGACGGCGAGCCCTGGACTCGCTTCCTCAACGAGGTCTTCCACTACACGGTACGAATTACCGACTCCGTCGTAACCTAACTGGCTCGTGGTGGCCCACAAGTGGTTTTGGTGTAAGAAACCAGGTGCAAGGGGTGATTTGCCATTGGCTTGCAGACCACTGACCAGATACTTAGAGGCGTTCTGAGAGTGAGGGAATGCCCAGGGTCTCAGCCGTAGTGTCGAGGTCTTCCACGATTTCGGCGGCAAAGGCGATGCCGTCGCGCAGGAAGTTCTCCTTCCGCTCCAGTTCGATCTCGCCGGGCAAGTAGACGCGGTCGACGCCTTTGGCCTTTTCCGAGAGGCGCATCTGGCGGATTTGCGTGTCCATGCGTTGCTTGAATTCGTCCACCGGCATCATGTGGCTCACGTCGAGCGCCATGAAGAGTTGGCCCATGGCCTGGGGCGTATTGGGAATGCCGCCCCGGCGCACGTCCTGGCCGAAGAGCGCGCCCGTGAGCACCCCGCAGAGCGCGTCGAGCACTACCGCCAGGCCGTAGCCCTTGGGACCGCCCACCGGCGCCATGAGGGTGGCAATGCTCGGGTCTGTGGTGGGTTCGCCCGTGTCCGTGAGCGCCCAGTCCGGCGGGATAGACTCGCCTTTGCGCTTGGCCAGCGCTACTTTGCCCGCGGCCACCACGCTCACCGCCATGTCGAGCATGATGGGCCGCTCCTCGTGGGCGGGTATGGCGTAGGCGATGGGCGTGTTGCTCAAGCTGGGAGTGACGCCGCCATAGGGCGCCATGACCTGGATGCCGTTGGTGGAGCAGAAGCCGATGGCGTCGTGGTCGACGGCGCGCAGCGTATAGTACGCGGCCGCGCCAAAGTGGTTGCTCTCGCGCACGCCCACCGCGCCGATGCCGAACTCCTTGGCTTTCGCGATGGCTAAGTCCATGGCCTGCACCCCGGCCACCTGCCCCATGGCGTTGCGCGCGCTGATGATCGCCGTAGCGCCGCTGTCGGCAATGACCTCCGGCGACCCGGTAGGGTCGATGGAACCCGCCTGAATCCAGTTGGTGTAGAGCGGCAGAAAATTGCTGCCATGGGTGAAGACGCCGGTGAGATCGGCGTGGACTAACGACTGCGCCACCAGCGACGCTTCGCTTGGCAGCATGCCGACTTTGCAGAAGGCTTCCGTATCGAACTCTTCCATAGTCGTGGCCGGGACGCGCACGATTCCAGCTTCATCCGACATTGAGTGATCTCCCTCATGTGGGTTCAATGCGATTGTTCAACTACCGTCATTCCGGCTTTCACCGGAATCCATCTTCCCCGCGCATACCCTCGATTCCGGCCCCGTATCGCGTACGGGGCGGGCTTGTCGCCGGAAAGTGGAGGCCGGCTGTGTGTTGTTTACACTTGGTGACGGACGTCGCGCCACGTAGCGCGGGGGCTTGCCCCCAATAGTGTCGCATTAAAGTCGCAAGCCAGTATCAGATTGCCGCTACCCGGACTGTCAACTACGGCAGGGGCACGACAATTCGTACGCAATGGTGTAGGGTCACGACATGTCGTGACCCTACACCATTGCGACAACGTTGCCATTGCGTAAGCAAGGCAGCTTCGCCGCACTTGACCCATCCTAAGCTTAATGCGACAACATTGGGGCTTGTCCCCCGCTGGCAATAGCTCTCGACAGCTATCCTCGCCTCGCTGCCGCGCCCGCCTGCCGGATCAGCGCGCTCTCTCGTTCCACATCTGAGCGCGGCGCATGAAAGCCACTGGCTCCTTCACCCACTCCGCATAGCCGATGCGCCGGTTGTCGGTCAGCCAGTCAATCTTTTCGTCAAGGCAGGCAGCCAGCGCGGCGTCTTCTACGGCGAGCGTAAAGCCGCCGTGTTCGACCGCCTCATCCAGGGCGGTGACCGCAAAGGCGCCACCGGCGGCGTGCGCGGCGTCGCGGTTGCCGATCTCGCCCCGGGCCAAGGCGTCGATCACGCCGTCGCGGAGGGCCGCGATGAGTTCCCCTTCGCCCAATTCATCGCCCAGATAGACCACCTGCGGCATGGTCTCGTTGGGCGGATAGATGCGTCGCCTGCCGCTCAGATTTTCAGTCGCGCCCGCGGCGGTGACAGCGTAGGCCGCGCTGCCGTCGGCCGTTACCGTGCCTTGCGGCGTTTCGACCCGCGCGCCCGCAACCAGCACGCCATCAGCGCTAACCAGGCCCGTCAACTCCAGCAGGCGGAACTCGCCTGTGGTGCCGGCCAACGCGCCCACGCGCACGTCGCTCGTCAGGTCGGCGTGGTTGGACAGACGTTCCGCGTCCGCGGCGCGCACCAGCAGCGACTGGCGAAACGTGATGTGCCCGCCGGTAAAGACGACCACCTGCTTGCCCGCCGCGTCGCGGGTGCGCGAATCCAGTATCGTAATGCCGCCGCCAACAAGGTCGTACTCAGTACCGGCGGACTGCAGCCAAATGCCGTCCCAGACCGCGATGCCCCGCCGGGAGAAGGTCAACCCCGCGCCTTCCATCGCCTCCAGCGCGCTGAGCAAGTCCGCCTCATAGCCGCGATGCGCGTGGAAACCGGCGGCATTCGCATCTTCTTCAGCGCTGTAGCTCACGGGCGCAAAGAAGGCGTAGAACCCCACGTTCAGTACCCGACCGCCGTCCGTGCACGCCGCTCTCCGGTCTAGGCCCGCACTCTCTGTGCTGCCGCTTCCCGTTTTACCCTCAGTTCGGTCAACGCCGGTAACGCCGACCGAACAGCCGACAAGACTCACTAGCGCCACGATCAACCCGATAGTGCTGAAAGATGCCATGCGAGGTTTCTTGAAATTGACGGCCATCGGGTTCTTCTCAGTGATGAAGTCCGTTTCTCGCACGACGAATTCCCTGCCATTATAGCACTCGCTTCGCGGAGGCCAGGTGAATGCGGTGGAACGGGGCGCATCGGCTGCCTGTGAAGCGCGCCGTTGTTTTCGCGGGACTGAACAACTAGCGCACTTCGAACTGCCTTGGACTCAATCTACAATTGATCGCGAAACACTCCGGACTGCCAGCGCGTTTCCCCAGCCACCGACGCCAAGTTGGCTTGCCGTCGCTTCAGGCTTGCGCCTCATCGGGAGCCGGTTTTCGCCGGGCCGCCCGCAGCAGCAGGCCCGCGATCACCAGGCAGATGGCGCCGGAGACGCCGAGCAGCATGAACGCGGCCACGGTGTCCAGGAAGTGCAGGCGGCTCACGCTTTCGGATACTTCTTTCAGCGCCACGGCCACGCCGCCGCTGAGCACGGTCACGCCAAACAAGCCGCGTATGCGGCCGGGAACCACGAATTTGGTGGCCGTGGCCCCGATCTGCGCGCCCGCCGAGGCCGCGGTGAGCATGATGATCGCCATGAGCAGGTCCACGTGGTTGCCCAGGGCGTAGATGAAGGTCCCTACCGAGCCGGTGATGATGATCTGGAAGAGGTCCGTGCCGATGGCGATGACGGTGGGGACTCCCACCACGTAGACGAGCAGGGGCATCAGGATGAAGCCGCCGCCCGCCCCCAGCAGCCCAGCCATGAAGCCCACGCCGAAACCGACGCTAAAGGGCACGAAGACGGAGATGCTCTGAATTTGCGATAGGGGCAGCGACACCCGTGTTGGCGTGACTCCCCGCCCCGGCAGCCAGACGGCATGGGGCGGGATGCGCAGCGCCTGCACCTTGCGGGCCAGGTTTTCCGTGGAAACCGCGTCGCCGGCCGCTCCGGCGCGGCGGCGCACCTTGAAGTAGTCATAGACGATAAACGAGCCCAGGACTCCCAGGAAAACGACGTAGACGTACCGGATCACCGGGCCGATGATGCCCGCCTCAAGCAAGGCCACGTTCAGCCGCTCCGCCAGAATCTCGCCCGGCACGGTGCCGCAGACCATCAGCAACCCCAGCCGGAAGTCCACGTGGCCCAGACCCTTGTGCTTGAGCATGTTGATGATGGAGGAACCCATCACCAGGGTGAGTCCGGTGCCCACGGCAAAAATCGGGGGCACGCCAAAGACCAGCAGTCCTCCCGTAATCAGGAAGCCGCCGCCCACGCCAAAGAAGCCGCCCAGAGTGCCCACAATCAGCCCCAGCAGCACCAAGAGTACCGGGTCTACCGCCACGCCGGCGTTGGGAAAGAACATGCTTAGCCCCGTCCGCCGGCCCGAGCGCGGCCCCCGGCCAAGACAGATTTGACCCACCGCAGGACCAGTTGCCAGAAGTTGTAGAGGACGAGCGCCGTACCGGCCACTACCGCCATGACCAAGATGGCCCACAATAGCGGCGCCTGGCTGCTCGTATCCTGCAGGAATTCCGCAAGCGACTCGTACATGCCACCAAGTATAGCCTACTTGCGGCCCGGGCTCGCCGAGCAAGCTGGCCCTGCCGGCAGGGACGTTTACCCGCATACGGCGTAGGGGCGGTGCGATGGTCAATTCTGTCGCATTGAGGTGGATGGCTTCAGTATTCTCCGTTCGTGCTGAGCACTTCGGCACTTCGACACGCTCAGGGCAGGCAGGCTCAGCACAGGCTCTGTCGAAGTGCAAAAGGCCCAAAAACCGGCAATCTCGTGCCTGAGCCGTTCACCCTTC
>JAJEAH010000071.1 GCA_022824225.1 Chloroflexota bacterium
AACGCTTTGCGCAACTGGTCCAAGCCTACAACCATACCCCGCGCAAGTGCCTCGGGTACCAAACGCCAGCCGAAGTATTCATAAACCAGGTGTTGCACTTGAAATGTGAATCCACCTTCCCGCTTTCGCGGGAATGACGGACGTTGTGGGCGCGGGATTGACGGGCATTGTCGTCTTCGCGGTTTGGCGCTTCTGGATTCCGGCTTTCGCCGGAATGACGGTCACTTTGCACGCGGGTATGACGGTCGTACGGGGCTTCCGTTTCGTCACTCCGGTGAAAACCGGAGTCCAGGGGGCGGGGAGAAGATGGATTCCCGCTTTCGCGGGAATGACGGACGTTGTGGGCGCGGGAATGACGGGCATTGTCGCCTTCGCGGTTTGGCGCTTCTGGAATCCTGCTTTCGCCGGAATGACGGTCACTTTGCGCGCGGGAATGACGGATGTCCGGCCCGTGGGCGAGGAGGGCGTAGGCGTCTTGCGGACGTTGGCCGAGCATTGCGAAGAGCGGGGCCTCGAAGAGCGTGCGTTCTCGCTTCTTCATGCCGGCCGTCAACCAGCGCAGGCCGCAGAGCACGTCCAGCAGGCTGCGCAGGTCGGCGGTGGTCTCTTCCACGCCCGCAAACAGCGCCGCGGATTCCCGCACCTCGGTTACGTCTGCGTCGGAGAGGGCTTCGATGCGCGCCATGCCCTCGGCGGCGGCTTCGGCCCCGGCAATTGCCGATTGCGCGCCCAGGCCGGCGGCGCGGTTCAGTTCAGCCACGCCCTCCGTCACGCGCAGGCCCAGCAGCGAATCGCCGCAACGTAGGTGGTGATCCAGGAACGAGAGCGGCGCGCCCACGGTGAAGCTGTGGAGCCAGAGCGAGACCTTGGCCAGCTCCACGGCCAGCGGGTTCTTGTCCACGCCGTAGATGCAGCGCTTGAGCACCATGCGCCGGATGATGGCCTGGTCGGTGAGCAGCGCCGCGTCCAGCGTCCAGTCAAATTCCGCCGCCCGCGCCAAAATTTCCCGCCGCGTGTCGGCGATACGCCCCACCAGCGGCGAGGCGTAGGACTCTGCCAGCCAGTCCGCCACGCCGGGGGCGTACTCCATGAGGTCGGCAATGTAGTCCGCCACGTAGTCCACGGCGGTGACGAGAAAGTGCCCGCTGCCCATGGCCGGATCGAGAATCTTGAGTTCCAGCACCGCCGCGGCCGGATCGAGGTCTGTCAACGCGCGGCGGCGTTCTGACTGGGGCCGCCGGTCATGTTTGAGTGCGTCCGCTTGTTGCTCGAACGCCTGGAGCCGCTCCTCGATTAGGGGCGTGAGAGTTTTCTCAACGATGAGGTCTACGAGTTCTTGCGGAGTATAGAAACTGCCGCTGTCCTTGCGCGCGTAGGGATTGGGCCGCATGACGATTGCGCCGTTTGCGGTGCGCTGCGGCTCTTGCTCCAGCAGGCGCTCGTAGATGGATCCAAGCTGCTGCACCGACATGTCGCGGTAATTCACGTAACTGCGCGCCGCGCCGCGCCCGCGGCCTACACTGGTGTGACTCAGGTCGTAGATTACGTCGGCGAGCACGCTGTCGGGCACGGCTGCGCGCTCCAGCAACGGCGCGGAATCGGGCGCGAACAGGCCGCCGTTATACGGCGGGAGACCGATGGACGGATCTCCCCGGTCTATGATCCGGAAGAGTTCCGTGAGATGGCGGTAATAGAGAGAGGCCGTCGCGGAGAACGTGTCGCCCGCCGCTTTGCGCCGGGCCACGTCCATGCGCACGCTCGTGCGCAGGCCGTAATCGTCGTAGCGGCTGTCGTTGGCGGGCAACAGGTCGCGGTCTTCGGCGTAGAGCACGAAGAGCAGGCGATAGAGGAAGATGAGGGCGGCGTCACGCGCCTCCGCCAGATCGCTTTGCGCGCTCTCGCCAGCGCCGGTATGGGCGGCTAGCGCGCCGACCAGGCTGGGAAAGACCCGTTCGAATACCACGCCGGAGAGGTCCTGCGCCACCTGCTGCTCGTAGCGCTTGCCCTCAGCGATGGCGTCTTCCAGAAACGTGGTAGTAGCCGCGTCCTGGCGGCAGAATGCGTCCCGCCGCAAGAGCAGGTAGAAGGCGCGCAGGGCGTCATCGTCGTCTTCTGCCAGCAGGGCGGGCAGGTCCGCCTCGTAGAAGCCGCTGGCGCGGGGGCGGGTGCGGTAGTCATAGAGCCGCCACACGCCACCGTCGGTCAAGATGCCCCAGCGCACGTCCGCGTCAGCGATGGTATCCGCTGTAGCTAGATAGCGCAATATCTGGCCGTGGGCCGAGCCAAGAGCATCGCGCGCTCGCCCGTCGCGGCTGTCCAGGGGCGCGCCAAAGCGCTTGCTCTCCTGAATTGCCACTGCCTCGCGCATGCGGTCGCCGGGGTCCCGGCGCGACGCGGCACGGGCCTTGACATCCGCAGCGGCGAAGAGCAATTGGTCGGGAACGTCTTCGCGCCCGCTCGTGCCCTCCTGGGGCAGAAAATGCCAGCCGAGCAGATCCAGGACCGGACGCACGACTTCACTCTCAGTGAACGCTTCGTTGGGGTCTTGGGCCCCGGCCAGGACAGCGAAACGCCGGCCAAGCTCGCGCTTGAACGTGGCAAATCCACACGGATTCTGGACAGACTCACGCCAGACAGCCGTTTGCCGGATGCCATCGGTGAGAAAGTACTGGGTGAAAAGCTGTCCGGCCATGGCCATGCCTTGAATGAGCCCAGTCGCAGGGGCGGGAACGGCCCCGAGAATTCCGCGCTGGCGCTAGTTTATGTAGAGCAATTGGGCCGGCCTGACGGTTGCCACCAGGGGATTTCGGTTGCAGAGGCCTTCCCTGGCGGCGGCGAATGCCAAATGCAGCCGCGGCTTGCTAATCCAGGAGGCAGGCAGCGTGGCGGCCGCCCATAGCTCCCGGCGTTACGCTTTGGGCTGCGACAAGCGCGGCCAGAGAATCCAGAAGAGATTGCCCACGCCAATGGCCGCGGCGACGATCCATAGGATGGTCCCGGCGGTGGGGTTCAGAGCCAAGCCTACGCCCAGACCCAGATAGAAGACTATGATTGCCAAGATAAACAACAGCACATGGATAGCTATCTTAAGCGCTCTTGGCATGATTTGCCTCTCATGTTTGCTAGCGCAAAGCGCGCGCACGTAAGACCAACTCAAATCGTAGCAAACGGCGGCAGGCCGTTCAACGCGCCGCCCGCCGCGCAGAATTCCTACACATATATGGCCCCCAGTCCCCCACTAAACCCTGGTCCAGACGCACCGGCCGTGGGCCGTGGCAAACGTCGTTCTGCCGTCTGCTGGCGTCAAGCGCCCATGCTAGGCAGCAGGCGCATGCGCACGTCCACTTCCAGGTTACTGCCGACGAAGCCGTGGCGAATGCCCTTGGCGGGCGATACGTCCTGGTAGTCGCGCCCTACGGCGATGCAGACGTGGTGGTCTCCGGCCAAGGTCTGGTTGGTGGGGTCGAAGCCCACCCAGCCGAGGCCGGGCAAGCGGCACTCCACCCAGGCGTGGGTGGCGGAATGCGGCGCCTGCTCTCCGGTGTCGCCGGTAACGTGCACGTAGCCCGACACGTAACGGGAGGGCACTCCCCAAGAGCGGGCAATCGCGATCATCACGTGGGCGTAGTCCTGGCAGACGCCGCGACCGGTTTGCAGGATGTCGTCTATGGGCGAAGCCGCGGTGGTGCTGCCGGGCACGTAATCGAATACATTGTGCAGCTTCTCGGACAACATGCCGACGGACTGCAGCGGGTCGTCTGCGGGCTCGATTTTCTCCCGGCGCATAAACGACGTGAGGCCGGGCGACGACCGCGCCAAGGCGCTATCGTGAGTGAAATCCCAGAGGGTGAACGAGCGCTGCCAGGCACGAATGCGGTCCCACGCGCCGGGCGCTAGTGAACCGGGAAGTTGGGGTGCGGGGCCGGTATCCACTGTGGCGCGGGACGTAATCCTCAGCGACACATGCTTCCGGTACACGCTGAAGACGTGGGTCGTGTTGCCAAAAGGATCGGCCCCGGCGCTGAAGTGGGCAAATGGATCGATGCTCAGGGAGAAGTCCACGAGTTGCTGGCGAATGCTCTCGCGGGGCTGCAAGCAGAGCGACATCACCGCCTGGCGCGCCGGCGCGCTATAGCGATAGTGCGAGACGTGCTCGATGGCAAAGCGGTTGGGCCCGGCCATCGCGCTTAGGTAGCGACAGCGATTTCGACCTCATAGTCGAAATAGGTCTGCGTAATGAGGTCGTGCAGATCACGGCTGAACCCCGCCAGCTTGCGCAGGACGTCCTCCCGGTCTGTCACGTCCGGCCATTCGTAGTGAATGACGGACGCCAACCGGCCCGCAAGGCGCCGCATCGAGCCGCTGATGGCCGCGTGCGGACCCCGCCCGATAGCATCAAGCTGTTCACCAATGGTGTCCAGTGTCTGGCACAGGGAGTAGGGGAGCAGAGGGTCGGAGACAAGCAGGTCCAGCACGTGGTTGGGTTGCACATCCAGGCTGTAATTGCGGTCGTAGACCTCCACGGCATGATAGGTACGCAGCAAGCTGACCCAGTCTTCCTCTGTAGACTCGTCGTGCCGCGCCTCCGCGGCCAGTTGCGCAAGAAGGTACGCGAGCAGCAGTTGCCCCTTTTCCACCGCGCGGCCAAGCTGAAGGAAGTGCCACCCCTCGTCCCGGTACATGGTAGCGCCCGCCACCCCCATGAACGTGTCTACGTCAGACGTCAAGCCTGCATAGAAGGTCTCCGGAGACGTGGACCAAATGTCCTGAATGTCCCGGCCCTGCAATCGTAGGTAGACGAGGTTCAGGTGCGACCACATCTCCAGGCTGATGCAGTTGCGGGTCTGGCGGGCGTTTTCGCGCGCCATGGCAAAGCAATTCCAAATGGAGCCCGGGTTCGACCGTTCGAACGTGAGGTCGTCGGCCAACGTGAAAGAGTCCGCCAGGGTGAACTCGTCACTGTCGGTCAGCTCCAGAAAGCCACCGGGGGGCAGCCGATCGGAGCTTATGTAAATACGACTCCAGCCAAAGTAGATTTCCTGGACCGGCCGGTCGACCAGAGCCGCCGTCTGCAATTGCAGCAGGCGGCTCTGGTGTTGCGCCCGTTCCAGGTATCTGCCCATCCAATAAAGGCTTTGCGCGCTGCGAGAGAGCATACAGAGGGTTTCCTCGATTTCTAGGCTTTACCTAATCGTCGTCTTCGTCGTCATACTCTTCGGGCATGAGCACGAATTCGGGATAGGCTTCCAGGCCCAATTCGGCGGTGTCCTGACCCAGGCGTTCGACTTGCGCCGGCACCCGGACCGTGAGGACCACGTCGATGACTTTCCACAAGACGATTGAAACGATGAAGACGAACAGGCCGATGGCAACGACACCGATCGCTTGCACACCGATATTGCCGCCCGCGGCAATGGCAACTGCCAGCGTGCCCCAAACACCGCAGAAGAGGTGGGCGGGGATTGCGCCGACCACGTCATCCAGCTTGACTTTCTCTAACAATTTGAGGCCAATGGTGCAAATAACGCCGCCAACTGCGCCGATAATGACGGCCCAGAGGTGCTGCGTAATGTCGGGGCCGGCGGTGATCGACACGAGGCCGGCCAACGCCCCGTTCAGGCCGGCGAAGAGGTCCATGCGTCCCAAGATGGGCCGCGAAACGATAAGCGCCGCCATGACCCCCGCTGCCGCGGCCAGGTTCGTATTGACCAAGATGTGCCCGATCGAGACGGCGTCCGCGGCGCTGCCTAGCGCCAGTTGCGAACCGCCGTTGAAGCCGAACCAACCCAGCCACAGAATGAAGACGCCGAGAGAGACGAGCAAGACGTTGGAAGGCGGCGAGGCCTTTACGCTGCCGTCTTTGCGGAACTTGCCCAGGCGCGGGCCCAGGATGATGATGCCGGCCAAGGCGGCCCAACCGCCCGTGCTGTGCACGATGGTGGAGCCGGCGAAGTCCTGGAAGCCCATGTCGGCCAGCCAGCCGCCGCCCCAGGTCCACGCGCCAACGATAGGGTAGACAAGGGCAGTGAGAATGAGAATGAACAAGAAGAACGACCACATCTTGACCCGCTCTGCCAAGGCGCCGGAAATGATCGATGCGGTGGTAGCGACGAAGACCATCTGGAAGAACCAGTCGGACATTACCGAATAGCCGCTGTCGATCACGGCCGCTGCCGCGCCCTCATCGCCATCCAGCAACGCGAGTTCGTCTCCGGAAGGCCCATAGAGCAAGTTGAACGACCCGATTAGGCCATACAGCCGGTCAGGGCTGACGTCCACATACATAATGTTGTAGCCAACGAAGAAGTAGGCCAGGCCGGCGATGGAGTATAGGCCAATGTTCTTGAGACAAATCATGGAGGCGTTCTTGGTGCGTACCGCTCCGGCCTCCAGCATGGTGAAGCCCGCGGCCATCCACATCACGAGCACACCCCAGATGAGGAAGGCAAACGTATTGAGCACGAACGCAGTCTCGCCGTCCGTCTGCGCGTGGGCAACGGCAGGTCTCAACAAGAAATAGAGACACGTCAAGAGTACAACCGCCGCAATCACGGCAAGACGACGATGGCGTGCCAGGGCCTCGGTTAACACTATTCTTCCCCTCTCCTCATTTCAGCTTACCCTCATGCCTCTACAACCCAGATGTCCTTGCCACCTCCCCCTTGGCTGGAATTTACCACCAAGCTGCCCCGGCGCAGCGCAACGCGGCAAAAGGCGCCAGGCACGATGCGGGTCTCCCGCCCGTGGAGTACGAACGGACGCAAGTCCACGTGGCGAGATTCGAAACGGCCGTCAATGAAGCAGGGCGCCCGGGACAACGCCAGCACGGGTTGCGCAATGAAGCCGGCCGGGTCTGCCCGCACCTGCTGAGCGTACTCTTCGCGTTCCTCCGGCGTCGCATGGGGACCGATGATCATGCCGTAGCCGCCGGATTCTCCGACCCGTTTTACCACCAAGTCCTGTAGATTGTCAAGCGTATACTCCAAGTCCTCCGGCCGCCGGCAGAGATAGGTCTCTACGTTCGCGAGAATAGGCTCTTCATGCAAGTAGTAGCGGATCATGTCCGGTACGTAGGCGTACGTGCTCTTGTCGTCGGCAACTCCCGTCCCCGGCGCATTAACGAGGGAGACGTTGCCCAGCTTGTACGCGTGCAGGAGTCCCGGCACGCCCAGCAGCGAATCCGGACGGAACGCGAGCGGATCGATGAAATCGTCGTCCACCCGCCGATAGACCACGTCCACGCGCCGTAGTCCCGCGGTGGTGCGCATGTAGACGTAGCCGTTGTTGACCAGCAGGTCTCGGCCCTCTACCAGTTCCGCGCCAATCTCGCGCGCCAAAAAGATGTGCTCATAGAACGCGGAATTGTAGACGCCCGGCGTCAGCAGCACGATCGTGGGATCAGTTTGGCTGTGGGGCGCGAGTTCGCGCAGCGTAGTCTGGAGCACCTGGCCGTAGTCCTCGATTTCCCGCACGCGGGACATCCTATAGAGGCGCCGGAAGCTCTTCTTGACCGCTTCACGATTGGCCAGCATATACGAGACACCGGAGGGCACGCGCAGGTTATCCTCGAGCACGGCAAAGCCATCCTGCGTGCGCACAATGTCGGTGCCGCAGATGGCAACCCACGTGCCATACGGCGCCGAAAAGCCCTGCATCGCAACACGGTACTGCGGGCAACCGCGTACCATGTCCACGGGTATGACGCCATCGTGGACGATGGCCGGCTCACCGTAGAGTTCTTTCGATCTGGACTCGCCATACACATCTTCAAGGAAGTGATTGAGCGCCTTAATTCGCTGGGTGAGACCGGCCTCTATGGTCTGCCATTCCGCATTGGATAGTATGCGCGGGACGGAATCGATGGGTATGATGCGCTCTTCGGCTTCATCGTCGCCGTAGACCGTAAACGTGATCCCTTCATTGGAAAAGGACCGCGTTACCCGTTCCTGTATGGTGGCGAGTTCCTGCGGAGACAACTGGCACAGCAGTTCATGCAGTGCGCGGCTGTGATCGCGGGGTGTGCCGTCCGACAAGAACATTTCATCGAACACGTCGTCATCGAGTTGGTAGTCGTCAAACGTCACGGCTCATCTCACATTCATTGCTTACAGCAAAAAAGGCGCGGGAGGGTAGGCACGGTTTGGCAACCAAAATCAAAGCGGCCGGAAACCGGGGACTAGCAGATTTGGACTTGAACTCCTTGCTGGGCTAGATCTCGCTGGGCTATATCTCATGTCATTCCGAGCGGAGCGTCGAACAGGGTTCGCTGACTTCGTCAAAGACGCGGAATCTAACATGCTGCCGACTCTAGATTCTTCGTCGCTGCGCTCCTCAGAATGACAATTCGGCTGCACTCCTCAGGATGGCGTTTCGGCTGCACTCCTCAGAGTGACGTTTCGGCTGCACTCCTCAGGATGGCGTTTTGGGTGCACTCCTCAGAGTGACATTTCGGGGAGCAGCCGTTTGCGCTGACACTCATGCCTGTGCAGCCCAAGTCAATACCTACTATCCGCGCGGAGATGGCGTGCGCAAAGCGCAGAGTTTCTGCGCGGAGCGCGAGCTCGAGTAAGCCGGATTTGCCTATCCCGCAAGAACCGTACCAAACCGAGCTTGTGAACGCAAACGGCATGGAGCCCAACTGGGGACGGGCCCATTTCGCGGCGCGCGATACGCATGCGGCAACCGCACCGCACCAAGAATTCTCACCCATACAAGCCCGAAGTCTCGCCGCTCCCCTGGACCGGAATCCCGTTGAACGCTGAGGCGGCGGTAAACGCGCCTGAAGAGTCGCTCATGGCTGCCGGTTAACCCGATGCCTGTACCGGTTCCCCTTGGGCCTCCTCGCTCACGTCCTCATCATCCAGGGTGACCGGCATCAGCGGAAACTCGATGATCATCTCGGTATACTCGCCTACGGTTGACTCAACCCGTATTGCGCCACCGCGGCGGCGAACGATGTCACTGGACATGGCTAAGCCGAGGCCGGTGCCTTGGTCGGTCGGCTTCGTGGTGAAGAAGGGGTTGAAGATCTTCTCCTTCACGTCTTGCGGGATGCCTGTGCCATTGTCTCTGATGCGGATTTCAGCGTTCTCTTCGCCGCGCTTGGTGCTGAGCCAAACCGTAGGCACATAATCGGCGTCCCCTGCCTCTTGCGAGGAGCGCCTGCGTTCGTCGGTGGCGTCACAGGCATTGCTCACCAAGTTTAGGAAAACGCGGCCCATGTCTTGGGGAATAACTTCCACTTCGCCCAAATTCGGATCCAAGTCCTGCTTCAGGTCGAGTTGGAAATTGGAATCTGTTGCGCGTTTACTGTGGTAGGCCAGCCGGGAATGCTCATCCAGGAGGTTATTGAGGTCGATGGGCTGCATGCCGCCGGTGCCTCGCCCCATCGAGAGCATATCGTGCACGATGCGATTTGCTCGTTCACCGTGGTTGCGAATGCGTTCGAGGTTGCCGGTGAGGTCCTCGGATATTTCCCCGATGAGATCCCGGTCGTCCTCAGTCAACTCATCCCCGTTCTCAGCCAGGACTTCCTTGAGTTCTTCAAGCAGGTCTTCTGAGGCTTCCGAGAAGTTCTTGACGAAATTCAGGGGGTTCTTGATTTCGTGAGCCACGCCCGCCGTAAGTTCGCCAAGCGCGGCCAGCTTTTCGCGCATCACGATCTGGTCTTGGGCCTTGCGCAGATCGGCAAGCACGCTCTCCAGTTCCTGATTCTTGCCCTGCAACTCGTCGGCCAGCTTTTCAACCAGGTTGAGGCGTTGCACTTCAAGCGCGTGGCGGCGAAAGACCTCCAGGGCGGCGGCCATGTCGGCTACTTCATCGCGTCCGCCAAGCTCTACCTGGGTCTCCAAATCGCCGTCGGCCATACCGCGCATCCAACCGGAGAGCATCTCAATTCGGCGGACGACAACCCGTCCGACAAAGAGCCAGACGATGACGAGCGCCCCGGCGACACTGAACAAACTGATGGCCAACAGGAGCAAACGGCCTGTGAAGATTGCCTGGGTCGATGCCTGGGTGGCTTCGTTCACACTCTCAGAAGCGGCGCCTACCAGACCATTCACCTCGATCACGAGTTCGTTGGCGAGGTCGCGGTTGCTTTGCAGCAAGCTCTCTTGCTGGTCTTGAAGCCGCAATTGCCGGTCGCGCAAATCGAAGATGCTCTCCAACTCGGAGAGTTGCGCGAACAACGGAGCGAGTTGATCGTAGAATGGGGAATCCGCAAGCGCAAAGAGGCTGCGCTCGATGCGGCTCTCCGCGGATTCGAATCGCTCTTTGAGCGGCTCCAGCAGCGGGGCGTCGGCGACCACATAAGAATTTGCCAATAGCTCTGTGGCAACTCTCCCCTGGTTGGAGAGATTCTGCAGGTGGTAATACCGGATAACTTCCTCGTCAGAAAAGTGTTCCTGTCGCGGCACGGCCACTTCGCCGATGTCAGTATAGCCCGTAATCGTATAGAAGAGCTGGTTGTCGATGACGGGAACCAAGATATCTTCCAGGTTGTCGCGCACTACCGTAAGTTGCTCGCGCAGCGAATCACTTTCCACCACCAACGCGAAGGACTCGCTCATACCCTCCTCAACCGCGCCAATATTGGCGATCAACGCATCCGCACGACCGCGAACGCGGCCAAAGCGTTCGTCACCGGCATCGGCCTGTTCCAATACGGCCAATTGGGCTTCCAACGCTTGATGGGTCTCCTCGATGCTGGCCGCCACGCGGTTGAATTCGTTGGGCGAGTTGGCGCTGGTAAGTCGCGGGGCCGCGGCCACCAACGAAGAACTGTGCTGGGCCACGCCGAACGCTGCTACCATCTCCGGAACGCGCCCCTCGTTTACGCGGCTCTGCACGTCGCCCACGCGATTGAAGGAGAACCAACCCACAAGGCTCGCGGCGATGACGAGCGCCACCGCGCCGCCAATTCCCAAGTAAAGTTGGGTGGAAATGCGGTAGCGGCTCTCAAGCAGCCCTCGGATACGCTCGTTCACGGCTCTATGTCCCGCAATGTGCTCACCGGTTGGTATTCACCGTCGGGACCAATCATCGTCAAGAAGACTGAATCCGACCCCTGGTTGTCGGTTGGTCCGTAGTCGAGGACGAATTCCTCTATTTCGATCCTGCCAGCCTCGCGCAGGCTCTCGAGGAAGCACTCCCGCGTGAGTTCGGGCCCACAGCGTTCAAGTCCCTCGATGGCCAGACGGCCTGCCAAATACCCCTCCAGAGACACGAACGTCACATCATGGAAGGGAGCAAACTCCTCGAGCGCGCGATAGTATGCTTTGACGAGCGGAATTTCTCTGTCCGCTGGAAATGGCACCACCTGTGTAACGAAGACTCCCGTGCCGGCGGGCCCAAGTTCCTCGGCCAAGGCGTAGCTGCCCACAAACGAGACCGTCATGAAGATTGCGTCGAGGCCCATGTGCTTGGCCCAGGCGATGAATGCGGCGACCGGCTGATATGCGCCGATGATGATAACTGCCTCCGGATCACCCCGGCGGATGTCGAGCAAGGCAGCCTTGACGGCAGTGGTGTTCCTCGTATACACACCGATGGAGACCATCTCCATTTCGCGATTTTCCAGAGCCAGGCGCACGCCGTTATAGCCCGCGCGGCCATAGGAGTCATCCTGATAGAGCACGCTAATGCGTGTGACACCCAGGTCGGTCGTCAAGCGCTTCACCATTTCTTCAGTTTCCTGGTAGTAGGAAGCGCGCATATTGATGACGTTTGGCAGATCGGGGCTGCGGAGGAATTCCGCCCCGGTAAACGGCGCGATATACGGCACGCCCGCCTCCAATGCAACGGGCACCGCGGAACGGGAGGTGGGGGTGCCCACCGCGCCGATGAGGGCAAAGACGCCGGTCTCCTCGATGAGCTGGCGCGTGTTGGCAATGGCGGCTTCGGGCTCGTAGGCGTCGTCCAGGGAAAGCAATTGCAGCTGGCGGCCGTGCACGCCGCCGCGCCGGTTGACTTCGCTGAACGCGGCCCGGATACCGAACTCCATGTTGCTGCCGAGCTCGCCGGCCGGACCCCTGAACGCGGCGGATTGGCCGAAGAGGACCTGGTCGTCGGTGACGCCGGGGACGGCCTGGGCCGCGGCCTCGACAGGGGCAGCCGGAGTAGCTGCCGAGTCGGCGGCCGGCGCCTCATCCGCTTGGCCGCCGCAGCTCACGAGCATCGTAGCGAGCACGCCGCCCCCTAAGACCCTTCCTGCACGCCGCGCAATTAGGGCCGCAATCGGGCGAATGCCCCAAGTCATTTGGAAACACTCTTTACCATAGTAAGACGGTTCTTACCGTTCTCACGGCAGTAGCGCACGTCGTCCATCAACTTGCGCACAATATGGATGCCCAGCCCGCCAATCTCCCGATCTTCAAGCTCGGCGTCGACGTCCGGCTGGGGAGCATCGTGCAGGGGATCAAAGGGCCGGCCGTCGTCCACGATTTCTATGGTTAACGCGTCATCATCGGTAACAAGCGAAATGTCCACGGCATGCAAGCCGCCGTCATGGCCGTAATTGATGACGTTTATGACGATTTCTTCCAGCACCAGATTGACCTTGAACACCAGGTCCAGCGGCCAATCCGAATCCATGCCAAAGTCCTCGATTTGCGCCGAGACCCTGTCTAGCTCTTCTTGTTTGGTCTCGATTTTCAAGTGCAGTTCTGATGCCACCGTCAAGACTCGCTCCGGTATATGGCCAGACACGTAATGTCATCAGACTGATCCGTGTCGCCGGCGAATTCGCTGACCGCCTCGAATACGGCTTCGTTGGCTGCTTTTGGGTCCTCCGGCGGGCCGGCGGCAAACACGTCCTGCAAGCGCTCCACGCCAAACTCCTCGCCTTCCGCGTTCATCGCCTCGGTGACGCCGTCGGTATAGAGGAAGACGAACTCCCCCGGAGCAAGACGCACAGTCTGCTGCTGATACTCCAACTCAGGCACGACACCCAACGCGATTCCCCCGGTGAGCGGCAGCAAGGAAGAAGTGCCATCCGCATGCACGAGCAACGGGCTGTTGTGGCCGCCATTGGCATACGTAAGTTCGCCGGTTGACGAACTATACACCGCGTATAAGATCGTCACGAACATACCGGTATCGTTGTCTTCATGCAGGAGGTCGTTAACCTCGCTGAGCACCTGCCCTGGCTCGCCTATGCCGATAGCGGAGCCTTTGAGGAGCGTGCGGCTGGACATCATGAAAAGGGCGGCTGGAACGCCCTTGTCTGAGACATCCGCAATGGCCAAGCCGACCATGCCCGCGTCCAGCGTCAGCACGTCGAAGAAGTCGCCGCCAACGTTGCGGGCGGGTTCCATGCTGGCGTAGATTTCGTAGCCGCTGCCCTTGGGAAACTCCGTCGGCAAGATCGACTGTTGAATTTGACTGGCAACGTTGAGCTCGTTCTGCAGAGCGACCAGCTTATCCCGAGAGGAGAGCGCTTCCCGCCATTCGGTCATGTGGCTAAGCGTTCGGTCGATAGTAATCTGCAAGTCCGCAAAGTCCAAGGGCTTGGTGACGAAGTCAAACGCGCCCCGGTTCATAGCTGTGCGGATATTCTTCATGTCCCCGTACGCCGAAACGATTACGGAGCGAATGTTGGGATCGACTTTGGGGATTTGGTCTAGCAGTGTCAAGCCGTCCATGCGGGGCATATTGATATCGGACAGCACCATATCAATATCGTCTTCCGCACTTAGGCGTTCCAGCGCCTCCACGCCGTTTTGCGCAAAGACGAAGGTGTACTTTCCCGCCCGAATGTGGCGCCGCATTCGCTGCAACATGAGCGGCTCGAGATCCGGTTCATCGTCCACCACCAGAATCTTATACGGTGGTTCCATCTTGTCCCTTCCTCAAGAACTGACCATCCGAGCCCGGTAGGCTATGCCTACGGGTCTTACTTGGATTCACAACGCTGTGAAACTGTGAGCAGCCTAATTCTTGAGCACGTCAATCGCCTCTTGACGGGAGTCATGCACGGCGATGATCTGATCGAATCCGCTGATTTCGAAAATCTCACGAATAGACTCAGACAGCGAACACACCGCAAACTTGGCGTCCTGCTTCTGCAAGGACTTGGCCGTTAGCAGGATGACCCGCAATCCGGCACTACTGATGTAGGAGACCTCTTCCAAATCCAGAACCACGGCACGCTCGCTCGAATCTATTGCGGCGTCCAATGCATCTTGAAACTCACGGGCATTTGCGCCGTCGATGCGACCATCGGTCTTTGCGATGAGCGTGTTGTCTTGCCGCTCAGTGGTAACTCCCATTCGGAACAACTCCTTAGCGTGCTGCAGAATTGCACTTCGCTGACACTGCTGACTTGCAGGTTGCCCTGCCGCTGATGTAACCGGCGAATTTCCGCTAACCCAATCGACGTCCGCACGCAAGACGTGCTCATCGCGCGCATTGCCGAACGGCGACAGGTCAGCAGCGCCGCAACTTAGACAATACTATATCATCTTAATATCACCTGTGCCGGCAGAAACTCCCCCGGTCTCAGGCAATACGCGACACAGCCCTGTATCGCAGCGGCATTGCTATTCACAGGCAACCCCTTGCCAACCCCCGCGCAGTCGCCGCGCGAACCACGATTCTCGCCTGCTACCCCCCATTGAGTCTCTCTTCTGTGGTCTACTGGACGGTAGGCAAGTGAAATGGATATGCGACAGTAAACTACCAATTGAAGCCGAGTCTGTCAAGCGAAGTCCCGCCCGGAGGATTGCCGCCTTGCCGCACTCCGCAGTGTTGTCCGCTCGCTATATGCACCCCAATGCCGGCGGGCGCCGCCGAACAAGCCCTGAAGCTTGGTGTTCCGCCCACCAGTCCCGGCGCTGCGCCGCCGGCACTTTCGGGTCGTGCTTAGAGCCTGACCACAACCATATTGGCTGCACGAACGCCGTCTGCCTTGAGTGTAACGACGGGTGTACAACACCGAAACACGTTCTTGCTACGTCGGGACTGTCCTCATGTCTTGTAGCAGGGAGGCAAAGTGAAAGCAGGCGTGGCAGACCGGTACGTCATTCGCAGGCGAGGTGGTGGCGCAGAGCGGTCGCCGCGGCTGCCCGCCTACCCATTCCTACCGCTACTGGCCTGTACTGAGCCTATTGAGTTGCTCAGCACAACCGGATTTCTTCGGCTTAGTAGACTCCCAGCCAGAACCACACCCATGCCAGCTCTTGGGCTATAGAATCGGCTCGGTCTTGACCTGACCATGGTTCGCTACGTGCAGTTTGGCCAGAGCGCAATGGCCGGCTAAACGCAATGTCACGGTAGCGATTGCGCGAATGAGACGTGGGCGAGTGCGCCGGACTTCATTTGCATTCGCGACCATTGGCACGCGATGAGACGCAACGATCCGCTCTAAGCGGGGAGTTTCAGCATCGGGTTTCTTTTCCTAGCGGGGCACCGGGCAAGAGTGCAATCTGGGTAGCGGCGAGACTTCCGCTAACATCTCAAGCAAGACCGGTCTCGTCCGGCAGAGCTTTCCCCATCTAGTGCGAAGGATAATTGGGATGACGCCCGAAGTTTGGGTCCTGGCGGCGTGCACGGCTCTCTTCGCGTTGCGGGTTGCCGGCCAGGTAGTCGTTGTGCTCTGGGCGCCCGGATGGCTGCCGGCTATGAAACACTGGTATTCGGGACTGATGCCCTATCGTTACCTGTTGCCAGCGCAATTGGTCCTGCTGACGCTGATGGTCTTGATCACATACGACACGTACCGCATGGCTGGCTTCTTCGCCGCGGGCGGCTGGGCGGCCGCGGCCACACCACTCAAAGTTGCCGGCGTTCTCTACTTTGCCGCCATGGCGGCACGCTACGTTTTGACCATGGCATTCATACCGGAACGACGGTGGCTCAAGCAGACCATCCCGATTTGGTTTCACATGGTGTTGGCAACGGCTTTGTGGACGTTTGGCCACGTTCACTCCCCGTGAACCGCGCTGACCAGGCGCGCGATGCGCTTTGCGTCGCTGGCAATGTTGTACAGCCCGCCTCTGCCGTCGTAGTTGTGTCCCACGAAGTAGAGGTTGGGATAGGCGGCGCTGCGAACCCGGTCCTGCCGGTCGCCGAAGCCGCATTCATCTCTGCCGCCAAATGCGCCCATCCAATCGAGCGCGGCGCGATAGCCGGTTGCCAGGACGATGGCGTCAAAGTCCTGGCGCTCACCGTCCGTGAACACGGCGCCTGTGGACGTGAAACGTCTCACTCCCGGCCGCAACTCGATGGAACCGGAGCGCAAGGCGTTGGCTAACTTCATGCCAATGAGGGGCACATCCGGACAGGCGCCGTAGCCGCGTTTGCGCGGGATTGGACTCCCGCCCCGCATGGCTGCTCCCACCGTTCCGAAAAGCCGCGTGAGCCGCTGCTGCGCGCCGCGGGGCAACCACGAAATTGCCCACCCCAAGTATTGGGTGGGAACGCCCGCGATCTTCAGTGGCACGTTGTTCGCCCCCGATCGTACCGACACGGCAGTCCTGGCGCCACGTGCGGCCAGCTCAACGGCGATTTCCGCGCCGGAGTTGCCGATGCCGACGACCAGGACGCGCGCGTTGGCGAATTCTTCCGGCCTGCGGTACGCCGCACTGTGCAGCACTCGGCCCTGGAATTCCTGCAGACCTGGGATGTCGGGCATCACGGGATGCGACATGATGCCCGTTGCCACCACCACGGCCTGCGCCTTTAGGCTGCCATCACTCGTCTCGATGTGCCAGGCGTTTCCGTCCCGCCGCAACTCGCGGGCTTCCACGCGGTAGCGAATGGGCAGGTCAAACCGGCCCACATAGCTTTCCAAGTACGCCATGAATTCGGCGCGACTCGGAAAGAGGCTTACGTTCTTGGGAAAGGGCATGCCGGGCAGGGCGCTCAGGTGCTTGCCCGTGTGGAGACGCAAGCTGTCGTAGGTGCGGCGCCACATCCACCCTGGATGGGGGCCCTTTTCCAAGACAACGTGCGCGACGCCCCGAACGCCCAACTGCTGGGAGACTGCCAGACCTCCCGGTCCGGCGCCCACGATCACGACATCCGGCCTGCCGTCAGGGCCTGAATATGCCATGTCCCATGCCTAGAGATTCACATTCCACCACATCAATGCATCGCCCAACCCCAGTCCCGCCGCGTTCGCTGCCGCACTTGCGCCCAGAGTGAAGTCACGTGTAGGTGCTAGTGTGCGTCTGGGCAGCGGCACGAGTGACGCGATCCTCTTCCCGCTAGGCGCGCGTAGCTTGTTTGCTGCCGAGCGGTGCATCAGTCAATAGACCAGATTCCTGTCCTTAGTGTATTTGTTGCGCCGAGCGAGGT
>JAJEAH010000007.1 GCA_022824225.1 Chloroflexota bacterium
GCGTTCGGCGTGGCATGGATGTGCGTTCCCTGTCTTTTGTCATTCCGAGCCCTGCGAGGAATCTAGCGCCCGCGCAACGTGCCGCCCGCTTGGCGCGGCTCCTTAGATTCCTCACTGCGCTGCGCTCCGTTCGGAATGACAATCGATACACCCCTCGCGCTTCCCCTTCACTCCCCCCACCGTCTCCCCGCCTTTTACAACATACAAATGACATGAGATCTAGCCCAACAAGGCGATCAAGTCAAAAGCTACTGATTCGGTTGATCTGGGAGTTTGTCTGGCAGGACTGCCGCCAGTATCATCAAGCCAAATCGAAAGTCATCAGCATCTGGCTCGATAATCAGAGCTGGGAGAGAATGATGTGGTCGCCAAGAAGTAGGCAGTCGAAATGCCTGAAGGCCGGGGATGAAGCATTTCGCGTAGGGGACGAGGATGTCGACTTTACGATATTCAACTACTGGCGCTGGGCGCACTCCGACTTGTTGGATAACACCGCTCGCGGCGTCTTGGCCGAGTTTCTGGTCGCCCGCGCGCTAGACTCTACGTGTGAACCACGTCATGAGTGGGATGCCGTCGATGTTCGAACCGAGTGCGGACTCAATGTTGAGGTAAAGAGCGCGGCCTACGCCCAGAGTTGGCCACAGTGCAAGCCGTCACAGATCAGCTTCAATATCGCCCCTAAGAAGGAAGCATGGAACGCAAAGACAAACGAATACACGCTCTTCGACAAGCCCAAGCGTGATGCGGACGTTTACGTCTTTTGTCTTCTTCTCGGTCAGTCTGAATGCCCTGGCCCCAAACACGACCCCGACCCTGACCCCATGGACCTGAACCAGTGGGAGTTCTACTTTCTCGCTACGGAGTCATTGAACCAGGAGTATCCGTGTCAGGATTCGATTGGCCTCAATCGGCTCAAGTCACTCGTGCAATGCGCGACGCCATACGGCAAGTTGGCGCAGGTCATCGAGACAGTGGGTAACCATACCTAGCCGGTGTCGCCGGTCAAGCGCTCACGCTGGGCGCATGGCGGTGGACTGATCGCACAGGCAGATTAGGCTTTAGGAATCGGCCACTCCGAGAAGAGCAATCTGCGGCTATGCGTGGCCGAGGGTTTCAAGAGCAGACCGTGGCGATATGCGCGAGCCCTTAGAGCCGGTCGCTATTGAGATCGGCAAGCGATTGCTTCCAATCCGGATTGCGATACAACCACGTCTCGAAGTTTCCTTTGATGCGTGGCCATTCGCTGTCCAGCATGGCGAACCAGGCCGTATCGCGATTGCGGCCCTTGCGAATCATATGCTGTCGAAAGATGCCCTCAAAGCTGAAACCGAGACGCAGGGCCGCCGCACGTGACCGCGCGTTCAGAGAGTCGCACTTCCACTCGACCCGGCGGTAGTTGAGCCTATCAAAGGCCTCACACAGCATGAGGTACACAGCCTCAGTGTTGGCCTGCGTCCGTTGCGCCTCCGGCGTATACCAGATATTCCCGATTTCCAGGCGGCGCATCTCTTCGGCAATGTTAATGATGCTCACCATCCCCACACGCCGCCGGGATTCGTGGTGATGGACGGTAAAGAAAAGCCCATCGTTCGATGCTGCCTGCTGCGCAAGCCACGCCTGCATACACTCTACGCTAGCAAAGGGACCGTACGGCAAGTACGTCCACACTTGCTCCTTAGTAGAAGAGCCCTGCGTGCCTGCGAAGAGTTGCTCCACGTCTGCTTGGGGATTCACCGGCGACAGCGTGACAAACTCGCCTATGTAGTCCGTTCTGCGCGGGATGTCAACATGCGCAACGGGTTCTACGGCATCCCCAACCGGTAGAGACGAATCTGCCATAGCAATTCCAGTCCAGAGTTTACAGGCCAGAGAACCTACTTCCACTCATCGTCCGACGGCCAGATGTTGGTACTCCCCGCGCCCGCGCCCGCGCCCTCGGGCCGCTCCTCCGTCCAGTCCTTGACTGTATCCCGCCACTTGATGAAGTGCGGAGTCTTTAGGTGCGCTTGGAACGCCGCTTCGTCCACGTAGACCTCGTAGAGCCAGATCCGGTTCGGATCGCCGCCGTCCTGGACCACGTCGAACCGCAGGCAACCGGGTTCGTCATTCACCGAACCCTTGGCGTCGCCCAGCATTGCCTCGATGAAGGCGTCCTTGTAGCCTTCCTTGATCTTGATCGGCGCGACAATGATGTACATGGGACCCTCCTCTGTGTATGCGGCGTCGCAATTTACTGTAGATACAGAGACACTGTTGGTGTTACCTTATCATGTAGTTGAGCAGCGCAACCTCTCTAACCTAACGACCTGCGCATTTTGTAACTTCGCGCGGCAAGATGGGACGCCCTCGATGGTGTTTCCTGTGCGGACATTCCACGGGGAAGATGTTACGCACTTTTCCCCAAAGCGATTTGGGTCGGTGCGACCTTCTCTACCCGGCATTCTCGCCTAGCTCACCTCGGCTTACTATCCATGGGTTTGGCCAACAGCAACCCAAATGCAGCAACAACGTGGGCGAGTTAACTGAATCCCTCCTGAAAAGGTTCGATCGCTTGTCTTCAACTCTTGCAGGCGCCAAGAACGCTGACGACGTTCCGCTGCTGGAACGTCTCGCCATCGTGTATCTGATTCTCCCTTTAGTAATCTGGCTGGTGGGATGGTTTGAGTGGTGGATTGGGATCCCAGCAGGCATATTGACATTAGCTGCACTCTGGCGGCCATTCGCAGGGCCGTGGCGGGTGAGATTGGGGGCCAAAGATGCCGCAATCGCTCTCCTGGCCTTAGCCTGGGCGGCGATTGCCGTATCCGGGGGCGTAGACGCCCATCACACTACTGAATGGGACAAGCATCGCGCGCTTTTCTTGGATCTCAGTCGCGGGAACTGGCCCACACACTTTGCCGCGTATTTTGACACCCCAGTGCTGCTTAGATATTATCTGGGCTTCTACATGGCCCCAGGGCTGATCGCTGCTTGGATTGGGCAGGAAACGCTCAATTGGACAGTGTTGCTCTACACGTGGCTTGGGATCTCCTTGATAATAGCACTGTTCGTAAGGGGGATTTGCGGCTGGAAGGCAATTGCAGGAGCTGCCCTCTTGATCGGCTTCGCGACGCTTGATCTCACACTAGACGTGATTGGCTTGTGGGGGGGGGCGAGCAATGTTCTCCTTGCTGGTGTCGTTCCCTCAGCATATGATACCCGGATTGTTGTTTCCTCTAGTGCTTTACAACTTAAGGAGCAATAAACGCTTTCTGGCGTCATGCGGTATCCTGCTGGCTGCCAGCGTCTTCTGGTCGCCTTTTGTCGCGCTCGGCCTGCTCCCTCTGATGGTGGCGCTTCTTGTCGACAACGGCCCTCGGCCTTTCATGCGCTGGCAAAACATCGTGCCAGTCCTGCCTGTGCTGCTGTTGATCGTGGCGTATCTCTCGTTTGGTTCTATCGAGTACCCCAGCGGCTGGGTTTGGGATAGGTACGGTTGGGAAGGAATCGTTTTCGCGCCGGAGTTTGTGGGCCTGCTCATGTTGTTCGTGTATGCGGCATTGGCCGTGCTCATCCATCCGGACTTGCGTCGCGACTCGTTCTTCGTTGCTTGCTGCCTAGCGATCCTTATTCTGCCCTGGTATTCATTTGGTCTGCATGACGAATATCCAAAGTACACGGCATTTGTACCCTTGTTGATTCTGTGCCTCTTTTGCTCCCGTTGCGTCTTGGGAGAGTGGCGCGCCTTGGTCCGGCTGAGACAACGGGTTTCCCTGTTGGCTCTAGCTCTCTTGCTGATCGTAGGTCTGGGAAATCCTCTAGCTGCGCTACTGAGGGTTAATCCCATGGATGTTCTTGCAAACGTTCGTTTTGAGAACCTTGACTCTCAACTTACTTCAGTCTTGGATGCAACGCGGTCGCAATACCATGATCAATATGCGATGATCGAGGTCCCCGAATGGTACCAATTGCTGCTGCGAAACCCCGAAGTTCCCATTCTCGAAAGAGGAGAGTTGATCATCGAAGCAGACTATACCGTCTACCTCAGTGGCAAGCAGTTGATCTATGTCCAAGAGTCGTGTGCTGAAGCTGAGTCTGATACGCGCTTCTTCCTTTTTGTGCGCCCGGTAGACAGTGCCCTGATAGCTGGCAATGAACACGACAATAGAGACTTCCTCTTTGAATGGAACGGCAGTAGAATTGGCGGGATGTGCGTCGCTACGCGTAGCTTGCCGAACTATGAGGTCGAGAGCTTTACCACCGGTCAATACATAGGCAAGTCTGCGCCAACCGGTGAAATGTGGATTGCAACCTATCACATGAGGTAGAGCACAACTCCTGAATCGAGCTTCCTGCTGGCGTTGTTTCTTCGACACAGATGACCCCTTGCGGTGACCTCTCAAATCCTGACCAATTGCGTCTGGTATCGCATTTAGTTTCTCTCACCCATAGCGCTGAGACACGCAGTCACCGCCACTGTCCGCACTGCCTGCTCTTGAGAGCACCCGCTTCGACGTTCAATGCTGCTCGATCACCCCGGTGATGCCGTTCAGCGACTGCAAAGGAGGTGTTGCAGGACTGTCGCACTTGGATTAGTTACATAAGCATCGATGAGAAACACACACTCGTCTGATTCCTCAACCCGCCAGAGTTGCCGATGGCGGTGACAAATACGTCAAACTTTGCCATCCCGCTTTTCCACATTCCTTGGAGGCTTTTGCGCTACTCCTTCCTCATTGAGGAGGAATATCGGGACAGGGGTGAAATGGGTTGATACTATACAATCTGCAGTTGCGTAGGTGTCTGGATTCCGGCTTTCGCCTGAATTATGGAGCTATGCATGGGTCTCCTTTGGGCGCGACTCGAATCGGTTGAGCAACCTCCTCTGTCCTACTACCCCATTCTCCCTACCAGACCGACACCCCTATGTATGGTCGTTACCTTTGCCACCCCACATGCTTGGTCTTTTGACAGCTTTCGTCTTCCATACTAGAGTCATATAAATCCCCTTCTTCGTCTCGTTCCTGCCTGTAGACCGGCACTGTGCAATGAGAGAGGAGCAGCGCCTTTACCACCAGGTACGCCAGCAGCATATAGAGCGCCACAGGAGGTCAGTATTGGCCATGACTAAACTAACCGACGAGCAGATGCGCGACTTCATCCGCAATGGATTCGTCGCGGTCAAGACCGGTCTGCCCCGTGAGTTCCATCAGGAAGTCTGGGACCAGACCGAAGCCCTCTTCGAGGAGGACGGCAATCCCGGCAACAACCTCATGGCCCGCATTCCCGACGTGCGGAAGGTGTTTGACGACCCCGCGGTGGACGGCGCGCTGGCGGGTGTGTTGGGCGACAACTACTTCATGCATCCGCACCGCCACTGCCACTACCGGCCGCCCCACAGCGAAGGCCAGAAGATCCATCGCGATTCCTTCACGCGGCGGCGGCACCGCACGCGCTGGCTGCTGACCATGTATTACCCGCAGGATACGACGGTGGATATGGGTCCGACCGGCGTGGTGCCGGGTTCGCACTACTACAATCAACTCACCGGCCCCATCGGCATCAAGAAACTGGAGGGCGGCAAGGGCGAGGTAGCCATGGCGGTGGAAGCCGGCACGGTGCTGATCGTCCACTACGACCTGTGGCACCGGGGCATGGGCAATGAATCCGACAAGAAACGCTACATGATGAAGTTCCTGTTCGCCCGCATCGAGGAGCCGGCGGCGCCGAGCTGGGAAAGCGACGGCGGCGATTGGGTGGCCGGTGACGACCACAGCCACAATGTCATCTGGGACCACATGTGGCGCTGGTATTCGGGCGCGGCCAAAAACGGCTCGCCTGCCGCCAACGGCAACGGCTCGATACCCGGTCACATTGCGGACTTGGGCGCGGATGCCGAAGGTACCCGCCTGGAAGCCGCCTATCACCTGGCATCCATTGGCGAGGCGGCCATACCCGCCCTGATCGATACGCTGGGGCACGAGTCGGAGATGGTGCGCCGCAACGCCAGCTATGCGCTGACCGCTATCGGCGCCGCCGCTGTGCCGGCCCTGATCGACGCCAGCCGCGCTGAGTGCGGGGATACCCGCAGCATGGCCGTGGAGACACTGGCCGATACCAGCCTGGCGGGAGCTGAGGCCGTGCCCGCGCTCGCCCAGGCCAGCACCGATGCATCCGTGGAAGTGCGCCGCCACGCCGCGGACGGTCTGGGCATTGCCGGACAACGCTCTGCGGACGGCGTCCCGGCCTTGATCGATGCCCTGGGCGACCCGGATGAAATCCTGCGCCGCAACGCCTGCCTGGCCCTGGCACGCATCGGCGCACCCGCCGACGCCGCCACACCCGCCTTGGCCCGGGCCTTGAACGATGAAAACCGCTACGTGCGCGGCAAGGCCGCCCACGCTTTGCGCCGCATCGGCACTACCCAAGCCACCGACGCGCTCCTGCAATTCCTGCTGACGTCGCAGTACTGTTACTCCACGACCAAGGATAGTCTGTACTAGTCAGCCTACCGCTCTTGGCATGCAAGGGAGAGGACCGAGACCGCGCCCATCGGATCTCGGTCCTCTCGCGCTGTGCCGCTCTTTCCCGCAATCCGGCTGCATGCCCCTAACCGCACACGTGGGGCAAGTCCGGCCTTGCGCTTGAAACGCCTACGCCCGTGGCGTTCGTCGCCTATGGTGTGCCCCGTTGCGCAGTTCTTCCCGCCGTTGCGCCTATGTCCTGCTGCTTTCTTGCCAGAAGCGGCGCCCAATCAGAAGGCAGAGCACGACGAATAGCGCATCCACAATCGGGAAGTAGATCAGGTGCGACGTCACCGCATCGCCGGTCTCGCTCTCAGGATTGAGAGTCCAGAACCACTCCCAGTAGAAGAGCATCGAGAGGACGATTGTGCCGTAGAAGGCAACGCTGACCCGCAGATGCTCGAGCATGTCGGGACACCCGCCGTCCTGGCGCCTATGCCCCCGCCGCATCAGGAAGCCCTTGATGAGCATGATTAACACCGCAGCCGCCATGAAGTAGTTGAGAATCTGCCAATGCGGATACTCCGGCGAGCCGTCGTGATACAGCGGCGTCGCGATAAGGAGAGCCCACGCTAAGAACCCGACAACGACCAGATAGGCCGACAAACCCCGATACAACAGCGCCATGTCGCTGACCTCCTAGATGTGTTGACGCCGGGCGGTCCGCCATCCGCGAACGGAAGCGCGGAGTCTTTGCAACCCAAAGTCCGTGGCGCGTCATGCCCAACGCTATTATGTAGTACACTGCTCCTGGAAACATGGTAATGCGACCGCCGCTCGAGCAGGAGGTTGCGCTCGGTGGATACGCCTGTTGATGAACCACGCTCTCGCCGCTCAATGCGGGCGCTCTTTAGCGCTGTCTTTCTCTGCCTGGCCTGGCTCGCCGTAGCCGGTTGCGCCGAAGGTCAGGCCTACGGCTCCCAGGCGAGCGGGACCGGCTCGGAAGGCGCCGTAGCCTATGAAAATCCTAACGGCAAACACCAACCGCTCGACTCAAGCCAAAATACCGCGCTGTACGACGCTCAGCCCCTGGACGCAGTCACGTGGACCGAAGAGCCGAGAATAGCGGCCGGCGCGTTGGTGGCCGCCGGCGTTGTGGAACAGGACGCGCGGCTCTTCGATCCCATTGAAGGCGAAGGATTTGCCTTCGAACTGCGTTACAAGACGCACGCAGAACCCATGGTCGTGCTGCTGCCGGATCTCGGCCCAGCGGCGACCTGGCAAACCAACTTGACCGTGGCGCCTACCGCACTTGAAGTCTCCGGCTCCACGTTCACGCTGCGAGCGTACTCGCCTCTCTTCATGGATGCAGGCGGCGATCTGGAACTCCGCGTGTACGGCTACGACCTGGCCGGCACGCCGTCCCTCCTCGCCGTGCGCACCCTCGGCGGCAATTGAGCGCCGGTGACGTTCCACTGCTGCTCTTCCGGACGCTTGTCCCAGACCGGGCTGGAACGCATATGACACACGTTTAGCAGCGTATCATAGGGCAGATTCGCCCGGCATCCAAAGCTCTGGGAGACCGGCCTGCTTGCCACTGACTGGTAGCGCAGGTCTGCAACCTGCGCCGCCCTTTCGCCCGGCTAAATCGTCCGGCTCACCCTCACTCGGTAGCCCGCGCGCAATCCAGCGCGCCCGGCCAGGCGAGGATGCGTTCATCGGCGGTGATGAGTTGGTGGCCTTCCAAAGCGGTGGCGACGATGATCCGGTCGGCCGGATCGCCGTGCAAGTCCGGCAGCAAGCCGGCGCGGGCGGCGACGCGTCCGTTTACGGGAATTTCCACCAGGCCTTGGTCGAGCAGGTCGCGCCGCCACGCATCCAAGTCGAAGCGGAGGGCGAGTTGGCCCTTCTGCATGCGCATGCCCACCTCCCAGAACGAGATTGCCGACACTGCGGCTTGGCCTGCGTCCAGCGCCTGCACAATGGTGCGGCGCGCTTGCGGTCCCAGCCTGCGGTCGCCCTGCTCCTGCCACAGGAGAACGTGCGTATCGAGGAGTATCAAAACAGGTCTCCGTCGCTGTCACCATCCTCGAACCACTCCGGCGGCATGGGCGCCACGGTGTCACCATGGCTACGGATGTTCTTCCGGTTGCGGCCAAACGTCATCTTTGATTTTTCCCGGTACGGCGCCAGGCGCGAGACCGGACGGCCCCGCTTGGTGATGATGATCTCCTCACCGCTCGCCGCCACCTCGTCCATGAGCCGCAAGCACTTCGCCTTGAACTCCGACGCCTTCACCACCCGCGCGCCGGGCGGCACGGGCAACTCGACCGGAGCCCCTGCTTCACCCGTAGCCCGCTTTGGGAGCGTATATTCCTGGGGCTGTGAATTGGGAATCCCCGCTTCACCCCGCGCCTGCTCTCCATCCTGAGACCGCGCTCCGCCGGGCACTCCTGTCCCATCAATTGCATCTTGCTTCTCCGTGGCCATGGCTTCCATCCTGGTTTGCAGACGACCATCCCAATAGTACCATAGTCATGACCATGGTCATGTTCGTGATAATGGCAGGCGCTATCTTGTCCCCTCTCCCTGGCCGACAGGAGCAGGCCGTTTCAACCTGCATTAGCAGTTCAGACACCACACCCTCTCCCTGGCCGACAGGAGTAGGCATTCTCTAATCGACATCATATGTCATTCCGAACGGAGCACTTCACGTGTCATTCCGAACGGAGCACTTCACGTGTCATTCCGAACGGAGCGCAGCGGAGTGAGGAATCTAGGATGTTGAGCCTTTGGGCGATATGTGGCACGGCCCTAGATTCCTCGCTCCGCTCGGAATGACATTAACAGACCCCTGTCAGCTACAGACTCCTGTCAGCTACATTCCCTGTCAGCCTCTCCCTGGGGAGAGGGCTAGAGCCTGCCCCGTACCCCGAATCTGCGGATCGGGACGATACGGGGGTGAAGGGAAAAGTTTTCAAGCCTGTCTATAGACAAAGTCCGCCTTGCTATTTCAAGGGACTTGAGCTAGTCTGATACCTGGTCAGGACAGAACAGCGAGGATCAGCACATGAGTAGAAAATGGCAAGTGCAAGAGGCCAAAGCGCGGTTCAGCGAATTCCTTGAAGCCAGCCGAGTCGATGGGCCGCAGATCGTGACCAAGCGCGGCGTGGAGACCGCTGTGCTTGTGCCCATCGCGCAGTGGCGGAAGCTGGAGCATGCTGCCACGCCGGACTTGAAGGAATTGCTGCTCGCCCCGCAAGCGCGGACTGAGCAACTCACGCCGCCCCGCGCGCAGCGACCCCGCCGCACACCCGCGCCCGTCGAGTAAGCCATGTACCTGCTCGACACCAACGTCGTTTCGGAACTGCGGCGTCCGCGCCCTCATCGAGCGGTCCTGGGGTGGATTGCGGACGTGCCGCCGGACCAGCTCTATCTATCCGTGGTCACCATCGGGGAAATTCAGGCGGGGATTGAACTCACCCGCGAGCAGGACGCGGCCAAAGCGGCAGAGTTGGAGAACTGGCTCGACCTGGTGCTTATGTCATACAACGTCTTGCCCATGGCTGCCCCCGCCTTCCGCGAGTGGGCGCGGCTCATGCACCGACGGTCCGACACCCTGTCCGAGGACGCCATGATCGCCGCCACCGCCAAAGTGCACAACCTCACCGTGGTCACACGCAACGTGCGGGACTTCAGCGAGCTTGGCGTGCAACTGCAAGACCCATTCGCGGGCGGACGTGCTCTTTAGACAAAGAGTCTCTTCAGCCAGTCGATGAATGCCTGGCAGAGCGCGCCGTCAACTTCCAAGTCGCGCGCGCCAATCGCTGCGCCCATTTGCCGCGGATCCTCGCGCGCCGCCAGCCAGGCATGGACCTGCGCTCGCGCTTTCTTCTTTGCGCTGAACTTCCTCTCCGCACACGGTATACCGTCAATGTAGGATTGCGACAAGGGCCAGACCGCATCGCCGGCGGGGATCATCTCTGCAACGAAGTTCTCAAGCTCGCCGCACGACGCGTTGTCCGGCATGAGCCACACGCCCACGCGTGGACGACTTTCGATGATCGTGCCGCCTGGATTTAGACGCTCGGGCGCGACAATGCCCGCCTGCGCAAGCCTGTCTCTCACTGACCGCCAGCGTGCCCCGGAGTCTGTGTCCGCGTCTAACAGGATACCCAAGGCCAGCCGGCCTTCCGCCTTGACCTCTGCAAATATGACTCTCCGCAGTTCAGATTCACTTCCCACTACGTCAATGCAAAAGGGAGTTTCCTCTGCGTGGCGCCACCAAATGTGCTGCGCCACATGCTTGTCGTCCGGCCCTTCTACCAGGAGCACGCGGGGTGAAGGCGGGTCGGTGGGTCGCGCCATGCGCTAGCGTACCTCGATGCCATGATCGGCCGCCGCGAGGAGTTCTTCTTCCGGATACGTCACGGCGCGAGTGTTCTCGCCGTCCTTTTCCAGCCGCACCAGCGCGCCCTCCACGCCCTCCGCGTCCACTGCCGCCTGCGCGAACCCCGCCATGCAATCCCAGCTATGGGTGGTGGCAAACACCTGCACGTTGTTCGCCTGCGCCGTCAGCAGCACCATGCGCCAGAAGTCGCGCTGCAGCGAGTAGTGGATGCCGTTCTCCGCCTCGTCGATGAGCAGGAACCCGCCCTGGCTGTTGGCAAGCGCCAAAGCCACCCCAAACAACCGCACCGCCCCGTCACCCAGACTCCGCAAAGGCACCGGCCGCTCCTGCCCCGCAAGCCGCACCACCGCCCGCCGACCAAGGCGAGAGTTTAAACTCTGCACGTCACCAATCATGGCAGTACGTTCTATTGTTGTGCCAAATACCAGTCTCAGCGCCTCTAGCGCACGACTTTCATCATCCGTGAGCGCTACCTTGTCCCAAAGCCGTGCAATCTGGTTGTTGTCCAGCACGTTTGGCCCCAGGGACTCGCACTGAATGGCGGGCGGAAGTTCGGATTGCTCAGAAAACTCTAGAGAATTCCGTACACTCCTATAGCTGGTGACTGGCGTGGCCTGTTCTTTGCCTTCGAATGTTATTCTGAGCATCCAACCGTCTTTATCCGACAAGGGGACAGGAAAACTCCATCCCCATCTGGCCGCTTCACTCTCCGTAAGCGGCGTGGCTTCGATTCTAAGAAAACTAGAGCTACCCGTTGGGCCAATGATTATATGGCTGTCTTGGTTCTCCGGAGATTTGGTCCTGCCAAAGAAAAGCGCTTCCCAGTCTGGACCGACCGATTCGTCACCGTCTTCATCTGCCGAACTTGCAAGTTCTTCACGGCTACCCAGTATGCTCGCAAGCACTGCATGCTGGCCGCGGGACGCATAGGCCCGCACCGCGTCAAGCACTGTCGTCTTGCCGACGCCGTTCTTGCCAGCAATGAGAGTCACGCGGCCTAAGCGCTCAATCGAAAGGTCTTGGATGCCGCGAAACCTTCTGATGGTCAGATTGGGGAGATGTAGATCAGTTTCAGACATGCGGTGCACCCGGTACCTGTGCGACGTTCCCTTCAACACCATCCTAGTATACGAAATCTCGCAGGTTGGCTGCGGGTAAAGGGAACTTCCGAAACCCTAGGTGGCAGCGTGGAAACCGCTATGAGATTGCTTATAGAATAGAGTTACCATTCACGATTTCATGCACTGGAGAAACTCTGTGATTCTCGTATTCGCTGGCGCCGGCGCTTCGTACGCAATGTGTCCTGACCTATTTTCCACCACGGCTAAGTTCCTTGAGCGCCTCTCTCCCTACGTGAAATCCCATTCTTGGTACGACGCTGCCGTTAAGTACCTGAAGAGTAATCACGAACCTATCGACATTGAGGCGGTGCTGAAATTGCTAGACGACATGCGGGAGTATTGTGATAACTCTACTTCTGTCGGTTCATTTGCCGGGTGGGTGCTGCGGGAAGGACTCCAAAGCCTAAAGCCTTCCCTCCAAAAAAGATTCAAACTACCAGACTTAGAGGAATTCTTAATCCAACTGCAAATGACAAAAAGAGAAGTGGATGAACTGAGCAATGTGATCTACACCGACCTCTACAGATGCTATGCGCCACAGCCACCAAGTAGCAGGCTGAAAGACTGGATCTCCCTGCTGGAAGCCATTGCGAGTCCATGTGGAAGTCTCGAAATCTTCACAACAAATTATGACTGTGTATTGGAGGAAGTGATCAATGAGAGCCAACAGCTTGTCCTAAACGTGCCAAATGAAAGAGAAGCCAAGGACAGGGTGCTTGGCAGACGGTACGACGGTAGGTTGCCCTGGATAGACCTCAGCTACTGGTGTCCTAGCCATTCTTTGCCAGAGGGCAATCGAGTGCGGCTGACAAAGCTCCATGGCTCTGTGGACTGGCAGAGGGAAAGTCCATACATAGCAGTCGATAATGCTGCGGCGGAGGCGACCGATCGACTCCTACGCGGAGAAACGGAAGGAAAGCAGTCAATTGAGCAGAAGATCCTCATCAGCAGGCCCAATGACACCTCCAGCCGTTACAGCGACGTGCTCATATACCCCGGTTTCAAAGGCGAATCGCAGGAAGAGCCGTTCGTCACCTTTCGCGACCACTTCCACCGGGTAGTGAAAGAGACACAGGCCGCAATATTCATTGGCTACGCCTTTCGGGATGAGTATATCAACGAGATACTTTCCGATCTCCCTGAAGGCATTCCGAGGTACGTTATCGACAAAGAGGAGCGACCGCCCTTTCAAACTTTTCTCCATGACGCCGCGCATTTTGGTGATGGGTTCACGCATGAATCTGTAATGGCCTGCATTGAGAGTTTGAAAGAACACAGGCTGATTTTCTAAATGACATTCAAGAGTTCACGTTCCGCTAGCATGGTCAGGCCACTCAACGCGATGTATCCCAATAGACTGACGACGTGAAAGAACCACGCGCCACTTGACGGCGTGGTTAATTTACGTCTTGAAGCTGAGTTGCCAGCTTCCTAAATCTGTGATGCTCTTGAACTCTATTTGATGCGTCCGCTGAGACCTCGCACTCTCGCAGCAAGCAAAGTACTACCAGGAAGTATACCGAATCGGATAACATGGACAGTCTAAAGCCATCGGCGTATCCTCTTAGACCGGAATGAACCACATTGTTATTGCGTACTTGAACTATTTCACTCACCCAACGGTTTGTATCGCCTACTAGAGCTTCAAATGCATGACCAGCGGTACAGGTTAGCGACTTTAGTTCCCTTCCTAGATTTAGGTTTTGCCGCCGAGTTCGTACTCTTGCCAAGGCCTCAGCGGCTGCAATAACGTTGAAGAATTTGCTCTCTTCTGTTTGTGCTGGCACATACCAGTAGTTCATTAGTGCACTAATTGCCATTTGGAATTTACCCGCTGCCTCTATCCATTTTGCTACACCATCAATACCCCCAATGTCATCGAAAGTGAAGAGCATCCCATGTGGGATTGGTTCATTCTCACTATCGGAGATGTTCGATCCCTTGAGACCTGCATACAGTTGAACTTGACTCTTTTCCATACCCAAGGGGTATGCATCTGCATTGGATCCAGGGACACCAAGCCGCAGACAGATGAATCGTGAAGGAGCAAAGGCCCCGATTGTTACGATGTCTTGCAGTGCGGAGCACAACTGCAATATGCTCCGTAAGGGATGAGGTTGAGGAATTCGCAGAATAAAGTTGCATCTTTGCTCAATAGTGTTTCGAATCAAATAGTCCTTTACAAGCTTTCCAAAGAAACGAAGCTCAAGTTCGCAAGTGCTGGTAGTGGCAACTAGGCTTTCGAGTGGAGTATGCGTTAGACCAAATGTCTTAGCTTCTTGCGGATCTTTCCAAGGCTCAATCCAGAATTCTACACCAGTTCTATTTACCCAATGCTCCAAGTGACGTAAGTGCACCGAGACTGAATCAAACTCCAGTAGTTCGCCATCGCTAAAGTGCTTTCCCGTAAGAACGAGCGGTGCCAAGTATTTCTGTCGACGGACTCCTGGCATTACATATCTGCCTTGTAGTTGAGTGCACCGATCTAATGTGATCAAGCTCCCCCCGGCGACACCGTGAATTCGCAGCTTCTTGTCTTCATCGAGAGTGCCAGCAAGTCCCACGGACTCAGAAGACGGAAACTCATGGAATGCTCCGATCAAGTCCAATTGCGCCAGGTTGACCGCATCGAAAGTCAATCGACCGGCTACTCTGTCCTCAGGGTTTGACGGCAGCCAGAACAAACCATCAATGTCCAGATTATCCAATTTGAATGCCTCGTTGTGTTCTCTTTGCCCAACGCAGAATCACTGCGTATAGTACCCGTCTTAGATGTCGGCTTCTAATGGATACTGATTTTGCAGGATTGTCTGTAGTCACTCGTCTTGCACGATGGTTAAACCACCAGCTTTGATCCTTTGGGTCTTGGTTTGCCGCCGTGGACGGAGGGTTCGGCGCACCATTTGGCGGCGAGGCGGCGGACGGCTTCGTAGGTTTGTTCGTCGAAGCCCAAGAGGTCGCGGATGACGCGGCGGTCGAGGAGGGCGCGGTTAGGGTCGGCGTCGGCGAGGTAGGCCGGTTGCAGGTCTTTGTCGCGGAATTCGTCGAAGATGCGTTCCGCCGTGAGGAGTTGCTCGTCGCTGAGGGCGCGGAAGTCAAGGACGGAGAGGGACTCAACGGCTCGTTTGGTCGTGGTGCCGCGACCGCTTTGCTGACGATTGGCGTGCCACCAGTGCACAAGCAAACCGAGTGTGGAGTTGCTCCATACAGCGAATGCGTACTCGAAGCGGGTATCACATAACACCACGTTTGGCCATGCTCTACCACCTATACTTGCCTGATCCGTGAATGCTACTGCTAGTGGCTGCGAATTGAAGCGAAAATCAAGGTTCACATGGGCACGACTGGCGGTAGCCCACACTTCTGCGGCTTTGTCTTCCATCCCCGAGCGTACTCTCATTTGCGAGTCAGGCTGGCATACCATTCGTGTCTCGTTGCGAGCATCGTGATTCCACAGCGATGGATATGTCGCAGTTGAAGTAGGGGGATTTCTATCAAACGGTCCTTGTGGAGGACCACCAGATGGGAATCCGGTAATATCAAGATGATGATATCCTAATTGAGCAATGTCGCTTAGAGGCACGATTTCGAGTCTAAGAGCAGTCAAAGTGCCAGGTAGCCATAGCTTCGAATGTGAAATTGAGTAGCAAGTTTGGGCCAGCGAGTAATCGCAGAGTCGGACCGCCCCCCAAGGTGACCCGTCTGCATAGTACGGCACAGTTATACTTTCGCCAGTTAATTCTTCTCCTACCATAATCGGCGTTCCGCCGTAAGGGCCGTCCCCAATTCCTCTAATGTCACTGCTGTCGATGATCTCGCCTGCTAGCGAGCTTGCATGAGCGAGACCTTGGGACCTACGGTTAAGTGAAGTAAAGATCGGTCGCTTTTCCACAGGCCCTCCAGTATCAAGTTTACGTGCAATAACCAAGCTTTCAGCCAAACCCGTATCCGCCGAAAACGACAAGTCTGCATTGTCCTCCGCCGCAATACTCAGCACACTCAAATCGGAGTAGTCACTTGCCAGCATCTTTCGGAAGTCTTGCCATGAGAATCCAGTAGCAGCTGATAAGGGCAAGACCAGCGCCAAGACGCCACCGGGCTTTAGTTTGCGGTGCGCCAAGGCAGCGAATGCCGATGCCATCCCAGCGTGCCCGTGATAGCAGGTTTTCTTTTTCAAACTGGACATCCGTTTCGCCATGTCTTTTTGGTCTTGATCGCTGGCATTGAATGCAGCAAAGGCCGCCGCAAATGTGCCAGCATAGGCAGCTTCCTTGTTCGTATTTCGCGTAAACGGCGGATTCATGATCACCAGATCGAAACCCTCATCAGGCATATCAACCGTGACCTGCGCTGCCGTTTCCTCACCCACGCTGCCGGTGCGGAGGGCGGGGTCGCTGGTGTTGAAGAGGGTTTGCACGTCGGAGGGTTGCAGGAGTTCCAGGGAGCCGATCTTGACCGTGCCGTCGGTTTGGCGGCCGTAGGGCATGGTGTAGAGGCGGGAGCTGCGGAAGCCCACAGATGGCTCGATGCCGGAGAGCGTGGAGCCGGTGATGTGGATGGCCGAGGGCATCACGTCGCAGCCGTAGAGCACGTCTTCCATCATGGCGCGGTGCAGGGCGGCCGGATCGCCGCCGGCCCGCTCGTGGCGCGCCGCGATCTGCGCGTAGACTGCCGAGAGCAGCGCGCCGGTGCCGCAGGCGAAATCGGCGACCCGCAGCTTGCCGATAGCCGCCGCGTCGGACCAGTCCACGCCGTGCAGCTTGGCCACCGCCAGCCGCGCCAGGAGCGCCGCCGACGCGGGCAGTGTGTAGAACGTCGCCAGGTACTTGCGGTCGGCAATCAGGCGCTGGAAGATGCGGCCGGTCAGGTCGTGGGAGTTCTCCACGCCCATAGCGCTCACTTCCTGCGCCGTATGCCGGAGGCGTCCCAGAATCTGCGCCGCCTCAGCCGCGGGCAGATGCGCCAGGATGTCTTTCGCCACGGCAAAGATGGCCCAGTAGTTGATCTGCAGAATGTCCTGCCACGCCGCGAGCACCGCGCCCTGCGGATTGGCGACCACGTCCCCACAGACCATCTCCAGCGACTTGACTGCCGGATACATGCCGGCAATGCGCTCGTGAAAGACCAACGCGTTGGCAATGATGGCGCAGGCCATGCGGCGGGTCTGGGGCACGTTGCTCATGCCGAGCAGGCGGGCAATATCCATGGTGACGGCCTGGCGGTTGGTGTCCATCTCGTCCAAGATCTTCGCCGCCGCGCTGATGCCTTGCTCCAGCGTGTCGGTGGCGGCATCCACCGCCTTCTGCGGCACGGAGACCAAGCGAATCAGATCGGCTACGTCCTCCGCTGAACCCTCCAGCCAACCGGACGCCGGGAAGCGGTTTTCGCCCTTCTTCTCTTCCGTGAAGACGCAGTAGGAGAGGCGGGCTTGCTCCAGCGCGGCGTGAAGATCGTCGGCATCGCCAATTGCAGCCGGGTAGCGCAGGGCGATGGCGGCCTCGATGCGGCGTCCGCTGGCCGCCACTTCCAGCCCCAAGCGCTCCTGCGCCTCAGTTTCCACGTTCGCGCCGGGAAAGAACTCCGCCTCGATCACCACCGGCGCGCGGCCCGGGTCTTCGATTATGATGTCGGGGCGTTTGCCCGCCTGCCCGGTGATGGTCTGGGTACTCTCAGAGCGCACGTGACTGCGCGAGAGCATGCCTTGCAGCACGCTCTGCATGGCGTTGTTCACGCTGGGTTCGGTCTGGCGCGCCATGGGTGGGTTGGCCCTCTTTACGCATATCGGCATTTTCAGGTGATCGTGCGCGTTCTATTGTACGCGGAAAGGGCGCGTGCGACAGACGCTCCACAAAGCACGTTCGCACGGGTCATTTCACGCTGGTTGCGCCGGGGATTTGCTTGCACAGAAGCCTCCTGAAACCGGTCATGCAAGCGATATGGACTTGGCCCAATACGGATCATCCTCACCCCGGCCCTCTCCCATCGAGGGAGAGGGGGTACGTGGCCTGTGAAACGGTCAGTGGCAGGACCGCCGCCTCTGTGCTGAGATATAGGCTCTGCGGATCATCCTCACCCCGGCCCTCTCCCATCGAGGGAGAGGGGGTACGTGGCCTGAAAAGCGGTCAATAGCAGGACCGCCGCCTCTATGCTGAGATATAGGCACTGCGGATCTCCCTCTCCCCGGCCCTCTCCCGTCGAGGGAGAGGGGGGTAAGAGGCCCGTGAAGCGGTCAGTGGCAGGACCGCCGCCACAGAGCTGAAAATCGAGCTCTGCGGAGTGGAAAATTGTAAGGCCCCCTTCGTCGATGCCGTAAGACGAACGATGTGAATTCACCATTGGTAGGGCCCTACACCGGCGGGAAGACTCAGAATTGCCAAATCTGTGATGGACAGTGCTCCCAAGCGCCGTCGCGCCGCATACTGTCTAAGAACCTGCTAAGTCCTGGCTAAGAGTTTCCCAAGCTTCCCACATTTCCCCTGATCTTTTGTATTACGTTGGAGTCAGGAGGGCTGTCAGGATGTGGCAAGCGGTAGTGTACCGAAGCGGTAGGTAGCCCCTGTTGGACCGCTGAGGGGGAGCAGCATCATGCGCGATAGCAGTCACGACTTTGGACGGCGCATGGACCGGAGTGGTCCGGTAGTTCCCGAGGAACGGGGAGCTTTCGGGCTGCGTACGTACCACATGGAATCCGCTCAGCCAACCTGCCGGGCTGAGTCCGGCATCCATGCCAAGGGACGCGCGCTGGGGGTAGCTCTGCCCGCAGTGTGGCCCATATCCGCTCACGCGGAATTGGGTACGGTCAAGCGCATGGCCGGGTCGCTGGCAGCTACTTTGACGCTGCTGCTCTTTGACACTGCCGCCGCAATCGGGCCCTCCTATCGTCCCACAACCCGAAGCACCGTCACACCCTATGTGGGACACTGCTTCGCTCTGCTGCGGACGTCAATCGACGTTCGTCTGCAAGCGGTCATTACAACCTTTAACGAAGGGTTGCGCCTGGTCTGTATCCTCTAGGCGTCCGCACGAGTAACCCAGGAGCCTTCGTGCGGACGACTCGCTAAGAGACCGGTCTGCGGCTCGTGAACGAACATTTGCAGCGGGACTCCGCGGACACCGTTCTGACAATAATCAGACCCACAACGAGGTGAGCGATGATTGCCAAGAGTGGCAAAAATCCCCAGTCTCAGCGCAAACAACTCATTGCAGAATTGGCAGCAGCGATAGTCATTGCCCTGCTGATCCTCTTCATGTTCGGTCCAATTGTTGACCCTCCCGCGAGGGCCCATCAGAATCTCGATGACGTGGGGTGCTCCAGTCAGGCAGCGCAGGGGCAATTCGCCCCCGTGCCCATGAGCGGAATCGACTTTGGCGCCGAGTGGAGCCCTGTGCTCAAGCACAGCGATGATTGCCCCCACTGAGGGCACCCGGTTCGCGATCGCGCGCGGCCCTGAGACCGAAGTTCGGTTGGCGCTTGGGCATCCAACTGAGTAAGTGGATGTGGCGCCTGAGGGCAACAGCACCCGCTCTGCCGGCGCTCAGGTTAGGGGTACACGACAAGGGAGTTGTGGTCCCGCTCCGTAAAGTCCAAGCGCTCAGAGAGGGCCGCAAGCGTGGCAAGGCAAAGGAAGCCCCAACAGCGATTGCTGTTGGGGCTTCCGCCATTTCGCCCAGGCGCAAGCACACAAAGACAGGCCCAGTCTTGCGCGCCGCTGAAGACCGGTGAATTGGACTAATCAGCCTGCTTGCTCTATGCTCGATTCTTGGGCAAATTACTTAGGAGTGAGTGATGCAGACTTCAACCCGCATACAGGAACAGCTCGACGACCTCTTGCGCCAATTTGCTGAGTTGCGGGAACGGTCGACCGGGTATCCCTGCAACCTCGACTTTGACTACTCGGCGTTAATTCCGTTTCTCAGCTACTGTCCCAACAACGTTGGCGACCCGTTTTACGATAGCAATTTTCAGAGCAATACTCACGCAATGGAACGGGAAGTCATCGGCACGTTTGCCGACCTGATGCATCTGCCGCGCGCTGAGGCCTGGGGATACGTCACCTCCGGCGGCACCGAAGGCAATATGTACGGCATCTACCTGGCACGTGAGATATTTCCGGAGGGTGTCGTGTATTTTTCGGAGGACACCCACTACAGCGCGGTCAAGATTCTGCGGGTGCTGAAAGCGCGCAACATCATGATCAAGAGCCAGGAAAACGGTGAGATTGACTACGACGACTTGCGCGAGACCATCCGCATCAATCGCGACGTACCCGTGATAGTCATGGCAAACATCGGCACCACTATGACAGGGGCAGTGGATAACGTGAACAAGGTCCGGGAAATCGTCGATGACCAGGCGATTTCGCAGGTGTACATTCACGCGGATGCGGCCCTGAGCGGGATGATACTCCCCTTTGTGGATGATCCGCAGCCCTTTGGATTTGACGTGGGTTTCGATAGCGTTTCCATCAGCGGTCACAAGATGATCGGCTCGCCAATCCCTTGCGGTATCGCCCTCACACGGAAGGAATTCGTGGCACGCATCGCGCGGTCCATCGAATACGTCGGCGTGATGGACACTACTTTGGCCGGTTCTCGTAACGCCTTGTCTGCCCTCATTATGTGGTATGCCCTGCAGAAGCACGGGCTGGATGGCTATCGCTCGATAGTTAACGAGAGCCTGGAAGTGGCGGCTTATGCCGTAGACCGCTTCAACGAGTGCGGCATTCCGGCGTGGCGCAACAAAAACTCAGTTACCGTTGTTTTCCCCAAGCCGGCCCCCGATATAGTCCGCAAGTGGCAGCTTGCGCCCTATGGGGACATCGCGCACCTCATCACCATGCCCCACATAACCCGCGAAAAAGTGGACCAGGTGGTCGCGGACTGCCTCTAAGCATAAGGAGAAAACAGGGAAGCAGATGAACAGAATTGTTGTCATAGCAAAGAATGAAGTGGGCGTCATTGCCGACATCAGCCGGGCCCTTGCCGACGCCGGGATAAACATCGAGACTATCAGCGCCGAGGGGATCGATGATCACGGCGCCGTGACTCTCACCACTGATTCCCAAGACGCCGCCTTGCGCGTATTGACAGATGCCGGCTTCAAGGCAGTTTCAGATGATTCCCTCGTCCTCCGCCTGCCGGACGAGCCGGGCGCCCTCGCGCAGTTGGCTGAGAGGTTCAAGCAAGCCGGTGTCAATATCCAAAGCCTGCACATCCTCGAGCGCCAAGCCGGACACACCCTCGTGGCCTTAGCCGCAGAGGACCGCGCCAAAGCGGAGGAACTGGCGGGTGGAGAGAGCGTAGTCTAAGTCTCTCTTGCCGCCATCGTAGCCGGTAACAACCAGACCGGGCGCATTCCAGCGGCCAAGACGCGGTGATTGCTCTGTTACACTAAGGGAACCTAGTCCTCTTTTGATTGCATCCTGAGGTAGATGACGCATGCGTGAAAACCCGGTAAAGCAGCTCCTAAAAGCGGGTAAACCCGCGGTCGGCACCTGGCTTACGCTGGGTGATCCCCTGGCTACAGAGAGCCTCGCGCACCTGGGGTTCGACTGGCTCAACGTAGATATGGAGCACGGGTCGATTGACGTGCGCGATACCCGCACATTGTTCCAGGTCATCAACACCACCGACGTAGTGCCCACCGCGCGCGTGCCGTGGAACGATCACGTGTGGATCAAGCGGGTGCTCGACGCCGGAGCGTACGGGATAGTCGTGCCCATGGTGCGGTCGCGGGAAGAAGCCGAGCGCGCCGTCGCGGCCTGCCGCTATCCGCCGGACGGCATCCGCAGCATCGGCGGCGGGCGCAACAGCTTTGCTTTCCAGACCACGCAGGCGGAGTACTTGGCCCACGCCAACGACCGGTTGCTGGTGGTCGTGCAAATCGAGCACGCCGACGCCATTCGCCGGCTGGACGACATACTCAGCGTGCCCGGCATCGACGCCGCTTTCATCGGCCCCAACGATCTGTGCGCGTCCCTGGGCCTGCCGCCCAGCATCGATTGCGACCATCCGGATTTCGAGGCCGCGATTGCCCAGGTGGTGACGGTTTCCCGCAAGTACGGCGTGGCCCCCGGCATTCATACGAACTCCGGCGCGGCGCTGAACAACCGTCTGGAACAGGGCTTTCGCTATATGGGCCTCGCCAACGACCAGCGGCTCCTGAGTAAGGGCGTTGCCGCTGAACTTGGCGTCGTCCGGCGGGAACGATAGTTGGGGAGCGCGCAGGCGCGCCGCCTTTGCGACGGGTTTGCTTCTATCGGCGGATTTCGCCGTTAGTTGACGGAGCGGGAAGCTCGCATACGAGAAGCTCACACACGAGCGCAACACCATGATCATCGGCATTGCCAAGGGTCCCGGGGAAACGCCGAACGAGTACACGTTTGTCACCCCCGACACCGAACGGCAGGTGAAGACGAGCGAGTTCGTCTACTACGAAGCTGACGTAGACGGCGTGCTGCGGCAAATCCTGGGGCGCGTCATCCGGCGGCTGCCGCTGCGCCTCTATCCGGACTCATTCCTGGCCCATCCGGAAGTAGACCCCGCGCAGGTGGCGGCGTCGATCGGCTACGGGGGCGGCGAGGCGATGCCCGCAGCCGCCGAAGAGGACACGGCCGCCGCAGAACTCTTCGAAATCCACGTGAGCATCATGGGCTACCATGACGCGCAGTTGAGCGCGTTCGTAAATCCCCGCATCCCGCCCCGCATCGGCTGGAAGATCTACTTGGCCCCGGATGCTGCGTTGACGCAAGTGCTCAATAGGGTCGCCTTCGATTGGGAGACCGGCGAAGCCGTGCAAGGCGGCGCGTTTGTCGGGTCGCTGCTCTCGCGGCCGGCGTTCACACCGCAGATGGGCGCCAACGCAGGGGTTCCCGTCGTCTTGGACGTGCGCGCCATCACGGCCACCCACATGGCTGTGATCGCCGGCACCGGCTCGGGCAAGAGCTACCTAGCGTCCGTGCTGGTGGAAGAAATGATGAAGCCCAGCAACCGCGCCAGCATCCTGGTGATCGACCCCCACGGCGAGTACGACACGCTGGAAGAGATCCGCAACGCCGATGCCTTTCGCGCTCCGGCAAGCGCCGATACCGGCTACAAGGCCGAAGTGAAGATCGTCCCCCAAGATCAAGTAAAAGTCCGCGTTTCCGACTTGACGTTCTATGACTTGCGCTTCTTGCTGGGTGCACAGTTCGGCCTTTCGGGCCCCATGGAATACGTGCTCCGCATGGCGTTGGACCGCGTTGAAGGCAACCGCAAAGACAAGACCGCCTGGACGATGAACGATGTCTATGCGGCGCTATCCTACATGCAGAACGGCGAAGAGGAAGCGCCCGCCGCGGCCAACGGTGGATCGCAGACAAGCAGTGTGTCAAGCGATTCCGACCTTGACGCCTTCCTGGGCCCGCCGGACGCCGGTCCGCAGCGTGAGAAGTCGAGCAGTCGGGCCAAGCCCGATATGCAAATGCGCGGCAGCGCGCGGGCGCTGGAGTGGCGGCTGAAGAGCCTCTTTGCCGAGTCGCCGAATTTCGACAACGTGGCGAGCATCGATCTGCAGGAGGTCTTCCGGCCGGGTCTGTGTTCCGTGCTGCAACTCAATGAGATCGACCGCCGCCAGCAGCAGGTGATCGTGGCCGTGCTCCTGCGGATGGTCTGGAAAGCCCGCATGAACGCGGCGAAGGACGTAGGCAGTTCCCGTGACCGCTTGGACTATCCCGTCTTCATCTTGTTGGAAGAAGCCCATCACTTTGCCCCGGCCAATGAGGACGTGGTGACGACGAATATCCTCAAGACTATTCTGGCGGAGGGGCGCAAGTTTGGCGTCGGCGTAGGCCTGATCAGCCAGCGCCCCGGCAAGCTCGATTCCGACGTGCTCTCCCAGTGCATGACGCAGTTCCTGCTGCGCATCGTCAACGAATACGACCAGAGCAGCGTGGCCGCCGCCGTGGAGAGCGCCAGCCACGACCTGCTGGCGGAACTGCCGGCGCTATCCAAGGGCCAAGCCATCGTGGCCGGAGCCGCCGTGAATACGCCGCTTTCCATCCGCGTGCGGCAGCGGATCACGCGCCACGGCGGCGTTGAGCCGGACGCGCCCGGCGAATGGGCGAAGTACTTTTCGGCAGAGAGAAGCCGCCGCCGTGAAGTCGATAGCGCCGGGCTGCCGGAAGGGCCGCCCCGGGGCGCCAGCAGAATCTACCGCAAGAGCAGCGGCCGCCGGTAACGCTCCCCTGCCGGTGTTCGCACTCGCACACGAGAGGTTAACCGGAGCCGCTTCGGGGCGCCTTTTCCACCACATCCCGCATGTAAAGGACTTGACGGCATGCCCTTCAACTACGAATACGACCGGCGCATTCGCGCCGGCTTCATCGGCTGCGGCAAGCACGCGTTCCAGAGCATCCTGCCCAGCTTGCAGTACGCGCCGGTAGAACTGGTCGCCGTGTGCGATCTCATTGCCGAGCGCGCCCAGTTTTGCGCACGGCAGTTCGGGGCGCTGAACTGGTATACGGACTACCATGCAATGCTGGCGGGGGAAGAGCTCGATGCCGTATTCGTGGTATTGAACCACGATGGGACCGGGCGTCCGCAATACGCGCCGGTGGCGATCGACGTGCTGCGGGCGGGACGGCACGTCTGGATCGAGAAGCCGCCGGCCTCAACGCTGGCGGAAGTCGAGCAGATGCGCGCGGCGCGGGACGCCGCCCGGTGCTTCGTGCAGGTGGGCTTCAAGAAGCCCTTCTATCCGGCCATTCAGCACGCGAAAGACCTGATGACCCAGCCCGAATTCGGCGTTCCGACGTCCGCCTACGTGCACTACGCCGTCGGTTTGCCGCCCGCGGCGGGGCGACCCCACAGCCGCCAGATGATGCAGTTTCTGCAAATAGGGTGCCATCCGCTATCCACCATGCAGTTTCTGCTGGGCGCGCCGCGCACGCTCTATTTTGCCGACGAAGCGCGGCGGGGCAGTTCTCTGGGCGTCTTTACGTTCGCCAACGGCAGCATCGGCTGCTTGCACCAAGCCGCGGGCAAAGGCGAGCACGCGCCGTGGGACCGGGTGGAGGTGAACGGCGAGGGGGCGTCACTCGTGGTGGAAAACGGCATCGACCTGACGTACTATCCCGCGGGCGCGCCCCGCTCGCGGGAGACCTTCGTCAGCGACGATGCTGCTGCGCCGCGCCGCTGGCAGCCCGACTTTTCCCACGGGCGTCTGGCCAACAAGGGCCTCTTCCTCCTGGGCTACGCGCCCGAAATCATCGCCTTTGCCGAGAGCGTGCTGCGCGACACGCCGCCAGCCACCGCAACCCTGGAAGACGCCCGGGACGTCATTCGCATGTACCTGGGCTACACCCAGCCGGCCGGACAAGTCATCGAGCTCTAGGCCGGGGCACAGACGGACAGGAAGGCGCCGTTGCCGCGCAAATTGGCTAGACTCCTCCGCACCGGGGCGCGCCCGCAAACGCCGCCCGGTCAGGATCGCCGCGCCAGCAATTGCCCAGAATCCCTTGCCCTATACTCACCGCCCGCGGCATCGCGTTCCCGCAGCGCGGTAAAGGGACCCAGCGCCGCCAACCTCGCGGCAGCCAACCCCTACCACGCCCCGCGACAGACAACATCAAGAGCCAACCGGTCCGCATCAAACCGGTGGCGGGATGGGCGGCAGGTCGTAGTCGCGCGCCTCCAGCGCCATGATTTGTGCCATCTCGGCCGCCGTAATCGGCTGGCCCGCAGATGCCCGCACGTTATCCTCCACCTCAGCCACCGTCATCGCGCCGGGAATTACCCCGTGCACGCCCGGCGTTGCCAGCACGAACTGCAGGGCAGCCTGGGTCATGGTGCGCTCCGCGGTCAAGAACCGCAGCTTTTCCACCCGGGACAGCACCGCGTCGATGAAGTCCGCCCGGAATTTGCGCCGGTCGTCATGGTCGTCGAAAATCGTCTCCCGCGTTATCGCGCCGGTGAGAAAGCCAAAGTAGAAGTTTTCCCGGGCGACAACGCCCACGTTTCGCGCTTGCGCCAAAGGGAAGAGTTCCTGCGCGGGCAGCGTGTACAACAGTCTGAACGCCTGCTGGATGACGTCCACGTCGCCCTGCTCGATCAGGCGCATGGCCAGGGGAATGCCCTCGTCCACCGACATCACCGAGAAGCCCGCGGCCCGGATCTTGCCCTGTTCCTTCAAGCGCACCAAGGCTGCCAAGCCGTCATCCCGGTACAGCGCGTCGTCGGGGCTATGCAGAAAGTAGATGTCAATGTAGTCGGTCCGCAAGCGGCGCAGGCTGTGCTCCACCTCCCGCATGACCGCAGCGCCGGAATAGTCGAAATTCTGGCGTCCCCCGGGAAACATGCCCACTTTGGTCGCCAGCACCGCCTCGTGGCGGCGACCTGCCAGTGCGGCGCCAATGACCTCTTCGCTGCGGCCGTTGCCGTACAGCGGCGCTGTATCGATATGGTTGATACCCAAGTCCAGCGCCCGCCTCAACGCCCGCCGCGACTCCGCATCATCCGCCCTGCCGTAGCGCGTGCCGCCCATCCCCCACGTTCCCAACCCAATCTCAGAAATGCGTATGCCCGTCCTACCCAGCGTGCGGTACTGCATGCGTCTCTCTTCCTCTTAAAGATCGTTCACCGGAGTCCGCCAACTTCCTGCCGCCATGCGTTCAGCGTAGACCTCGGCCGCCGCGAGCACAAGGGCTCTGAAACACCACTGTATTGGCGCTCATAGAAATGGCGTGTCAAGCCGCCACAACATGACACTGCCCTTATGTCTACTCGACACGCGTTCTCGTTTTCCGGTATCCTGTTGCTGGATTTTTGCGAAAGTTGGGAGTTCAGTCGCTGAGCAAATGAAGATTCACGAATATCAAGCAAAAGAGCTTTTGGCCCGCTATGGGCTGCCGATTCCGCCCGGGTCCGTGGCCGCCACGCCGGACGAAGCGCGGGCCGCGGCGGCGGCTATTGGGGGCACGGTGGTCGTCAAGGCCCAGGTGCTCGTGGGCGGACGCGGCAAGGCCGGCGGCGTCAAGCTGGCCGCCACGCCGGACGAAGCCGCGGCGCAAGCGGCGGAGATTCTGGGCATGGACATCAAGGGCATTACCGTGCAGCGTGTGCTCGTTGCCCAGGCGGTGGACATCGCGACGGAGATATATCTCGGGGTGATTCTCGACCGCACGGCCAAGGCCATCACCATCATGGCCAGCGCCGAAGGCGGCGTGGAAATCGAGGAAGTCGCACGCGAAACACCGGAGAAGATCCACCGCGTCCACGTGCACCCGCTGGCCGGCTATGCCGACTATCAAGGCCGGAAACTCGCATTTGACATCGGCATCCCGCCGCAACTCAGCCGGGATTTCGCCGCAATCGTGCGCGCGCTCGTGCAGGCCCTCGTGGACAACGACGGGGAGTTGGTGGAAATCAACCCGCTCGTCATCACGCAAGAGGGCGCCATCCAATGCATCGACGCGAAGATAAATCTGGACGACAACGCCCTCTACCGGCACAAGGACCTCGCCGCCCTGCGCGACTTGGATGAAGAGGAGCCGGCCGAGCGCGCGGCGCGGGAAGCAGGGCTCTCCTTCGTCAAGCTGGACGGCACCATTGGCTGCGTGGTTAATGGAGCGGGTCTTGCCATGGCGACCATGGACACAATCAAGCTCAGCGGCGGGAGTCCGGCGAATTTCCTGGACATTGGCGGTGGCGCCCGCGCGGAGAGTGTAGAAAACGCCCTTAAGATCATCTTGGACGACCCCAACGTGACCGCTGTTCTCTTCAACATCTTTGGCGGTATTACCCGCTGCGATGAGGTGGCCCGCGGCATAGTGAGCGCCTTGCCGTCGCTGGCCCGCCGGGTGCCCATGGTCGTGCGCCTGGTTGGCACCAATCAGGAAGAGGGACGCGCCATCTTGCGGGAAGCAGGGCTGGTGGCCGCGGACACCATGCAGGCCGCATCGCAGGAAGTAGTGCGGGTGGCAGCCGCGCCCCAGGGGGCGGGATCATGAGTATCCTCGTTGACGAAAACACCCGACTGTTGGTGCAGGGCATTACCGGACGCGAAGGCGGCTTTCATACCGAGCAAATGGTAGCGTACGGCACCGACGTCGTGGCCGGCGTAACCCCCGGTCGCGGCGGACAAGTAGCCTGCGGCGCGCCGGTATTCAATACCGTTGCGCAAGCGGTGGCCGAGACCGGCGCCAACACCTCGATCATCTTCGTGCCCGGGCCGTTTGCGCCCGACGCTATCACCGAAGCGGTGGATGCCGGAATCCAATTCGTCGTGTGCATCAGTGAGCACATTCCCGTGCAGGACATGCTGCGAGCGCACCATTATGTGCAGTTAAAGGGCGCGCGCTTGCAGGGACCTAATTGCCCCGGCCTCATTTCTCCCGGCAAGGCCAAGGTCGGCATCATGGCGGGCGACATTCACCAGCCGGGACCCGTAGGCGTGGTCAGCCGCTCCGGCACGCTGACCTATGAAGTCGTCTCCCATCTCAGCGGCCAAGACGTCGGCCAGTCCACCGTCGTCGGCATTGGGGGCGACCCGGTAATCGGCACCGGCTTCATCGACGTGCTCCGCATGTTCCAGGCGGACCCGGACACGGCCGCCGTGGTCATGATCGGCGAAATCGGCGGCACTGACGAAGAAGAAGCCGCCGCGTTCATCCAGGAGCATATGACCAAGCCGGTGGTCGGCTTCATCGCGGGACGCACCGCGCCGCCGGAAAAACGTATGGGCCATGCCGGGGCGATCGTGTCCGGCGGGATCGGCACGGCGGATTCGAAGATCGAGGCGCTGCGGGCAGCCGGTGTGCACGTGGCGGACTTCCCCCGCGACGCCGCGTTGCTTGCCGCAGGACGTCTCTAGCGGCGCGAACCGAAATCAACAGGTATCAGGGAAGGTGATGGTCGATGGCACTACTACTTGGCGCAGCTCAGCGCAAGATTTCGCCTCCGCTCGGCACGCACATGGCGGGGTACTACCACGTGCGCCCCGCAAGCGCGGTCCACGACGACCTCTTCGCCCGGGCGCTGGTGATCGACGACGGCGACACAGCGATTGCTGTAGTTACGTGCGACCTCATCTCCATCAACGAGAACAGCGTTGCAAACGCGCGCCGGCACGTCGCGGACGCAACCGACATCCCTGGCGGCAATGTGCTCATTTGCTGCACGCACACCCATACCGGGCCAATTACGCGCGGCGACCGCAGTTCGAGCACGTTCGGCAGCATGAACAGCGACTATATGGCCGACCTGGAGCGCGGCATCGCCGACGCCGTAACGGAGGCGTGGCAGAAGCGCTGCGCGGGCACGCTCCGCATCGGCAAGTCGCAGGAAACCCGCATCGCCTTCAACCGCCGATTCCATATGCGGGACGGCAGCGTCAAGACGAATCCAGGCCGAAACAATCCGGATATCGTCGGCCCGGTCGGGCCAATTGACCCCGATGTCTATGCGGTACTGGCAGAATCCCTCGCCGGTGAGCCGTTGGGCGTGCTCATCAACTACTCGCTGCATTCGGACACCACAGGCGGCGACGAAATTTCTGCCGACTACTCCGGCTGGATGGAAAAGCACCTCAGAAATATGTCGCCGGAACTTGACGACGCGGTGATCCTCTATGCAAACGGCTACTGCGGTGACATCAACCACGTCAACGTGGACGATCCGGACCAGCTCAAGGGCTTTGTGGAATCCGAACGCATCGGGCGTACTCTTGCGGAAAGTGTGACCCAGGCGCTCGCGCATCTTGGCCCGGTGGTAGGTGAAAAGGTCTTTGCGGCCCAGCGCGTCGAGGCGTTACCCGCCGTGGTGCCTACGAAGGATGACTTGACGTGGGCGCGGGAAGCGGTGGCGGCCACGCCCATGGGCGGCGGTCCCGGCCGCGACGACCTGGTGAAAGCGCATCGGGACATAGCGCTGGCGGAAATTGGTCAGCAGCACTTCCCTACAGAGGTCCAGGTGCTGGCGGTAGGCAACGTCGCAATTTCAGCGCTGCCCGGCGAGATATTCGTTGAACTTGGCCTGGCTATCAAGGAAGATTCCCCGTTCGAGCACAACCTGCTGGCAGAGCTAGCCAACGGCAATTTGGGCTACATATGCACGGAAGCGGCGTATCCGCAAGGCGCCTATGAGCCGACGTCCAGCCGCGTGCTGCCGGGCTCCGGCGAACAACTCGTGCGGGCCGCGCTCGCGCTGCAAGGGGCAATGTCAGCCAACTAGCAGGCGGCTACGGGCACGCACAGCAGACTGGCCATGCCGCCGCGCGCGTCACATCGTAGTATTGATGCGCCCCGGTAGTATATAATTGATTAAGTGCTTTGAGTTCGACATTTGCGCTCACGCAGAGCGCATGGGGCGGCTTGCCTGTGAGTTCAGGGAGCGGTCGCGCGGCAACAACAGAAAGTCGCAGGAAGTAAAGTAAACGACCAATGACGAGAAACGACTTAGTGATCCGCGTCGCCGGCGAGGCCGGCGAGGGGATTCTCTCAACAGGCCAACTGCTCACCCAGGCGGCGCTGCGCGGCGGGTTCCATGTCCTCACCTATTCCCAACCACCGTCGGAGATCAAGGGCGGGCACGCCTTCTACCAGATTCGGCTGAATACGTACCGCTCGTACAGCAAGGGTGACGACGTTGACATCCTGCTCGCCTTCAACCAGGAAGCCTACGACCGCAACGCGGCGGAGACGAAAGACGACGGCCTGCTCGTCTACGACCCTTCCGAAGTTACGCCCTCCGCAGACAGCCACTTCGTGCAAGTGGAGTTTCCGCTGAACGACATCGCCAAGAACCAGCTCAAGTTTCCCATTGCCAAGAACGTGGTGGCGGTGGGCGCGCTGGCGGAGCTCTTCGGCCTGCCAACCAAGCACCTGGATTCTCTCATTGAGGAGCGGTGGCTGCGCAAGGGCGAGTCCGTAGTGCAGAAGAACCTCGATGCGCTGCGGGCCGGCATCGACTATGTCATCGAGAATGTCCCCCAGAGGGACCGTTTTGCCCTCTATCCGGACAAGCCGCACTCAGGCGAAATCCTGATGAGCGGCAGTGAAGCCATCGGTCTGGGCGCCATTGCCGCGGGGTGCAGTTTCATGTCGGGCTATCCCATCACGCCCGCCAGCGACATCAAAGAATTTCTGGAAATCCACCTGCCGAAGACCGGCGGGCATGCGCTGCAAGCCGAAGACGAACTGGCTGCCATCGGCATGGTGCTCGGGGCGTCGTTCGCAGGAGCCAAGTCCATGACGGCGACCTCCGGCCCCGGCTTCAGCCTCATGATCGAAATGCTCGGCCTGGCGGCCATGGCCGAACTGCCTTGCGTCATCGTGGACGCGCAGCGGGCGGGTCCGTCCACCGGCATGCCGACGCGCCACGAGCAGGGCGACCTGTACCAAGCGGCGTTTGCGGGCCATGGCGAGTGCCCCCGCATCGTGCTCGCGCCCACGTCGGTGCGCGACTGCTTCTACCAAACGGTAAACGCGTTCAATCTGGCCGAGAAGTACCAAACACCGGTAATCTTGCTGGGTGACACGCTGCTCAACGTCCGCTCCGAGAGTGTTCCGCGACCTGATCTGCATGAGGTGAAGGTGGTAGACCGGCTCTTGTTCTCCGAGAACGGCAATGGCGTAAGCGGCGTGAACGGTGAGTACCAACGCTACGTGCTGACCGACAATGGGGTTTCCCCTATGTCCATCCCCGGTCAGGAGGGCGGCCAGTACATTGCCACGGGGCTGGAGCACAACGAAGAGGGTCTCCACCGGTATGACGAAGCGACGCACAGCATCATGACCCAAAAGCGGTTCCGCAAGCTCGAGCGCGCCTCGCTGGAGGCCCCGGAAGCCGATCGGTTTGGCGACCCGGATGCCGAAATCGGCCTCCTTACCTGGGGCTCGACCGTGGGCTCAGTCATCGAGGCGATTCGCGAGGGCGAACGAGAAGGCCTGAAGCTCGATATGCTGGCGCCAAGAATGCTCATGCCGCTGCCGGAGCATGAGCTCCGCCCCTTCATCGAGAGTAAACGCGTTATCATTATTCCCGAAGTAAACTACGTCGGCCAGTTTGCCAATATGGTTACGAGCCAGTATCCCCGGGACTACGTGCGGATCAATCTCTACGGCGGCATGCCGTTCCGCGTCGATCGGCTACTGGAACAGATCAGAGAGGAAGTGGCACAGCATGTCTAGTGTTGTAACCGTTGAGAAGCGTAAGGTTGCCGACTACAAGGGCGACGAGCGCCCCACGTGGTGCCCGGGCTGCGGCGACTTTGGCGTGTTGAACGCTGTTTTCAACGCTCTCAGCAGCCACAATTTCGATCCGCAGAACGTCATCATCGTTTCCGGCATCGGGTGCTCCAGCCGCTTGCCCTTCTTTACGGACGCCTATGGCTTCCACACCGTGCACGGCCGCGCCATGCCCGTGGCGGCCGGCATCCGCGCGGTACAGCCGGATATGCCGGTTTTGGCCATGGGCGGCGACGGCGATGCCTTTGCCATCGGTGTGGGCCATCTCATCCACGCCATTCGCCGCAATCTGAACATTTGCTACGTGGTCATGGACAACGCGGTATACGGCCTCACCAAGGGGCAGACCTCGCCCACGGCGGAACGCGGTCTGGCGACTAAAGCGACGCCGCAAGGCGCCAGCGATCCAGCGGTTAACCCGCTCCTGCTGGCCCTGGCCACCGGCTGCACGTTCGTCGCCCGGGGCTTTTCCAGCAAACCGAAGGACTTGGCGGACCTCATCGCCCGCGGTGTCGCCCATGAAGGCTTCGCCTTCATCGATACGTACAGCCCGTGCCCGACGTTCAATACGGTCAATACGTTCAAATACTACCGTGACGCCACGGACGACCTGCCGGCCGATTACGATCCCACGGACTTCAACGCGGCCCTGCGCTACGCCGCCAGTGAGGACCCGCTCTACCTGGGTCTGTACTATCAAGCGGAGCAGCCGACGTTCGAGGACCACATTCGCAGCACGAAGCCGGCGGCGACAAGCAACGCCATGACCGTGGTAGAAGGCCTCTTCGACCAGATGAGCTAAGGGCGACCGGCCGTTAGGCCGGGCCGCCTGTGCCGATAAGCGGACACCGTTTGCGCGGAGTCCGCTTTTGCTTTGGCCCGTAGGTCAGCCCAGACGCGGGCTTAACAACCATACCGCCGGAGCGGTATACTAGGAGCAGCGGGCCGGGGTACGCGCGAAAGCGACGTGCGGCCCGTGATGTGCGCCGACAGGCGCTCCGTAGACAGTGCGGTGTGGAATTGGCTAGCGAGGCATGAAACTCGTGACACTTAGAATCTGTGCGTTGAGCGTGGCTGCGCCACGAGTGGGAGAACCGGCCCATGCTGGAGCATGACGTCCTCGTAGTGGGCGCCGGTCTGGCCGGCATGCAGGCAGCGCTGCACGCGGCGCGCCAGGGCGCGAGTGTGGCCATTCTCACCAAGGTGCATCCCGTCCGCAGTCACTCCAACGCGGCCCAAGGCGGGATCAATGCCGCCATGGAAGATGACGATCCCTGGGAAGACCACGCCTACGACACGGTCAAGGGCAGCGACTTCCTGGGCGACCAGGACGCCATCGAGGTGCTCTGCAGCGAAGCCCCCGAGACCATCATCGAACTGGAACACATGGGGGTAATCTTCAACCGGGGCAGCCGCGGCCAGATCGACCTGCGCGCCTTTGGCGGCCAGGCCCGCAAGCGCACGTGCTACATCGCGGACATTACCGGCCAGGTCCTGCTGCACGTCATCTACGAGCAACTGATGAAAGCGGGCACCCAGGTCTACGAGGAGTGGTTCGTGACCTCTCTCGTGCGCCAGAATGACGCCATATGCGGCGTGGTGGCCCTGGACCTGCGCACCGGCGCGCTGGAGCTTATCAAGGCCAAAGCCGTCATTCTCTGCACCGGCGGCTCGGGCCGCGTCTACGAGCCCAGCAGCAATGCCCTAATCTGCACCGGCGACGGCTATGCCCAAGCCTACCGGGCCGGCGCGCCGCTGATGGATATGGAAATGGTGCAGTACCACCCCACCACGCTGCCCAGCAACGGCGCGCTCATGACCGAGGGCGCTAGGGGCGAGGGGGCCTATCTCGTCAACGCCAAGGGTGAGCGCTTCATGGAGCGCTACGCGCCCAACATGATGGAACTCGCCTCCCGGGACGTGGTCTCCCGCGCCGAACAGACGGAAATCAACGAAGGGCGGGACATCGACGGCTGCGTCTTGCTGGACGTGCGGCACCTGGACCGCAACACCATCCTGCAAAAGCTCAGCCAGATACGCGAACTTGGCTTGGAGTATGAGGGCGTAGACATCGTCGAAGAGCCCTGTCCCGTGCGGCCCGGCATGCACTACATGATGGGCGGCATCAAGACCGATATACAGGGCGCGACCTTTGTCAAGGGGCTCTATTCCGCCGGTGAAGCGGCATGTGTGTCCGTGCACGGCGGCAACCGCTTGGGCGCGAATTCGCTCCTGGATACCCTGGTCTTCGGCAAACGCGCGGGCATGTCCGCGGTAGAGTACGCCCGCGGCATTACCGACCCAAACGTGCCGGAGTCGCGAGTGGAAGAAGACCGCGAGCACATTGGCGGCATTCTCAGCCGCAGCGCCGACGACGGCGAACGGGCGGCAGCGCTGCGCTTGACCATGGGCCAGACTATGCACGAACACGTGGGGGTCTTTCGCGACCACGCCGGCCTGACCCAAGCCCAGAACATCATCGCGACGCTCAAAGAGCGCTACCAGCACGTCGGCATCGACGACAAGGGGAGTGTGTTCAATACCGACCTCCTCTTTGCCTTGGAGGTCGGTCTGATGCTGGACGTGGCCGAGGCCATCGTGGCGGGCGCGCTCTTCCGCACGGAAAGCCGGGGCGCTCAATTCCGCACCGACTACCCAGACCGCAATGACGACGATTGGCTGAAGCACACGCTGGTCTACCAAGGCGACGGCGGCCCCCGCCTGGAGACATTGCCGGTGACTATCACCCAGTGGCAACCGGCGAGGAGAACGTACTAGATGCAGTTCAAGCTCAACGTACGGCGCTACGACCCCGAGGCGGAGAATCCCGCGCCCTACTGGCGCGCGTACGAAGTGGACGTGCCTGAGAACGCGAGCGTCTTGGATTGCCTCATCCACGTGCGGGAATACGTTGACGGCACCCTGGCGGTGCGTTGCTCCTGCCGTTCGGCAATCTGCGGCTCGTGCATGATGCGCGTAAACGGCCAAGCGCGGCTGGCCTGCATTACGAAAGCCAAGGACATGCAGGAACTCGACGAGGTCATTACCGTGGAGCCGGGCGGCAACATGCCGGTCCTCAAAGACCTCATCGTGGACATGGATGTCTTCTGGAATAAAATCCGCCAGGTGAAACCGTGGTTGGAGCCGGTGCAGCCTGTGCCGGAGCGCGAGTACCTGGTGCCCAACGAGACCATCCTCGACCTCACCGTGGCCATGAACTGCATCATGTGCGGCGCGTGCGTGTCGGATTGCACGTCGTTGGAAGTGGACAAGAACTTCATCGGCCCGGCGGCGCTGGCTAAGGCCTACCGCTTCGTGGACGACCCCCGCGATGAGGACCGGCAGGAGCGGCTGGAGGAACTCAGCGGCGACGGCGGCGTCTACGACTGCACCCACTGCTTCTTCTGCGTCGAAGTCTGCCCGAAAGGCGTCGCCCCCATGGAGCGCATTGTCGACATACGCGAGCGCGCCCAGGGCGCAGGGGTCACGAACAACGCCGGCGCCCGCCATGCGGTGGCCTTCGAGGACATCATCCGCGACAGCGGCATCCTGGATGAGCCCATGCTCCTGCTTCGCTCTATCGGCATGAATCCGGCGGAGCAAGTCAAGAATCTGCCCGGCGGAATACGTCTATTGCGCGCGGGCAAGTTGCCGCTGGCATCCGGCCCCTTCCACCACAAGATTCCCGGCCACGGCAACGTCAAGCGCCTCTTCGAGAAAGTGGAGACCTCACAGTGAAATACGCCTTCTTTCCCGGTTGCGTTTCCCGGGGCGCCTGCCCGGAACTGATGCAGTCTCTCACCGCCGTGGCGGACCACATCGGCATGGAATTGGAACTCATGGAAACCGCGTCGTGCACCGGAGCCGGTGTCATAAGCGAGCGCAATCGCAAGCTGGCGGACGCGTTGAACGCCCGCAACTTTGCCCTGGCCGAGCAGACCGGCCTCCCGCTCATGAATATCTGCAGTACGTGCCAGGGCGTCATGAGCGGCGTAAACGAGCGGCTCAAGGCCCAACCCGCCTATCTGGCCGAAATCAACGAAATGCTCGCGGATGAAGGCCTCTCCTATTCCGGCAAGGCCGAACCGCGCAACTTCATGTGGGTGCTGGTGGAGGATTTCGGGCTTGACAACCTGCGGTCAATGGTCAAGCGCCCGCTTGGCGAATTGAATGTTGCGCCATTCTACGGCTGCTACATTTCACGTCCCACCGACGTGCTCGGCTATCAGGACTTTCCCGAGCGAGGGCGCTATCTGGAAATGATCATCGAGGCCTGCGGCGCAACGCCGGTGGACTACTCCGGGAAGAAGTGCTGCGGCTTCCCCATCATCACCATGAACCGTACGAATTCGCTCACCATGGCTGGCAACCACGTCGGTGAAGCGCAGGAAAAGGGCGCCGACTTCATGGTCACGCCCTGTCCGCTCTGCCACCTGAACCTGGACGCGCAGCAGCCCGATGCCGCCCGCGTCGTCAGCACGCCGCTGAACCTGCCGATTTTGCACCTCTCGCAACTCATCGGCATGGCCTTGGGTATCGACGACAAGGACCTGGGCCTAAACCGCCACGTCGTTTCCACCAACCCGGTGCGGGAGCGCGTCCATGCATTGCCGATGGCGTAAGCGGCGTGAGCGGGAATGACGCCGGAAATAGCGGGTATCTCTCCGGCGCAGCGCGGCAATGGCGTGGGGCACTCAGTCTGCCAAGGGCTGCTCCCCATGTGACGGCTTATGTCAATAGCTCTGACGGTTAGACCTCGGCGCTTCTTGCGCGCGTCGAACGAAGAACGCGCGAATGGCGCAATCAGTCCGGACTTGCACACAGTACAGAAAAACATCGGAGGACCACACACATGCGGCAGAAGGTGACAATCGTTGGCGCCGGCCAAGTCGGCGGCTCGTGCGCCCGGCGGCTTGCCGAGCGCGATTACGCGGATATCGTACTCATCGACATCGTTGAAGGGCTGCCGCAGGGCAAAGCGCTGGACATCCAGCAAGCCGCGCCTATCGTCAACTATGATTCGCAGATCGTCGGCACCAATGACTACGCCGACACTGCCGGGTCCGACCTCGTCGTAATCACGAGCGGCAGTCCCCGCAAGCCCGGCATGAGCCGCGACGATCTATTGGCCGTGAACCAAAAGGTGATCACGGCCGTCACCGGTGAGATCGTCAAGCACTCGCCCAACTGCACCATCATCGTCGTCACCAATCCCGTGGACGCCATGACGCAACTCGCGTGGAAAGTTAGCGGCTTTCCCACTAACCGCGTCGTGGGACAAGGCGGCGTGCTCGATTCGGCCCGCTATCGGACGTTTCTTGCCCAGGAACTCGGCGTTTCCATGCGCGACATCACGGGGTACGTGCTGGGCGGTCACGGCGACCAGATGGTGCCCCTGCCGCGCTATACCAGCGTTTCCGGCAAGCCGGTTACGGACTTCATCACGCCCGCCAGGCTGGAGGAGATTGTCCAACGCACCCGCGACGGCGGGGCCGAGATCGTGAATCTCCTCAAGCTCGGCAGCGCCTACGAAGCGCCGGGCGCGGCGCTGGTGGAAATGATCGACGCGATTCTGCTGGACCAGAAGCGCGTCTTGCCCTGCGCCGCCTACCTGGAAGGCGAGTACGGCATCAGCGGCGTCTACGTGGGCGTGCTCATTCAGCTCGGCGCCGGCGGCGTGGAAAAGATCGTGGAACTCGATCTCACCGCCGAAGAAAGCGCGATGCTCAATGAGTCTGCCGCTGCCGTGAGGGAACTCGTGGACGTGATGGGCGTCTAGACCCACGGGAAAGACGACACCAGCCGCGAACGGGCGTCCCCGCGCGCTAAGTGTGGGAGCCCAAGCGCCAAGTACTGCTTATTCAGAGTCTCGCGGCGCCGCATCGCGCTGCGCCGGGCGCTCCCTTACGTTAGTTGCCTGTTCCTGTACGCCAGCCGGCCAACGAATTGCGCAATTGGCCCGCACGCCCGGCGTCAGTCTAGCAATAATACCGAGGGAGTCGGGCAGAGTACGCGAGACTACGGCGGCCCCTAGCGCAGGCCTTGCCTAAGGGCCTGTGCCCAATCATCTTGTCTGCACACGAACACCGTTCGCGCTGAGCTTGTCGAAGTGCTCAGCACAAACGGTCTTCATCAGGCTTGTAAACCCCTCTAAGAAGATCGTAAACAGGCTCTAAGAACCCGCTGATTCCGCTACGTGCTGCGGGCCGGCGGCAAGCGCTACGAGCCGTTGGTTGAGCCCCGCCCGGATGCCGGCAATGTCGGGTTCCAGCACGAATACGCCGTCGATGACGTGCGCCGTCACCAAGCCGGAGGTTTCGTCGATGGCGTAGGACGCTATGGCTTCACCCTCGATGGTGGCGGCCAATCTCGCTAAATCCACAACAACGTCCAGCGAGAGGTCCGTGTCTACCGCATTGCGAAACTCTACGTACAGGGCAGGGATCTGAAGCAGCGTGCGGGGCGTTAACGCCTGGGCCCTGAGCGCCCGCAGCACCTGCTGCTGACGGACTATGCGGTTGAAGTCTCCGTCGGGGCTCGCCTTGCGCGTTCGCGCGTACTTCAAAGCCGTTTCGCCATCGAAGTGGTGCAGGCCCGCCAGCGCGATGAACGGTTCGTAGTCAACGCCGTTCATCGCGGGAAACTCCAGGTCGATGATGTTCGCGGGCACGTCTATCGTGACGCCGCCCAACGTATCGATGATGCGCGCGAAACCGCTGAAATTCACCACCGCGTAGTACGGAATGTCAACGTCCAGCACCCGCTCCAGCGTCGCGCGCGCCAACGGGGCGCCGCCGCGGGCGTAGGCGGCATTGATGCGCTGCGGCTGCGCCAGGCCGTCCAGGCTCACCCGCATGTCCCGGGGGACCGACGTGAGCAGCACCCGCCCGTGCTCCACGTCAACGCTGACCAGAACGATGGCGTCGCTGCGGCCTGTGAGGGTCTCCCACGAGTCCACGCCAAGCAACAGTATGTTCACTATCGATGACGGTTGGCCGGCCGGCGCTTCCGGCGGTGAGGGCGCCGCGGGGGCCGCAACCGCCACCTGTGGGGCAAAGCGCGGCGCCAATTCCTCCTTGGCGGCTTCTGCCCCGGCTCCGGGAGCCGCGGCGCATCCCATCAGTATGCCGCTCAGGAGGTATAGACCAAAGACCTGCCCTAAGACTCGCCATCCCACCATGCTTGAATCGGTCCTCCCCGTACGTCCCACCGGCCGGTGGGACTCTCTGCTGTTGCTCTGAGACACGCCTCCTTTCTATCGTGTCAGAGAAACGTGAAGAGAGTATGAGAGTCTCGCCGTAAGAATCGCGTTCGTGCGGACCGCCCAAGGTGAAACCGTGCCCGCCTCGGAGTATCATGGAACGCGAGAACCACAAGGAGTTTGCCCCCGTGAGTATTTCGGTCCGCCACGTCGATCTCAACGTTCTCAACATGCGCACGCGGATGCCGTTTCGCTACGGCATTGCCTCGCTCGAATCCGTGCCGCACCTTTTCGTGCGGGTAACGGCCGAAATTGGCGGAACCGCGGCCGCCGGCGTAGCCGCGGAGGGGCTGCCGCCAAAGTGGTTTACCAAAGACCCCGACACGTCATTCGCCGAAGACCTCGACGGCATGCTCGCCGTCATCCGGCAGGCCGTGGAATTTGCCCTGGCAACTCCGCCGGCCGCCAGTCCGTTCGACTTCTGGCACGAGGTCTTGCGGCGCCAAGCGGCATGGGCCGCGACGACGAGCTATCCGCCGCTGCTGTGGGGTTTTGGCGTAAGCATGGTGGAGCGGGCCCTCATCGATGCGTTCTGCCGGGCCTCCGGCAGGTCGTTCGCGCAAGCGGTGCGGGATAACGCACTCGGCGTGCGGCTCGAAGCCCTGCATGGGGAACTCGCCGGTTACGCACCCGCCGCACTCCTGCCCGAACGCGCCCGCCGCTCGATGCGTATTCGCCATACGGTGGGCTTGGCCGACCCGCTCACCGATGACGACATACCCCCAACGGAACGCCTGGCCGACGGTCTGCCGCAGTCTTTGGAAGCCAGCGTCCGTTACTACGGCCTGACGCATCTCAAGATCAAGCTCTCCGGCGAGACGGATGCCGACATCGAGCGGCTCCTGCGCATCGCCCACATCATGGAAACCCATGCGCCGGACGGCTACGCCCACACCCTGGACGGCAACGAATTCTATACGAAAGTCGGCCCATTCCGGCGCTTTTGGGAAACGATTCAGGTCGAGCCCAGACTGCGTTCCTTCCTGGAGCGCGCGCTCTTCGTCGAGCAGCCGCTGCATCGGGACGTCGCGCTGGGCCCTGCCGTGAAAGCCGACCTCAACGCCTGGCGCGAGCGCCCGCCGCTGATCATCGATGAGTCCGACGGCGAGTTGACTAGTCTCGCTGACGCGCTGGCGTGCGGCTACGCCGGCGGCAGCCACAAGAACTGCAAGGGCGTCTTTCGCGGCATCGTGAATGCCTGCCTGCTGGAGCACTACCGGCGGCGGGACCCCGCGCGCGCGTACGTTTTGAGCAGCGAGGACCTGTGCAGCGTGGGACCCGTCGCCATGATCCAGGACCTCACCGTCGCGGCCAGCCTCGGCATCACCCACGCGGAACGCAACGGCCACCACTACTTTGCGGGACTGAGCATGTATCCGCCGAGCGTCCAAGCGCAGGTACTGGCGAACCATAGCACCATCTACCGCCGTCACGAGGCGGGCTTTCCCGCGCTGGACGTGCGCCAGGGCCGCGTGGACGTCTCGACCATCGTGGACGCGCCGTTTGGCTACGGCTTTGACTTCGACACCACGCAGTTCACGCCGCTTGACGCATGGGACGCGGCCTCGCTAGAGGACTAGCTGGCCGAACGGGCGGGCTTCTCCGGGCAACTCACCCCGGTTCCTGAGCAAAGAGCAGGATGTGGCCGTTGCAGTCTTCGATCTCGAACTCACGGAGCTTGTAGGGCTTGGTAACCGGCCCATTCGCATACTCCGGGCGGATCGTTACGCCTTGCGCGCGGTACGCGGCAAAGAGTTCATCGATGCGGTGGCAGTGGATGTAGGTGTAGCCCGCGTTGGTTGGCTCAGAACCGTGGCGGCGGCGATAGCCGGTGAAGCGCATGCGCTGCGGACTCTTGCCTGCCTGCGCGCCGATGGAAATGCGGGCGTGCCCTCCGCGCGTCATATCCACGAAGTCCAGGGTGAACCCAAGCTTTTCGCAGTACCACGCCGCGGTGGCCGCCACGTCCGCCACTTCCAACACCGGCTGCAAGCCGTAGAACTGGTGCTTCTCGGTCAGTTCTTCTGCGTTCATGCCTGTCCCTCTCTGCAAAATGTCATGGCTACACAGCCGGTTGCTAAGTCGGTCTAGAGTTGAAACGGCTTCCCCAAACGAACCACGCGCTCCGCCTTGGCGTACCAGCCCTGTGGGGCGTAGTCGGACGTGTGGAGGTAGCACCGCACCCGGACTTCATTGCTGCCGGCCGTAAAGGTCAGCAGACGGCTCATGGCGATGGTGGTACGCCCCGCATGGTGGCGGGCGAGCGCGGCGCAGTTGATGAAGTTTACGTCCCACTTGCGCTCCACGTGGGACCGGCCGCCGTGACAGTCGTCGGGATGGGTGTGCGTATGGCCGCCCAGCCAGAGGTCGATGGCTCCCGGGTGCGCCGCCAGATAGCCCTCGAACGCCTGGGCGTCGGGCGTGTCGTCCACAAAGTAGAGATAGGAGGAGCCTTCCGGCCCGCCGTCGGCAAAGTACCCGTGGTAGTGGCCGCGCCAGGTGCCGTCGTCGTCTTGGCGGTGGCCTTCCCACGGGCCGGACGCCACGGTGGTTTCCTTGAGCATATGGTGATGAGCGGAGACGACGACGCAGTCGGGGTTCGCCTCCACCTGCGCCTGCCACCACGCGAACGTCTCGCCGGTCACCGCTCCCGACGGATAGCCGCCGCCCTTGGGATTGCGGCCCACCGGCGGCGGCAGGTCGTTTCGGTCGCTCATCATCAAGAAGAGCAGGTTGCCCGCCCGAAAGGCGTAGCGTTCCCAGGTGCCGTCCACCGGGTAGGGCCGGCGGGACGGGTCCACGCCGGAGAATTGCGGGTTCTCTCCCGTGGGGTCAACCCACTTGCGGAACCACCACTGGGTCGGCTCGGTGTAGAACGTCGCGTCGTGGTTGCCCGCCAGATTGTAGAAATGCTCCCGGGGATGCTCCCGCGACGAGCCGAACTGGCGCACTACTTCCGCGCCCTCTTCATCGTCGGGCGACTTCTGGTTGCCGGAGAGATCGCCCAGGTGCAACATGATGTCCCACTGGAACGGCGGTCCGCCTTCGTCGCCGCCCTCTTCCGCATGGCGTATCGACTCGGTTAGACTCTCGCGGCCAAACCGCTTTTCCGTGCCCACGTGGGCGCAGCCGGTGGCCCAAACGGAAAACGTCTCTGCCGGCATTGTGTTTCCTCCACCTGGGGTTCCCAAATTCGAGAGCAATTCCTGTGTAACCCTTACATTGCGCGCACACTCGGGTGTTGTCAGCGTGTCTCCATGTCTGTCCCGAGTGCTCCTGACTCTCCACGCACGCGAAGCCGCTTGGCTTTTCCATGGTAAATGCTACTCAAATTGACCGCAAAGACATCCCTTTTGAGAATCGCTATCATAGTGAGCAGCACGCCGCTCACTTGGCGGGGCAGTTCTAGGATTATGGTGTCTCAGTGGAGCGGGCGCGCATGGTTTCGAGAACAACCGGCAGTCAGCCCATGCAAAGCCGCGAAAGCGCGCAGGGAGGATGGATGGGGGGCAAGTTTCTCACTCCCGACCAGGCAGCTTGGCTCATCCAGGATGGCGCCGCCATTGGCGTATGCGGATTCGTCGGCATCGGCCACCCGGAGGCGCTTTCCGCAGCCATCGAGCGTCGCTTCCTGCAGACCGGTGAACCCCGTTATCTCACGCTCATGTACGGCGCGGGCCAAGGCGACCGCCAGACACGGGGGCTCAACCACTTCGGCCATGAAGGGCTGGTGAAGCGCATTGTTGGCGGCCACTGGGGACTGGCCCCCAGCCTGTGTCAATTGGTCCTCGACGGCAAGATCGAGGGGTACAATTTCCCCCAAGGCGTCATCATCCATCTCTTTCGCGACACTGCCGCCGGCAAGCCCGGCACCCTTACCCACGTCGGTCTCAACACGTTCGTGGACCCGCGTCTGGAAGGCGGGCGCGTGAATCCGGCGTCCACGCCGGAGGAACTCGTGCAGTTGATCGAACTCAATGGTGAAGAGTACCTCTTCTACCCGCGCATTCACCTCGACGTCGGCTTGATTCGCGGCACCACCGCCGATCCCGACGGCAACATCAGCATGGAACGCGAAGCCGTATACGGCGAGATGCTCAGCGTCGCGCAGGCGGTACACAACTGCGGGGGAACGGTAATCGCCCAAGTCGAGCGTACTATCGAGACTCCCTTGCCCACGCGAGAGATCAAGATACCGGGAATCTTGGTGGACGTGGTGGCGGTGGCCAATCCCGCCGAGCACTGGCAGACGTTTAGCGAGGACTTCAATCCGGCGTATGTTTCAGACACGCGGGGAGAAGCGCCGGAGTTTCCACAGCACAGCCTCGACGAACGCAAAGTCATCGGCCGCCGCGCCGCTCTGGAACTGCGGAAAGGCGACATCGTCAACCTCGGCATCGGCTTGCCGGAAAGCGTGGCCGCCGTTGCGGCGGAAGAAGGCATCATCGACGACCTGGTGATGACCGTGGAGAGCGGCGCGATCGGCGGAATCCCCGCGGGCGGCCTTTCGTTCGGCGCTTCCTACATGCCCGCGTCGCTGATCGATTCGCCCTATATGTTCGATTTCTACGATGGCGGTGGTCTGGATATCGCATTCTTGGGCGCCGCCCAGATCGATGCCGCCGGCAACGTAAACGTCAGCCGCTTTGGCAACGTCGTGCCGGGCGCCGGGGGCTTCGTAAACATCAGCCACAACGCGAAGCGGATCGTGTTTTGCGGCACCTTCACCGCGGGCGGGCTGGACATCTCGATACATGACGGCGCGCTGCGGATTGTCCGCGAGGGCACGCACCCCAAGCTCGTGCAAGCCGTCGAGCAGGTCACGTTCAACGGCGCTTACGCGCGCTCGCTGGGACGCGAAATACTGTATGTCACCGAAAGGGCGGTCTTTACCCTGACCGACGAAGGGCTTACGCTCACCGAGATCGCCCCTGGCGTGGACCTGGCAATGGACATCCTGGCGCAGATGGCATTTCGGCCGCACGTTGCGCCAGACCTGCGGCAGATGGACACCGCCCTCTTTGGCAACGCGCCCATGGGGCTGGTACGGCAATTCACTTGAACCCGCAGTCGCCGCAGGCATAGCATGAGTTTGTATACGCGTTTTCGCTGCCATCGCACACACGAGCAAACTCGTGGTCAGCACTAACACACGCACACCCGACGCATAGGAGCTTAGCATGAGCACGCGACAGCCGGTCATTCTGGGATTTGCCCGCACGCCCATCGGCGCGTTTGGCGGCGCGTTGAGCGGGCTATCCGCGCCCGATCTGGGCGTCGCGGCAGCACAGGCGGCGTTGGCGCGAGCCGATGTGACACCTGATGCAGTGCAGGTTTCGATATTCGGCCAGGTCTTGCAGGGCGGCAGCCGCATGAATCCCGCGCGCCAGGTGAGCATACGCGCCGGCGTGCCCGAGGCTGTACATGCCATGACTCTCAACCAGGTCTGCGCTTCCGGCCTGCAGGCCGTGGCGCTGGCGGGAAACTACATTCGCCTGGGCGAACTGGACGTGGCCCTGGCCGGCGGCATGGAGAGCATGAGCCGCGCGCCGTACATCCTGCCGGATGCGCGCTGGGGCAGCAAACTGGGCCATGCACAGGTGGTCGACACGCTGCTCGATGACGGCCTTTGGGACGCCTTTGAAGACTGCCACATGGCGAATACCGCTGATTCGCTGGCGCAGGAATACGGCATCTCCCGTGAAGCGCAGGACGAATTCGCCTACGAGAGCCAACAACGCTACGCGGCGGCGGCGCGGGCGTGCCGCCTTTCCACCGAAGTCGCGCCGGTGTCCGTGCCCCAGCGCCGGGGAGCGCCGCAGATCGTAAGCGATGACGAGTACCCACGACCGGACACCACCCGAGAAGCTCTGGCGTCGCTCCGTCCCGCTTTCAAAGGCGTTGACGGCATCACCGCGGGTAATGCCTCCGGCATCAACGACGGCGCCGCCGCGGTCGTGGTGGCCTCAGCCGAGTGGGCGGAGGCCCGGCAGTGTCAGCCTCTGGCAACGTTGCGAGCGGTAGCAACTACCGGGGTTGCCCCCATGCGCATGGGCATTGGCCCCGCCAAGGCGATCCGCATTCTGCTGGAAGAAACCGGCCTCAGCCTGGACGACATCGACCTCATCGAAATAAATGAAGCCTTCGCCGCGCAGGTACTGGCAGTGGAAGCCGAGCTCAACTGGGACCGCTCACGGGTGAACGTAAATGGCGGCGCTATCGCCGTCGGACATCCCATTGGCGCCAGCGGGGCGCGCATTCTGGGCACGCTCGTCTACGAGATGCAGCGCCGCAACGTCCGGCGGGGCATTGCCGCGCTCTGCGCGGGCGGCGGCATGGGCATCGCCGCCTTGGTGGAACGCGATGCGAACAGCCGGCCGCTCGAAAACTAGGAGAAGGCTTCACCCATGCGGCTTGCCGGAAAACACGCCCTCATCACGGGCGCCTCGCAGGGCATAGGGCGCGCTACGGCGCTTGCCCTGGCCCGTGAAGGCGCCGACATCGCGATCAACCACTATCCAGACCCGGACGGCGCGCACCGGCGCAACGCGGAGGCCGTGGCAGCGGAAGTGCATGCCCTCGGCCGGAGGTCCCTTGTGCTGGGCGCGGACGTCGCGCAAGAGAAGCCAAGCGCCGACATGGTGGCGCAGGCCATCCGGGAATTCGGCGCACTGGACATCCTGGTGAACAACGCGGGCATCTTGCGCGACGCGACCCTCCGCAATCTGACCCGACAGCAGTGGGACGACGTGCTGGACGTCAACCTCGGCAGCATGTTCAACTGCGCAAAACCCGCGTCCAGCCACATGCGCGAGCGGGAAACGGGCAGCATCGTCAACATCGCGTCGGTGATTGGGCTCACCGGCAACTTCGGCCAGACGAATTACGCGGCGGCAAAAGCCGGCGCCATCGGCTTCACGAAGTCATTGGCCAGAGAGATGGCGCGCTACGGCGTCCGCGTCAATGCGGTAGCTCCCGGTTTCATGGATACCGACATGACCCGCACCATCGACCCTGAAATCAAAGAGAATATACGAAAGCAGATTCCCCTGGGGCACTTCGGCACGGCGGAAGACATCGCTGCCGCGATTCTCTTCCTCGTCTCCGACGACGCCCGCTACATCACCGGCGAGGTGTTGAGCGTCAACGGCGGCTGGTATATGTAGGTCCCAACTTTCCGATTCCGCTCCGAGGTCGAACGTCCCTATTCCCAAATCCGCTCCGAGGTAGCGCGGGGGCATGTCCCCCGCGCTTTCGCAGTGTGTGCCCTGAGCCCGGTAGCGCGAGGGCTTGTCCCTAATGCTGTCGCATCAAGTTCTTGCCTTGGGCTACCATGGTAATCTGTGTTGCTAAGGCAATTGACACTCAGTTTCGCTGCCGTAGGGGCACGACATGTCGTTCCCCTACGGCAGCTTGAAAACCCAAGTGGGGACTGTCTATTGCTCGCTTTCAACTCTAATGCGTCACCATTGGGGATTGTCCCCCGCTCTTTCGCAGTGTGTACACTGAGCCCCGTAGCGCGGGGGCTTGTCCCCCGCCTCTTCACAATGCGTGCATCCAGATCGAGAAGGGAAAACCCAGATGCTCATCGACACCGCCCAATTCAAGACGAACCACCTCGCCAATGATGCCGTGCTTCCACCCGAGAAGACCGCGCTCATCATCGTGGACATGATGCGCCGCTTCTGCGATCCCGCGTGGCTGTCCGGCGGCAATACCGAGAGCGAGCGCTGGTTTACTTCAAAGCTGCAAACCGTGATCCCCAATCTGCGCGCGATCCTCGATGCCTTTCGCGCTGCCGGGGGCCTCGTGGTCCACGTCGTAAACGCTAAGTGGACCGCGGCCGCCCGCGAGGCCGTGCCCTACCAGCGGGGACGCGAATACGATTACTTTGACTCCCACGCCATGTCGGTGGTTGACGAGCTTGCCCCGCAACGCGACGAGATCATCGTTCGCAAGCTGACGAGTTCCGCCTTCACGGGCACGGGCCTCGACTACATGCTGAACAATGCCGGCATACGGAACGTCGTTCTCACCGGCCAATACGGCGGCGCGTGCGTCTTCTACAGCCTTATCCAAAGCCGGGAGTACGGCTTTACCAACTATTGGCCCACCGACGCCATCCTCCATGCCTCAGCCCTAGACCAAGCCATGATCACGCCGCTGGTTGGCACGCGCTGGGCCACTTTGGCTACTGCAGCACAGATTTCGCAGGCAGTCACCGGCAAACGCGCCTTGGCATGACTTTTCGCAGGCAATCACCGGCCTATGCGCCCTGGCATGACTTTTGGCAGGCAATCACCGGCCAATGCGCCTTGGCATGGCTAACTGCGGCAGGCGCTTAAGCCGACTTCCGGCAAGCTGTTGGATGTACGAGCGGCCCGCTCCGTTGCGAATGTACGGGCGGCCCAATCCGTTTCGAATGTACGGGCGGTCCGTCATTCCCGTGAAAACGGGAATCCATCTTCTCTTCGCTCAACCAAGTTTCCCGCCCTGTGCCGCGCACCGAGAGTTCGCGGCCCTGCTCGCGTTCCCTTGACATTTCAAATGTTCGGGCAGCCCAATCCGTTTCGATCGTACGGGCGGCCCAATCCGTCATTCCCGTGAAAGCTCACCCTCGCACTTGATACGGGGGCGGGAATCCATCTTCTCTCATCTCAACCAACTTTCCCACCTGTGCCGCGCACCGAGAGTTTGCCGCTCTGCTCGCGTCTCCTTGCCGCACCAACAGGCTCCGGACATACTGCTTGCTGCAACGTCAGCATCCACACTTCGGCACAACTCCTTCCCGCCTTGACACTCGGCACACGTACTGTTAATCTGCAACCAACCGGCTGGTTGGAGCATCCACAAAGGAGCAGTCCTATGACACGGCGCAAGATGCTAATCGGACTCGGATCCGGCGCGGGACTGGCGCTGCTGGCGGCCTGCGGTCAGGCGGCAACCCTGGCCGAAGCGGCTCCCGAAGACGCAGAAGAGATGGAGCCCAAGGCTGCCGCGGAAGAAGCCCCTGAAGTTGAAGCCTATGAGATTAGAGTCTTTACGACTTCGGTTTGGCGCCTCGACGAGGGCATCGGGCTAGAGGTGGTGCAGGAGATAGAGGCACTGAATCCCGGCATCACCGTGAACGCGACTACCGAGAGCGGCAATCGCATGGATAAGATGGTTACCGCCGTTTCCGGTGGATTTCCGCTCGACGTAGGTCAGGCGGGATTCTGGCAGGCGCAGACCGTCGCGGTCTTGGGCGCGGCGCAGCCGATAGATCGCTTTATGCGGACTTCAGAAGTCATCAAGCGCGAAGAGATTTGGCCCGCCCTCTTGCGGGCGCTTACCTGGGAAGGCGAGACGTACGGTATGCCGTTTGGCCCGGACGTGCGTTTTCTCTACAACAACGACCAGGTCTACATTCAGAGCGGTCTCGACCCGGAGGTCTTGCCCGAAACGTGGGAGGACCTGGAGGAGGTCGTCAAGGCCACGTTTCGCAAGAGCGGAGACCAGATTGAAGTGATGGGTATCGACCTGCTGCGCGGCACCGGCGGCACCCACCTGTGGCTCGTGCCCATGTGGCAGCTTGGTGGCGAGACTACTGCCGAGGACGGTCGCACCATCACCATCGATACGCCGCAGGCCCTGGAAGCCCTGACGTGGATCAAGCAACTCTACGATATGCAGGACGGCTTCGCGGCGCGCGACGCCTTCTGGGGAGATCTGGGCCGCTATCCACAGTATCACCAGTTGTGGGCCGATGGCCGCGTTGCCAACCAATTCATCACCGGCTCCGAGCGGAACACGATCATCAAGCCCAATTACCCGGACGTGGAATTCCATTGGGCCCCGTTGCCGCGGCCTGCTACGGGAGAGTACCGCACGTACGGCGGCTGCCATACCTGGTTCCTCACCGTGGCTTCCCCAGACCCGGACAAGGGTTGGAAGTTCCTTGAGCACTTTGGCGCGCGCGACGTGAACATTCGCTGGTCGCGGCACTTTGACCGCTTGCCAATCAGACCCGACGTCGCCGCCGACCCTGAGTATATTCAGGGCGACGACTTTGTGGAGTTCCAGGGCCAACTGATGGAAGGCCACCGCTTCATCCTCTACGCTCCCGGCGCTCCCGGCATCTTGCCGCTCAACAACCGGTTTATCCCGGATGTGCTCACCGGCGCAATCACTGCCCAGGAAGCGCTCAAGGAAGCGCAAGTGGCAATGCAGACGGTGCTTGATGACTTCCTGAGTGAGCACGGCGCATCCTAGCTGCCGGCGAGTTGCGGATTATTCCGCCGCTGCTTGCGAAACGGCACAGCCTCAAAGGCGAAGCGCGATGGTCAAGCCGGCCGCGGTTCGCCACGGTTCGAATTTGACGTGAGCTAGTAGCGCTTCACACCATGCCGGGCAGAAAGATCTCTCGGGCGGCCTGCTCCCTTGCTGCTGGCACGTGCCTGCCGCTAGGCGGGGATGAATAGGTATTCCTTGACAGTAACGAAAACCAGTGGTAGCCTGCTACCAGCTAGTTACAGCATGCAGATTGGGAGGCCATTTAGCATGATGACACGACGTAGAATGCTACTCGGACTGGGTTCCGGCGCCGGTCTGGCGTTGTTGGCGGCCTGTGGCCAAGCGTCAACTATGACCGAAGAGGCGCCGGCAGCCGAGGAAAAAATGGAGCCCAAGGCGGAAGAACAACCCGCCGCTCCCGAGGCGTATGAAATCCGAGTCTTCACGACTTCACGGTGGGACCTTAGCCAAGGACTTGGCTTGGAAGTCGTGCAGGAACTCGAGGAAGCCAACCCCGACATCACGGTCAATGCCACCGTTGAAACCGGCAACCGCATGGACAAGATGGTTACGTCCGTGGCCGCCGGTTTTGGGCTCGACGTAGGTCAAGCGGGATCGTGGCAAGCGCAGACTCTGGCCGTACTCAAAGTGCCCCACGGCCTCGACTCCTACATGGCAACCTCCGACGTCATCAAGAAAGAAGAGATTTGGGAGTCCCTGCGCGGTGACTTGCAGTGGAAGAACGTGGTCCAGGGCATGCCGTTCGGCCCGGACATCCGCTTCCTCTACGTGGGGAACAAAGCCTATCTGGACGCCGGCCTCGACCCTGAGAGTCCACCGGCATCTTGGACGGACCTCGAGGACGCGATTTCTACGATCTACACCGTGAGCGGCGATAAGATCGAGAAGCTGGGGTTCGATCCCTTGCGCGGCACGGGCGGCAACCACCTTTGGATGGTGCCCATGTGGCAGTTGGGCGGCGAGACTACCTCGCCTGAGGGTCTGGTCACGCTCGACACCCCCGAAGCTGAAGAAGCCTTGAACTGGCAGAAGCGGAACATCTTCGACGCCCAGGGCGGGTACAATCAGGTGCTGGAATTCTGGGGCGAGGCCGCGGGCTATCCCGCGTATTTCCAGCCCTTCTTCCAGGGCGTGGTCGGCAACATGCACCTCACCAACTCTGAGCGCGCCGGTCAGATTCTGCCCAATCAGCCGGACTTCGAGTTTTCCTATGGCCCCTATCCGGTGCCCGAAGGCGGACGCCAGGCGGGCTACGGCGGCTGCCACACCTGGTATCTGACCGTGGACTCGGCCCAACCGGAAAAAGCCTGGAAGTTCCTGGAGCATTTCGGCAGCAGTGACGTGAATATTCGCTGGGCGCTCCACTTTGATCGTCTGCCCATCCGGGCCGACGTTGCGGAGTCCGAGGAGTACCACCAGGGCGACGACTTCGTGCGCTTCTCCGCCGGCATGATGCAGCATCGCCGGTTCGTCATCCCGTTGCCGGGCGCGCCCCAGGTGCTTAGTTTCGTCAACGGCTTCGTGCCGGACGTCATGGCCGGCAACCGCACGATCCCCGAAGCGCTCAAGGAAGCCGAGGAGCAGGTCCAGACCATCCTCGACGACTTCCTGGAAGAGCACGGCGAAACGCGGTAGCAGGTTCCAGAAGCTTGACCGATAGTCAACGAGGGAGGAGGCCACGCGGCCTCCTCCCTTTGCACGAAAAGGGAAGGTGGCGCGTGGAAAGCAAAGACCCTATCCTCACCGGCGCTGACGTAGAACCGTACCGGCGTCAACTGTTCGAGTCGTATGACGGCTGGCTTATGCGCCAGTGCCGCGAACGCTACGATGCGCGCGGCGAACGCTGGCAGCGGGACTATTCCAGTCCGCAAGCGTATTCACGTTCGGTTGCCCCCAATCGCGAGCGTTTGCTTGCCCTGATCGGCGGCTGGCCCTGGGAGCGCGTACCGCTGCAACCGCAGATCGAGGAAATAGCCGTCACGGATTCCTATACGGCATCGCGGGTCTACTACACGTCATTCGACGACGTGCGGGTAGACGCCATCCTCATTCGGCCCCATGGCGACGGCCCGTTTCCGGCGGTGCTCGCCCAGCATGGTGTCAACCACACACCGGAGCAGATTTGCGGCTTCTGCGATCCGGAATATAGCGCCGCGTACCACGAGATTGGCGTGCGCCTTGCCAAGCACGGCTACGTCGTCATCGCGCCGCGCATGATCGGCGGGTACGGTGAAGATCGCTACAACGTGCCGAATATCCCCTCGCTCCGCACACAGGAACAGGGACGTTCGCAGAACCAGATTCACCGCAAGGCGCTTCTCATCAGCCAGACTATCCAAGCGCTGGAGTACTTCACGCTTTCCCGCGCCGTGGACTACCTGGAATCCATGCCTGAAGTGGACAACGACCGCATCGGCCTCTATGGGCTTTCGCGGGGCGGCCGCGCTGCCCTTTGGGTGGGCGCGCTGGAGGAGCGCTTGCAGGCGGTGGTCTCATCGGCGTGGTTCAATGAGCGCTTCAGCAAGATGCTGCAGCCGGACATTGTCAACGGCGGGTCATTCATCGAGACCTCGTCAGAGTTCCAGTTCATTCCCGGTCTCTTTCATGAGTTTGGCGACGCCGACATCGCCTCGCTCATCTGCCCGCGCGCTTTCTTTGTCGAGGACGGCAAGCACGACGGCGCGGTGTGGTGGCCCAACGCCATTCAGGAGTTCAAGCTCGTGGAGGAATTCTACGCGCAACTCGGCATCCCGGAAAAGTGCGGCATCCGCATCCACGAGTTCGGTCACGAGACTGAACCGGAAGACGAGATCACCGACATCCAGGCCGTGGCGTTCCTGGACCGCTGGCTGAAGAGCTAGCACGGCCGGGGCGCATGTGCGGGAGCTTCGGTAGCGTAGGTTTGGAACCTACAGCTTCCTGCCGGTGCCCGTAGCGCAGGTTCGCTAACTGCGGCTTCCCACCGGCTCCGGTAGCGCAGGTTTGTAACCTGCGTCTTCGTCCTAGCCCCAGGGCCATTGCCCCCGGACATTTACCTCAAACGCCACACAAGAAACCACCATGCCGCGCTTACGAAATCTCTTCATCGATCCCCGCGTCGTGCTCAAACGCGACGAATCAATCGGCACGACTTCCGGTAGCGCAGGTTCGGAACCGGCGCGTGCCGGAGAAATGGACGTCCACGTCGCCGGCCTCGCCTGCACGAGCATATGAGTGCGCCGCACGCAAGAGGGCCTGGCGTCACTCCCGGGGGTCCAGGACATCACCTTCGATCCCGCTGACGATACGTTCACCGTCCGCTATACCGGCGCTGAACTCACGCGCGCCAGGGTTGAGGCAGCTATGCGCGCCCAGGTGGTAGCCAAGCCGGTGCGGAAATTGCTCGATCTGATTGGCCGACCTTTTCGGCATGATGCGGACGCCTGACTGCGGTGCGTCCGGCCTCCTAGTTGCGTTTTGCTCACATTCAACAAAACCAGCCGCGCACGGCGGCCTGCTCCCCCGCTCACACTGCGACAAGCTCAGTGCGAACGGGGGAGCAGGTCGTCCTGCCGGAGTGGTGGAAGCTCCGCATTGCCGTGTTAAAGTTGAAGAACCAGCGCGCCGACTTGCCGGTGTGGTGGAACCAGCGCGCCGCAATATCAGAATTGTGGCATGAGCGCCCCGCCATGTCGGAGCGTTGACACTTGCGCGTCGCCAAGTCTCGCGCCATGCCCAGCACGACCTCGCGCTGCAGCAATGAACAGTTGCAGGCCTGGTTTTGAAACTGGCAGGACACGTGGGGAACACTCAGCCCAAACGAACCGCCAACTGTCATTCTGAGGAGCGCAGCGACGAAGAATCTAGTGTGCTGGGTTCACGAGATTCCGCGAACCTTGTTCGACGCTCCGCTCGGAATGACAGACGACGCGGCCCTCGCGTTTCCCTCTCAGATACGCTCATTCGCCCGCCTCTTTCAGCACACAAATGGCATATTCGCGCTCGGCATAGCTCGGCTCGGCTCCACTCGGCATGGCACGCCTTCGCTCGGAATAACAATACTGCGCACAACGCGGCACGGCTCCACTCGGAACGACAATTCTGCGCCCGGCAAGACACGGCTTTGTTCGGAGTGACATCTTCACGCTCACCGTGGCGGGACCCGTCCGAAACGACATCTTCACGTCCGGCATGGCACGGCTCCACTCGGAACGACGGGTACGCCGCCTGCGTGACCTGCAAGCCTACATGCCCGTAACCCCCACGCCGCTTGTGTCTGCTCGCGATAGGGGCTACAGTGAGGCAGACGGCGATACTCCCGCGCCAGCCCATGCCGCCAGCGCCGGTCATCCAGGTTCCGCAGCGAAGCCAGACAGGACGAACTTCCGTGCCACCAGACTCAGTCCCAGCCAGCGACACGCCCGCTAAACCGGCGCGCCAAGCTCCCATTCAGACCACGGTCGTCGGCAGTTACCCGGCTCCGGCCTGGTTGCTCGCCCAGCCTAGCAAACCCGCCCTGCGTGACGCCATGCTAGCGGTGTTCAAGACGCAAGAGCTTGCCGGTATCGACGTGGTGACCGACGGCGAACTCTCCCGCTTCGACGTCAGCCATCCCGAGACCCAAGGCATGATCGAGTACTTCATCTCGCCGCTGGCGGGTGTGGACACGGCTTTCTCGCGCGCCGAGGCGGCGGCGTTCCGCGGGCAGCCCGGCATGCAGTTTCGCAGGCAGCCGGCCGGCGTGGTGCGAGCGGCCATCGGAGAGGGCACCCTGGACCTGCCGTCCGCCGCGGCCAACGGCGCCCTCACGGCCAAGCCTTACAAATTCACGGTCACCAGCCCCTACATGCTGGCGAAGTCCTTGCTGGACCTCCATTACCGTGACATCCGCCGCCTTGCGTTCGCCATCGCCGACGTCTTTCAAACGCAGGCCGCGGAGATCCCGGCCGCCGTGCTGCAAATCGATGAAGCCAATCTGGTGGGTTCACCTCACGATGGCGAGTGGGCGGCGGACGTGCTCAACCACGTGTTCGCGGGCTTTGGGGGACAGAAAGGCGTCCACCTTTGCTTTGGCAACTATGGGGGGCAAACCATCCAGCAGGGCCTTTTCAAAGACCTGCTGCCCTTCTTCAACCGTCTGGCCTGCGACCACTTGATCCTGGAAATGGCGCGGCCCGGCGACGCCGATCTGCCGGTGTTTCGCGACCTGAAGCCGGAGATTGCGCTCGGTATCGGCGTCATCGACATCAAAGACAACGCCGTGGAGACCCCGGAACTCATCGCCCGCCGCATCGAGCGGGCCGTGCATGTGTTGGGGCCGGAGCGGATCAAGTGGGTGCACCCCGATTGCGGTTTCTGGATGCTCTCCCGCATCGTTGCCGACCGGAAGATGGCCGCGCTGGCGGCGGGACGCGATCTCTACCTGGGACAGACTATACGCGAGGAGTGACCGATGAGTGAAGCAGCTCGCATTGCCGTCATCACCGCCCCATCGGGCACCATGCACGTTAGCGGCTTTCTGGAAATCCTGGCGGCGCTGCCGGAGGTGGCCCAGGTCGCCCTGGTAACGGAGGGGGCCGACGACGTGGCAGCCCTGGCGGAGTCCCAGCTCGGCGACCGCCTCGTCGGCATATTTCCCAACGCGGATGCTCTGCTCGCGGGCTTCCAGCCCGATCTGAGCATCGTCAGCCTGGAACCGCGCACTGCGCCCGGCGCAATCGCCGCCTGCCTGCGCGCCGGCAGCCACGTGTTGGCCGAAAAACCGGCTTGTTTGCAATGGCAGGAATTCGCCGAACTCGCTGACCTGGCGGAGAAACAGCAGCGCAACGTCGGCCTGGCCTTCGCGGCCCGGGGCTTTCCTTTCCTGCGGGACGCCAGAAGTCTTGTCGCCAACGGCACGCTCGGCACGCTCTACGGCGTAGATACCTACTTCATCGCCGACCAGACTCGGGTGCAGCAAGCCGAATGGCAGGCCTCTTGGTTCTCCCAGAAGGCTCACGCCGGCGGCGGGCACCTCATGTGGCTGGGCATTCACTATGTCGATTTGCTGCACCACCTCACCGGGCAACGCATCGTCGAAGTGGGCGGTTTGACAGCCGTCGTCGGCGGCGCGCCAATCGATACGGAAGACGCCGCGGTCGCGGTGCTGCGTTTCGCGGACGGCATGGTTGGCACACTAACCTCGGCCTACTACCTGGACCGCAACAAGCAGTCGCATCTCCACCTATGGGGGTCGCACGGCTGGCTGCGCGGACGCCCCAACGACTGGGAGAGCCTGGAGTGGTACAGCACCCATCCCGCCGAACGCTCCGCCCCCTGCCGCACCATTCGCTACGACTCCATCACCGGCGATACCATGTCTACGTACTACGGTCTGGTGCGGTCGTCGGTGCACGGGGCATTGGGTCTCGCCGCCCATCCAGTGCTGACTGAGGAGGCGCTCCACGTCCTCAAGGTTGTCCACGCTATCTACCGGGCCGCGGAGACCGGGCAAACGCAACGAGTCGAATGACGGGGTCGGGGCCTCAGCGGCTGTAGTTGCACGCAGATCTTTGTTGCTGTCGGCTTGGCACACCTGTTTTGGGTAGCCTTGCTGCCGGCGGACTGCCAAAGGAAGCGAGGAATTGGGTTGATGAAACGGTACCGGGCAGCGCTCATCGGCTGTGGGAACATGAGCACGGCGCATCTCTCGGCGTTGCATGAGATTCCGGAAATCGACGTCGTTGCGGTGTGCGACATTGACGAGAGCCGCCTCCACGCGGTAGGTGACGCTTTCAACGTGGCAAACCGCTACACCGATTATGTCGCGATGTTTCAAGCCGAACGACTGGACACCGTCTCTATTGCCACCCAAGGGCCGCAGCACTGCGCGGCCACCGTGGCCGCCGCGGAGCACGGTGTGCACGTGCTCTGCGAAAAACCCATGGCGCTCGACCTTGCCGAAGCCGACCGCATGGTGGAAGCGTGCGCGCGCAACGGCGTAAAGCTGGCAATCAACCATCAGGCCACGGTGCGGCCATCCCTCAAACGCATGCGCGCCATGATCGAAAACGGCGACATCGGCGACGTCATTCTCGTGCGCGGCAACAATAAGAGCGGACGCAAGGCTGGCAACGAACTCATGGAAATGGGCACCCACGTCTTCGACCGCATGCAATACCTGGGTGGAGCGCCGCAGTGGTGTTTCGCGCACCTGACGTGGCAGGGCAGAGCGGCTACCGCCGACGACGCCATGGATTCGCAAGCGATGAGCCCCAGCGACCGCGCCTCCGGCCTGGTGCTCGGCGAGCGCGGCTACGCCCTGTTCGGCATGACCCGCGCGCCGGTGGGGGAATGCCAGTTCTTGGGCTACGAGCGCACGGTCAAGCAGGTCTACAGCGTTGACGCGCTGGGCACGAAAGGCCAGCTATCGCTGCGCGGCACCGGCACCCAGGGCGGCGACAGCGATCTCTACCACCTGCCCGTGCCCGCCTTCTATCCGCCGGACCTGCAGTACGAGGCGCTGTGGCAGCGGGTGGACGTGCCGGAAGAGCTCGACCCGGGCCTGGGGCAGCACAGCATCACGCCCATCGTGCGGGAATTGCTCGCCTGCATTGAGAGCGGCGCGGAGCACACGTGCAGCGGCGTGGCAGGCCGCTACAACCTGGAAATGGTGATGGCCATGTACGCCTCGCACCTCAGCGGCCGCCGCGTCGATATTCCCCTCGCCGACCGCGCGCACCCACTGGCGCGCTCAACGGTTTAGGGGCACCATCCGCCCAGTCGCCTCCGGATAAACCAACCAGCCCCGGTGCAGCAAAGCTGCTCACCGGGGCTGGTTGCGCTTTCGTCGCAATGGCGGGAGGACTGCGCGATTGGTAGGTATTGACCTAGGCTACTCAGGTATAAGTGTCAACGTAAATGGCTGATCCTCGAATTGTCATTCTGAGGAGTGCAGCGACGAAGAATCTAGCGCCCGGCGAACGCTAGATTCCGCGTCTTTGACGAAGTCAGCGAACCCTGTTCGACGCTCCGCTCGGAATGACATGAGATCCAGCACAGCAAGATACTCAAGCGTAATTCCACTAGTTCCCGACAACTGCGCGACTAGTAGGTATTGACTTGGGCTGCACAGGTATAAGTGCCAACGTAAACGGCTGCTCCTCGAATTGTCATTCTGAGGAGTGCAGCGACGAAGAATCTAGCGCCCGGCGAACGCTAGATTCCTCGCTCCGCTCGGAATGACATGAGTTTATAGCCCAGCAAGGAGTTCAAGTCTAATTTTGCTAATCCCCGAGAACTGAGCACTTGCGTACGTCATGCGCACGTCAACTGCGTTCGCAACGTATCCGGGCTCGCCGCGTTAGGTCCCGCGCCCAGACTGGGGCAAGCCCCCAAATTCAGTCACTCACACCCGCCGCCTACGGCCATGTGATGGTGACCAGATTGCTCTGGACGCGCGACCCGTCGGACCTCAATGCCCTAATGGAAATGAAGAGCGACTGCTGGCCTTCCAAGATATCCAGTTTGCGCAGGTTGAACGTTCCGCCGGCGTTGGGGTTGTTTTCCGGCGCTTGCGCGCTATGCAAAACGCTCCCATCAGCCCGTACGACATCAAACGCCACGACGTTGGTTACGCTGACGCTCAATTGCACGGTGTCTGCCGTTGCCTGGAATACGCCCTCGGACACTTTCGTTGCCGTATTTTCCGCCGCCACAAACGTAAACGTCACGTCGCCGGCCGCGGGCGGCGGGACAGGTGTTGCGGTTCCCTGGAAGAACGGCGCTTGGGTCGCTGCCGGAGCCGGCGTGGCTTCGGGTTCAGGCTCTTGCGATTCCGGCTCTTGCGGCACCCGCAGTGATTGACCCTCAACTAAGCGATCGGGGTCAGGCAGGCAGTTGGCCGCCTGTATGGCGTTCACCGTCGAATCGCTGCGAATCGCGATGCTATAGAGCGTGTCACCCGACTGCACCGTGTACACGGGCCAGTCGTTGCGCGGCGTGCACGCCGGTGGCGGACTCGTCGCTTGCGCGGCCGGACTGGGGGCCACGATGATCGTAGGCACCGGAGAGGCGCTGGCTTCTTGCGTCGGGCGTGTGACCGGAATTACCGTGGGGATTTCACCGGGTGTCGGCGTAGCGTTCTCGTCTTCGGGCCCGTCGCCGACAAAGGGCAGGCACGCAGTCGTGGAAATCATGAGTCCCAGCAACAGCAAGATGACCCGCAGGCTCGTTAGGCTGGTCTTCACTGGCCGAAATCCTCCTCTAGCAATTTACGTGCGTCCCGGCCCGCAAGCTGCAAGCAAGCCGCAAGAGCCGTGGTTCTCCCACTTCATACCTTAGAATAACAGCGGCGTCTACTCAGGCTACACCGCACCTGTGCGGAAGTGGGGATTAATGCACCGCACCCAAGAAACAATGCTGTGGGAATAGAGCATTTGGGCGCTCCTTCCTATCATGCCTGTATCCACGATTTAATTCAAGCCTGCAGGCGGCAGCCAGAGACAGAGGGCTAGAGCAGGCCGCGCGCCTTGGCCGCGATGTGCGCAGCCGTCAGTCCGTACTTTTCGAGCAGAGCTTCGGCGTCACCGGACTCAGCGTAGGTGTTTTCCACGCCCACAAACGCCATCCGGCAGGGCGCGTGCTCGGCCACCGCCATGGCCACGACGCTTCCCAGTCCGCCCTGCACCAGGTGCTCCTCGGCGACCACGATCTTGCCGGTCTCCCGAGCCGCCTGCGTCACCGCGGCTACGTCCAGCGGACGCACCGTGTGCATGTCCAGGACGCGCGCTTCCACCCCCTCGTCCGCCAGGTCCCGCGCCGCCTCCAGCGCCGCGGCAACCATGATCCCGTTGGCGATGAGGGTCACGTCATCGCCGTCGCGCAACTGGTTCGCCTTGCCCAGCGTAATTTCGGGGTCGTCGCCGTAGACTACCGGCACGTCGGGCCGGCCCACCCGCATGTAGGCGGGGCCTTCGGCTGCCAACATCGCCGCCACGGCTTTGTGGGTTGAGGGTTCATCCGCGGGCACGACTACCGTGAACGTCGGCATGCCCAACGCCAGGGCCACGTCCTCGATTGCCATCTGCGACGGGCCGTCCTCGCCAATGCTGATGCCGGCGTGGCTGCCCACGACCTTCACGTTGAGGTTGGGAAACGCCACGGACATGCGCAACTGATCGTAGCCGTTGCACATGATGAAGCAGGCAAAGCTGGCAATTACCGGCAGTTTGCCGCTGGCTGCTAGACCCGCCCCAATGCCAACGAGGTTCGACTCGGCAATGCCCACGTTGATGAATCGTTCGGGAAACTCCTGAGCGAACCACTCGGTCCGCGTTGAATTATTGACATCCCCGTCCACCACCACGATATTCGGGTTCGTCCGGCCCGCCTCGCGCAGGGCCTCGCCAAATGCGTCCCGGGTGGCCTTGCCCATGGGAAAGCCGGCTTTGGGTTCTACTGCCATCCCAGTTCCTCCAAGGCGCGTCCTTCTTCCTCTTTCGTCAACGACTTGCCATGATATGAGTAGTCCGCCTCAACAAAGGAGACGCCTTTGCCCTTGACTGTATGGGCGATGATGCAAGACGGGCGACCTGCCGTTGCCTTGGCGCGCGCCAGGGCGTTTGCCACGGTGGCCATGTCGTGGCCGTCGATTTCCTGCACGTCCCACTGGAACGCCCGCCACTTCTCGGCTAACGGCGCGTAGTCCAACACGTCGCGCACCCAGCCGGTCTGTTGGGCCTTATTGTGGTCCACGATGGCAGTCACGTTGTCCAGTTTGTAGTGGGCGGCGGTCATGGCCGCTTCCCACACCTGGCCCTCGTCCTGCTCACCGTCACCCAGAATCACGAACACGTGGAAGTCTCTCTGCTCCATGCGGGCGGCAAACGCGTGGCCCAAGCCAATGGAAAGGCCCTGCCCCAATGAACCCGTGCTCGCTTCCACGCCGGGCAGCCGGGTCATATTCGGGTGCCCCTCCAGCGGGCTCCCAATCTGCCGCAGCGTTGGGAGCAGGTCAGTCGAAAAGTAGCCGGCATGCGCCAGAGCCACGTAGAGCAGCGGGCTTGCGTGGCCCTTGCTCATGATCAGGCGGTCCCGGTCCGGCCACTGGGGCGCGGCGGGATCATGGCGCATGATACCCCCAAAGTAGAGCGCCGCCATGATCTCCACGCCGGAGAGGGAGCTTGATGGATGGCCGGAACCCGCGACGGTAGTGCACGTGATTATGTCACGTCGCAAAACGCGGGCCTGCTCCTCCAGTTCCGCAATTGACATCTTCGCTTCTACGCTCACGACTTCAACATTCCTTGCTGCTGTATTGCTATACTCTCTGCCTGCCGCCCGCACGCGCCGGACTTCACCGGCAGCCTTTGCGCAGCGGCATTCCCGCGGCATTGCGCCACGCTGCGCGGATGCCACAGGAGAATTCGCCAAGCACACCACGTCTATTGTATCGAGTCCATGCCCTCGGCGCGAACCGGGTCCCGCGCAGTGCCCGGCAAGCGCTAGGCGACGGTCCGCCCGGCGGGCACAGGCCGCCTCTCCCACAGACCGGCAGCTTCCGGCGCGCGCCGCCTGGACGGTGGAAACGTGCTGGGCGGTTAGCTCAGTGCCGTGCCGTCTCCCACGCAGGAAAATTCAAGGGTGCTACACTGGCATTGGGCGATGGCATGCTGCGCACCTCGTTGCTTTGGCGTGGTGTACGAACGAGTATCACGCAGCGACGTGCAACTGAAGGGGAGCTTCCAGCAAGCCAGGAGCCGCACACTGTGTGCGCATCCAGGGAATTCCCAACGGTTAGGGAGAACGATGGCGGAAGAAGTCGAACGCAAGTCCACCCGGAAAACCCGCAGCTTTCCCACCGTCTGGCAAGCGCTGTTGCTGCTGGGCCTGCTTTTGCTGCTGCAAATGGGCGCCACCGTAATCGTCAGCGTCTATCAGATGGTGCAGTCCATTCCCATTCAAGACCTGACCGCCACCCTTGCCATCATCAACGTCTCGACATTCGGCGCGACGGCCATCGTAGCCGTTGCGTGGTCGCGCCGCCCCGCCCGTCAAATCTTCTACGTGCGCGGCTTCCCGGCAGTCCAGGTGTTGCCGATGCTCGTCATGGCGCTGGGTGTCATCGTCATCGTTTCTGAGCTTGACAACGTGCTGCAACGCTTCTTGCCCGTGCCGGACTGGTTCATCGACATGCTGCGCGAACTCGGCCTGGGCGAAGGTTTTGCCCTGAGCACGTTCATTTTGCTCGTCGTTGTTGCGCCCCTCACCGAAGAGCCCATCTTCCGCGGCGTGCTATTGCACGGCTTTACCCGCAACTACGGGACCAAGTGGGCGGTCTTTGGCACCGCAATACTGTTCGGCGCCATCCACCTGAATCCCTGGCAATTCTTGGGAGCCTTCTGCTTGGGCCTCGTCTTTGCCTGGTGGACGTTGGAGACGAAATCGCTGCTGCCGGCTCTAATCGGACATGCGCTGAACAACGGCATGGTCGTAATATCGGCGGATGTGCTGAACATTGAGATTCAGGGCTTCAACGCGTGGGAGGAAGGCGTGCACGTACACCAGCCCTGGTGGTTTACATTAGCGGGTGTCGTGCTCACGCTCTGTGGGGGCGCGATCCTGCATCGGCAATGGTCCCGGCGGAAGACGCAACGAGCGCTTCAGACCGAACCCGAAACCGCCTAGTTGCGGCGCGGTAGACGGGCCACGACTTGCGACTTTTCCAGCGGACGGAACGGTTGGGGCCGGGCAGCGCTTGATGGCGAATAAGCGCCCAAGATCAGCCCGCTTCCCCCAAATTGGCTTCGTTGCGATTCGCCTGTGCCGGATTTCGCATGGCGCCGCGCTTTCGCCTCTAAACTCGTCGATTTATCGGGGACGCACTTCGACAAGCTCTGAACGAACGGACTGCTGCTGCCTCGTACACCTTGTGGCGCCGGGGGCGCACTTCGACAAGCTCAGCGCGAACGGATCTCGCCATCGCACACTTCGGACCGCCGGGGGCGCACTTCGACAGGCTCAGTGCGAACGGTTCGCTGCCTCGTACTCCTTGTGTAGCCGGGGGCGCACTTCGACAGGCTCAGTGCGAACGGACTGCTGCCTCGTACTCCTTGTGTAGCCGGCGACGCACTTCGACAGGCTCAGTGCGAACGGATCTCGCCATCGCACACTTCGGGCCGCCGGGGGCGCACTTCGGTGGGCTCAGCGCGAACGGATTGCGCCATCGGACACTTCGGGGCCGCCTTAGAGTAGGTGGCCGTCGTCATGGAGCCGCCAAGCGGCATCGACGAGGGCCCACAGGCCGCCGCTCACTGCCGCGTTGCCGCCCATCACAATCGGGTAGTCGGCCTGCCATGCCGCCGCGGCCAGGTCCCGGGTCGCGTCATCACGAATTTCGCTTACCAGACCCAAGTCGGCGGCAAACCGGTCGGCGCCGCTCACGTCCCGCCTAGCGTGGGCAAACAACACCCGCGTATCCAGAAAGAGCGCGTTTCCCATCTGCGCAAATGCGTCGCAGAACGCCGCCGGCCCCACCGCGTCCAGATAGAAGCCCAAGAGCGAGCGCACCAGACGCGTGCTCGTGCTCATGCCCCGCTCTTCGGAAAACACGCGAATGCGGCAAGCCATGTCCCGCCGGAGCAGCGGCCAAAGCTGCGCGCTGACCCGGCCCGCGAGAACGACTTCCTCGTGGGGTCGAACGAAGGTCGGCATCGCCGCGCGCAGGCGCCGCGTAAGGGGCGCCAACGCGCCTGTGACGGTCGGCTGCGCCAGATACGCGCGTGTTGCCGGACCGCAAAGCGGGTGCTGTGCCAGCATCGCAAGATCGGTGGGGGTGTCGACGTCGAACATGCCGGCGATGTGGGGTTCCCGGGGTGCGTGTGCCAGGTTGCCTTCCAACGCCAACTGCCGGGCCAGACCGTTGTCGCGCTGGCGCGGCAGCTTCACCAGCGTGAGCGCGCTGCCGGGATGAAAGCCGATGTAGTCCGCGGAGAAGAAGTTGTTGGCGATAACGCCGTGGTCCAGACCGGACACCGCATCGCGCAACTCCGCGAGTTCGGCTACGGAAAGCAGGGGGCCGCTGCCGCCGCCAATGTAGAGCACACGCTCGATACGGTGGCTCGCCACAATGTTCGCCAGCGCGCTGCCGAACCGGAAGCCGGCGCCGCTTCCCGTTGGCTCGACAACTGCCTCAGGCCTCAGATCGTCGAATGAGTCCGCCTGCGAGGCGGCGACGACGATGGGCGCGAAGCCGCCGGCGGCCTGCGCCTTGGCAATGACGTCGCGGGCAATGGGCACGTGGCTGTCATAGACCAGCCGCTCCGGTTCGCTGTCCCCTTGCTTGCCGGCAAAGAGTACGAGACCTACGTTCTTCGCCATTCACCCGCTGCGCTTCCCAAAGCGAACCCCCGAGTCTGCGCCTACGCCCCGGCGTACCCCGCAGCCTACTCGTCGTCCGCAACGACTATCTTCTGCCGACCTGCCGGATCAGGTAAACTCCAACGAGTCTGCCGCGTTTCACAGACTCTGCCTTTATACCGGTGTGGGCCAATGCCGCGCGCAAGCTCTCCCGGCCCGGAGACCCCGCATCACACTGGCGCAGACCACTACCTACCGCATCGCTTACGCCGGGATAACAGTGGTCTCCTTGCCTTCCCGCAGCGCCACGGCGTCGGCCACCATGCGGTGGAAGTCATGCTGGGGCGCGTACTTTACCCGCGACTTGGCGGCGCTGTTGTCGGCCCAATACCGCCAGCACGCCGGGGCCTCCCAGTCCAGCACCGGCAGACCCAGCAGATCGCTCAGCACCGGCGTCGCCTCGCTGAATGGGATGGGATAAGGTCCGTGCATGTTGAGGGTCTGGCCGACGGCGCCGTCCTCTTCCAAGGCCTGCACAATGCCGTGCACCACGTCGCGGGCGTCCGTGCGCTGCCAGAGCCAGGAATTGCCTTCGCGGTCGTGGTAGTTTACCAGCAGCTTGCTGGGATCGTCGGTGCGTTGCCGCACGGCCTCTTCTAGTTTGGCGACGTTTTCGGCCATTTCGGGGTGATAGAGGGGGCCGCGCCGGGCGAAGTTAGCCTCCTGGTGCTGACCTCCCGCGATGCCCGACGACCAGCCATTGAAGATTTCCTCGCCCGCCAAAATGGCCCCGGGCCGGATGATGGTCGTCTTCAGCTCGTACTCACGCCGGTAGTGCTCCACCAATTCCTCGTTGAGCACTTTGATCATGCCGTACTCTTTGACCGGCAGGCGCGGGTGTTGCTCGTCAACCGGCGAGTAGAGCAACGCCGGCATGGGGTACACCGTGTCGCTGCTGATGTGAATGAACCGGTGCAGCCGGTCGCCTTGCTCCGCCACCGCCTGCAGCAGGCGCATGGTGCCGGTGGTGTTGATGTCGTAGTACGTGAACTTCTCCATGGCCGGCGGCCGCGACATGACACAGGCCGTGTGGACCACGGCTTCTACGCCGACGGCGGCCTGGGCGATTCCATCGGTGTCGTCCAGCCCCACGTGCGCGATCTCCACGTCGAAGGCGTCGAGTTTGTCCGCCTTGGGATCTCCGGGGAACACCATGCCCCGCACCTGGTGGCCCCGGGCCAGCAGTTCCTTGGTCAGGTTCGTGCCCACGCGTCCCGACGCGCCTGAGACCAGTATTCTCACCGGATGTCCTCCTCGTTACGTGCCGGATGTCTTGAACGATAATACGCAAGCCGCGGCCTGGGCGCAATTTGCCCCCGTACACAAAATGAGCCGCCCCGGCGCGAAATCGCGCAAGGGGCGGCTCAATGACTTCAGCGATCAGTTTGGCTCGCGACTTTGCAGCGGCCCTTACTGAAGCACGGAGTTCTCCAACGCTTCATCCAGGACTTCCTGCGCCAGTTGGTCGGCTTCTTTCAGGGCCTCCTGGATCGTCGTCTCTTTCCTGAAGATGGCTTCCGCCATGTTCCGGTGAATGCCAATGAGGCCGATGCCGCCCGGCGCGCCGACGACAAAGCCCGCAACCGCCATCGAGTTCACGGCTTCCTGGCGCAGCGCGTCGCCCTGGATGAAGTCCTCACTGCGCGCAACGGACTTCCGCATGGGCAAACGGCTCTTGCCTAAGGCATGGCGCAGGTCTTGCGGGGCTTGGAAGAGCCACTCGATGAATGTAAAGGCCTGCTCAGGATTCTTGGAGCCGTTGGGGATGATGTTGTCGCCGCAACCGCTGTACGTCGCATTCGAGCCTCCCGGCGGCAACGGCGGGGAGGTAGCGCTGTAGTCGAGCTTGTCAAACCCAGCCTTGTAGTTGGGCTGGTGCGGCGTGTCATAGATCGTGTAGAGCATGCTGGCGCCGCGGTCCGTAAACACGATGCGCGGGTCGGTGTCCCCACGGAACTCATCTGTCGCGTCGAAGCCGTCCTGCAGGTCGTAGATGCGTACCAGATGCTCGAACGCGTTCACGGATATTTCAGTGTCAAGCGTCGAAGTCCGGTCGTCCGCGCTGATGATCGCGCCACCGAGCTGCCAGATTGCCACCATCCAGCACGCCCAGACGCTGCCGGGGCCCCAGTGCGGTACGTAGCCAAGCTGCGTGATCTTCTGGCCTTCTCGCTTCACCATCCTGCCAACAGCGCTGTAGAGATCGTCCCACGAGGCGGGCGGACTTCCGGGGTCCAGACCGGCATCGATCATGTTGTCGTGGCCGATGAAAAGCGTGCGGGCGTCGGGTGTAAAGGGCATCCCGAACTGCCGCCCCTGCCACACGGCATCATTCAGGATCTCATCCCACATGTCGCTGGTATCTATCGTGGAAGAGGCCTTTACCATTTCTGTCATTTCCGAGGCCAGGCCGGCGTGGGCGAGGGTTTTGATGGTGAAACGGGGCGCAAACGACATATCGGGCGCGGCGTCAGCCGCCACCGCCGCGGGCAGTTTCTCAAACGTCTCGCCCCACGGCGTGGGCATCGTGTTGATGACGATGCCATCCTGCATCTCGTTGAACTCGTCGCGCAGTTCCAGGCCCACACCCTCGGTGAACGAGGCCCAGAAGCCGTTCAGGGACCAGAAGTCCACCTGCACGGTCTCCATTTGCGGCGCTTCCGCCTCTGCTTCCTTTTCCTCCATCTCCGGCGCTTCTTCAGCGACCGGCGCCGCTACCTGTCCGCACGCGGCCAGCAGGCCGACGCCGCCCACCATGCCGGCGCCGATGCCCAACATCCCCCGGCGGCTTACGTTCATAGATTTCACCTTAGACATTATTTCCTCCACACTTGTGTTCGTTCCTAAACTACCTACCAGCGTAGCCGCTCTGAGCCGCCGTTACGGCGCTCCGGACGCCACGCGCCCGCCTTGCGCACGCAGACCTTTAGCCTATGAAGACCGCTAGCCCTGCCCTCCTTCCCGCATAGCCTCAAACTCGCTTGCATTATATCCACTGCCGAATATCGCGACAAGATTGACAGGCGGGCCGGACTTCACACTTTGGGCTGCAGCTAGCAGGCCGCGGCTTCAACGATGCTCACAACCGCGTGCGTGGGAATAACCCGCGTGAGCGATAGACCCGCAGCGGTGAATAGTTCCGCATACTCGTCTTCGGTGCGCTCCCGCCCACCAGCGGTCAACGCCAGCATGACCACGTCCCAGAGCTTGCTATTCGACGGCTCGTTGCCGGGGGGCATGACCCCTTCGATCACGAGCACCTTGCCGCCGTCGTTCATTGCCTCGCGGCAATTGCGCAAGATGGCTACCGAACGTTCGTCGCCCCAGTCATGGATGATGTGCTTGAGCAGATAGGCATCTCCCCCGGTGGGGGCGGTCTCGAAGAAGTCGCCGCCGATCACCTTGCACCGGTCGGCGGTCGACGCAACCGCCAACTCCCCCTTGGCGGCATCAACGACGTTGGGCCGGTCGAAGAGAATGCCGCGCATATCCGGATACGCGGCAAGTATGTCCGCGAGCAAACGGCCGTGACCTCCGCCCACGTCCACCACCGTGCCGCAGTCTGAGAAGTCGTAGGCGGCGCAGACGCCGGCGGCCTCGAAGCGGGAGAGCGCCGTCATCGAATCGTTGAATTCGGCGGCCGCCGTGGGATTCTGCTCCATGAAGTCGAAGAGCGACAGCCCGCACGCCAGGTCGAACGCGGGTCTGTTCTGCTCAACACTGAAAAGCAGGTGCGCCCATGCGCGGTTGTACCATTCGCTGCCGTGCACAATCGCGTAGTCGCGGAAGGAGCACGGCGCGTCGGCCTGCAGCAATTCCGCCATGGGCGTGAGCCCGAACTGCCGCGGCTCCAGTTCCACAAAGACCTCGTGGCTTGCCAGCAGGCGCAAGACCCGATAGAGGGCCTCAGCGTTGGTCTTGGTCGCCGCCGCCAGGTCGGCTACGGACTTTGGCCCATCCGCCAGCAGGTCGGCGATGCCCAGCTTCGCCGCAACGAAGAGGCACTGGGTGTTGGCCTTGCCCCACACCAATTGCTGAAGGCGGGGGACAAGCGCGGGATCGGGGAATGAGTCCGGCCAGTCCGGCGTCATAGCATACTCCGCATGTGCAATTTCCGGTCAGGCAATGTGGGGGCGCGCCACTAGCGGCGTGGGTAGACTGCGCCTATGCAGGCCACAGAATCACAGGCTTCTCTGGGTAAAGCGGTCACGCGTAAATCACGCGGTCGCCACGTTTGGGCGCTCCGCGCAAGCCCACACAAACGTCTTACGCCAAGCCATACGCCTGCTACGCATCATCTACCCATCGCATACGGCGACATCGTGCGCGGCGAGGCCGCGCCCTCGATTAGGCCCGTATCGGGATTGAAGCGCACGCCGGTCACCTGGCCGTGCGCCCAGTCATTGCCCACCACGACTTCATGGCCGCGGGCTTCCAATTCCTCACGCACCGCATCCGGTATGCGGCCCTCCACCACCAGTCGTTTTGGATACGCCGCCCGCGGGTAGAACGAACTGGGGAAGTGCATGCTGTGGAACGTCGGCGCATCGATAGCCTCTTGCAAGCCCATGCCAAAGTCGACCACGTTGAGGAAGAACTGCAGCGTCCACTGGTCTTGCATATCGCCGCCGGGCGTGCCAAAGACCATGTGGGGCCGTCCGTCCTTCATCGCCAGCGACGGCGTGAGTGTGGTGCGCGGGCGCTTGCCCGGCACGAGCGCATTGGGATGCGCCGGGTCCAGCGAGAACATCTGTCCGCGCGTGCCCAGCGGGAAGCCCAAACCGGCGACAACCGGCGAGGACATCAGCCAGCCGCCGCTCGGCGTGGCCGAGAACATGTTGCCGGCGGCATCGATCACGTCCAAGTGCGTGGTGTCATACGAGTACACGGCGGGATCCCCCGACCGGGCCTGGAGCGCCGACGCCGGCACGTCGCCGGGCCGCAGGTCCGGCGAGGCCACCGCCGGATCGATCAACCCTACGCGCTCTTGCGCGTACGCTTTGTCCAAGAGCCGGTCCAGCGGCACGTTGGCAAACGCCGGATCGCCGTAGTACGTCTCGCGGTCGGCAAAAGCCAGCTTGGCAGCTTCCACCACGGTGTGGATGTACTCCGGCGAATTGTGGCCCAGGGCGGCCAGGTCAAACTGCTCGAGCAGCGTGAGTTGCTGCAAGAACACGGGGCCCTGGCACCACGGGCCGCACTTGTAGACGTCCACGCCGCGGTAGTTTACGGTCACCGGTGGTTCGACTTGCGTGCGGTGCGCGGCAAAGTCCTCCGCCGTGATAAGTCCACGGTGCCGCTGGCCGTTGGCGTCGAGCACCTCGGTATTGGCCGCAAACGCCGCGGCCTTGGCGGCCACGTCGCCGCGGTAGAAGTAGTCGAGCGCGGCACGCAAGCCCGCTTCCCGACCGCGCTGCCGCTCCCGCATTTCGGCGTCGATGGCGCCCCGGAACGTGCGGGCCCAATCGGGTTGCCGCCAGATGGCGCCCACCGCGGGCACGTCACCGTCGGCCAGGAATGCCTGGGCCGAGGTGGGCCACTGCGTGCGGAACTTTTCCGCTTGGTTACCCAGGCTGCGGCTCAATTCCGGGTACATGGGAAAGCCGCCCTGGGCCATGTCCACCACCGGGCCCAATGTATCCTTGAGGCTCAGCGTGCCAAAGCGCAGCAGCGAAGTCACCCAGGAGCCGAACGCGCCCGGCACCGTTGCCGGCAGGAAGCCGTCGCCCGGTATCAGCTCGATGTTCTGAGAGCGAAACCACTCGATGGTCGCCCTTTTGGGGGCTATGCCCTGTCCGTTGACGGCAACGACCTGCGACCCGTCGGCCGCGGCCCGATGGATGAGAATCGGACTCTCGCCGCCAATTCCGTTGGCGTGGGGTTTCAGCAGGTTCAGCGCAAAGCCCGCCGCCACGCCGGCGTCGATGGCATTGCCGCCCTGGTCAAGCACCCGCATGCCGATGGCCGTCGCCAAATAGTGCCCCGTCGTGATGACGCCGTGGGTTCCCATGATTACGGGGCGTGTGGTGAATTCCGCCATTGCGTTCGTTCGCTCCTTGCACCGCCTGACCGCACGCTGCGCCGGCTCGCGCAGCGGCGCACACCCAGACGGGAATCAGCTTTGTGACCGAGTAAAGAATTGCTGCAATGAACGTAGCATGTTGCTGTCAAAACCGCAAACCCCCGCAGGTGGATAGCGTGCGTGTAGCCGGTGCATTCCACTCGGTGGTACGATTGGGCAAACTCTTTCCCAGCAGCAAACCACAGAAGCCCATGCAGCAGTCTAACAAGCCCCCTCTGCCAGCGACGCCTGTTGACCTCGGCGACGGTCTGCGCTTGCGCTTTGCCGCGCCTGAAGACTTCGACGCCTTGGTTGACTACATCAAGCGTGTTCCCGAGTACGACTCGCCCGTAGACTCCGTAGTCGAGTGGGCGCACGAGTTGATGTCCGGCAGGCATCCCACGACTCGAGCCGGCGACTTTACCGTTGTGGAGGATACGCGCACCGGTAAGATCGTTTCGTCGCTCTGCCTCATCCCGCAGACCTGGTCGTACGGCGGCATTCCGTTCGGCTGCGGCCGCATCGAGCACGTGGCCACGGACCCGGCCTATCGCCGCCGCGGTCTGGTCCGCGCGCAGATGGACCTCATTCACGGGCTCAGCGCGTCCAAGGGCGACTTGATGCAGTCCATCACCGGCATCCCGTGGTACTACCGGCAGTTCGGCTACGCGTACGCCATGGATCTCTACTGCGGCCGAAGAGTGCGCGCGCCAATGCCCGAACCGCAACACACGCCGCGCTATCGCGTCCGACCTTTACGGAATTCCGACCACGGGTTTGTGCGTTCCGTTTACGAGCATGCCGCCCAACGGCAGCCCTTTAGCGTGGTACGCTCTGACGCGCATTGGGAATGGGAGTTCTCCGGCCGCTCTCCCACCAGCGAGGTCTACCGGCCGTGGCTCATCATCGAGGACATGGCGCAAACACCGGTGGGCTACCTTCAGCACCACCCACTCGCCGTCAAGCCCGATCCGTGGCGGCTCGAGGTGCGCCAGTGCGCGCTTGCGGCGGGGGTCAGCCACTTGAACGTCGTGCCGGAACTGCCGCCGGCCCTTGCGCTCTATGTGAAAGCACTGCGGGCGGCGGAAGGGGTGGCGGAAAGCGCCCAGCCGGGCGAAATCGCGTTCACGTTAGGCCGAGAAAACCCCGTATACGCCGGCCTGTCGGATGCATTGAAGTCTCACAGTTGGGGGTACGCCTGGTATATCCGCATCCCCAATCTGGCGGCGTTTCTGCGCCACGTGCGCCCGGCATTGGAGAGCCATCTCCGGGGCACGCCCGCGGAAGGCTACACCGGCACGCTGACGTTGGACTTCTTTCGCGGCGGTCTGCGGCTCGCGTTCGAGGAGGGCCGGATAGTTGACGTGGCTACTTTAAGCCACAGTGAGGTTGACCCCAGCGACGCCGCGTTCCCGGACCTAACCTTCCTGGAATTGCTGGGCGGACGCCGCACCTATGCCCAGATCAAAGAGAGCGACCCCGACTGCCGTGCATCGGACCGGGCCCAGGCGCTGCTGGCCGCGCTCTTTCCGCCGTTCACGGGCAATCTGTGGCACTCGGACTAGTATGGGCGCGCGCATGTGCCGGCGTCCGGCGACTGGCGTCACGAGTATGAGGTGGACGGCAAGGCAGCAGACTTGGTAGCCAGGGAGAGGGTGCAGGCGCTTCTACTGGGCCGTGTAGCCGCCGTCCACCGGCAGGGCCGCGCCGGTCACGAACGACGCCGCGTCTGAGCAGAGCCACGTGACCACGGCGGCCACTTCCTCCGGGCTGGCGAAGCGCTTGTTCGGTTGCGACGCCTTCAGTTTCGCGCCCACCTGCGGATTGCGCGTTACCAAGGTCTCGAGCATGGGGCTGAAGACCGCGGCCGGGCACACGCAATTCACGCGAATGCCCTGCGGGGCGTACTGAAGCGCCGCCGTCTTGGTGAGACCCACCACGCCGTGTTTGCTGGCGGCGTAGGCGGGACTGTGCTGGCTGCCGACCAGACCGGCGATTGAGGATGTGTTCACGATCGCGCCGCCGGACTCCAGCATCGCCGGTATCTCGTACTTCATGCTGAGCCAGACACCCTTGAGATTGACGTCCATCACGTCGTCCCAATCGGCTTCGGTGAAATCGACCATGGGCGCGCCGCCGCCCAACACGCCGGCGTTGTTGAAGGCAAAGTCCAAGCGCCCAAAGCGCTCGCCCGCGGCAGCTACCATCGCCTCGACATCGGCGGCCACCCGCACGTCGGTCTTGACGAAAACGCCCGTGCCGCCTTCCGCTTCCAGCAACCGCACCGTCTCTTGTCCGCCAGCCGAACTGACATCGGCCGCTACCACGCGGGCGCCGCCCCGCGCGAAGCCGAGAGCTGCCGCGCGGCCTATGCCGGAGCCCGCGCCCGTTACCAACGCGACCCTGTCCGCAAACTCTCGTGACACGCTACCGCTCCTCACGCTTGCCGTGCTGCCTTATTTGACTCCAGTTTGACGCTCACACTTACAGGGGAGCGCGAGCCCAGATATGTCGCTGCAGCGCCACTAGGCCGCGTTCTCTTGCGAGCGTAACCGCGTCTGCTTGCGCCCAGCCCTCTGCGCGGGTCCTGCAGGACAAACGAGTGCCCTGGACGGGCGCCGGCATGCCTTCTGTCACCTGCCCCGGGCTACCTACATCGGACGGGCAGCGCACGCCCGCAACAAGGGACGGCGCTCCGGCTACCTCACGCTCCCCTGGGCCGAATCAGCGTTGGGTACACCGAACATCTCACCAAGCATGGGCCGCACCAACTCCCAGTCCGGCAGCAGCACGTAAGCGCCGCCCTCGGTCACGTAGTCATAAACTAGCGGCGGTTCGATCACCCGCGCGTCGATTGGTTCGTCTCGCAGCAGGTAAAGGTCGCGCAGCAAGAGAAGCTGTTCGGCGTGAGACAGGTCGGTCTCGATAATCTCATTGAATCGCTGGTAAAGCAGCGGAAACAGCGCAACCATCTCATCGCGAAACAGGCCCGCGTGGGCCGATGCAATCACATTCTGCTGGCGGCCCATGCGCCGGAAGTCGTTGTCCGGATGCCGCGTACGGGCGTAGATGAGAGCGGTTTCGCCGTCCATGTGTTGCGGGCCCTTGGGAATGAAGATGCTGGTATAGCCATAGTCCATGGTGGGATAGGTATGATCGACGAGGTCCTTGGCTACCGTAACGTCAATACCGCCAAAGGCGTCGACGAGGTCGATGAAGCCGGCAAAGTCCACCGCCACCACGGCGTGCACCGGCACGTCGAAGACGGCTTCCACCGTTCGGCGCGCCAACGCCGCCCCGCTCTCTTCGTACACTTCGCCAAAGAAGTAGGCGGCATTGATGCGGTACCAGCCATAGTCGGGGATGGGCACCCACAGATCACGGGGGATGGAAAGCAGCGAAAGCGAACGGGTCTTGCGCTCGATACTGAGCAGCATGATGACGTCGCTGCGCGATTGTTCATGGGGCGCTCGCCGGTCGAGCCCCACGAGCAATACGGTGAAGCGCTCGCCGGTTGCCAAGTCGGGCTGGGCGCTCTCGGCGCGGGCGACAGGCGCGGCCGCGAATGCCAATAGCGCCCACAGGAGCGCCGCGCCGCAGAGCGCCAATGCCCGCGGCCGCAGGAGAGAAGGTATGTCACTGCGGAACGGCGCGATCACGTAGCCGCCTTTCGTAGAGGGGCCGTTCCCAAGAGGTCCTCGATTTCGTCCTCTACTTCCGGCGTGAGGGCGATGAGGTCATGGGTATCGATGCGCACGTGCACGCCATTGAGAATGATCCGCAGCGCCACCCGGGTGTCCCCGGGATTGCGGCTCAAGACGTTCGCGAGTCGCTGCAAGCGACCCAGGTCTTCCGACTCATCCTGCGTGCGCTGCAGGACCAGTTCCACCGCCGGCCCCGACGGCACGGCGTCCTCGACCGGCGCGAAATCCTCTGCCGCAGCATCTGCTGCCCCAGTCTGGGCAGCGACGGCGCCTGCTGCCGGCGACCCGGCATCGATTTGCGTATCTGAGCCGGCTGGCCCGTCCGTAGCGGCGGCCGCCCCGGCCGGGACTCTTGGCTCGGAATCTTGGGGAGGACCCGCTTGTTCGGCGGGCGCGGCCGGATCGGCAGACACAGCCTCGTCCGCGGCCGGCGCAGTTGACTTTGCGGCTGGCGTACCCACATCGGTGCCCGCAGATTCGGCCCCCGTATCACGGTCGTCCCGCAACCAGGCCGGCAGTTCGCCGTCCCGCACGGATGGCGGACCGTCGCCATTGACCGGCGCGACGCCCGGCGGCAGTCCGGCGGTCGATTCCCCAACTGTTGTAGAAGTCGTTCCCGCCGCTTCGTCCAGCGGCGTGACGGCCTCCGCCAAGACGCGCAGCGCCTCGTCGCGGCTGTCCTGTTCAACGCGTCCGTTGACGACGAGAAAGGCGCCGTCCTCCAGCAACCCCGCGCACTGGCCGTAGAGCTTGGGAAAGACGATGATACCCATCTGTCCGCGTTCGTCTTCCAACTTGACCTCGGCCATGTACTGCCGTTTACGGGTGAAGATCTTGCGCACCGACTCCACCCGGCCCGCCAGCGTCACGCGCTTGCCTTCACGCTCTTTGGTGACATCTGCGGTCGTGGCATTGGCCGCGGCCCGCATCCGTTCGCTCTGCGCCTTGAACGGATTCTCGGTGAGGTAGTCGCCGAGCAACTCCTTCTCCCACAGGCCCTTTTCTTCCGGCGTGGCCGGATCGGCCTGCGGCAAGGTAAAGCGCGTCAATTCCGCCACCTGCTCCTCACCCAAAAACGTTTCGAACAGCGTGGGGCCCTGGTTGCTGGCGCTCTGCGCCCGCTGTGTGGCCGGCAGCACGTCGTCGAGACTCTTGAGCAACGCCGCGCGATCGCCCATACCGTCCAGCGCGCCCACTTTGATCAGGCTTTCCAGGGCGCGCCGGTTCACGAGGCGTTGATCGATGCGCAGGCAGAAGTCGTAGAAGTCTTGATACGGCTCAGCGGCGCGCTGGGTAGCGATTGCCTGGGCCGCCGCCGTACCCACGTTCTTCACCGCGGCCAGGCCAAAGTAGATTGTGTCGTCCTTGATGGCGAAATTCGCCTCGCTGGCATTCACATTCGGCGGCGCCACGTTCACGCCCAGCCGTCCGCACTCCCGCACCGCATCGACCATACGCTCCGTGTTGCCCAATTCCGTGCTCAAAACGGCCGTCATGTACTCAGCGGGGTAGTTGGCTTTGAGATAGGCGGTCTGGTAGGCGATGGTGCCGTAGCACGCCGCATGCGCCTGGTTGAAACCGTAGCGGGCGAACGGTTCGAAGTCGTTGAAGATTTCTTCCGCAACCTGCTTGGCAACACCGTTAGCCACCGCGCCCTGCACAAATCGCTCGCGGTGTTCCTGTAGCTCGTGAGCAATCTTCTTGCGCACGGCGTAGCAGAGCTTGTCCGCCTCCGCCAGGGTGTATCCCGCCACGGCCTGGGCCACGGCCATCACGTCTTCCTGGTAGACCATGATGCCGTAGGTGCGCTCGAGCACTGACGACATCAGCGGGTGGCGGGACGAAATCTCCTGCCTGCCGTGCCGGCGGGCGACGTAGTCCGGAATGTACGCCATGGGGCCGGGACGGTACAGCGCCACCAGAGCCATTACGTCCTCGATGCGGTTCGGCTGCAACTCCTTTACGTGGCGGCGCATGCCGTCGGATTCCAACTGAAACACACCCGTCGTCTCGCCGGAGGAGAGCAGGGCGAAGGTCGCGCTATCGTCTACGGGAATCTGCTTGAGGTCGAGTTGCTTGCCCCGCGCCTCCGCTATGAAGCGCACGGCGCGGTCGAGCACGGTGAGGTTGCGCAGGCCCAGGAAGTCCATCTTGAGCAAACCGATTTGCTCGATGGCGTTCATCTCGAACTGGGTCATGACGCCGTCGTCGCCGATATTGCGCTGCAGGGGCACGTACTCGGTGAGGGGTTCCCGGGAAATCACCACGCCTGCCGCATGGGTGGAAGCATGACGCGCCACGCCTTCCAGCCGCTTCGCCAGTTCCAGCAGACGCGAAACTTGCGGGTCCTCCTCAGTGAGGCGTTGCAGATCGGGCGAATTCTCCAGCGCGTCGTCCACGGTGGACATGGCCGGCACGAGCTTTGCCACCCGGTCCACCTCGCCGTAAGCCATGCCGAGTGCCCGGCCCACGTCGCGCACCGCCGCTTTCGCCTTCATCGTGCCAAAGGTGATGATTTGCGCGACGTGATCGGCGCCGTACTTTTCCGTTACGTAGTCGATGACCTCATCGCGGCGCACGTCCATGAGGTCTACGTCGATGTCGGGCATGGTGTAGCGCGAGGGATTCAGGAAGCGCTCGAACATCAGGCCGTAGTGCAACGGATCGATGTCCGTTATCCCGGCCGTATAGCAGGCCAAGCTGCCCGCCGCCGAACCCCGCACGGTGGTAGGTATGCCCTGCTCCTTGGCCCAATTCACGAAGTCCGCCACGATGAGGATGTAGGACGCGAACCCCATCTCGCAGATGACGTTGAGTTCGTATTCCAGCCGCTCCTGGGCTTCGGCATGGCCGTCAGGATAGAGCTTCGCCAGACCCGCCGCGCACACTTCGTGCAGGTACGACCGCTCCGTATGCCCTTCCGGCACCGCAAAGTGAGGCAATATGCGCTGGTCCAGGGCCAATTCCACGTTGCACGCGTCGGCGATCTTCATCGTGTTTTCTAGGGCTTCGGGCAGGTCGGCGAACTGCTCCCACATCTCCTTGGCGCTGCGCAGATAGAACGTCTCCGAGCCCATGCGCATCCGGTTGTCGTTGTCCATGTTGCTGTTCGTCTGGATGCAGAGCAGCACCTCGTGGGCTTCGGCATCTTCGGGCCGGGTATAGTGCCCGTCGTTGGTTGCCACCAACGGCACATCGAGCTCCTGGGCCAACGCCACCAGCTTTTCCCTGACCTCGCGTTCCCAGTCCATGCCGTGGTCTTGAATCTCTATGTAGTTGTTGTCCGGTCCGAAGAGGTCGCGGTAGAACTGCGCCGCTTCCCGGGCCTTCTCCTCATTGCCGTCCTGGAGCGCCCGGGGCACTTCGCCGGACGGGCAGCCGGACAAGCAGATGAGGCCCTCGTGGTACTGGGTTAGCAGTTCGCGGTCCACCCGCGGCTTGTAGTAGAAGCCCTCGAGCTGGGCCAGCGTGGCCAGCTTCACCAGGTTCTGGTAGCCCTGGTTATTCTTGGCGAGGAGGGTCAGGTGGTACTGCCGGTCGTCCACTTTCGGCTCACGGTCGGTGCGCGTGCGCGTGGCAACGTATACTTCGCAGCCAATAATCGGCTTGATGCCCCGGCTGCGGGCCTCTTGGTAGAACTCGATCGCGCCATAGAGCACGCCGTGGTCGGTGAGCGCGATGGCGGAAAACTCCAGTTTCCGCGCCCGGTCCATCAATTCCGGCATGCGGCTCATGCCGTCCAGCAGACTGTAGTGGGTATGCAGATGCAGGTGGGTAAACGGCTGCTTCAAGTGAGCGGACTCCTCAGGGTGCGTTGCGGGACGGCGCGCGGTCTCCGGCAAGACCTAGGATACCTGGACTGCGGAGGGAAGGAAAGCCAAAACTGGCCCGGCGCAAAGCGCATACTTAGGGCGCAAAACAGCCCGATTCCGCCTGCCGCAAGGGTCTCACAGCGGCGGGAAGAAGAGCAGAAAAGTTGCGCCGATTTCGACTGCGCTGGCGCAGTTTCGAACTTACGTCTACTTGGCGCTGTGCTGCGGCGAAACCCGCTGCGCCTGCGTGTAGCCGGGGCCGCTCATTCCTCCGGACGGAGAGTCGTCTCATTCCGAGGTGCGCGCGCCAATACGAGCCGGAGCCCCACGCACGGCCACAGCTATTTGAGCCCCCTGCTGCCCGCGGGCGCCGCGACCGGCCGTGTATGCGCGCACTGCCGGTCAGAATGCCGTCTGCTTCTGCTATGTGCACGCCAGCGCGGGCCGCCGCACGCACAGCCGCAAATTTCCGAGTCTCCTGCTGCCGTGTTGGCGCCCACGTTGACCGCGTCCGCGCGCACCGCCGGCCAGAGTGCCGTCTGATTCTCTAATTTGCTCGCAAACGCGGTCCAGGCCCGCAACCCGGCGCAGAGCGCCGGTCTCCCGGCGCAAAGCAAAAGCCCCGCTCTCGAGCAGCGAGGCCTCACTGGTCGTATTGTCGTCGTTTCGGTCAGGTGCTGCAGGGCCGCGCCGTGCCGGCGCTTTCGGCCGTATCGAACGACTGGCCGCACGAGCACGATTGGGCGGCATTGGGATTGAGGATCGTAAACCCGCCGCCAATGAGCGAATCGCTAAAGTCGATCTCCGAGCCGCTGAGGTACATGAGGCTGAACGGGTCCACGAACACGCGCACACCCTCGTTCTCGATCACCTCGTCACCGTCGTCGGCGCGCTCCTCCATGGACATGCCGTACTGAAACCCGGAACACCCGCCCGGCGACACAAACACCCGCAGCCCCGCATCGGGACTCTCATGCTCCGTCAACAAGCCCTGTAGTTGTTCCACCGCCGTCGCAGTCATTGAAAGCATCGGATTTAGCCCTAATTGAACGGCCCTAATGAGAAATCAACGGCCACAATCAACCTGCACTTGGAATCGTACTGTTTCTCCCGTCACTAGTCAAGTAGTGCCGAAGTCGACTGGATGGACTCGGATAGGCAGAAGTTTCACCAAATCAGCCGTAATCCCAGTGCAGCGGCGTCTCCAACGTAGCTACAAGTAAGCGGATCGGTGCTTGACGCTGTGGCTTGGTGTTGCGTAGCATGGGAAATGGAGGCCGTGCTAGGCGGGGAGTTAGCGGTGCCCTGTACCCGCAATCCGCTATAGCGGGGTCGAAGGCTTTCCGTGAGGTTCTAGTTTCTTCGGAGGCTGCTGCGTGGTATGCGGTGTTGATGGTTGGGTCTTGCGCGGCGAGAGCCCGTGAACCCCGTCAGGTCCGGAAGGAAGCAGCGGTAAGCGGCCACTTTCGGGTGCCGCAAGGTAGCTTGGCCGGAGCTAGCGCCGCGTGGGCGCTTCGGAGAACTGGATCGAAGGAAAGGCACGGCCTCTCTCTGTCTCATTCACTGCGTCGATGCGGGTAGCCGCCGGCAGCCAAGCACAGCCGGACGCTGCCTGCGATTCCGATCCCTGGTCAATTCTGCCGACCCTCTGCCTGCGCCTGTACGGCGCACACTGACGAGGCGAAAATCCTGCTGCGCCATGGCCGCCTTTGCCTGCGCCTGCGCGGCGCACCCATTGATTGCTTTGCCCTCGCGTCAAAACGGAATTTGGCTTGCCTGTGCTTCACTTGGGGCCGTGTCCGGCGCGCGGCGGGAAGTTTGATTTGCGCCCCTTTGATTTGCGCCCCCTTGCAGACCACACAGCGGAGTGAACGGGCGCGGCCGGCTTCCTGATGGCCATTCCGGCGAAGGCCGGATTCCAGGCGGGAGCGGCGAAGATGGATTCCGGCTTTCGCCGGAATGACGGACCGGGCGCTCTGTTTGCAGAGCAGTGACGCGAACCCTGGTGCGCTCTTCACTTCCCCACAGCGGGAATTCCAGCAACACCGGGAATCCAGTTACATTGGACGGCGCTCTCTTCAGAGCCTGTTTACGATCTTCTTTGGGGGGGTCTGCAAGTCTGATGTTAGCCATTCGCGCTGAGGGCTGCGCGAAGCCCCTGTCGAAGCACTAACGGCTATTTGGCAACTTGCGGCGGTTTCATTCCTTCTCCAAGAAGCTCTGGAAGAACGGCATTCGGAGGAAAGATGAATGTAAACAGGCTCTCAGAACGCCTGGTTTACCGCAGCCTGAAGCAAACGAGACGCCGTGAACATGGACTCTAGATTCCTCGCTGCGCTCGAAATGACACAACGCTGTGCCCGGATTGACACAACGCTGTGCCCGGATTGACACAGCGCTTTCCCCGGATTGACACTGTGCTGCGCCCGGCATGGCCCAGCATGACACGGTGCTGCGCTTGGAAAGACAGACGACGCGCCCCTCGTGTTTTCCTCTCACATTCACTCATTTTCCCATCTTTTTCAGCATATAAGTGGCGCGGTGCTGCTCCCGGAATTACACGATGCTGCCCCGAAATTACACAGTCCTGCGCTCGACATGACACGGTGCTGCGTCCGAATTGTCGCAGTGCCGCGCCCGGACTGACATGAAGTTCAACTGCTGCCCAGTGGGGAAAGGTCTTACGCCAACGGATTGTTCGAAGCAAACTCCCCTTGGGCTCACGGGCATCGTGGGCTGCATTCTGCGACGCGTCCGGTCCGGCAGCGCCCCGGCGCCATAGCTGGGCAAGCTCGTTTCGCGCAGGAATCCACTGCTGGCCCGAAAGGGCGATTGACGTGCTCACAAGTAACACAGCCGTTGAGTTTGGCGGCATTGTATCGCCTCTGGCGGGACGCTAAGCTATAACCTGCCGACCTTGGCGCAGCGTGGCCGGACCCGGGTGGGGGACGTACGCTTGCCATCGCCAAAAGAAAAACCACGCGCGTGGGCCCGAGGATGCGGCCAAACCGCCACGCTTGCCATTGCTCACAGTGAGACCGCCTCAGACGCACCCAAGGAGTGTACAGCATGTACGAGAAGATTAGCGGTTTTGGCGACGAAATCACCGATGACTTTGGGTCGCAACTCGATGCGATGCAGGAGATGGGTATCAACTATATCGAAGTCCGCAACCTGGCCCTCGGCGGCGGCGCCAAAGCGGTTGTCGTCGATCTCTCGGATGATGAGTTGCGCGCCGCGAAGCGGGAACTCGACAGCCGCGGCATGCGCGTGTCCGCAATCGGCTCGCCGATCGGCAAGATCTCGATCAACGACGACTTTGCCGCGCACCTGGAACGCTTCAAAGGCGCATTGCGGGCCGCCGACATTCTGGAAACCGACTACATCCGCATGTTTTCGTTCTTCATGCCGGAGGGCAAAGACCCGCAGAGCTACCGCGATGAAGTGATGCGCCGCTTGCGGGCGCTGAGCGACGCCGCCCGCGCGCACCGAGCCGAAATCATGCTCCTGCACGAGAACGAGAGTGACATCTACGGTGATACGGCCGACCGTTGCCGGGACATCTTCGAGTCGGTTGGCACTGAGAACTTGCGCCTGACCCTGGACCCGGCGAATTTCGTGTCCTGCGGGGTGCGGCCCTTCAGCGAGGCGCTGCCGGCGCTCCGGCCGTGGCTGCACTATGTGCACGTGAAAGACAAGGAATCACCCAAAGGCAAGGTCGTGATTGCCGGGGAAGGCAGCGCCGAGTGGCGGGAACTGCTGGGCGCGCTGAAGGAACAGGAATACGACGGCTTCTTCTCGCTTGAGCCGCACTTGCAGGTGGCGGGCCGCTCCTTTGGCTACACGGGACGCGATCTCTTTGCCAAAGCCCACGCCGGGCTCATGAACTTGCTGGCGGAGACCGGTTGGCAGAGCGCCGGGGCCAACGCGTCGTAAGCGTTGTTTGCGCGAACACCGGGCCGTGCACCCTTCAGCCCCCGCGCGCCGGCTCTAGACGTCCTCAGCGGCGGGCAATTGCGCCTGCGCTTCGGCTTTGGCTTGAAAACTGGGGGGCTTGCCGTGCCGCTGGGCCAGTTCGGTGTACACGTCGTCCGGCGACAGACCGCTGTCCGCCAGCAGCACGATGCAGTGGAACCATAGGTCTGCCACTTCCGCCGTGAGTTCGCCGCGCGTTTGGTTCTTGGCGGCCAACACCACCTCCAGCGCTTCCTCGCCCACCTTGCGGGCGATGCGGTCCACGCCGCCCTGCAGCAGGTGTGTGACGTACGACCCCTCCGGCAGCGTCCGTTGCCGCTCCAGAACAGTCTGGAACACCTCATCCAGAATTGCGGCGTTGGTCGCAGCTCGTGCATCGTCAGCGCCCATGGCTACTCCTCCGCCAGCAACCGAAAATAGCACGACACGTTTCCCGTGTGGCAGGTCGGCCCTTCCGGCTTGGCCAGGATGAGCAACGAGTTGTCCTCGCAGTTGCGGTACACATCCACCACATTCAGGAAATTGCCGCTGGTTGCGCCCTTAAGCCACGGTTCCTGGCGGCTGCGACTCCAAAACCACACGCGCCCCGTAGCCAGCGTCTTCGCCAGCATCTCTTTGGTCATGAAGCCGAGCATGAGCACCTGCGTAGTGCTCGCATCCTGCACCACCGCGGGCACAAGCCCTTGTTCGTCGAAGTGCAGGCGCTCGATGGCGCGCTTAGTGGTAGTCTCGCTCATAGCCCCTATCGTTTAGTTGCCAATCCAGAATCTGGACCTGAATCTAGAGAACTTACAACCTCAATGCTACCCGCGCGGCGAGTGCTGCCGGCCGCCGCGCCGGGCAATCGCGGCACCACAAGTATACCGCAGGGCAAGTGCCGCCGTTCGGAGCGAAAGCGTGTAAGGGACGGGCGTAGCGGCGTCCGGTCTCGTCAGGTCCGCCCCGTCAGGGAGGCCGGCGCGGGGAATTGTACGCCAGTCGCCACGCGCGGTAGTACGCATCTCAGCGCTCAACCTGCGCGTGCAGGGCCCGCCGTTCACGGGCCAGGGCCGACGGCCGGCCGCCCACGGCGTCGAGCACGTGCACCAAGGCGGGATTGCGGCCCAGCCCGCGCATAATCAACGCAAAGTCCGGCGCGCGGTCGAGTTCAAGCTGCAACGGACGGTCGGGGTCCGTGACCGGATTGGCGTTCGTCCAGCGAATAGCCGCCAAGCGGTCCGCAAACCGCGCCGCCTTGCGCACGTAGCGCGCGAGCTGGTCGTTGTCCCACATGACCGATTGAAACGCGCGTCCCGTGTGCATGACGAAGCGCAGGGCCGGAAAGGCGTCCAAGAACGTGAGAAAGTCGTCGGGAAAATGCAACACGGTCTCACGCCCGCCGTTTTCGATGGCCAGCGGCACCCCCGGATAGAGCACCTGCAGCGCCTCAAACGCCTCGTAGAGCGCCTTGATATGGTCGTCCACGTGCGTCCGGCGCCGCCCCGCGTGCACGATGTAAAGGGACATGGGAGCATATGCCTCGAAGAACTCGACGGTCTGCACCAAGCGGCGCAGATAAACGGACCGCGCCATGGGAGTCGTGTCGCTTGGCGCCTCCTCGAAGCCCTCGTCCGGAAAGATGTTCACCTGGAATTGCAACGGGCCGCGGGTCAAAATCGTGAGCACGTCTTGCGTAAACGTCTCCCAGAGGCCGCTGCGATAGATTACTTCATCGACACTGACCTCAACAACCTCGAATTCCAGCCGGTCTGCCGTATGCACCGTTGCCTGCATTTGCTCGGCCACGGTCACACGCCGAAACGGCTGCAGACGGGGATTAAAGCCAACACGCATAGTTCACACCAACACGCAGATAGTCTTCATTCTGTTCTCAACGCACTAAATGCAGCAGCGCCGCACCTGCTTAGACGCTCCAGGCGCCAGACCCCATCACTGCCGACGGCCGGGCACCCCAAAATTGAGAGCAGGCAACTCACAGCGCAACGCCTCATTTCTTGATACCGAACAAGGCAAGGGACTGTCAAGAAAGCCCGGCTCTATTCTGGCGCGCTGCAGAGACGCATCTCGCCCAGATTTCGACTAAACCTGCCATATTTTTGTCAACCGTCTGCAGGGACAGCCAAAGCAAGTGCAGCTAGACAAGCCCCGACACATGCGAAACGATGCGCGGAGAAACGGATGGCCCTCATTTGCACTCCCTCGAGGGGCTGCTAGACTTAAGCGTGGAGGCGCTCGGGTCCCGGTGGGCCTCGCGGTCTTCAAAACCGTCTGCGGGGCGGGCTACTCCCGTCCTGGGTGGGTTCGACTCCCATGCGCCTCCGCCACAACTGCGCAACGGCAGGCGGTCCCAGCCGCTGAATGGCGTGCTGCTGGAGGGCCGTGCCGTTGGCTCGACCCGGTGCGGCCCGGAAGGTGGAAACGAACGCGCCCCCGATTCGCCGCCGGTCCGGCGTCCGTGGTTGCGGACTGTGCCAGTCTCTCTCGCTGCGGGCTTGACCGCAACACGTGGTCCGGCGCATACGCCCCACAGCGGCTCTCACTGGCTTTGGCCCGGCAGGCACTGGCGCTCTGCTTGTGATAGCTCTATCGTGCCGGTTGCATCAGGCGAGGGCCGCGCGCAGATACGCTTCGTTCAAGCGGGCGATCTCAGCCGTCGGGCGATCCGTCGTCGGGTCGCACTGCGACCATTCGTAGACCACCCAGTGCGGGTAGTTTTCTTCCCGGAGCACCCCGAATATGTCGTCCAACCCCGCGTCGCCCTCGCCCATGGCTTCCACGCAGGCCGCATCGTTGACGGTATCGCGAACGTGCAGCATGCGCAGGCGCTCGTAGTACTCTTCGAGCACTGCCACACCGTTCGCGCCGCCCCAAATCGCCCAGTTGATGTCCAGGCAAAGGCCCAGCCGCTCGGCAGGAATGCCGTCCATGATCCCGCGAAAGACCTCGGCGCCGTGGTGAAACTCGTGCTGATGGTTGTGGAGCAACGGCGTCACGCCCTGTGCGGACGTATGGGCGCACAGTTCGCCCAGGTGTTTGACCTGCAAGCCGATGTCCGCCGGCGTCAACCGGCCGTTCTGCTTCCTGCCGGTGCTGATCACCAGGTATTCAGCGCCTACGGCGGCGGCGAAATCGGCCGCGGCCCGCGCCTGGGGCAGGGACTTCTCACGCGCCGCAGCCGCATCGTGCCAGGCGCCGCCCACGTGAATCCCCGCGGTCTTCAGGCCGTTCGCGTCCACCGCTTGACGATAGGCCGCGACATCATCGGGGTCATTGACGTAGGCAAAGCCGATTTCCACACCGGCGTACCCGGCCGCGCCCAATTTTCTGCCGATGGTGGGCAAGACGCCGCCCAGGTCTTGAGTCTCGCGCAACCAGAGCCGGGCCTGGCATCCAATCTGTGCTGCCATGGTAGTGCTGCTCCTCAGGTCTCAGTTTACTGCCTAACTACTGTACCGGCGCGATGCCGAACACAACCGATGCGGGCCCCACGCCCGAGCCCAAACTCAGCGGCCACAAAGGGCAAATCGATTCGCGATCAGTAGGTATTGACTTGGGCTGCACAGGGATGAGTGTCAACGTAAACGGCTGCCCCTCGAAATGTCTTTCTAAGGAGTGCAGCGACGAAGAATCTAGTGTCGGGAGCATTTTAGAATCCGCGTCTTTGACGAAGTCAGCGAACCCTGTTCGACGCTGCGCTCGGAATGACATGATATCTAGCCCAACAAGGTGATCAAGTCAAGAGCTACTGATTCCCGACCGATTTGCAGGTGCGGCGAGAGCCGAATTGGTGTACCATAGTGGCTGTTGCCAAAGCAGGCTGCGCCGCCAAAGCGGGGCCCGCCGCCACTACCGCATGTGGTAATGACACTCGGAGGATCGCCGAAATGATGGATATCGTGCTGCGCCTGATCGGGTTTGTCGTTTGGGGCTTCTTTTCGGGTCTGCCGTTCGTGGTAGCGCCCATGATCGCGATCTTGACCTGCCTCACCATCATGGTTGCCGTGCGCGGCATTGCGCGCGGGATGTCCAGCAAGTAGGCGCTTTCGTCCTAGTCCACCTCGATTGAGACCCTCCGGCCCGCGTCTTGGTTGGCCAAGCCGTGTTCCAGGGTCGTCCACGCCAGCAGGGCGCACTTTACGCGCAGCGGGAAATGCGCCACGCCCTTCAGGGCTTCCAGGTCTTCCATTTCTTCAGGCAGCGCCACGTCTTCGCCGTGCATCATGGCCTTGAAGAGATCCCCGATCTCCTTGACCTCGTCCTTTGTCTTCCCTTCCAGCACCTCGCTCATCATCGATGCCGCCGCCAGGCTAATCGCGCAGCCAGCGCCGTCGAACCGCACTTCTTTCAGGCGCTCGCCGTCCAGCACGACATAGACCTCCACGTCGTCGCCACACAGCGGGTTGCTGCCTTCCGCCTCGATGTCGGCGTGCGGCGGCCGGCCCCGGTTATGGGGGCTCTCGTAGTGGTCGAGGATTATGTCCTTATAGAGATCGTTCAACTGCATGCCCAAAAACCCTCTGTGCCTTGTGAATGCCGTCAATCAGCGCGTCTACTTCCTCTTCCGTATTGTACGCGTAGAAGCTCGCCCGCGCCGTGGCCGCCACGTTGTAGCGGCGCATGAGCGGCTGACAGCAGTGGTGCCCCGCCCGGATTGCGATTGCTTCGCTATCGAGAATCTGGGCAATGTCGTGGGGATGGACGCCATCCAACACGAATGAAACGACACCGCCCCGCGTCTGCGGTTCCCACGGGCCGAACATCCGCAGGCCGGTGACCTCCCGCAGCGCGTCCAGGGCGTACTGCGTGAGGCTCAACTCGTGCTCGCGCACGTCGTCCATGCCGAGTTCGTTGAGATAGTCTACGGCCGCGCCCAGGGCGATGACGTCCGCGATATTCGGCGTGCCTGCTTCGAACTTCTGCGGCGCATCCGCCCACGTAGACTCCGACAGCATGACCTTGCGAATCATGCTGCCGCCGCCCATGAACGGGCGCATGGCTTCCAGCAGGTGCGGCTTGGCGTACAGTACACCCACACCGGTCGGGCCCATCATCTTGTGGCCGGAAAACGCCAGGAAGTCGCAGTCCATTTCCTGCACGTCCACCGGCATGTGGGGCACGCTCTGCGCGGCGTCCACCAGGACCAGCGACCCAAACTTGTGCCCCCGTTTCACGATGCCCTTCACCGGGTTGATAGTGCCAAGCACGTTCGAGACGTGAGACACGGCAATCAGACGTGTCCGCTCGGTGATGAGCACGTCCAGGCCGTCCAGCATGAGGCGGCCCTCGTTGTTGACACGCAGGTAGCGGAGTTCCGCCCCCCTATCCTGCGCCAGCAACTGCCAGGGCACCAGATTGGAGTGGTGCTCCATTTCCGAAATCAAGATTTCGTCATTGGCCCCGACGTTGTCGAAACCCCAGGCAAACCGCACCAGGTTGATGGCTTCGGTGGTGTTGCGGACGAAGATGATGCACTCCGGCGAAGGCGCATTGATAAAGCGCGCCACCTTGGCCCGGGCGTCTTCATAGGCCGCCGTCGCCTGTTCGCTCAACGTGTAGATACCCCGGTGCACATTGGCGTTGTACCGCGTGTAATAGTCCACCAGGCTGTCGATGACCGCTTGGGGCTTCTGCGACGTAGCCGCGCTGTCCAGGTACACCAGGGGCTTGCCATGCACCTGCACGTCCAGGATTGGGAAGTCCTGCCGCACCGCCTGTACGTCAAATCCGTTTTGCATTCCGGAGTTTCCTATCTAGCCGGTGAACGCGTACCGCAGGGCATCCTCAACTGAAGTCCACCAAGAGATCCTGGCCGTCGACGGTGACGTCGTAGGCTTCCACCGGCACCACGGCGGGAAAGCCGAGCGCGCGGCCGGTGCAGACGTCGAACTTGGCGCCGTGCCGTGGGCACTCCAGGGCCGTGCCGTCCAATTCACCCTCACCCAGCGGCCCGCCGTCATGGGTGCAGACGTTGTCGATGCAGTAATAGGCGCCGTCCACGTTGGCAACGGCCAAGCTCTCGCCGTCTATCTCTACCACGATGGCCCGGCCTTCCGGCACGTCGTCTACGGACGCGACTCGAACCAAGTTTGCCATGCCTTAATCCTCTACTTGCCAACCGCTCATCTTCTGTCGGATTCTGGCCGCGAGTTGTGCCCGCACACCCTCCAGCGGCGCATGCTGTGTCACCTCGTTGAAGAACCCCTCCACCAACATGCGCGCCGCGCTGTGCTTGTCCAAGCCGTGGGACATCACGTAGAAGAGCTCATCCAGGTCCACCTGCCCGGTGGCCGAGCCGTGGGTGCAGCGCACGTCGTCGTTGTCGATCTCCAGGATGGGGATGGAGTCGGAGCGCGCCCGCTTGCTCAGCAGCAGATTGCGGTTTTCCTGGTAGGCGTCGGTCCGCTTCGAGCCCTTGCGAACGTTGATAACGCCGGTAAACACGGCGCGGGAGCGGTCGCGCAGCGCGCCTTTGATGAGGAGATCGCTCGTGCTATAGGGCGCTAAGTGGTCCTGCACGGTCTTGTAGTCCATGTGCTGTACGCCGTCCGTGAAGAAGAACCCGCGATGGAACCCCTCCACGCCCGAGCCGACGAAACTGTTATCCACATAGTTCTTCACCAGCTTGCCGCCGGTGGCCGCCACGATGGTGTGCAATTGGCCGTCGTTTGCCACACGCAGGCGTTGGTAGCCAAGCTCGATGACGTGGTCGCCCCAGTCCTGAATCGTCACGTGGCGGACCTGGGCGCCGTCTTTCACGACGACCTCGGTCGCGGGGCAAGAAAACGCCGGCGCCTGAAGCGTCTGGCTGGCGTAGCGTTCCACGAACGTCACCTGACTTCCCTGGTCGGCCACCAGCAACACGTGTGGGAAGACGGCGATGTTCTCGGCGCTCATCCAGTTGAGCATTTGAATTGGCAGCTCAACCGCAGTATCCGGGGGGACATAGCAGAAGACGCCCCCCGCGCGAAACGCGCCGTGCAGCGCCGGGAATTTGCCGTCCGCCGGCGCCACTATCTGCCCCAGGTGCGGCCGCACCAGTTCCGGGTGCGCGTTGACGGCCTCGGCCAGCGGCGCGAGAATGACGCCTTGCGCCCGCAGGGACTCATCGAGGCGCGTACAGACAACTTCGGAATTGACCTGCACCGCCAAGCCGCCCCATTCGTCGCCGGAATCCAAACTTGACCGCAGCGCTGCCGGCAAGTCTGCTTCGCTGGCCGCGTCCAGACCGGCCGGCATGTAGAGCAACAGGTCGTCCAGGGCCAATTCGCGATAGTCGGTGCGCCGCCAGTCCTCATCCTGCAACGTGGGCATGGGTGTATCCACGTACGCTTGCCACGCCTCTTGGCGGAGGTCTCGCACCCACGCCGGCTCGGCGCAGGCCTGGGAGATCTGTTCCCACGCTGCGGCTGTCACGCCCTGCAACGCCGTCAACGGTACTTGCTCAACAGATGATTGACTCACGCTTACCTTTCCTGATCTTTGTAGTGTTCTCGCGGCCCGCCCGGCGGGGTCTGTCCCCGCCGCTCTACAGCAATCGCGCCAGACAAGAGGCATCACCGGCATGCTTCGTTGTCTGGCGCTGCGCGCCGCCGCGGCAAACCGAGTTTGCCAGTAGTCCGGACCTGTGTTCCGCCTCTAACCTACCGCCTTGTCCATTTGCAATTGAATGAGACGGTTCATTTCCACCGCGTACTCCATGGGGAGTTCTTTCACGATGGGCTCGATGAAGCCGCTCACGATCATGCCTGCCGCCTCGGATTCGCTCAGACCGCGGCTCATGAGGTAGAACAGTTGGTCCTCGCCAATCCTGCTCACCACGGCCTCGTGCCCGAGGTTCACCTGCTCCTCTTCGATTTCGATAGTTGGGTAGGTGTCCGACCGCGATGCGGAATCCAAGATGAGCGCATCGCAGCGCATGGCCGACTTGGCGCTCTCCGCGCCCTTGTATATCTTGAGCAAGCCGCGGAACGACGTGCGTCCGCCGTGCTGGCTGATGGACTTGGAAATGATCTTGGATGACGTGTTCGGCGCGACGTGCACCGCTTTGCCGCCCGCGTCCAGCACCTGGCCGTCGCCGGCGTAGGCGATCGAAAGAATGTCGCCCTTCGCGCCCGGCTCCATCAGGTAGACGCTGGGGTACTTCATCGTGATGCTCGACCCCAGGTTGGCGTCCACCCACTCCATCACGCCGCCTTCATAGACCGCGGAACGCTGGGTCACCAGATTGTAGACATTGGTGGACCAGTTCTGAATGGTGGTGTAGCGGCAACGGGCGTTCTTCTTGACGATGATCTCGATGACGCCGCTATGGAACGAGTCCGTTGAGTAAACCGGCGCCGTGCAGCCCTCCACGTAATGGACGTACGCGCCTTCGTCTACGATGATGAGCGTGCGTTCGAACTGTCCCATCTGCTCGGCGTTGATGCGGAAGTACGCCTGGAGGGGAATGGTAACTTGCACCCCCTTGGGCACGTAGACGAACGACCCGCCACTCCAGAATGCCCCGTTCATGGCCGCGAATTTGTTGTCCGCCGAGGGAATGACCGTGCCAAAGTACTGCCGGAAGAGCTCGGGATGCTGTTCCAGACCTTCCTCTGTGCTGAGGAAGATGACGCCCTTGGCTTCCAGGTCCTTCTGGATGGAGTGGTAGACCACTTCCGACTCGTACTGGGCGGACACGCCGGCGAGGAACTTGCGCTCCGCTTCCGGAATGCCGAGCTTATCGAACGTGTCCTTGATGTAGTCCGGCACGTCTTCCCAGGTTGTGCCCTGTTTTTCCGTGGTGCGCACGAAATACGAGAGGTCGTCGAACGGAATATGGGAGAGGTCCGCGCCCCATTCTGGCACCGGCTTCTTATTGAAGATCTCCAGCGACTTCAGCCGGAACTCCAGCATCCACTCCGGCTCATTCTTCATGCGGGAGATTTCGATCACCCGCTCCGGGTCCAAGCCTTTGGGGGCCTTGTAGATCGCCTGCTCCGGGTCGGCAAAGCCGTACTTTTCCTTGTAGACCCGCTTGCTTTCCTGGATGTCTTTCTCGGTAACCGCCATCGCTCAATCTGCCTTCCTAGGCTTGCTGCGTCTGGGTGGACGCTACCATGACTTCCTTGAGCAGCACGTCGTAGCCCTTCGCCTCAAGTTCTTCCGCCAGCTCGAAGCCGCCCGATTGCCGGATTTCGCCATCCACCATGATATGCACGTAGTCCGGCTTCACGTAGTGGAGAATGCGCGGGTAGTGCGTAATGATCACGATGGACATGTCCGGATGCATGATGGAGGAAATGCCCTCGCCCACGGCGCGAATGGCGTCGATGTCGAGGCCCGAATCAATCTCGTCCAGAATGGCGAGTTGGGGTTCCAAGACCGCCATCTGCAGGATCTCCATCCGCTTCTTCTCACCGCCGGAGAAGCCGTCGTTGAGGTAGCGGCCCGCAAACTCGCGGTTGATCTTGAGCATATCCATCTTGTCCAGCAGGTGTCTGCGGAACTCCCGGGCGCTAATCTCCTCTTGCTTCACCGCCTTTAGGGAGGTGCGCAGGAAATTGAGCGTGCTCACACCGGGAATGGCCAGTGGATACTGGAATGCCAGGAAGATGCCGAGCTTGGCGCGGTCGTTTGGGTCCCGCTCCAGGATGTCCTCACCGTTGTAGAGCACCTGTCCCGCGGTAGCCTCGTAGCTTGGGTGCCCCATGAGGGTGTGGGCCAGCGTGCTCTTGCCGGAGCCGTTTGGCCCCATGATCGCGTGAATCTCACCGCGCTTGACGGAAAGGTCCACGCCGCGCAGGATTTGGTTTTCTTCGATCTCCACGTGGAGATCGTCAATCTGAAAGAACGGTTGCTCAGTTGCCATCGTGACCTATTTACTGCCCTTCCCTGTTATCGCAATGCCTGCAAAAGCTTCTCGCCAATTGGTTCTTCGGTCTGCCGGCGAGCCATATTCGTTGGGCCTCTCGGCCTGCCGACCTCAGTACAATCGTTTACTTCCCCGATCACCGCGTGGTCGGACTTTCCGCCCATCACCGTGTGCTTGGGCGTTTTCATCCCGGGTTAGTGCCCGCGCCGCAGGTCCTTAGCTGTGGCGCACAGCCGCGTTCCCCTCTGCTAAGTTGCGGCGCGCAGCCCAATGGCGTCACCCCAAGGGCACCGCCCGCATCTGCGCCAGTGCCGCCCGGTTGCCGGTCTGGCTATGGCGGGCCAAGTCGGCGAGTGTGGTGTCGCCCAGCGCAAGGCTGAGTTGCTGCTCCAAGCGTCCCCACAGGAACACGGTGGGGCAGTAATCCACCCGCTCGCAGCATGCGCCTTCTTCCGGCTGCAGCGAGCACGAAATCGGCGCGATCTCTCGCTCCGTCGCCAGGATTATCTGCAGCGCCGTAATCTGCGACGCCTCTCTGCGGAGCACGTAGCCGCCTTTGGCGCCGCGCACGCTCTGCACCAGCGCATTCTCTTTGAGCGAAGAGACGATTTGCTCCAGGTAGCCCAGCGAAATGCCGGTCTCTTCCGCGACCCGCGCCAACGAAAGCGGCTTGCCTTCCGCCGCCAGCGCCAACGCCGTCATGACTACGAGACCGTAATGGCCGCGCGTTGAAATCCCCAGCATACTCGTATTCGCTTGCGTCCCAGCACTGCGCGGAAACACCCGCAGACGCTATACCCTAGTCAAGTTCTAGGAATTAGCGTAGCACGCGCGCGACAACGCGTCAAACGATGGCTGGCACAGCGCGGTCTCCGAAGGCTTCTAGCGTTCTGGCCCATGGCGCGAGCCCCAAGCTCTCACGGCCTCGATGGTGGCCGGCGACTGACGGGCGCTTGCCCGGATATGGCAGAGCGCTCACGTCAGGCAACTGGAATTCAGGCCGCGGTCATTTGACGGCCTGACTTAAGGAACCTGCGGCGACTGGTCGGCACACCACTGACTCTACATGGCCGTGCCCTCGGCGCTGCAAGCGGCGGGCAATCCAACGACGATCCGGCTACGTCAAACCCGGAGCGGACCTCGAACTCGAAACTGTCAAGGCCATGCACGCTTGCAGGCAAAGCAAAAGGCGCAGTCCTGGGAAAAGGCCACGCCTCGATGCTCGAATGATAAGTCTGCGGTGTGAGCGGGAAGCTCACCTAGCCGTCTACAGACTTGCGGAGGGCCGTACCCGCGGTGAAGACGGGCGCTTTGCGGGCGGCTACCTGCAACGGTTCGCCGGTGCGGGGATTGCGCCCGGCCCGCGCCGCGCGCTGGGCCACGCGAAAAGTGCCGAAGCCCGGCAGCGCAACGCTCTCTCCCCGCTTGAGAGAGTCCTGTACAGATTCAACAAACGCGTCGAGGAAGACTTTCGCCGACTTCTGCGTTGTATCCGTCCGCTCCGCAATATCCTTGATCAGATCGCTTTGGGTCATGTTCGCTACCTCCAACTGAAAGCGGGCGCCCCGTACTACAAACTGTTGCAAAGCACCCATATGCCTAACTGTACCATGGCGCCCACCCCTCAAAGAGCGCCCGCTGAGAGTAACACTATCGCAAAAAGGCGACAAGCCGCCAAGCTGCGGCAACCGGCACCCAAGCCTCACCCATTTGCGCCCACGACCGGGCTTTCCGGAGACGGCGCAGGGCCAGAGCGGGCGACCGGGCGGCAGCGGCGGCAATTCGCCAACGGCGGCATGTGGTAATGGGGACTCGCGTCTAGCCGCGTCGGCGAATGTCTAAGATTCCTATAAGTTTTCACTTGACAGCCTAGCTACCAATAGACAGTATGCATAGGATATAGTTAGACTCCACTACATACCTAGCGAGAGTCACCGCATACGTTGTGCCCAAGCGGCAACCGCACATCCGTCGGTCTGGTGCCCGTGGACAAGAGGCGGGTGCAACGTGCCATTAACCCAAGCGAACATCACTACTTGCAGTTTGATGAGGTAAGAGCCGCGTGAATACTCGATCTACCCTTGCCGTCTTGCTCAGCGGAATGCTGCTGTTCACGGCCTGCGTGCCGTCGCTCCCATTCCTTTCCGACGATGAAGAGGAAGTCGTAGTCGCCCGTCCGGTGACTACAATCGAACGCCCCACCGTAACCGTGGAACGCGGAGCAATCATCGACGCCGTGCGCGTGCTGGGCCGCGTGGTTGCCGAGAGCGAAGAGAGCCTCTTCTTCAAGCAAAACGGCCGCCTGAAAGGCATATACATTCAGTATAACCAGCCGGTAGTCGCCGGCACGCTGCTAGCCGATCTGGAAATCGGCGCGTTGGAAACGCAGATCGAGAACTCGGAACTCTCCCTGGAAGACTTGCAGCGCAACTTGACGAAAGCGCGTTCCCAAGCCGCGTCCAGCCAGGCCGACGTGACACTGGCCGAACTCGCGGTTGAACAGGCGGAACGAGACTTGGAAAAGGCGCAAGAAGCCTTGACCATCACCCAGGGCGGACCTACCGCCACCGAGTTTGCCCAGGCCCAAACGGCGTACACGAAAGCAGCAGCCGACCTTGCGGCGGCGGAGAATGCCGTGCTGCTGGACCAAGAAGCCTTTGACAAAGCCCAACGAGACCTGAACAACTTCCAAGCCGGCGCGCCGGTTGACCTGCGTGTGCAACGGGAGATCGCGTTGAGCAACGCCGAGCAGGCCTACAGCGCGGCCCAGGCGCGTGTCAGCCAACTGCAGTCCGGCGGCGCCGACACCAGCGTCTTGAACGCGCAGAACGCCCTCACCGACGCGCAGAACGCCGTGGTAGTGGAGCGCAGCAAGCTGCTCAACGAAATCGACCACCAGAATCTGCGGCTGAAAGGAGCGGAAGACCGGCTCAACCAAGCGAAGAGCGACTATGGCGAGGACTCTGACCAGTATCGAGACGAAGAGAGACGTCTTGCGGCGGTCGCCCTCGAGGTCCGGTGGGAAACGAACATCCGGCTCTGCCAACTGGTAGACCCGCCAGCGCCCGGCTGCTTTGAAATCAGAGACGGGCAAGTGACTGACAATCCAGTAACCGTGACCGCGCCGTTGCCGAATACGCAAATGGCCAAGCTGTGGAACGCCCTGCAAGCCGCGCAAATCAACTTCGACCTGGCGCAGGCCCAGTCCGCGAATCCGCTGCCAGAGGCCCAGGCCAACTTGGAGCAGGCCCGCTTCGACTTGGAGCAAGCCCAACAGGCGCTCGCCGCAGTCGGGGACGATCTGACCATAGCCTTGGCCACCGCCGAATTGACGTTCAACGCCGCTCAAGCCGCCGTGGCGAAAGCCAGGGCCGATCTGGACGTGGCCCGAGAAGCCTGGGACATCGTACAGTCCGGTGTGGACGATGACGCGGTGCGCGAGGCCCAACTCTTGGTGGCGACCAGGGAAGCGAATCTGGTGAAGGTCAAGGCCAATCTAGAGCAAGCGCTCATCAATGCCGCCGACGCCGGAAACGTGGCGAAATTGGAAAATGACCTGAAACGCTCCCGCGCCAACCATGCCTTGTTGTTGGAGCAACTTGCCGACTCTCGGCTGGTGGCCCCCTTCGACGGCGTCATCCAGTTCATCCAGGGCAAAGCAGGCGAGACCGTAAGCGCCTACGGGCCCATCATTGGTCTGGCAGACCCCAGCAAGCTCATCATCACCGCCGACCTTTCGGAGGACGACTCAGCCAAGGTCGCGCTGGAGCAGACGGCCGACCTCACCTTGGATGCGTTTCCGTCAGTGGTGCTCCAGGGCGTCATCACGAAACTGCCTACGTCGTTGGTAACCACCCAGGGCATAGTCCAAGACCGCTCCATACGCATAGAGGTGGACTGGCCGCAAGACGGCGCGGAAATCGGCATGCTCGCCCGGGTCACCATTACGGTGCAGCACAAGGACGATGTCCTGAAGGTGCCCATAGAGTCGGTGAAACGCTCTGGCCGGCGCACGTTCGTAGAATTCATGGACGGCGACATCAAGCGCGCCAAGAATGTGGAAATCGGCATTCAGACTGAAACCGAAGTTGAAATCCTCAGCGGTTTGGAAGAAGGCTTCGTGATCTTGCAGGGCCAGTAGACTGCTACCGGCCCGGTGGCGACGTTCGCCGGCCAGCCTTCTCTAATCGGGACTGGCCGGCCGCGAACGCACAAGCGGGTTGTCGCTTGCGGCCTCAGAAGGCGCACTCTGGAAGTCCTCTGTATTCGGGGCGCATAGAGTACGAGACGAAGGAGAGTGACGTTATGCCGAATGCCAAGTTGCGTCTCTGCGGCCAACGCCGACGCCATTGCGCCCAGACATTCTTCGTCGCCACACTCACCAGCGCTTCAGGGGTCCAAGACCCGCCGCACGGAATCGTCAATCCGAAAGAATAGATAGCTTCATGACCTATTCGATTCTTGTCCTCGTTACCAAGCGCCTGCTCAACAACATCAACATCGTCTTCTCCACCATTCTCGGTCTGGTGGTTACGGTCACGCTGGTTTCCAGCGTGCCGCTCTATTCCGAAGGCATGAGCGAGATGTTGTTGCACCGCTCCTTGCGGGACACGGAATCCCGCCAGGCGCAGCCGCGGGCCAGCCTGCTCATTCGCAAGTTCGAGGATAAGAACGAGGCGAATATCTCGCTCTTGCAGTACAACCAAGCGGATGAGTACATGCGGGTGACGGCGCCAACGGAGATGGGCATACCGCTGCTGCTCTCCACGCGCTACGGCCAGACCGAGCACATGGCCATTCTCACTGATGAAGACGAAGTCAACCTGGCCTCGCGTCAGTTCGCCGATTGGGGCTTCATTGCCTTCGCGACGGACTTTGAGAATCACGTCCGCATTTTAGAGGGACGCTATGCCAATCCGGCCAAGTCGGGGGATCCCTACCTCGAGGCCGTGATCATGACCGAGAAGCTGGACGCCATTGGCGCCGAAGTCGGCGACCACTTATTCGTCCTATTCCGGCAACCGGGCGGTGAACCGGAGCCCATCGAAGTGAAGGTGGTGGGCCGCTGGTTCCCCAACGACCCCAACGAAATCTACTGGTTCTACCACCCGCAGTACTTTAAAGAAGGCCTCATGGTGCCCGATGAGACCTTCATCGACGTGATCCTCAGCGACTACGAGGAAATCGGCTACGAGTACACGTGGTTCTCGGTCTTCGACGTGGATGCCATCAACGCCACGAACGCCCGCGCCATCGTGACGGGCATCAGCGAGATTCGTTCGAACCTCGGCAACATCATGGGCCGGGTCAAGATCGACATTTCCCCCGAGGACATTCTGCTGCGCTATTTGCGCGACCTGTTCTTCCTCAAGATCCTGCTCTTCATCTTGTCCGCTCCCGTCATTGGCATCGTGCTCTACTACATTGGCATCGCGTCCTCAATGGTGGTGGACCGCCAGCGTAACGAGATCGCGGTGCTCAAGAGTAGAGGGGCGAGCACGTGGCAGATCATCGGCATCTATTTGCTGGAAGGCGGCATGATCGGCATCTTGGCCTTGGTGATCGGGCCGGTGCTCGGCGTCTACCTGGCGCAACTCATTGCCCGCACGTACACGTTCTTGACGTTCATCGGTCGCGATCCGCTGCCCATCACGATTACGACCAGCACGTTCAACTATGCATTGGCGGCGGTGGCGCTCTCCATTGGCGCGGCGCTCATGCCGGCCGCCGCTACCGCGCGCTACAGCATCGTAACGTTCAAGCAAGAGGCGTCCCGCAAGCTCAGGCGTCCGTGGTGGCAACGTTTCTTCTTAGACTTCGTCCTGCTCGGCCTATCGTTCTACGGCTATCGTTTGCTGCAGGACCAGCGCCAAGTGATCGTGCTTGGCGAGGAAGGCGACGTATTTTCCAATCCGCTCCTGCTCATCGTCCCGTCAGTCTTCATGTTCGGCCTGGCGCTGCTGTTCGTGCGGCTCTTCCCATACATCGTGGAACTGGTCACGATAGTGGGCAACCGCTTGTGGGGCGTAGCCATCTTGCTCGGCCTCCGCCACATTTCCCGTTCCGCCGGCCAGTACAACAGTCTGCTCCTGTTGTTGGTGCTCACCCTGTCTATCGGCACGTTCAGCGCGTCGGTGGCGGCTACGCTTACGCGCAACCACTCGGATTCCGTCTATTACCGCGTGGGCGCCGACATGGCTTTCTACGAGTCCGGCGACTACGATGAGGAACTGGAACAATGGTACATCGCGCCGTTCTCGGACCACCTGCTGCTGGAGGAAGTCCAGGCCGCGGCCCGGTTCTGGGATAGCAAAGGCAACGCTATCTTGCCCGATCGCGCTACGCCGGAAATCCAGATCGTCGGCATCGATCCCTGGGATGCCGTAAACGTCATGTACTGGCGTGAGGACTTCGCCCGCCGTTCCCTGGTCACGCTGATGAATGAACTCGCCGCGCAACCCGATGCGCTGCTGGCAAGCGCGGACTTCATGATCGACCACAAGCTGAAGGTGGGCGACCGGGTGCGAATCAGCCTGCGTCAGCAACAAATCGACTTCGTCATCGTAGACTGGGTGGACTACTTCCCGACCCAGTTTCCCGATACCGACTATTTCGCGGTGGCTAACCTGGACTACATCTTCGACAACATCGGCATCGGCCCCTACGATGCCTGGATCAAGACCAACGCCGGCGCCGATATCGAAGAGATGGAAGACAAGCTGCGTGACCTCGAATTCATCGTGGTGCGCACCGTCGATACCCGAGAAAGAGTTATCTCGCAACGAGACGACCCCCAACGCACCGGCGTATTTGGCATGCTCACGGTGGGGTTCTTGATTGCCATCTTGCTCACCATTCTGGGTTTCCTTACGTACTCACTGCTCTCATTCCAGCGCCGCATGCAGGACTTTGGCATCCTGAGGGCGATGGGGCTATCAATCCGCCAACTCGTCAGTCTCTACATCTTCGAACAGGGCTTTCTCATTACCATGGGTGTTACGATTGGCACCATCATCGGCGTGGCTACGGGCCGCATCTTCATTCCGTTCCTGCAAATCAAGACGGGCGATCACGCCAATATCCCCTCGTTCGTCGTCGTGACAGCCTGGAGTGACATCGGCAAGATCTACCTGATTCTGGCCGTGATCCTGGCCATAGCCGTGCCGATCATCATCTCCATGCTCACGCGCATGCGCATCCATGAGGCAATCAAGTTTGGGGAAGAGCAAGGATGAAGCGAATTCCGGACCTGCCAGAGCGCGGCGAACCCTTTATCGTCTGCGACAATCTGGTCAAGATCTACAAAGTCGCCGACCTGGAGGTCGTCGCCTTGCAAGGCCTCGATCTTGATGTGGCGTGTGGTGAAGTCATGGCCATCATCGGGAACTCCGGCAGCGGCAAGTCGACGCTGCTCAATACGCTGGGGGGCCTGGACCGGCCAAGCGCGGGCAAGCTGACGGTCTCGGGCCTGGACCTGATCAAGTTTTCGGACAGAGACCTGGTTTGGTACAAGCGGCATATGGTCGGCTTTGTGTGGCAGCAGAGCTCACGCAACCTCATCCCCTACCTTACGGCGCTGGAAAACGTGCAGATGCCGCTGATCATTTCCGGTATGTCCACCCGAAAGCGCGAGGCCCGCGCAACGGAACTGCTGGAAACCGTGGGCTTGGGACACCGCTTGCGCCACCGCGTGGGCCAACTCTCCGGCGGTGAACAACAGCGCGTGGCTATTTCCATTTCGCTGGCGCACTCGCCGCCCCTCTTGCTGGCGGACGAGCCTACCGGTGAGGTGGATACCCAGACCGCCAACACCATCTACGACACGTTTCGCAGCGTGAACGAGGAGTTTGGCACCACCATCATCATCGTCACCCACGATCCCAACGTGTCCTATCGCGTGGACCGGGTGGTGGCAATCCGCGACGGACGGACGAGTACGGAGACAATCACCCGCATCAATCTGGAAGAGGGCGAAGAGGCTATCAGCCACGATGAATTCGTGGTGCTGGACTCCGCCGGCCGGCTGCAAATTCCCAAAGAGTACCTGGAGCAATTTGGCATTCGCGACCGGGCAGTCGTGGAACTGGCCGACGACGGCATCGTGGTGAAGCCGGCCCAGGCTTCTGAAGAGGAAGACGAACGACGGGGTCTGCGGGGCTTGTTGCGCCGTTAGGGGCGCAACGCCGCCGCGACCGCTCTGTGGAAATCATGCATCCGCAATTAGACTAGGGAAGGCGAGACAGCGCTATGGCAGAACCGATCGCTGTTGCCGAAGGGGTATCGCGGGTCTATCACGTGGGTCGTGAGGACGTGTATGCCGTGCGTGAAGCGAACTGGCAAATCGACGCCGGCCGCCTCATCGCGCTGCAGGGCCGCTCCGGCAGCGGCAAGACGACCTTGCTCAACCTCACGGGAGGCCTGGACCGGCCCACAGCGGGCACGATTCGGATCATGGAAACCGATACCCGCCTGCTGAACGATCGTGAACTCACTATGCTGCGGCGGCACAAGATTGGGTTCATCTTTCAAGCCTTCGCACTCCTGCCGGTGCTTTCGGCCTATGAAAACGTGGAGTTGCCTATGCGCATTGCCGGCGTCGGTGCGCGCAAGCGTCACGAGCGGGCGCTGGAACTCCTCGATCTGGTCGGCCTATCCAAGCGCGCGAGCCACCGCCCTTTCGAACTATCCGGCGGCGAACAAGGCCGTGTCGCCATCGCCCGCGCCCTTGCCAACGAACCTGCGCTCCTCTTGGCAGACGAACCCACCGGCGACCTGGATAGCGTCACCGGCCTGCAAATGATGCTCCTCTTCTCCCGCATCGTCCGCCAGGAAGGCGTCACCGTTGTCATGGCTACCCACGACCTGACAGTCCGTGACATCGCGGACGAGACGTTTACCATGAGCGACGGTGTGCTTTCGCGTTGGGACCCCACCCAGGAAGATACGACCGAGACGATCAGCTCGCTCATGCGCGAAGCGGAAGAGGGCCAATGGCAGCAAGGCCGGACGCAACCGCCCCCACAGCCGCCGCCTCCCCGCAACTAATCACGGCACGAAGCCCCACTCCTGGGTCCCGCACTTCATCCGTGCCTTGCCGCATGCGCGTGCATTTGCCGTGTCTGTGGGCGCTGCCGGAGCTTCGGGCAAACCACCACACGCCACGTGAAGACTGCTGCACGCCTGCCAAGGGCCGTCTGTTCGGAAATCAGTAGCTCTTGACTTGAACACCTTGTTGGGCTAGATCTCATGTCATTCCGAGCGCAGCGTCGAACAGGGTTCGCTGACTTCGTCAAAGACGCGGAATCTAGTGTGCTCCCGACACTAGATTCTTCGTCGCTGCACTCCTCAGAATGACACTTCGGCTGAACTCCTCAGAATGACATTTCGGGGAGCAGCCGTTTACGTTGACACCCATACCAGTGCAGACAAAGTCAATGCCTACTAGTCGCAGTCTGTACTGCGAGGACGCCGTCCGCCGGCCGGTTTCCGGCCTTTCCCCAAGCTCAGTAACGTGGGGCCGTGCGGTCGCCGGACTACCGGACGCCGCCTGTGCCAAACGCCGAAACCCAAACGCGATTGACTGGGCGCAGTGTCGAAGTCGTCGCCTGCGTGCGGCGCGCTTTGCGCCGTCCCGGTTGTCGCGCAGACCGGGTTTCGCTATCGTATTAACTATCAACCCTAGGAGAGGTGTCCGAGTGGTTGAAGGAGATCGTCTCGAAAACGATTACGCCCCCAAAAGGGTGTCGTGGGTTCGAATCCCACCCTCTCCGCCAAACTCACGTGAGCGCACGCCAACTGCGTAGCGCGCTCACATTCATGCTTGCCCGATGCGGCTCAACACAATGTCCGGTACAACCCCAACGTTTATCCGGCTCATTCCTATCCTTCACGTGCGAGATCTCGACGCGGAAGTTGCCTTCTACCAGCATCTCGGCTTAGAGATCTCCTACCAGGGCGATGAGTTTCCCGGTTTCGTCGCCTTGCGCTGCGCGGCTTTCGAATTTGGGTTGCAGGCGCAGGACGACTTCACTCCCCACCGCGCCAACACATGCTTTGCGTGGCAAATGGAAGTGGATAGCTTCCAAGCTGTACTGGATGTGTGCCGAGCGAACGGTTATGCGTTCAGCGAGCCCCACTGCTACTGGGAGGAAAGAGACTCTTGGGAGATGCGAATTCAGACCCCCAACGGTTGGACTTTGTGCCTGGAGACGTACGGGTGGAAATAGCGCGGCCGGAGGGCTCTGGCGACCATCGCCTTTAGCTGCGACATGCGTGTCGACCTCAAAGTCGGGCGAAGGGTGAACGGCGATAGCTCCGCAAATGCCACACAAGCCACCGGTGGGCGCTGCAAGACGGCCAATCCAAGTAAGCGGCGCGCCGGCTCTACTTCCCCCGGCTAGCCGCAATTCCCTGCCCCCCACGGGGCGCGAAGAGACGAACGATTCAGATTAGGCCGCGGAAACGGAGTTTCGGCCCGTGAATCGGACAGCCAAGGCTACACTGCCCACCCTCTTTCCGTACCTGAGCTATCAAGACCCTGGCGCCGCGCTTGACTGGCTGGCCGAAGCCTTTGGCTTCGTGAAATTGCTGGAGTTCCGCGATCCCGCGGGGTACGTCGTGCACGCGGAGATGGGTTTTGGCAACGGCGCGATCATGCTTGGCGCCGCCGTCCACACGCCAACTGAACACACGCGCCGCACAGCGCCTGCCAAGCACGGGGTTTATGTCTATGTAGAAGACGTGGACGCCCACTGCGCCCGGGCGCAGGCCGCGGGCGCGCGCATTGTCATCCCGCCGGAAGACACGGAATGGGGCTCGCGCCGGTACCGCGCCCTGGACCCGGAGGGCTACGAGTGGAGTTTCGGCAATTACCGCCCAACGCCGCAGGCCTAGTCTGCCATCCAACCGGGCTCCGGATCGGCAACAGCACTCGGCGGAACGCACCGGCTAGCAGGCGGGCAGGCAGGAACAGGACGTACCCATGCCACCAGAACCGCACCCACAGCAAGACCTTCGGACGTACGTCGCCTTATTGCGGGGCATCAACGTGGGCGGTCGCCGGAAAATCAAGATGGCTGACCTGCGCGCCGCCTTTGCCGACCTGGGCTATGCAAACGTCAAGACGGTGCTCGCAAGCGGCAACGTGCTCTTCGACGCCGCAGACCAAGAGTGCTCCACCTTGGCCCGGACGCTCGAGCAGGGCCTGCGCCCAACGCTTGGCGACGGGTTGCGCATCCTGGTGCGCACTATTGCCGAGATGGCGGACCTGCTGGCTGCCGACCCCTTTCGGGACCTTCCGGCCGGCGCACAGACGAAGTTCTACGTGACCTTCTTGCCGGTCCCGGCGCGTCCCGCGCCGCCCCAGCCTGCTGAGCGTTCTGCCAGCGCCGCGGCGTTCGTTGGGTCCGCCAAGCGAGAAGTGTTCAGCGCCATAGACGTCTCGCGCGGGCGCGGCTCGATCGACCTCATTGCGCAAATCGAGCAGCAGTACGGCAAGGTCGTCACAACCCGCACGTGGCAGACTGTGGCGCACATCGTTGCCGCAGCCTCTTGACCCGCGTCCGAGTTGCCGCGAACGATCCAATAGCAAGGGAATGTGGATGGGCGGCAATGCCGGCTCGGGGCGCAAGCCGTCCAACGGCCGGGCGCAAAGCAACCGGTGAAACCGCAAACGCAGAGCCGCTCAGAAGGACCGTCACAGTTTTGGCCGTGTGGCAACACAACAGCGGCCCGGCTTGCCGCCTGAAGGCAAAGCCGGCACACAGCACAGGAGGAGAGTGCGAATTATGTCACGTATAGTCCACTTCGAAGTCCATGCCGCCGAACCGGAGCGCGCCATACGCTTCTACACGAGCATGTTCGACTGGGATTTCATCAAGTGGGAAGGGCCGGTGGACTATTGGCTCATTCGTACCGGCCCGGAAGACGAGCCCGGCATCGACGGCGGTCTCGCGCGGCGGCGGGGAGTGCCGCCGGAGGAAGGCGCTGCCGTGAACTGCTACACGTGCGTCGTGCAGGTCGCGGACCTGGACGCGTGCCTGAAGAAGATCCCGGCGGCGGGCGGCTCCATCGCCTTGCCCAAAATGGCAGTGCCAGGGGTGGGGTGGACCGCCTACGGCAAGGATACGGAAGGGAACATCTTTGGCATGATGCAGCCCGACCCGAACGCGGCATAATGTCAGCCGTCGGGCCGGTTGCCTGGGGCGTGCGGCTGCGGGAATTCCGGCCCGGTCGAAGCGCTAGCGTTACGTAGCCGCGACCGGAACCTGCTCGCCCTGCACTTTGGTATAGACCCGCCGGGCCAGGTCGCCTGCGATAGGCGCCGGTTGACCCAGCCGGACGCTCTCTTCCACGTAGTCGTAGAGTTCGTCGATGTCTTCCTTGGCATTCAAGCGCTGGAACCACAGACCCCTGCCAAACAGGTAGAGAAACGCATTGTTGCCCAGGGCGCAATTGCCCAGACAGCCGCCGCCGTCGTCTGCCGTGAACACAATGTCCACCTGGCCCGCTATGCCGCGGCGGCGCGCTTCCCGGAGATAGTGGGCCTTATCGATCTTTGGAAACGTAATGCCGTTGCCGCAGCAACACGCCTCGCAAACGAAGAGGACACCGGCAATCGTTTGGATTACTTCCTGGTCTCCATCCAGCGTGGGCACAATCATGAGATCGGGACGACCGGGGATACCCTTCATTAATTCTTCCTTACCTTGCGGGCTGCGCGCTCATTTCGAGCCGGCTGATTCTGTAAAGTGTAAGAACCTCGGTCGAGCGAGCGCTCGGTCGAGCGAGCGCTCGGTTGAGCGGTCGCCGGTGAGGGCAGGACACCCACACCCATCGCGACGAGCCGGGGATCTCTTCCCAAAGCTACCAGAATCTGCGAATGGTTGTCAACTACGGCGGGCCGCGCTCTTGACGATTCTCCCCGCCTCATGGTATAACGTACTAGCCGTACGCTGGGATAGGATAACCGGAGAATAACAGAAGCTGCTGTGAACCCCGCAGGGATTGCCAAGAGCCTCGCGCTACGCGGCGGCCACAAGCCTGAGTTGTGGCCGGTCGTATTGATGATTCTTGTAGCCGCCTAGGCGGCATGAGAGCATATTACACAACACACACGCAACAACGGAACGGCAGCACTTCCCAGCAGCGCGTAGAGAATTGATGCATTCACAGGACTAGGGTCGCCAAACGGACGGCACATTCAAGCAGGCGGCTGTGATGCACACCACTGATAGCGACAACGCACACTGTACGCAGAGCAGAAGATCTTGGGAATGCCCGTTCCAGGCTAAGGAACGGGTTTTTTGTTGCTTTGGGGCCCAGGACGCAAGGATTGCCAAGCAGTGTTGAGCGATTATTCGGAGACATCCGCAGACATCGGCGCAGACGTTGAGCACGCGCCGCCAGCCATGCGCTGGAGCAGGCGGGCGCTGCTCATGGCCGGCGTGGCGTTCTCGGCTGCCATACTGGTGCTGGGGGCGCTTGCGATCGCGCTGCTGGGCACATCCATCGCGCTCATTACCGGCCTGGTGGAGGGGAACCGGGAAGCGGCCGCGGTTGCCCTGGCAGAAATCTGGCGCCTGAGCCCGCTCTTGCTGGCGGCGGAATTCGTGCTGGCGTGGCTGCTGGTAGCGCTCGTGCTCATCGTGCGCCGCGCTCTAGCCAAGTATGGCATGGAAGTTCCCTGAGACCGGCCCAGCACACGCCGCAATCCCTTAACAGCGGCCGGTTGGACGAGTATCATGAAGTGGATGAAAACTGTGACACTGATGGAGGCAGGAACCTATATGGTAGAGCGCAGCCCCTCGCCGGGCGTCGCTGTGCCTTATGGGGCAGTAGGCTGCGGCCAGACCCAACTGGGCTGAATGCAGCCAAGGAGATGGCGCGCACGCCGCTCTCCCTCGATAGCCGATTTCGATAATTCTGGTGAACGAGCGAAGCAAGAGGTAGGAAACTGATGAAACGTACCGGAGCAGAGATCATCCTGGATAGCCTGGTGGCGCACGGGGTGCATTCGGTCTTTGGGTATCCGGGCGGCGCGTGTTTGCCGCTCTACGACGCCCTGTACCACTACCAGGACAGGCTCAACCACATTCTCGTGCGCCACGAACAAGGCGCGGCTTTTGCCGCGGACGGCTATGCCCGCGCCAGCGGCGACGTCGGCGTCTGCATCGCCACCAGCGGTCCCGGCGTCACCAACCTCGTCACCGGCATTGCCGGCGCCCACATGGACTCCGTCCCAGTGGTCGCCCTGACCGGCCAGGTGCCCCGCAACCTGCTCGGCACCGACGGGTTTCAGGAGACCGACGCCACCGGCGTGATGCTGCCAATTACCAAGCACAATTGGCTCGTGATGAACGCGGAAGAACTGCCGCGCGTGATGGAAGAAGCGTTCCACATCGCCAACACGGGCCGCAAAGGCCCCGTGCAGGTGGACGTCCCGAAGGACGTGTTCTTGGAAGAGGTAGAATTCGACGGCTTCCCGCCCCCCCGCATTCCCGGCTACAATCCCGATGAGGGGACCCAACCCGATCCCACACAGGTGCGCGCAGCCGCGGAAGTTATCTACGGCTCGGAAAAGCCAATCATCCTGGCAGGGCACGGGATCCACTATTCGGACGCCTACGACGAACTCCTGGCTTTCGCCGAGAAAGCGAATATCCCGGTCATTACCACGCTTCACGGTGTTTCGTCCTTCCCGGAGAGCCATGAGCTTTCATTCGGCATGGTGGGCATGCACGGCAACCTCTACGCCAATTGGGCCGTGGATCGGGCGGACCTGCTCATCGCATTGGGCATGCGCTTCGACGACCGCGTCACCGGCCGGTTGGAGGACTTTGCCACCAACGCCCGCATCATACACGTGGACATCGACCCCGCGGAGATCGGCAAGAATGTCGCCACCGACGTGGGCATCGTGGCCGATCTCAAGCCCACGATTCGCGCGCTCACTGACGAAATCGAGCGCCTGGACCACACGCCTTGGGTCAAGCAGATTTGCCAGTGGCGCGAAGACCATCCCAGCTTGGCGATCCGGGAGACCGAAATCGTGCTGCCGCAATGGGTTATTCGCCAGATCTACCACATAACGAACGGCGAGGCGATTGTGGTCACCGACGTGGGCCAGGCCCAAATGTGGGCGGCGCAGCACTTCTGGTACGACCGGCGCAACACGTTCTTCTCGTCGGGCGGCCTCGGCGCTATGGGCTACGCCTTCCCCGCGTCCATCGGCGTCAAGTATGCGCGGCCCAACGAGCAGGTCTGGTGCATCATTGGCGACGGCGGTTTCCAAATGACTCTCCAAGACCTCGCGGTGGTCCGCGAGCACGACGTAGACGTCAAGATTGCCATCATCAACAACAACCATCTCGGCATGATCCGCCAGTGGCAGACGCTCTTCTACGAAAGCCGCTTCATGAGCGCCAAGCTGGAGAATCCGGACTTCGTCAAGCTGGCCGAAGCCTACGGCATTCCCGGCCTGCGCGCGAGCACGAAGAGCGATGTCGTCAAGGTGCTGAAAGAGGCTGAGAAAATACCCGGTCCCGTGTTGATGGACCTGGTTGTGGACGAAGTTGAGAAAGTCTACCCGATGGTCCCGGCCGGCTCCAGTCTGGCCGAAACTATCGAGGGCGATGAAGTGGAAGAGGCACGCTACGCATGAGACACGTCATCATCGTAGACGTTGAGGACCATCCCGGCGTCCTCAACCGGATTGCCAGCCTCTTCCGCAAGCGGGCGTACAATATCGAGAGCTTGGCCGTCGGGCACTCGCACCGCCCCGGTATTTCCCGTATGACGATTGTCGTCGCAGCGGACCACAATGAGGCGCTGCAGGTCGTAAAGCAGTTGGATAAGCTCATCGAGGTCGTGTCCATCACCGACGTCACGGAACAGCGCCATGTCTCCCGGGAGATGGCTCTGGCCAAAGTGGCGGCGCCGGAGATGAAACGCACTGAGATCTTGCAGCTCGCAAATGTTTACCGCGCGCAAGTGGTGGACGTATCGCCGGGCAGCATCATCTTGGAAGTAACCGGCGATGAAGACAAGATCGACTCATTTGTGGAGATCATACGCCCGTACGGTATCCTGGAACTGACCCGCACCGGCGAAGTCGCCATGGTGCGGGGCCGGGCGATGCCAACGCCCCACGTCCTTGTGGAGGAAGGGCCGGCGGCATAGACCGCTCAGTGTTCGCACGCCGTAGGGGCCGCCCAGGCGCGCGTAGGAACGTCAAAAGAGTGAATGCAGCGTGAAGAGAGGGCACAGTGGTTCAGGTCTACTACGACGAAGATGCAAACCTCGATCTGCTCAACGATAGGACCATCGGCATCATAGGGTACGGCAGCCAGGGACACGCCCACGCCCTGAACTTGCGCGATAGCGGGTGCTCGGTGATGGTCGGCCTCTACGAAGGGAGCAGTTCCTGGTCGAAGGTGGAGAGCGACGGTCTGCAGGTCGGAACGACGGCCGCGGTGGCGCAGCAGGCGGACCTCGTCATGATGCTGACGCCGGACACCGTGCAGCCCAGCCTCTACCAAGAGTCCATCGCGCCGCACCTGCGGGCGGGACAAGTCTTGCTCTTCGCCCACGGCTTCAACATCCACTTTCAACAAATCGTTCCCCCAGATATGGTCGACGTGAGCATGGTCGCCCCGAAAGCGCCCGGCCACCGCATGCGCGCAACGTTCGAAGAAGGCAACGGCGTGCCGGGCCTGATCGCGATCCAACAGGACGCCAGCGGCAATGCCCGTGAGTTGACCCTGGCGTACGCCAGGGGCATTGGCTGCACCCGCGCCGGCGTGCTCAACACGACGTTCAAGGAAGAGACCGAAACCGACCTCTTCGGCGAGCAGACGGTTCTCTGCGGCGGCGTGAGCGCGCTGGTGAAGGCGGCGTTCGAGACTCTGGTCGAGGCCGGCTATCAGCCGGAAATCGCCTACTTCGAGTGCATGCACGAGCTCAAGCTCATCGTGGACCTCTTCTACCAGGGCGGCCTGAACTACATGCGCTATTCCGTAAGCGAAACGGCCGAGTACGGAGACTACAGCCGCGGCCCGCGCGTGGTAGACGACCACGTCCGAGAAACCATGCAAGAGATTCTGCGCGAGATTCAGACCGGTGAGTTTGCCCGCGAGTGGATTTTGGAGAACATGGCCGGCCGGCCCGCCTTCAACGCCCACCGCGAAATGGACAAGGAACACCAGATAGAAACCGTGGGCAAGAACCTGCGGGCTATGATGCCATGGCTCGACCCAAAGTAAACACCACCAGTGAGTTGCCGGCGCCGGGCGCACCGCGCAGCCGGTTGCTCCCTGGGCAGACGCTGGGACAAGAGCAACAGGAGAGTGGTCTCAGGCCCATCCGGCGCCAAGGTTTCTCTGCCTTGGTCTGCTGGCGGGCCTGCACGCTTGCCGTGCCCCGCTCCTATTCCGGCTGAGGTGTGCGGTCCGGCATACCGTGTGTTTACTTTGGCAATGAGGGTTTAAGTCACGATGCGAACCATACAAATCTTCGATACAACGCTGCGCGACGGTGAGCAAGCGGCGGGCGGCTCCCTGACGGTAGACGAAAAACTCTACCTGGGCCAGCAACTGGAGCGCTTGGGCGTTGACATTCTGGAGGCCGGCTTCCCCCGCACGTCGCCCGGCGACTTCAAGGCGGTGCAACTCCTGGCGGAAAAGCTGCGAGACGTACAGATATGCGCCCTCTCCGGCTTCAAGCCCGATCAGGTGGAAGCGGCGTGGGAAGCAATCAAGGAAGGCGCGGCCCCACGTATTCACGTCTTCATCTCGTCCAGCGACATTCACCTGGAACGCCAACTGCGCATGTCGCGCCAGCAGGTCCGCGAGGCTGCGGCGGCGTGTGTGCGGCAAGCGGCCGGATACTGCGCCAACGTCGAATTTTCGGCCATGGACGCGACACGCAGCGACTGGGACTTTCTCTGCCTGTTGTTCGGCGACGCCATCGCGGCGGGTGCGCGCGTAATCAACGTGCCCGACACCATGGGCTACACACAACCCCATGAGTTTGCCGAACTCCTCCAGTACTTGCGCGCCAACACGCCCGGCATCGAGGACATCACGCTCTCCGTGCACTGCCATAACGACCTCGGCCTAGCCAACGCCAATTCTCTGGTGGCCATACTGAACGGCGTCGACCAGATCGAATGCACCATCAACGGCGTCGGTGAGCGTGCGGGCAATGCCTCCCTGGAAGAGGTGGCGATGAACACCACCGTGCGCAAGGACTTCTTCCAAGTGACCCACGGCATCAAGACGGAAGAAATCCACCGCTCCAGCCGCATGGTGAGCGAACTCATGAACATGCCGGTGCAGCCCAATAAGGCGATTGTCGGCGCAAACGCGTTTGCCCACTCCTCCGGCCTGCATCAGGACGGCATGCTGAAAGACCGGCAAACGTATGAGATCATGACGCCCCAGAGCGTGGGCATGGGCGGCAGCCGCATCGTCCTCGGCAAGACCAGCGGCCGCCACGCGTTTCGCGATCAGCTCGCCAAGATGGGCTATCACCTCAGCGAGCAGGATTTCCAGGAGGCGTTTGACCGCTTCAAGGATCTCGCCGATAAGCGCCGCAACGTGACGGCCCGCGACATCGAGGCGTTGCTCTCCAGTGACGTGCTGCAAGCCAAGGAGTACTTCCACCTGGACCACGTGCAGGTGAGTTGCGGCGACCACAGCATCCCTACGGCCACGGTGCGGATTACCGACGTGGAAGGGCAGACGATGGAAGATGCGGCTCTGGGTGATGGGCCGGTGGATGCCGTCTGCAAAGCCATCAACCGCATCATCGACGTGCCCGCGGAACTCACCGAGTTCCGCGTCCAGGCCGTTACCGAAGGCATAGACGCGCAGGGCGAGGTGAGCATCCGCCTGGAGAGCGAGGGAGTGTCCGTTACCGGCTACGGCGCCGATACGGACATCATCGTTGCCAGCGCAAAAGCCTATATGAACGCCCTGAATAAGCACATCTACGCCCAGAATAGCAGGGCTACACAGGAAGAACAGGCACCGGTCGGGGCGACAGGTTCGCCGTCGTAGCGCTTGGACTTGAGTCTGATGC
>JAJEAH010000084.1 GCA_022824225.1 Chloroflexota bacterium
ATTCGCCCTTCAACAAGCTCTGGGAGAGCGGCATTCGGAGGAAAAATGATTGTGGACAGACTCTGAGGAGTGGGGCGACATGTCATTCTGAGGAGCGGAGCGACGTAGAATCTAGTGTGGCGAGAACCCTAGATTCCTCGCTTCGCTCGGAATGACAATCGATACACCCTTCGCGCTTCCTCTTCACTCCTACCATCCCCTCGCCCTCTACAACATACAAATGACATTGACTGCCGTTCGGAATGACATTGAGCTGCGCTCGCAACGGTACGTACCAGGGAATTCGTTCACATGTCTCATTGCTATCGCAAGGTGCATCGGTTCCCGCGACGCACTCCCAAGTACAACATCATTCACCACTCACATTGCTGTCATTCCATACACTGCGTAGCTCGCTCACATTGTTGTCATTCCGAACGAAGCGCAGCGGAGTGTCGCTAAGAGCGCGGAATCTAAAGTGCTGAGCCAATTGCGCCGGTTGAGGCACGGGCACGAGATTCCTCGCTGCGCTCGGAATGACAATCGATACACCTTTCGCGCTTCCTCTTCGCTCCACCCGTCTCCCGCTTATTACAACAAACAAATGACATGAGTGTTTCCCTCCCAATGGCATGAGTATTCCGCCCCGCGTGACATGAGCGCCCCGCTCGGTGTGACATGGGCCCTCCGCTTGGTATGACGTGAGCATTTGGCCTATTCGATGGCATGGCCTCCGGTCTTGCTCCGCGCAATATGGGATTTGGTCCTACAGGTACACAGTGCGACCTACAAATACGTCGCCGCGTACCCCTTGTGCGCGATTGTAAAGCGTGGTATAGTATGTAGCCGTTATTGGGAACTCTTCGCAATACATTATAGACTACCCCAGCGTGCAGCGAGGTAACGAATGGCACAGTCGCAGATGGCTGATTCCCTGAGCACTAGCCGGCGTCTCGCCGGGCTGACCGCGGGCGTGCGCGGTCGTATCGTCTTGGGCGCGCTCTTTGGCATAGGCGCCGTCGCGACCGGCGTGGCGCGACTCTCCCTATCCGGCACGGCCGTAGCGATGGTATTCGAGGGCAAGCCGTTCATCGAAATCCTGGTCATTCTGATTGGCGTCCTGGCCCTGCCCATGCTCCGCATCGTCTTCACTATGGCGCAGCAGTTCATCGCCCACGGGACGGCGGCGCGCATGAAGGTCAAGCTCCGGACGGCGCTGTATCGGCACATGCTGCGGCTCGGGCCCGGCTACACGCAGAAGCAGCGCACCGGGGAAGTGGTGGTCAAGGCCGTAGACTCCGTGGAACAACTGGAGACGTTCTTTGGCCGCTATCTGCCGCAACTCGTAGTGGCCGGCGTTGCGCCCCTGGGCGTGCTCATATTCATGGCCATTCTGGATTGGCAGTCCGCCCTCATCTTCCTCACATTCGCCGTGCTCACCTTCGTGGCGCCTATGTTCTTCCGCCGCGCCACCTACCGCGCCAGCCGCGGCCGCTGGCAGGCAAACCGCAAGTTGAGCGCCGACTTCATCGACGCCGTCCAAGGACTCGCGACGCTGAAGATCTTCGGACGCAGCGGCGAGTGGGGACGCATGCTCGCCGGCCGCGCCCAGTCGCTTTCCCGCATGACGATGAAGGTGCTGGGCATCAACATCGCCGCCGGCGGCGTCAGCATGCTCTTCATGAACGTAGGCGCGGCGTCGGTGCTCGCCTGGGGTGCCGTGCGCGTCGACCAGGGAACGCTGGGGCTCACGCCGCTCATGATCGTGCTCTTCCTCGGGGTCGAGATCTTTCGTCCCTTGCGGGAACTCAACCAGCTCTATCACACCGGCTTGCTCGGCACGTCGTCGGCAATCGGCATGTTTTCGCTGATGGATGAAAAGCCGGAAGTCAAGGACGTTGCCGATAGGGATTCATCCACAACGGCTGCGGTAGGGACCGCTGCCCCGGTCGCCGCAGCATCCCTCGTACCCAGCGTGAACTTCGAGCATGTCACGTTCACATATGAGACCGGCGACCGCCCGGCGCTGCAGGACATGTCCTTCAACGTGCCCGCGGGCACAACGCTGGGCATTGTTGGGCCGTCCGGCGCAGGCAAGACGACGGTGACCAACTTGCTCCTGCGGTTCTTCGATCCGCAGAGCGGGCGCATCCTCCTCGGCGGCCACGATATTCGGGAGTTGCCGCTGGACACGCTGCGGCGGCAGGTCTCCATCGTGGCGCAAGACACGTACCTCTTCCACGGCACGGTGTTGGAGAATATCCGTCTCGCCCGCCCCGAAGCGACAGACGAAGAGGTGCTGGCGGCAGCGCGCGCCGCGAATGCCCACGAGTTCATACCCAAGCTCCTGAACGGCTACGACACTATCATTGGCGAACGCGGCCAGAAGCTCTCCGGCGGTCAGCGCCAGCGCCTGGCTATCGCTCGGGCGATCCTCAAGGACGCGCCCATCCTCATCCTGGACGAAGCGACGTCCCACGTGGACAGCGGCAACGAGGCGGTGATCCAGGAAGCTTTGGAGCGGCTGATGCAGAGCCGCACGACCATCGTCATCGCGCACCGCCTTTCAACGGTGAGCGGCGCAGACCAGATCATCGTGCTTGACCAGGGCGCGCGTGTGGAACGCGGCACACACAGCGAACTCATGGCCCATGACGGCGTGTACGCCCGGCTGGTGGCGGCGCAATCGCGGCTGCCCGCCGACGCCGACGCCGAGACAAACGGCGCGCCCGTCGCCGCCGTGGCTAACGGCGGTACCGCCGGCCGCGCGAAAGCCGCCGCCCTGGCAGCTTCCGGCGCCGAGACGGCAACTGCCGACAACGAAGGCGAACGCTTCCTGCGCGGCGGCAACCACGCCAAGCCCATCGAGCCGGTGTCCATCGGCGCCATGGAGACGAGCGTGCGCCTGATGCGGCTCATCCGCCCGGAGTGGCTTGAGTTCGCCATCACGGTGGGCAGCGGCCTGATCAAGGCCGGCGCCGGCATTGCGCTTGGCGTCGCCAGCGCCATCCTTGCCGGCCGGGTCGCCACCGACGCCGGTCTGGGCCCCATGGTTCCCATTGTGCTCGCTTTGGCCGTTACCGTAGCGCTCTTCACGTGGATTGAATCGTGGATATCCCATGACATGGCCTACCGCATCCTGGCCGACATGCGCGTCAAACTCTTCGACACCCTGGACCGTCTGGCGCCGGCGTACATGTACAGCCGCCGCAGCGGCGACCTGACCAGTATCGTGACCTCGGACATCGAAACGGTGGAGTCGTTCTTCGCCCATGCCGCCGGACCCATCCTCGTGGCTATCATGGTGCCGCTGGTGGCGCTGGGCTTCCTGCTCAACATGTCGTGGCTGCTGGCGCTGGCGTTGGTGCCGTTCCTCATTCTCGTGGCGCTCAGCCCGCACTACATTGGCCGCCACACCGATAGGCTGGGTAATCGCCTGCGCAGTGAACTTGGCGAGGTGAACGCCCACATGGCCGACAGCGTCCAAGGCCTGCGCGAAGTGATCGTCTTCTCCCAGGATAACCGGCGCTTGCAGGAAATCCACGACAAGAGCGCGGAGCTCACGGGCCTCCAAGTCCGCTACGGGAAGCAACTCGGCTTCCAGCAGGGCGCCATCGAGGGCATCCAGGCGGTGGGCGCGCTGGCCGTGCTCATGCTTGGCGCCTTTCTGGTGCAGAACGGCGGCCTGGCCGCCGCGGCCCTGCCGGTTGCCACCATGCTCGCCCTCACCTGCTTTGCGCCGGTGGCCGAAATTGCCCGCATTGTCAAGGAGTTGGCCAACGCCTTTGGCTCCGGCCGCCGCGTCTTTGCCGTGCAGGACGAACCGGCGCCGGTGGCAGACGGACACGCCGTCGCGCCGGGCGGGGACGCCGCCCCGTCGGTGACGTTCGACGACGTCTGGTTCAACTACGGGCCTGGCGAACCTCAGGCCTTGAGCGGCGTCTCATTTGCCGTCGACGCCGGGCAGACCGTCGCAATCGTGGGTCCCTCCGGCGCGGGCAAGACCACGGTGGCGCACTTGCTCATGCGTTTCTGGGACCCACAGAAGGGACGCATCACCCTCGGCGGCCACGACCTGCGCGACTTCTCCCTGGATGACCTGCGCAGCCGCGTCTCGTTGGTTTCCCAGGATATCTACCTATTCAACATGAGCATCCGGGAGAACTTGCGCCTGGCGCGACCGGACGCCACCGACGAGGAGATCGAAGCGGCTGCCAAGATGGCCAGCGCCCATGACTTCATTCTCCGCTTCCCCGATGGCTACGATTCCGTTGTCGGCGAACGGGGCACGTCTATCTCCGGCGGGCAGCGGCAACGCCTGGCCATCGCCCGCGCTCTGCTCAAGCAGGCGCCCATCCTCATCTTGGATGAAGCGACGTCTCACTTGGATACCGAGAACGAGCGTGAAGTGCGCGGCGCAATCACCGAACTCATGCACAACCGCACAACCCTCGTCATCGCGCACCGCCTCTCGACGGTGCGGGATGCGGACAACATCATCGTCCTGGACGAAGGATACGTGGCGCAGCAGGGCACCCACCACGACCTCGTGGACGCTGAGGGCACATACGCCCAACTCGTGCGGGTTCAGGTGCGAATCTAACGCCACCGGCGCATTGGCTCCACGCCGGGCGGACGCGACCGGGCACAGAGTCGTATCCGGTCGCGCCTGCGCGCTCTGCGGGCGCCGTTGCGCGGCAGTGGTTGCGGCAAGGCCTCACCACGACATATAATGTTGGCAGGTAGTCAAGGACCTGTGTCCCTGCTTTGGGAGTGGGCAAGCATTGCCCACAAAGAGCGATGCGTCTGGCGAGCCGAGGTGGCGAAATGGAAGACGCATGGGACTTAAACTCCCAGGAGCTTTAACGCTCGTGCCGGTTCGACTCCGGTCCTCGGCACCACGTATTCACCTTTCTGCTTTCGGCGCTCGCGAACGCGGCCACACGTAGGCCGGGCGCGGGTGGAGACCGGAGGCAAACCCAGAGGAAGGACTGCTTTGCATGCGCTTGTACGAGCTTGTCGTCATCTTCCACCCGGAGATCGACCCCGACGCCCTCGCAACTCTCTCCGAACGCATCGAGGGCACCATCACCGAACACAACGGTGAGATCGTTGCCAAACAGACGTGGGGGCGCAGACGGCTGGCCTATTCCATCAAGCACCTGAACGACGGCTACTACGTGCTGTGGCACTTCCGCGCCCATTCCCCGTCGCTGGGCCACGACTTGGACAGCCTCTTCCTCATTTCGGAGCCCGTCATTCGCTACATGACGGTCCGCGCCGAGGGTCTGCCGCCGCTGACGCCGGACCGAGCGCCGGAACCCGCCGCAGAAGAAGCTCGTGAGGAAGCATAGCCATGGCCGGACTCAACAAGGTAATGCTCATCGGACACCTGGGCCGCGACCCGGAGTTACGCTACACAGCCAGCGGCGCCCCAGTATGCGATTTTTCGATGGCGGTGAGCCGCCGGTATAGCACCCGCGACGGTCAACAACACGACGAAACCGAGTGGTTCCGGGTCACCGCCTGGAACCGATTGGCGGAAATCTGCGCCAACTACCTTACCAAGGGGCAGCAAGTCTACATCGAAGGCCGCGTGAAGCTCGACCGCTGGACCGGGCAAGACGGCCAGGAACGCTCAACCTTGGCCGTCACCGCCTTCGAAATGCAGATGCTCGGCTCGCGGCGCGATCAGTCCATGTCCAGCGACGCCGGAGAAGAAACAGGCGCGCCCGCGGGCCCTGCCGCAAACGAGGAAGAACAGATCGATCCCGACGACTTGCCGTTCTAAGGCATGCCGACGCGATCACAATAGCATTTGACCCGCACAACACACATCGAGGAAAACTGATGATCAATCGAGATTCACGCGGCCCCCGCAGCGGCCCGCCGGGACGCGGCGGCGGCGGTTCGGGCCGGTTCGGCGGCCAGGGGGGCCGCTTTGGTTCACGGCGGCGCGGCCCGGGCGGCCGGGGCCCCAGGCGACGCCGCTCCTGCTACTTCTGCGGCAACGCCATCAAGGTCATCGACTACAAGAACGTCGATCTCCTGTGGAACTACCTGGACGACCGGGAGAAGATCGTCGGCCACCGCCAGAGCGGCACGTGTTCCAAACACCAACGCCGCTTGGCCATAGCCATCAAACGCGCGCGCACGGTGGCGCTGCTGCCCTATACGCCGGAGCAGGCCCGCCTGCGCTAGGCGGGGCCGCCGGTAGCGCCGGCCCGCACAGGCTGCCGGGCAGTGGCAGCCGCGGGTGGGATAGAATGAAGGCTCTGCGGCGCGGGGACCCGGTCCGGCGGGCCGCTGGCATTCTTCGGTAGGCCGAGCACACTATTCCCCACACCGCCGCCTGCTTTTCGGCTCCGGCGCGCACGGCCGCTGCGCAATGGCGGCGGCGCACAGCGCCCGCCACCCGCCGCACCCTTTTTCCGCACACATCAAGGTCTATCTATGCCACGCAGAAGGTCCGGTTCGTCACGCCGCCGCGCCCAGCGCATCATCGCCCGCCCGATGGAGCATCCGTCGGAAGAGGGAGAACCCCTCATCTTCGGGTGGGGCGCCCACCTCTCGCGCCGCGAGAAAGACACGCTGAGGCGACGGGCGATCATGGCCGGCGCCGGCTTCGTGGCCTCCCTCATCATCCTGATCCTGCTCTTCGCCTATCTCAGCGAGTTTCTCTTCCAGGCCCGCGCTACCGTGGCGCGCGTTGGGAATACCAGTATCTCCGCCGACGAGTTTTCCACCGAGTTGGGCACGGAACTCGCCCATCGCCTCTACTTCACGCGGCAGGTGCAGCTCATCTTGCCAAAGCTCGTGGCCGAAGCAGTGGATGACCCCGCCAGGTTGAGCAATGCGGCGAGCCGCTTGCTGGCGGAACAGGAGCGGCAGTTGCAGTTCCTGCCCAGCTCCGCATTGGAGCAGATGATCGACGTCGTCATCATTCGACAAGAGGCGGCCGCGCGCGGTTACACTTACACCGAGGCTGAACGCGAGGAAGCCACGGAGAACTACCTGGCGGAATTCGACGAAATCCAGGTACGCGAGCGCATTCTGTCGTTCATTCCACCACCGCCGTCCGACGTGCTGGAGGTGACTCCTCTCACCGCGGATGAGGAAATCCGGCAGTCGGATGAAATGCTGATGCGCGCCGAACTCGCCCGCCTGCAATCCGCCACGCCGACGCCGGTACCGCCCACACCCACGCCCACGCCCGAGCCAGTGACGCCCACGCCCCTGGCGCCAACGCCCACACCGGTCGTGGATGCCCGCATAGACGCCTACCTCGCGGGGACAGGCATGACCCGCGAGACATTCGAGGACCGGGTGCAGTATGCCTGGTGGCGCCAACAGCTGGAGCAGGAGACCATCGCCGCCGTGCCTACCAGCGGCCCCCAAGTCCGCGCCCGCCACATTCTGCTGACGAGTGAGGAAGACGCCGCGCTCGCCAAAGAGCGGCTGGACGCCGGCGAGGACTTCGGCGAACTCGCGGCGGAAATGTCGCTGGATACCGGCACGAAGGAACAGGGCGGCGACCTGGGCTGGTTTCCCAAAGGCGTGATGACGCCAACCTTCGAGGACGCGGCCTTTGCGCTGGAGCCGGGCCAAATCGGCGAGCCATTCCAGTCGCCGTTCGGCTTCCACATCATCGAGGTCTTGGAGCGCGCGGAGGACGTACCGCTGGCGCCGGAGGTGCTCACCCAGTTGCAGCTTCGAGCCTTCAGCCAGCTTCTCGGCAATAGCAAGGAAGCGCTGAACGTGACGCGCATGTTGACCCAGGAAAACGTCGCCTGGGCACAACGCCACATGCCCTCCCCACCGGAAACCCAATAACGCCGCGCCGCACGCCGGGATCTTGGCGCGGCCACGGCTGACCCCTTCAGCACGGTGGGCATACCCAACACCGGCTAACGCAGAAAGCGCTCCACCTCGCCGAAGTCCCGCGCCCGCCGCGCCGGCGGCAGCGAATTCAGAATGGTCCTGCCGTAGAATTTTGTGTGGATGCGGGCGTCCAGCAGCACCATCACGCCACTATCCGCCGGACTCCGGATGAGGCGGCCGAAGCCTTGCTTCAGGTCGATGATGGCTTCCGGCAGCATGAGGTCGCGGAACCAGTTGCCGCCGCTTTCGGTTACGGCGTCCAGGCGCGCTTGGGAAAGCGGTGAGGGCGCGGCAAACGGCAGCCGGTCTATGGCAACCACCGAAAGCGCGTCACCCGGCACGTCCACGCCTTGCCAAAACGACTTGGTGGCGCACAGGATGGCGTGGCCGTCCTCCTGGAAAACGCGCAGCAGTTCCCGGCGGGGCATCTCGCCCTGGCGCAGACAGAGCAGCGCGTCGCCCACGCGCTGCGAAAGCTCCCGGTAGCAGTGTTCCAGATTGCGGTAGCTGGTGAAGAGCAGGAAGGCGCGTCCCCGGGACGCGGTGACCAGCCGCTCCAAGCGATCGACCAAGGCCGTCAGATAGGCGTGAGCGTCATCGCCTTCCCAGCGCGAGGGCGGCTCGGGCAACTCCCGGGGCCGCGGCGCCCAGATGAGCGCCTGTTCCTGAAAGATGAAGGGGCTTTCGCACGTGACTTCCCGATAGTTGTCGGCGCCCTGGCGCGGCGTGCTGTCGGATTTACGCGCGGCGCCGCCATCCGCTCGCGCAGCGTTAACGTCTCCACTTGCAGCGCGAACGTCCTCGCGCGCGGCGCCGTCGCCTTGGCGAGCGGCGCGACCCCCTTCCCGCACAGCGGGGACTCCCACGCGAGAGGCAAAGAACCGCATGCTGCCGCCCACCGCCAAGGTCGCCGAGGTGTACACCGTGGCCTGCGTCCGTTGCGTCACCCGCGCCAGGTGCTCGGAGACGTCGATGGGCGTGTAGTGCAGTTGCGTGCCGTTGCGCCCTTCTTCCACGTAGCGGAGGGATCCCCGCAGCGTCTGCGCGCAGAAACGGTCCATGCGGCCGATGACGGCGTCCACCTGTTCCATGCGCTTTTGCAGCTTGGCCTCTTCCTCCTCGGTCGGCATCTGGGGCAACCGCTCTTGCAGGGCCTGGTAATACTGATGAAGCACACGAGTGACGGGCTCAGCCGCGAATTCACGTTGCTCGGCCACTTTCGCTTGCCGGCCGCCCCATTCGCCGCGGCCCTGGCGCGTGAGCAATGCCGAAAACTGCACCCAACACGCGGCAACGCCCCGCTGCAGCGCGTCACGCAGACCCTCCAGGCCAGGCTCGTCGGGGATCAAGCGCGTGATGCTGCGCGGCGTGAGGGTGTCCGTGAACGCCGTGTAGGCAAACGATTCGAGTTGGTGCGCCTCGTCCACGATGAGAAACGCGTGCGGGGGCAGTATCTCAGCCAGCGTGCTCAAGCACAGCAGCGCGTGGTTGCAGATGATGACGTCCGCCTCTTTCAGGCGCGCCCGCATGGCGTAGTACCAGCATGAGCGGTCGTGGTAGAAGCGGCAGCGGCGCCCGATGCAGTCGGTGTCGGTGGCAATCGTCTGCTCGCGGAGTTCGGCGGAAAGCGTGAAACTGAGTTCGTCCACGTCGCCGGTCCGGGTCTCGCCCAGCCACTCCACCATGCCCGCCAGGCCCGGCGGCGGCATGAGGTTGCCGGTCACTTCGTCCAACTTAAGCCTGCACGCGTAGTTGCCGAGACCCTTGGCCACCATGGCATCGAACGTGATGCCAAACGGGGCCAGCAACTCCTGGACGGCCGGCACGTCCTTGTGCAAGAGCTGGTCCTGCAGGACCTTGGTAGCCGTGGAAATGACGATGGGGCCGCAGTCCGGGTCGGTGTGCCGGGCCAACACGGCGGGGATGAGATAGGCGAGACTCTTGCCGACGCCCGTGCCGGCTTCCACCACCAGATGGCGGCGCTCCGCCAGGGCCGCGCTCACCGCCGCCGCCATCTTGTGCTGCCCGGCGCGGTGCTCCCAGCCGGCGCGCACCAGCAGCCCATCGGGGCCGTAGATTGCGTCCATCGCGGCGCTGTCAAGCTGTGAAGGAAGTGCGTCCGGTTTTTCCACAGATGCCATGGCAGCGCCAGTCCCAGCGTTTAGGGCGGTTTGGAGAGTGATTGTCCTATTCTAGCACGCCTGTGGCTGGCGGCCCCGGCGCTAATTCCCGCCGGAGTCCCCGTGCCTGCCTGCAAATCCTGTACTACTGCTTACTTGGCGCCAAGCACTGTGGTAGGTTTAATCCTAGCGGCGCAGGAACCGCTACAGGAAAGAACGTGGAGGAAGGCGCGTCATGTCCACGCGGCTGCACATTGCCGTTGTGACGACGGTGATTCTTACCCTGGCGCTGGGCCTGGTGAGTCTGGCATTGTATTTCGTGCTGTCCTTCAGCCTGCATACCCAACTCGACCGCAGCTTGGCGGCAGAAGGGCAAGAGCTCGGAGACTACTTTCTCACGTCTGCCGATTCGCCGTTGCTTGGCGCGACGCGGCCGGTCTCCGCCCCCTACGAAGCGGTGGCCCCGTCGGGTTCGGTCTTCCGGTTAGTGGCTGCCGACGGCCGCGTGGTAGCCCGCTCGCTGGGCGATCGCGCCGTCCTGCTTGACGCCAGCGCCTATCGAGCGACAAGCAGCCTACCGCCTGCCGGCGGCTACGAGACGATCCATCATGCTGGCGCCGCGTACCGGGTCTATGCCCTGCCCGTAGTCCTGCCGGCGAACACCCAAGGGCTGCTGCAGCTCGCGCGCCCGTTGGCGGCGGTGGAGGCAGCGCTGGCCAATCTGCGCTTCGTGCTGCTGGCCGGGGCGGGGGTCAGCCTCCTGTTTGCCGTTGGCTTGGGCCTGCTGGTGGCCCACGTTGCCGCGAAGCCCATCGAGGACGTGGCGAGCGCCACCGCGCGCATCCGGGCGTTTGGCGAAGACGATGAACGCTTGGTGTTAGGGGGCCATCTCCAAGAACCCCACTGGCTTGCGCAAAGCTTGAACAACTTGCTGGACCGAGTCGCCGTTGCCGAAGCCGCAGCCGGGGAGGCGTCGGCAGTGCGGGCGCAGTGCGCGGCGTACGTCCAACGTCAACTGGGACGTCTCATCGCCCAGCAACGCGACTTGAACGACTTCATGCGCACGGAACTGCGTCCCGGCAGTCCTGACGCGCAAGAGTTGACCCCGGCCCAGCGCGGCGCGGCCCGGGACTTCTTGCAGGCCGACCCGCGTGGGTGGTCGGCAGCCTATGATGATGTCGTCGCGTGGCTCGACGCACAGACTGAAGCCCTGACGCGATGGCTGGATCACCTACCGTTGTACGTGGGGGCGCAGACCGGCCTCGACGTGGAGCCTGAGGAGGTAGCCCTGTCGCCGCTGCTCGCAGACATCTGTCAAGACCGGAGCGCGGCTTACGGCGACCGCCTGCGCCTGGCGTGGCAGTGGGACTGCGAACCGTTGGTGCGCGCCGACCCAGCCGGCTTGCAGGAAGCTCTGACGGCTGTAATAGACCATGCCTGCGGCGCGACTCCGGCGGGCGGCGCGGTCACGGTAACTCTCGACTGCGCTGAAGATTACGCAGACATTGCGGTGAGGGATTCTGGGCCGGGCATCCTGGCCGACGACCTGCCCCTGGTATTCACGCGCTCCGCCGGCGCGGCTGGGGCCAGTGACGATCTGGGCCTGCCGTTTGCCCATGACGTCATCGCGCAGCACGGGGGGACCATCTCGGTGGAAAGCGCTCCGGGCGCGGGCAGCGTCTTCACCATACGGCTGCCGCGGGAGGGGAGCCGTGCGCAACCGGCCGTATGACCCGTTTCAGGGCCGTACGCGGACGTGGCGGAGCCGCCTCATGGTGCCGGGGGCAATCCTCGCCCTGCTCCTCGTGGTGGCGGCGGGCAGCACGCTCACGGTAGTCGGCGTGCTGCGCCTCCTGGATGGTCCCGGCGCCGCTGAGTCCGGCCTGGGGGCCTCGCCGACCACTGGCGCCGCCAGCGACGGACGGCTGCTCGTGCCGCTGCCCACGCCGGCGCCCACACCGACCCCCAATCCTACACCTTTGGCGGCGCCGACGCCCACACCCACGGCAGCGCCGAGTCCGGAGCCCGCGCCTACCGCCGCGCCCACGGCTGTTCCCACTCCTCAGCCCGCGCCCACGACCCCGCCGGTTGTCGCGCAAGCCAACGAAAACCGGATCGCGGAAGTCTACGAACGGCTCGTGGGCAGTGTGGTACAAATATCGGCTTGGTCGGGCGCAATCAATGTCGCCCAACCGTATAACGAGGCCGGATCCGGGTTCATCATTGACGAGGAGGGTCACATTCTGACCAACTACCACGTGGTTGAGGGCGCCAGGGACCTACAGATCACGTACAACGACGGCACGCGGACCAGCGCGCGCGTCATCGGGGCCGACCCGGGCTCCGACGTTGCGCTGCTGCGGGCGAGCTTCATTCCGCCCGGCAAGCTGGTGGTGGCGCCGCTGGGATCCTCGGATGCCTTGAAGGTTGGCGATGAGGTCATCACCATCAGCAGCCCGTTCTACGTCTACCGCAACTCTTTGAGCGACGGCATCGTCACCGGCCTGGGGCGCACCTATGCTTTTTCCGGCCGGACCATCACGGGCATAATCCAGACCGGCGCTTCGATCAACCCCGGTAGTTCAGGTGGACCATTGATCGACGTACGGGAAGGCGTGGTGGTCGGCATCAATACAGCGATCCAGTCGCGCACCTTCGCCGGCATCGCGCTGGCCCTGCCCATCGACCGCGTGAAAGCAATCCTGCCTGACCTCATGGCGGGCAGGACGCCCACACACGCCTGGCTGCCCATCCACGGCGCCGACATCACGCCCCAGCTTGCCGCGCAGTGCAACCTGCCCGTTGACTACGGCGTCATCGTCTACGACATTCTGCCCGGTTCGACTTTGAACAACGATACCTTTACGACCGGCGTAAATGGCGACATCATCGTCAGTATCGACGACCGGCGAGTGGACGGAATCGCCGACCTGAGCGAGTACCTGGACGCCCACAAGAAGCCGGGGGACATCGTGGAACTGCGCATTTACCGCGATCGCCGGATAAACCGCGTGCTGGAGGTAACCCTGGAAGAGTGGCCCAATCGAGACGTGCCCGCGCTCACTCAGGTGGCGGGTTGCTCCAGACCGACCAGCGAGCCGATCAACGCGCCGACGGTGCCCCCGATCAGCGCCGACACGAGCACGAACGCCGCCAGCGGCAAGTTCATCATCTCCGCCGAGCCGCTGATGCCCGCGATGCCCGCGGCGACAATTCCCAACGCGGCGCCGGCGGCAATGCCGGCCACAATGCCGCGAGCGGCGAGGCGCTCCGACGAACTCATGGCGGCGGTGTCCGCCCGCGTCGCTTGACCGGCAGCGGGGTTTTCCGCATCCACGGTGTCGCCGAACGAGCCGTAGATCAGGCCCAGCGCGGCGCCGTAGACGATGTGCAGAATCAGGTTGCCGACGATAGGCAAGAAGCCCGCGCCCAGCCCTAGGCCGAAGAAGCCCGCGCCCACCAGCGGCAGGAAGACCACGAGCGACAGCACCCACGGGAAGAATGCGAAGGCGAGACCCCGGCCAACGTCCGCTCCGGAGATGCGCGGCTCAACCAAGGCCGCGTAGATCAGGGCAAAGCCCATGCCGATGGCGAAGTGGACGGCGATGGCCGCGTAGAAGACGTCCGTGGTGTATTCGACCACGATGTTGTCGGTCAAGCCCTTGAACCAGGCCGCGTAGGTCTGTGCGCCCGTCTGAGCGGAGGGCTCGATGTTCGCCAGCGCGTAGGCTATGCCGTAGGCGAGCACGGCGGCGAGCAGCATGAGTACGGTGGCAACGAAGCCGGAGAGCACCGCCCGCGCCAGCCAGCCTTGCCGCAGTGTTGTTTGCGCGTTCAACATGGTCGCTACCTCCTTCTGAGGCGAGGCATCACGCACACGTCGCCAGCATTGCAGGCGCTACGCGCATCGAGCAGGAGCGCCTGCTCACCAACATGTCACCGTGTACTCGACCTCCCGCCTGGGGCTGCCGTCGGGCAGCAGTTCAGAGAATGAAGAACCTATACCCTAATTGTTAAAAGAACAATCCCAGGCTGTCAACCACTTTAACGAAAAAAGCGGCTGGATTTCGGCCTGGCGGCGGTCAGCAGGGCCGCGGCAGGCCGCACAAGCGCCGCAGACCATGGCGCAGGTACGCGCAAAGTCGCCGCGAGCAGCAACCGCGGGCGGCCTCAGCCGGCAAGCATCCGCGGCCAACCCTAGCCCGCGCGGTGGTTGTCTGTATTCCGCAGAATTCTGGCCGCCTGCAGCGCCAGCATCACCGTGCCGAAGTTGAGCGCGCCGGCAAGAATGAACGGCAAGGGCGCGCCCAGGCCGATCAACAGCCCCGCCGCCATGGTGCCGCCCAGGTTGCCGCACGTCCACGCCGCCTCGGTGATGGCCGTGAGGCGTCCTTGCTCGTGTCCCCCACCCGACACAAACACCAGCGACGGCATAAGGGAGGCCAGCCACTGACCGCCCAGACTCGTGAAGATTGCCGACGCGGCGAGCAGCAACGCATTGTCGGCGTACAGCGCGCAGCCCAACGGCCCGAGGGCGAGCGTAATACTGCTCGCTATCACCGGTATGCCTCTGCCGATGCGATCGGAAAGCCAACCGACGAAGAGTCCGGACGCTCCGGTAACCAGGGCGCTGACGGTGGCGTATAGGGCAACCGCCGTCACCGAATCCGTGAGGCGAAAGATGAGGAGCGGCAGCAGCACGGAGCTCGTGCCCAGCCACCACGTAGGCAAGAAGCGTATCCCGATGAGACGCAGGATGAGCGGCCGCCGCCAGAGAACCCGGTACGACTGCAACATCTCCCACGCGGACGTCGTCTGAATCTGCTCCAGTTTGACGTGCGGCAAGAAGAGCATGCCGAAGAATACCAGCACCAGGTTCCCTACCAGCATCACGATGCCCAACGTGCGGAAACTGAAGAGGTCGGCGATGGGGCCGGCTGCCGCGTTGCCCAATGCGCTGCCAATGGTTGGCCCGGTAAAGTAGAGGGCTCCCATGAGACCCATACTTCCCAAGGGCGCCACCAAGGCCAGGTAGGCGCGGGAGGACGTGGTGCGCAGCGTGAAAAGCGCGCCGTACAGAAGCGAGAGCAGGATAAGCACGCGCGTGTCGGACACCAGGAACATGAGGCCGCCGATGCTCACCGCCGTCATGCCCAGCAGCATGAGATACTTCGCTCCGACGCGGTCCGCCAGCATGCCGCCAATGAAGAGAATGGCAAGTCGTACGAGGTTCTGAAGCGAAAAAAGCGAGGAGGTCAGGATGGGCGAGCCGCCGAGGACTTTCTCCACGTAGACGGGAAAGAGCGAACGGCCCGGTGTGCCCAAGGTGGCGTTGAGAAAGAAGATCGCTAGAAAGAAGACCAGCGGCTTGAGATACCGGTGCTGCGCAAGCCGCGAACGTGGACGGGGGCTGTCTATCGAGGCCATGGGCCTACTTTATATGTGATTGAGGGGATTACGTCTATGAGTTGCGACGCGATGGCAGGCGCGATGGGTTATGTGAAGTAAAGTTCATGTACGAACGGCATGTGCGGTTCTCTCGTAGCCCAGGGTATCAATCCCAGCCGCTATGTCGGCATAGCGAGGGGGCTTGACCCCAACTGCCGCTATATCCGTGCAGGACGGGGCTTTGCCCCCAATCTTGTCGCACTCACTCTCTTGGCAAGGGGCAGGGCACGCTCATCCCTACACATTGCCGGTAGCGCAGGTTTTGTATGGAAGCGCGGGCCGTTGCCGGTAGCACAGGCCTTGACCAAAAGCGCAAGCCACGACCGGCAGCGCAGGTTTGTAACCTGCGTCCGTCGTAGGGTCAATGCGCTGCAGGATCAGACTCATGCACACCCGCTACAGGCGGTGGCGTTGTCCAAGCCCCGCCATGTGCTTCCAACGTGATCGCGGTCCCGCGCGCTCCGGCAGGGGGACAAGCCCCAATGTTGTTGCATCAAAGTGGCTGGCTTCAGCTTTCTCCGTTCGTGTTGAGCACTTCGGCCCTTCGACGTAGCTCAGGTCTGGCAGGCTCAGCACTGGCTCTGTCGAACCGCATGCGATGCATAGAATGCCTATACCTACGCTCCCGTGCCTGAGCCGTTCACCCTTCGACGCAGCTTAGGTCTGGCAGGCTCAGCACTGGCTCTGTCGAACCGCATGCGATGCATAGAATGCCCATGCCTACGCTCCCGTGCCTGAGCCGTTCACCCTTCGACGTAGCTCAGGGCGAACGGCTCAGGCGCAGGTCATGGTGCGACACCGTAGGGGACAAGCCCCCGCGCTACCACGATGCGACAGATCCGGCGAGGGGCAAGTTCCCGCGACTTCTGCCTGCGGGGGCAGTGGTAATCCGATTCTGCCGCGTTGGCGCGCGCGGCTACGCATCTTGCCCGGCAGACCAACCCTACAGCTCGATGTCTACCGCAGCCCCGTTCTGTGCCAGGGATTCATAGACCGCCCACGTCACCGCCAACGCGATGCGCGCGTCCGCCGCGCTGGCCTGCACCGGCTCTTCGCCGCGGATCGCCCGCAGCGTGTGTTGGGTCAGGAGCAACTGGCTGTCGCCGCTGAACGGCCCAAACTCCTCAACAGCTCCGCCTTCCCGGAGAATCTTGAAGCCGTCTCGGGGCCGCGTTGGGGCCAGCGCGCCTTCCGGGCCAAGAATGTCATCGATGCGCCCCTGAGGCTGCACTCCCGGCGGCAGGCCCCACGAGATACTAAATGCGGCCAGATCGCCGCTGCCGTATTCCAACGCTACCGTCGCCGTATCCGGCGCGATATTCTGGAAGTGGGCGATCTCCGGCCGGTCTTTGGCAAACGTAAACCCGTGGGCGCTCACCCGCACCGGGTCCGTGCCCGTGAGCCAGCGCCAGTAGTCGAAATAGTGCGTCATGAAGTCGTTGAGCGGACCGCCGTTGCCGCGGTCCATGTCGTGCATGGCCAGCTTGGGGCGAATGTGCGCTGCCGAGTGCATGCGGAACATGACCGGGCTGCCCAGGGCCCGCTCGCGGATGGCCCGGCGCACCGCCGCGGGACCGTCGCCAAAGCGGCTCTGGTAATTCACGACGTACACCACGCCGGCCGCGTCCAGCGCCGCTATCATCCGATCGGCCTGGTCCAAGCGCATGGCAATGGGCTTTTCGCTGAGCATGTGCTTGCCGTGCTCAGCGGCAAAGATGGTGACCTCTTCGTGGTAGAACGCAGGCGTGCAGACAGAGACGACGTCGATGTCGTCGCGGGCCACCGCATCCCGGTAGTCCGTAAAGACGTGGGGCGCGCCGTACGCCGCCGCCAGTTCTTGCGCCCGGTCTTCCAAGACGTCCACCACGGCGACCACCTCGGCCTCGCCGGATTCGGCCCACGCCTTGGCATGGGCATTGCCCCGCGCGCCGGTGCCGACTATGCAAACGCGATACGTGTCGTTAGCCATGTCACATGTGCTCCTCTCACTTCAGCGATTCCTGCTAGGCGTCTTGCAGGCTGCGTGGTGACCCGCTATCCCGGCTCGACCGCAAATCCCTTGAGTCTGCCAATTGGCATGTAAGTCAGCATGGGGTATAGACACTGGCGTGTCAACGCAAGCTGATTGGAGAAAGTGGGATGAGCGGCCCCATCGCAAGTTACGTGAGCGAAACGCCCTTGTGCCAGCCGCCAGCCAATTCACGAACACGAACATATCCCAAGCGGGACTTGCTACCAGCGCGGGCGCATAGGCAGCCAATTCGGATCCCGCGCCTGCATGGCGCTCACGTCGTCGCGGCCGGCGGCCTTGTGCTCCTGGTAGCGCTCGTGGGCCGCTTGCAGGCGGTCGTCGTCCACCTCCACGCCCAGGCCCGGGCCGGTTGGCACCGGGAATGCGCCGTCGACGAATTGCAGCGGCCCGCCGCACACGATGTCATCCTGTTCGTTCCAGGGATAGTGGGTATCCGACGCATAGATGAGATTCGGCGCCGCCGCCGCCCAGTGTGTCATCGCCGCAAGTGATATGCCCGTGTGGCTATTGCTGTGCTGGGAGACGCCCAGGCGGAACACCTCGCAAATCTTCGCCAATTCCACAGACGCCCGCAGTCCGCCCCAGCCGTGGTGGTCGGCGAGCACGACCTGCACGGCGTCCATGAACACGGCCGGCGCGATGTGGGTGAACGCCGTCACGACCATATTCGTGGCCAGCGGTATGGGCGTCGCCTGCGCCACCGCCGCCATACCGGCCAGGTCCGGCGCCGGGTCTTCGTAGTATTCCAGGTCCAGTTCCTCCACCCAGCCGGCGAACCGGATGCTTGTCTCCACCGACCAAATGGCGTTCGGATCGATGCGGAGCTGGTGGTCCGGGAAGCGTTCCCGCAGTTGGCGCATGGTCTCGGCTTCCTCTTCCGGCGGCAGGACGCCGCCCTTGAGCTTCAGCGTCTTGAAGCCGTAGCGCTCCACGAACCTCTCGGCCTGGGCCACCAGTTGCTCCGGACTCATGGCCTCGCCCCAGTCGTCATCGCCGGCGTATTTATAGAAGAGGTATGCGCCGTAGTCCACGGCATCGCGGACCTTGCCGCCGAGCAGGTCGCACACCGGCCGGCCGCTGGCCTTGCCGAGCAGATCGAGCATGGCCGTCTCGTAGGCGGCAAAGATGCGCGGGCTATTGATGAGCATGCGCAGCCGGTTGAAGTGGGCCGGATCACTGCCGGTCACCAGCGCTGCGGCGCCTTCGAGCTGGCGCACCATTTCCTCGCCGCCGTAGGTCTCGCCCCAACCCACGCAGCCGTCGTCGCCGGTCAACCGTATGATGGAGCGCAGCGCGTACGGCTCATGCAGCCCCCATGAGTTGCGCAACGGGGGATCGCTCAGCGCGACCGGAATGACGCGGGCCTCGACTATGCGCATCGGAACATCTCTCCTTACGCGCGCCAAACGCGCGTGACTACAGTACGGCTGACAATTCCACCCGCTCGCCCGTCTCTCCAGATTGCTTCGCCGCGACGAGCATGCCGATGATCTCCAGCATCTCCTCGTGGGGTATGGGATTTTCGCGGGTCTGAATCATGCGCACCACGTTGCGCATCTGCTCGGCGTAGAAGAAATTGGCATCGCGCACGGTTACGTCGGCGCTGCCCTCTGTGCCGTACACCTGCAGCAAGAAGCCGTAGCGGGCGGCGCGAATGATCTGCATGGTCACCGCGCGGCCGTCGGTATAGCGCACGTGGACGATGTCGTATTCGTCCGTATACTCGTTGCGCACCCACGCGATGCCGGGGCCCATGATCGTGTAGAAGAGCTCCGCCGCGTGGATGCCGTAGTAGACGAGTTCGTTCGGTCCGGTGGCCACGGCAATCCGCGCCTCGCCCACGAGCTCTTGCTCATTGGCCTTGAAGTCGATGACTTCCCGCGCGAAGCGCAGCGCCGACGACGACATCAGCGGCGTGTTGTGGGCTTGGGCCAGCCGCACCATCTCCTTAGCATGTTCGATGCCCAGCGCAAACGGCTTATCCACAAACGTCGGCACGCCGGCCTCCAGATAGGGCCGCGCCAGTTCCAGGTGCGTGTCGCCGGGGTCTTCCAGCACCAGCACACCGTCGGCCCGGCCGATCGCCGCCGTGGGCTCATCGAGCACGGCGTCCAGCCCATGCGCAGCCGCGAATTCCTCCGCCGCCGCGCGGTCGCGGTCCCAGAGCATGGAGATGCGGGCCACGCCGTTCAGGCCCGCGCCGTCGGGGTTCTCTTCATTGATGAGTTGGGAAAAAGAACGCGGGTGCTGGGGACTAAGCCCAATGATGGCAAGTTCGAGCATGGAGCGCTTTCCTTTCACGTAATGCAAGCGGTGTGACGTTGCAACCTGCGGATTGACCTCATGATACTGCACTGCGCGCCATCGTAGGCAAAGCAACAATAGCGAAGCTCTCAGGCGCTCAGGCAACGGCCACGAGAGCCTACGGTTCACCCGTAGGCTTGGCGTCGCCGTTAAGGCTCGCCGTTCGCTCGCATGCGCCACGCGACGCTTCGCCAGACCTACGAGCTGCGACAGACCTTAACTGAAACGACTCGTGAGACGCGTGCTGTTTCATGGCCCGCTGGTGTCTACCCTAGCGCAACGTAATGGTTTCCGTAAATGGCGAGCAACCGGCCTTGTTGCATGCTCTGACCCTATAGCTGGTGGTATCGAATCCATCAAGGTCCGTATTGGGGTGAGGATCGTAGTAACAGCCGCGACCGGAGCCTTCCACGCCCGGGCACGTGGGCAGCATCGGGGCGCTTATCTCCATGTCGAACGTGAAGGGTTGAGATGGATCGGCGCCCTGCCAAACCTCATAGTATGTCGCGCCTGCCACCGCTTCCCAGAACACTCTCGCATCGTCGGGCAAGCCACTTACGTCAACCTTCTCCGCGTGAAAACCGGTGGGCGCGGTTGGCGGATCAACCGGGCCTTGGGCTTCCGTGAGTCCACCCGCCTGACCGGAGCCTGCATAGCAGCCGCTGTCGTTGCACGCGTTGACGCGATAGTAGTAGATCGCGCTTGGCTGCAAGCCCCTATCGACATACTGGGTATGGTTGGGGCTCGATCCTGTGGGCGTGTACCTAATCTCTTGTGCCGCCTGCCCTTCCGGCTGCCGATAGATAAGGTAGTACTGCGGCAGGGTTTCGTATGATGCAACATGCTCTGCGGGAGTATAGTCGGTGTTGATCGCCGAGCAGCCTAGGTTTGTGCAAGCGGCGACCCAATAGTGGTGCCTGTAGTCACTCCCCGACCAGTAGATCGTCAGCGAATCCAGCGTCCTGTCGACAACTTCAACACGATAGGGTCCTCTAGGAGCCGGGATAGTATGGGCGTACACCGTCCCGTCCACGTTCCCAGCCACCTCAGCGCATTGCGGGTGGTAGGAAACGGACGGTGTGCAGCGCGCATTATCCTGGTTATGGTAGACCTTGTAGTGGGTGGCCCCGGGCACGGGGCTCCACGCAATCCGCAGAACCGAATCTTCTTGCAGGAAATCTATCTCAGCGGGGGGAGGAGGCAAGGGTAGTGCGGGGTTGACCGTGTCGACTTTAGAGCAGCGAAAGCGGTTGCAGGCGATGACCCAGTAGTTGCCCGTTTCCTCGCGATAATTGTGGTGGAGGTAGAATGTGCCTTCGATGCCGCTCTCAAGTTCCACGCAGTTTTCGGGCCGGCCGGATTCCAGCCGGCAGTCTCCGTCGCCGAAGTAAACGGTATAGCTGTGCGCACCCGGCGAGGCGTCCCAGGATAGTTCCACGGCTTCGAGCACGTGCCCGAAACGCTGGTTGGGTGGCGTCCCCGGTGAGGAAAAAGGGCCGCACGAGCTCATCGCCAACAGCAGCAGCGCAAACACCAGGATTGCAGGAACACCCAGGATTCCGACGGAAACACCGGTGCGGCTTTCCCGCGTTGAGCCATTCATTCGGCTGACCACCTGTATCATTTTCCAGAGCGCGTTCTGCCTCTCGCGCACTCACTGCACCCGGCCATTGTGCCATACCTCTTGACGAAGCTCCTCTCCACTGCTATAAAACTATGGATAGACTAGCTCTGCCTATCTTGATCAAACAAGTGGGAAGGGCTGGTAAAACGACGAGTTTACGCAGTTGTGCGGAGGAGGCCAACCATGCGTACGTCCAGACGGCAAGTGCTTGGTGCTAGTGCGGGTTTCGCGGGAAGCGCGATCCTGCTCGCCGCCTGCGGTACCGCCGCGGCCCCAATGGAGGAAGCGGCTGAGGCCGAGGCGCCACAGGCAGAAGCTGAAGAGAAGCCGGCAGCGCCGATGGAGGCCACCGAGGTGGTCTACTGGTCGCTCACGTCTTCGTGGGGTTCATTCAACGAGGAAATCGGCGCTGAGTTGGTGACAGAGTTCAACGAGACGTTCGATGCGTACAACGTCACCACCGTGCCCAAGTCCGGCAGGGACAATCGCGACACCCTGCCCGCGGCGGTGGCCGGCGGCGCGGCGCCCGATATGGCGTTTCAGGACCGCTACATTCCCAAGACCATGGCGGTGAACGGCATCGTGCGCGACATTACGGACATGGTGAAGGCGTCGTCCATCATCAATACCGCCGACATGTGGGAGCGCATCCTCAATGACGTCACCTACCGCGGCCACCACTTCGGCTTGCCGTGGTCGGCGGACGTGCGCACGCTCTTCTACAACGACGACGCGCTGGTGGAAGTAGGCCTGGACCCCGAGAGCCCGCCCACTTCCTGGGACGAGTTCCATGAAGCCATCAACCTGACGTTCAGGAAAGACGGCGCCAATATCGAACGTCTTGGCTTCGTGCCGTTGTGGGGCAGCGGCGGCGCGCTCGCCGGTTGGATGATCCCCTACTGGCAGCAGGGCGGCAGCCTGACGTCAGCCGACGACAGCACGTCCACCATGGACAACGAGATGATGGTGAACGCCTTCGAGCATACGCTGCGTATGTACGAGGCGCAGGACGGCTATGCCGCCATCCAGGAGTTCCGCGGCGAGATTCGCCCGCAGCAGATCTTCATCGACGGTAAGCTGGCGATGTACTTCGAGATCTACGACATCCCGAATTTCCCCGACTACCGCGAGGGCTTTGCGGCGCTCAATTACGGCTTGGCGGTGGAGCCCATCCCGCCCGGCGGCACGCCCGCCACGTACGGCGGCGGCGGCTCCAAGGTGCTGCCGAACGCTTCGGCCAATCCCGAAGGCGCGTTCGCGTTCCTGGAGTGGCTCTACGACGTGCCGCAAGAGTTGCGCTTCAACGATGAGAAGGGGCGCCTCCCGGTACAGCAGGCCATCGCGAACAGTCCCGAGTGGACCAAGGACGACCCTCTGCGCTTGCAGGCCTCTATCGAGATGGCCGGCGCGCACTGGGTAGTGACCGCTCCCGGCGGCATCGAGATCCTCGGCCTGCACGTGGCCCTGCCGCGCACCATCTACCAGGGCGAGAAGACCATCCAGGAGGCCATCGCCGAAACCAACGAGCAGACCCAGATCGTCCTGGACGAGACGCTCGCCAACTCGGTGCTGGACTTCTAAGGACTAGGCAGCATGTGGGGCAACGTTGCTTAGGCACGCTTTCCCCAACGTTGCGAAGTGAAGGAAAAGGGCAACCTGTAGTGGTTGTCCTTTTCCTTTCCTAATTCCTCCTATTCCGCTAGCTCAAACTCGGTTGGCGCTTGCCAGAATGGGAGGTGTCGCGGTTTTAGCACCCGGTTTCTTGTGTGACCGAGAATGGTGACTGGGAAAGCGACCGGATCGTCTCGAAGGCAGTGAGGATCACCCGCGGTAGCGGATGATGCCGGGGTCAGGCGGCCACTCCGGGATTCCCAAATTCCTATCCATCAGCGGTCCGCTTGTCCTGAACTCGCTTGCGTCGCAATCCAAGGGCGCGAGTGGCGCGCCCGCGCGCAGGAAGTCTCCCGGGAGCCAGAGTGTGCCCTCCGTGTCCAACGACCACAGCATGGTGGTTCCCGCCGCCGAGCTATGGCGCACGAATAGCGCGGTCAGGAGCCCCATGAACGTCAGGTGAACGCCCTCCCACTGTGTAGCAACGTGAGACCAGTCCGGCGAAAGCGTACCGACCCCGGCCGGGCTATTGGGATGCTGATTGATGCGCGGAAAAGAAGCGCAGAGCGCGTGCCAATCGGCGGGGCCGGATACTTCGAAGACGCGGGCCGATGCGTCGATTTTGGCTGCGAACCTGCGGTGCGTCTCTACCATCCCCCAGTCGCCGACGCCCAATGGGATAACGGTGTCGAGGCACGAATGCCCGTCACTGAGCGTGGAGGTTATGCGCCATTCCCTGGGACGTTGTGCGTAGTCTTCCCAGCAGAATGCCGACTTGGGTGACGCCGCGCGGGCGGATGTTCGCTTGAATATGCGCTGTATGCGCTCCCAAATGGGGTAAGGCGGCGCCGCGCGGGCGGAGGTCGGGTACGTCGTCTCGTCAATCACGAGCATCTGCCGGGTCGGGTCTATAGGCGCGGTCCACCAGCGGCTTTGGGGATGTGACACAACCGCGCGCGCCAGGCTAGCCAGGTCTGCGCCGCGCGAAAGCGCGGCCGCAACGGCTCGTTCGAAATCCGCCGACCAAGGATTGAGCGCGTCCAAGGCGGCCGCGGCCCGCGAGAACGCCTGCGGCGGCGTGACGGCAACTTCAATGGGAACCTGGTCCCGCTCGATAGTCAGCAAGAAAGCGCAGCCCACCGGGCAGCGCAGCAAACTGGCTGCCAGGTCGTCGGTCCGGGAATCCATCAAGCGCTCTTCCTCGCCTATTGAAACCTGTACTCCGCGCAACGCCTGGCTACGAGCGCCGTCTCCGCGATGCTGCCTGCGCACTGCCGCCCAGGCCGATGGTCGCCGCGGCGAGGGTGAGGGCGACCTGCACCAAAGCGAACGGCGCCAACAGCGGTGTGTGGTCCGCGGCGCCGGTCAACACGTCGATGACACTGGCTTCTTCCTCTGCGTGCTCTTCTGCGTGTTCTTCTTCCCCGTCTGCCTCTTCAGTATTCTCCTCGTCATCGGCGTGCTCGTCTTCTTCGTCGCTGTGCTCGTCTTCCTCCGCATGCTCATCGCCGGCGACGACCTCCACCATGTGCGCATCGGCCCCCACACCATGCGCGGTATTGCTGGCAAAGTGCTGCCAAAAGCCCACCAGAGAAATGAGGAGCACGATCGCAGCGATCACGCGGGCGAGCATGACAGCCGTACGTCCGGTCGAAACCAACAGGAGGATGAGCCCGATCGCGACCCCAAGCAGAGCCACCCATGGCGGAAACTGCCACGGTTGGGACCAATGCCGCTCCATGGCGAGCTGGATCGCAGTGCCGGCCAGACCCAGCGTCGTGAGAATCAAGAGTGCCCAATGGATACTCTCGCGGCCGCCGTGTACCGCCCCCTGATCCTGTTCGCTCATTTCTGCCTCCTGCGCTCAGCTACACTGCAAGCGATCCGTGACTTCAAGCCTATTGGGGTCAAGACTGCCTGTCAACCGCTTTAATCGCGGTGCGGCTTACCTTGACAGCTTGCCGCGAATACGCTGTACTGTACCCACGTTCCGTTAGACGTTCTTCTGCATTTGGGAGGATTAGCGATGACAGACGATGGAAAACTTGGCGTCGGTGTGGTCGGCATCGGCTGGGTCTCGCACCAGCACATCGATACCCTGGTCACGAACCCGCATACTGAGGTGGTTGGGCTTTGCAGCGGCAGCCTGGAGAACGCCCAGAACGCCAAGGAAGAGCACGGGCTGAGCAACGCTCATTGCTACAACGACTACGAGCAGATGCTGAAGCAGGACAACTTGGACGTCATCTTCATCTGCTCCACCAACGAGAAGCACGTGGACCAGGCGGTGGCGGGCGCGGAAGCCGGCAATCACCTGCTCATCGAGAAGCCCGCCGCCCTGAGTTGGGAGGGCTTGAAGTCGATTGCGGCGGCGGTGGACAAGGCCGGCGTGGTGGCCTGCGAGGGCTTCGAACTGCACTGGAGCCCCTACTTCCTCATCGTGCACAAGCTCATCAAGGCGAACGCCTTCGGCAACATCTTCTACGGCGAGTGCGACTACTTCAGCGCCAACTGGCCGCAGTGGTACGTGGGCTACAACTGGGTGAAGACCCGCGAGCAGGGCGGTTCCGCGCTGGCGGCGGCCGGCTGCCACGCCGTGGACGCGCTGCTGCAGTTCATGCCCGGCGAGGTGGACCACGTGGTGGGCCACTGGGGCAACTTCACCAAGACGTTCGACTGGGAAGGCACCGTGCTCAGCGTGATCAGCTACAAGGACGGCCGCATCGGCAAGGTTGGCTGCATCCTGGAGGGCAATAACCCCTATTCGTTCAACGTGCGCCTGCACGGCGACCGCGGCACGTTGGTGGGGAATAAGTTCCATTCGGAGACCCTCATCGGCGAGCGCATGACCGAGCAGACCGACTGGGCGACCTTCGAGACGATCATGCCGGATACGCCGGAGGTCTCGCACCATCCCTTCCAGCCGCAGACGGACCACTTCATCGACTGCATCCTGAACAATAAGAAGCCGGAAGTGGACATCAACGACGCCCTGAAGATCGACGAAGTCATCTTCGCGGCGGAGCGGTCTGCGAGCCTTGGCGGCGAGCCGGTGAAGCTGCCGCTGGAGTAAGAGAGTAGCAATTGACAGTTACCAGTGATGGACGACACTCTGTCCATAATTGGTGACGGTCAGTGCTCGCCCAAGGACAAGCTGCGCGGTCTGGATTAGGCTAATAGAGTAATCTTTCAGCCCGGTCCTGAACCGGAACGCGCAGTGCATTGGTCGATAGTAGCGCGCCGGAGAGTTTGGGACTGCTCTAAGCTCTCCGGCGCTTGTTATTGCCTCGCCGCACGGCCACCCGATGGCTTACCCCCATTCAAGACCCATACTCCCCAGTAGCGCGGGGGCTTGTCCCCCGCTCTTGTCCTCACCGTCGGCCGCGGAGGCTTGTCCGCCACTCTTGCTCGCGCGGGGACGGAGCGGATGGATTCCCGCGCACGCGGGAATGACGGCTTCGATAGCTGCCGTTAGCCGTGGTGTACCATGCGGAGATGTGGAACCATACAGAGTGATGGTGGCACACTGAGTCACACAGAATCGTCACGACTGCACTCACGCCTCTTTCGTCAGCTATGCAGCTTTTTTCCTCCAAACGTGAACGCCGTCTCTGGCTGGCGGTGCTCGTCGTCATGGCGGCGATCTACGCCACCCTCGGCTTGGCGCAACGGCTGGCTGAGACACTAGAAGAGCGGGGCCTGCTGGACTTCACCGTCGGCCTCTTTCTGCTCTGCATGTTTCTGGTGGGGGTGACCATCCTCACGCAGGGGCTGAAAGTGCGGCCCGGCGGCGCTGAGGTCGCGGTGGCCATCGGGGTCGCGACCGCCTACCTGCTGGTGCTCACCCGCATGACGATTCCCACCGAACGCTCGCACCTCATCGAGTACAGCATCGTCGGCGTGCTGATCTACGAGGCGCTCACCGAGCGCAGGAGCCACGGCCGCCGGGTACCGCTGCCGCCGCTGCTCGCCGTTTTGATCACGGTAGTTCTCGGCGCGCTGGACGAGGGCATTCAGTGGCTGCTGCCCAACCGGGTGTTCGATCCGGTAGACATCCTGTTCAACACGATAGCCGGTACCATGGCGGTGGCCGGCAGCGCGGCGCTCACGTGGGCGCGGCGGCGCACGCGGCTCGAAAAACTGGGCTTGAAGTGAACGAGATACGATAGTGGCGGCAGTCTGGACCTCGCCGACTTTTCTGTCCTTTGTAGGGTACAATGTCGCTCAAGAATTCGCAGTCTGCCAGCCGGCGCTCCCATAGCTGACCTTTGCGAAACTCCTTCCACCTTGAGGAGGGTTAAGATGGGGGTGAACTGGATTGACTTCATGCACTTTCTGGCTGTAAAAGCGACTCTGGATTCCGGCTTTCGCCGGAATGACGGAGTTATGCAGAGGTCCCCACCGCTATGACGGAACTATGTAGAGGTCTCCACCGGTATGACGGAGTTCTGCAAACGTCTCCATGGTGTCATTTTAAGGATGTCTTTGAGCGTAATTCTTCCGTTCGCCCCCGTATCGAGCACGGGGCAGGATCTGAGCCTGTCGCAAGATAAACAGAGCCGATATCGCCTCTAGCCCACACGTTCGTATTGCGACAAGCTTGTGCTGAGCCTGCCTGTCCTGAGCTTGTCGAAGTGTCGCAGTGTCCAGCACGAACGGTCCTTGTTCGTCCCGCAAATGACAGCCTGAACCACCGATAGTAGACAGCGTAGCTCTTCCCAAGACTGTGCAGGAGTATACGATATGAGCTTCGACGACGGCCTGCTGGCACACTGGAAATTCACCGGCGACTGCCGGGATGCTTCCGGCCATGGCAATCACGGCGTCAACCGCGGCGCGGATCTCGCGGCGCTGGGCCGCGACGGCGCGCCCTACGGCGCCGCGCGTTTCGACGGCCATACCGCGCACGTAGATGTGCCGCTCAGCGACTCCCTGGCGCTGGTCGGCCGCGACTTCACGCTCTCCGCGTGGGCGCACCTCCCGCCCGACGGCGGCAACCTGCACGGCGACATCCTGAGCAAGTTCGATCCCAAGACCCGCAAGGGCCTGAACTTCGGCACCCTGAACTACGCCGGTGTCACCGCCGCCCAATCTCACCACCGCAACCTGCACTTCGGCATCGACGACGGCGCGGGCGACCCGGCGTGGATGGACCGCGGCCGTCCCGGCAACAACCTGCGCGTCTACTCCCTGTGCGTCTACAATGGCGACCTCTACACCGGCACGTTCGAGTGGGGCGCGGACGAATCCGGGCACATGTACCGCTACGCGGGCGGGCAGACCTGGGAAGACTGCGGCAGTCCCGACGCGGCCAATACCGTGGCGTCGCTGGCCGTGTTCAGGGGCGAACTCTACGCCGGCACCTCCTGCTACCGGGCCGGCGGCTCCGCCCTGGAGGACTCGCCAAATAAGCACCCCGGCGGCGCGGTTTACCGGTACCGAGGCAAGGCAACCTGGGAATTCTGCGGCCGCCTGGAAGGGGCGGAATCCATCGCCGGCATGGCGGTCTACAACGGCGACCTCTACGCAATCCCGCTCTACAGCCAGGGCGTGTTCCGGTATCTGGGCGGTGAGGACTGGGAGTACTGCGGCACGCCCGGACGCCGCATGATGGCGTTGACAGTCTTCAAGGGACACCTCTACGGCGCGGGCAACGAGGGCGGCGGCGTCTTTCGCTATGACGGCGGCACCGACTGGACGCCCTGCGGCTTCCAGGAAGGCGTCACCCAGGTCTACTCCTTTGCCGCCTACCGGGGTGAACTCTACGTGGGCACGTGGCCCAACGGCACGGTCTTTCGCTGGGATGGGCGGGAAACCTGGGAGGACGTGGGCCGCCTGGAAGACGAAAAGGAAGTCATGGCCATGGCGGTCTACAACGGCAAGCTCTACGCCGGCACGCTGCCGCTGGCAAACGTCTACCGCTACGAGGGCGGGACTACGTGGACGAATACCGGGCAACTGGACACCACGCCGGACGTAACCTACCGGCGGGTGTGGTCCATGGCGGTGTTTCAGGGCAAGCTCTTTGGCGGCACACTGCCGTCGGGCCGGGTATATTCGCTGGAGGCCGGGGCCAACGTGACGTACGACCAGGCTTTGGCTCCCGGCTGGCGCCATCTGGCCGCCGTGCGGGAAGCGGACCGGCTGCGGCTCTACGTGGACGGCGTGCAGGTGGCCGTATCCGACGATACGGCGCACGTGCCGCAGTACATCGCGAACAACCAGCCGCTGCGCATTGGCTTTGGGCAGCACGATCACTTCAACGGCAGCCTGGCCGACGTGCGCGTGCATGGCCGCGCCCTGAGCGCTGATGAGATAGCCGCGCTCCAACAAGCCACGTAGCCGTCCGCTCGGGAGCCGTTTCATTCAGCCACCGCCGGGCCACAGACTGGGGTCGTCCCGGCAAAGTTCAGTTCGCAACGGTTTTGTTTCGGCTGTCGCAGCATGGGCCGCGTGGGAGAGCCACGCTTTACCGGCAGTCATGCCTCAGACGGAGTCTTCTTCCTCTTCTCCCACTTTTGAGAAGTTTGCAATGGCCACCTCGCCTTCGGGAAACTCGGCGACAATCTTGAGTTTTCCCCCCATGGCCTCGATGTAGGAACGCAGGCTGGACACGTACACGTCGGCCCGCTGTTCCAGTCTTGAGACCGCGGGTTGGTTTACCCTTAGCGTCTCGGCGACTTCCCGCTGGGTCAGCGCGCGCGCCCGGCGCAGTTCGTGCATGGGCATTACCGCGCGCAATTCCCGCTTGATTTCATCGATGCGCCGGCGGCGTTCCGGCGTAAAGTCACTGGTCAATTCGCTGAACGGCTGCCGTCCACTCATTCGATCAGCCCCTCCCTGCGCAGTTCTACCAGGTACTCGTCGTAAAGGTTGTCAGCCACAGGCACGTACTCCTCGTAGAACCGGCCCTTGCCCGTCTTGTCCCCGCCAATGAGCAGAATTGCCGTTCGCCTTGGATCGAAGGCATAGAAGACCCGGATGGGCCTGCCGCCGCTCTGCACCCGCAGTTCCCGCATGACACCGTGGCGCGAACCTCTAATGTTCGAGGAGTAGGGGTACGGCAAATTGGGGCCGTGCTCCGCCAGCAACTCAACATGTGCCGCGATCGCGTTCTGCCCGCCCTCTGAGAGGCCTTGCCACCACCGCCCAAACTCGTCCGTATACTCGACATCCCAACGCATGGCTCTAGTATATTCCACATAAGGAATATAGCGCAAGCTACGGCCGGACCTGCCCACAGGACTTTGCATTCTCGCTGTGGAGATACTCTGCTTTGCCAGGGTTCGATCCGGTCCGGCCTTACAAGTGGCGCCCGCAGCACTGACCGCGAGAGATTCGCACGCTTTGTCAGCGGCCCAAGGGCCGCTGGTTTGGGATGGCTCGGCCTTGGTCAGGGACGCTCATGCCCTTGACAGCACATCTTGGCACACGCTACAATTCTTGCAACCAGTCTAGGAACTGCGGTCTTCTCCGTGGTTACCTGGAAGCGATGGCAACGGACGGCAAGCCACCTTTGTCCCGCCATCATGATTCGCGGCGGAAGAGATTGGTATAGCGCCTACCAGGCAGGAAGGATCGGTTTTGATGAAGAGTCGTACTGAATTCCACATGACACGGCGGCGCGTGCTGGCCGGCAGCGGCGCGGTGGCGGGAGCGGCGCTCTTCGCCGCGTGCGGTCAGGCCGCCACCATGGCCCCGGCCGCCCCCGCGGACGCGCCCGAGTCTGACGACATGGACAAAGCCGAAGCAATGCCCGCGGCCGAGATGCTGCCCGTAAACTTCTGGGCCCTGGACATCGGCGGCAGCAATTGGGTGGACGGCATTGGCGCGGAAATCGTCAACGAGTTCCACGAGGCCAACGAGGGCACGAGCGTCAACGTCATCACCACCTCGTACGGCGACACCATCAACAAGCTGCCCACGGTGGTCGCCGGCGGCATTCCGCCCGACATTTCCTACATCGACGCCTATTTGCCCAAAGACTTCGGCGTGCGCGGCATTGCCGCCGACATTACCAATTACGTGCGGGCCTCGACGGTCATCGACGCCGACGACTACTATCCGCGCGTGGTGTTCGACTCGACCTACCGCGGCCACTGGTTCGGCCTGCCCTGGGCGCCCACGGTCTTTACCTACTTCTACAACAAGGACGTATTCGTAGAAGTGGGCCTGGACCCGGACAGCGGCCCGGCGAATTGGGACGAACTTGACGCCGCAGTCCAGCAGACCCTCAAGAAAGAGGGCGACAACATCGAGCGCCTCGGCTTCTGGTACGGCAATAGCTCGCTGGTCTGGTGGCTGGTGCCATTCTGGCAGCAGGGCGGACGCTTGCTCAGCGATGACGAGTTGACGTCTACTATCGACAACGAGTTGATGGTCACGGCGTTCGATTTGACCCTGCGCTTCTTCGACCTGCAGGGCGGCCTGGACGCCATGAATGAGTTCAGGGGCGACGAGCGGCATCAACACCTCTTCTCCACCGGCCGTTGCGCCATGTGGACCGACGTGATGAACATCACCCGGTTCGCGGCGTATGAGGAGGCCTTCGCGAAGATCAACGTGGGCGTGGACACGTACCCGGTGGCGGAGGGCGGCTCGCCCGCGGCGTATCGCGGCGGCGGCGCGCACCTCATGCCCGAAGGTTCCAACAACCCGGACGGCGCGTTCAGTTTCCTCGAGTGGCTCTTCCTGGAGCCCAACGACCGCCGCTTCAACGACGTGCGCGACAGCCTGCCGGCACGGCGTTCGGTGGCCCAGAGCGAGGAATTCACCCAGGGCGACCCGCTGCGCATCCAGGGCGCCCGGGAGATGGACGGCGCCCAATGGGTGGTTAGCGCCCCCGGCGGCCGCGCCATCATTGGCATCCACGTGCGCATGGCCAGTTCCATCTGGAACCGCGAAAAAACCGTGCCGGAGGCTCTCGCGGACGGCAACGCACAGGTGCAGCAGGCGCTGGACGAGGCGCTGGAGAACTCGGTGGTCGAATTCTAGTCACCGGGAACTGCAACAGCAAGAAACGTTGCGCCGCCAACACGGCGCATCGGGCACTGCGAGACACGCACGCGCGGGATTTCCCGCGCGTGCGTGCCATTCAAGGCGGCTGCGGCGCTGTGGAAACTATTTCTTCACTGAGGGTGTCCGCCTGGCCGCGATTCCACGCGCCGCACCTGTCCGCGGCCTGCGCCCGACGTTGGTTGGGCGGGAACGCCGGCGCGGCGGCGAGGGGGGCCGCGCCGCAAAGCATGATATAGTAGTGCCAGCACATTCATGTCTGGAAAGTCCGTTGTCACCCTATGCGTGCTGCCGAAGCCGCCGCCCAAGCGGAAGACCTGCGCGAAGAGGACGTTGCCCAGCTCTGGCAGGCGTGTCCCTGGGGCCCAAGACTCCTGTCCACGACCGCTGGGGAGCGCATACAGGTTGTCTATCCGGGGCGGCGCAATCTGGGGCCCGGCCCCGACTTCCGCGACGCCATCATCGCGCTGGACGGCCGGCGCGTGCGCCACGGCCACGTTGAGATTCATACGACCACGTCGGCGTGGCTCGCCCACGGACATGGGTCCGATCCGGCCTACCACCGCGTGATGCTGCACGTGGTGTGGCACGACGACGGCCCCGTCGCGGGCGGCCCGCTGCGCACGCTGGCCCTCGCGCCCCATTTTCCAACCGGCGCGCCGGAGCAGTATGCCGCGCAGCGTCTGCCTGCCTTTCAGCCTTGCGCCGACCTCCACACCCAACGCGACGCCATGACCGTCGGCATGCTCTTCGCCGCCTTGGGCGAACGGCGCCTGCGGAAGAAGGCGGCGCAGATGTTGGCGGCCATTGAAAGTCTCGGCCCGGAGCAAGCCCTCTATGCCGCCCTGCTCGATGCTCTCGGCTACAGCCAGAACCGCGAGCCGTTCCGGCAGCTCAGCGCAGGGCTGCCGTGGGCGGTAGTCGAGCGGCTGCTTGGCGAAAAGCCGCGCGCAGCGCAGTTAGGCGCGGCGCTCTTCCTCGGCGCGGCGGGACTGCTGCCATCGCAACGTTTCGCGGCTCCGCGTAGGGGCACGACATGTCGTGCCCCTACCGCCATCGAGCGGACGTATGTGCAAGGGCTTGAAACGCTGTGGCAGCAGTTTCACTTGGAGCCGGTGGCGCCGGCCGCAGCCTGGGTCCGGCGCGGCGTGCGCCCGGTGAACGCGCCCGCCCGGCGCGTGACCGCTGCGGGACTCCTCTGCGCCCAGCTTGCCGCAACCGGACCGGCGCAAGCCTGCTTGGACTTGACGGATTCTTCTGATTGGACGCAGGTGCTGCGACGCCTGCAAGAAGCGTTCGCGCTGCCGGCGGCGCGCTCAGCCTACTGGGCGACGCACTGCGACTTCGGCGTGCTGCTGCGGGGCGCACCGCAGAGTCTTATCGGCGGAGAGCGCGTCCGGGAAATACTCACGAACGTGATGCTGCCGTTCTTGCTGGCCTACGGTGAGGTTTCGGGTAAACCAAAACTCTCAGACCGAGCCGTTACGCTCTTTCGGCACGCGCCGGCCGCCGGCACGAACCGCCTCATTCGCAGCATGCGCGACGACGTCTTCGGGTTGCCGTCCAGGTTCGTGCCCATGAAGGCCGCGCGCCAGCAGGGGCTGCTGCACATTCACCACACGTGGTGCCGGGAAAAGCGCTGCGACGCGTGCGCGGTGGGACAGATGCTCGCGGAGAATTAGCCGCACGGGCCGAGGCGTCCGGGCGGGCGATGGATATTTTGCCACCTCCGCAAACGTGCCGGGCAATTCGGCAACAAACCTAGTCAGCCGGCAGGCACACCCGCTGCCCGCTCTCGGACGCCGCGTATATCCCTTGCACGATTGCGACCGCACGTTTGCCGTCCTCACCGGAAACCAGGGGTTGGCGGTTTTCCAGGATGCTCGCCACGAACTCGCCGTCTTCCCGCGCGAACTGGCTGCGGTTTTGAGGGAATGTGTGGGTTTCCCACTCCTCGGCGTCCGCCGTCGCCACCTTCAGATGCCGCCACGTGGCGATTTCCATGGCGCCGTCCGCGCCCGTTACCACCGCGCGGCAGCGGCCCAGCGGGGGCGGGGCAATCAAGGAAATTTCCATCGTCGCGGTAACGCCGTTGGCAAATGCAAGATGGGCCACACCGTGGTCCTCGCCCTCGGTGCGCGCGCCGTAGTGGCCCACTGTGGCCGTAATCGCCGTCACTTCCGACCCAACCCACCAGCGCAGCCGGTCCGCGCTATGGACGCCGTTATCCATGAAGACGCCGCCGCCCGCCAGCGCGGGCACGCCCCGCCAGCCCAAGTCCTTGTGGCGGGTCGCGCCGATGATGGAGTCATGAATGTGTAGGACCTGGCCGATGGCGCCCGCGGCCATGAGTTCAACCGCCCGGGTGTGTTCATGGATGAAGCGGTGCGTGTGCCCGACCATCAGGTTGACGTTGGCGTCATGGCACGCGCCGATGACGGCGTCGCACTCGGCCACGCTCACCGCCAGCGGCTTTTCGCAGAGCACGTGCTTGCCGGCCTGCGCCGCCGCAATGGCGGCTTCGGCGTGCAGGGCGTGGGGCAGGCAGATGATGACGGCGTCCACCGCCGGGTTGTCCAGCACGTGCCGGTAGTCCGCGTATACCCGCGGCACGTCGTTGGCGGCGGCAAAGTCCTGCACCGCCGCGTCACTCACGTCCGCCGCCGCCGCGATGCGCGCCTGGGGCACTGCCGACAGCCCCCGCGCGTGCGACCGCGCGATGCCGCCCGTACCCACGAAGCCGATGTTTACTACGTCCATGCGCCCGTGCTCCTCTCTGCCGCCTCAAGTTATCGCGTTTGTGCTTACTTAGACGGGCGACCGGCAGCCTCGGTCACCCCCGGCCGTGCCGTCCCCACCGGTCGCTTGCCATACCTTGTCCGCTTCATTCTATACCCACGCCGATTGGGGCGCACACGCCCTATGGGGTGTGCACGTGCTACAGGGGAGACCCACGCCACATGGAGTGCTCACGCCGTTTGGCGTGCGGCCCGTGGTATACTGGACTAGTCCTCTTGGCGCGTCGATTAGCGCGCCACTGGGGCCGCTGGGGGAGCCGCGCGGCTGAGAGCTTCTGCGACGAATGGGAGCAACCCTTGGAACCTGACCTGGGTCATGCCAGCGGAGGGAAGCGGCAGAATTGCTGGCCTGCTCCGCGAACCGCTCTCCCTCGGTGAAGCGGTTCTTGTGTTTTGCAGGCCTTGAAATGTAATTGATACGCGCCGTAGGCCACCACGCGTACGCAACACTGCGTATGCATCTATGTCTACGCAACCGTACGAATGACGGGGAAGAGGAACGGCAATGACCGACGCGCTAGAGATAGCGGGCAAGCAGTTCACGTCGCGGCTCATGGTTGGCACGGGCAAGTACCGCACGCCGGGGGAGATGGTCCAGGCCATCGCGGCGTCGGGCGCTGAGATCATCACCGTGGCCATTCGCCGCCTCGATCTCAGCAACCCGAACGAAAAGACGCTTCTCGACCACATCGACTGGGACCGCTACACGATCCTGCCCAACACGGCCGGCGCCCGCACCGCGGACGAGGCGATCGTAACCTCCAAACTCGCCCGCGAATTGACCGGTTCGGACTGGGTCAAGCTGGAGGTGCAGCCCGACCCGGATTCGCTCCTGCCGGACCCGGTGGATACGCTGCTCGCCGCCGAAGCGCTCGTGAAGGACGGCTTCGTGGTGCTGCCGTACATCCACGCCGATCCCATTCTGGCGCGCCGCTTGGAAGACGTGGGCTGCGCTACGGTGATGCCGCTGGGATCGCCGATCGGTTCCGGCCAAGGCATCTTCACCCGCGAGGAAATCGAACTCATCGTCGAGCGGGCCAACGTGCCGGTGGTGGTCGACGCCGGGCTGGGCGTGCCGTCCGAAGCCGCGCAGTCGTTGGAAATCGGCGCGGACGCCGTGCTCATCAACACGGCCATCGCCCGGGCCGCGGACCCCGTGCTCATGGCCGCGGGATTCCGCCAGGGCGTAGAGGCCGGCCGCAAGGCCTACCTGGCGGGGCGCATCGCGCAGCAGAAGTTCGCCAGTCCCAGCAGTCCGGCCGCCGGCGTCGTCCACGCCTAGCGTTACCGGCCCAGGGCGCATGAGACCCCAACTGCCGAATCCCTGCCTTACGCTCATCACCCGCGTCGATCTGCCGGACCTCGCGGCGGCGAAGCGCTCGACGCTCAAGGGCCCAAGCCTGCTTGCCATCGCAAAGGCGGAGGCCGAGTTTGCCCTCTTGGACCGCGTGCGCGCGGCCTTGGACGGCGGCGTCAACGTCGTGCAGTTGCGGGCCAAGAACCTGCCGGCGATCGAGCTCTGTCAGCTGGGACGGAGTCTCCGCAGGATTACCCAGGGACGCGCGCTCTTCATCGTCAATGACCGCGTGGACGTCGCCCTGGCCGTGGACGCCGATGGCGCGCATCTGCCGGAAAACGGCCTGTTTGTCGAGTCGGCCCGTAGGCTGCTGGGTGAGCACAGGCTGGTGGGCTGCTCTGTCCACAGCGTTCGAAGCGCCGGCCAGCGCGCAGCGCTCGGTGTAGACTACGTCCAAGTCGGCACGATCTACGCCACCGACTCCAAGCCGGGGCAAGCTCCCGCCGGACCGCAGTTGGTGCGGGACGTCACGACGGAAATCCGGGTTCCCGCCGTCGGAGTCGGCGGCATCACGGCGCGGAACGCGCCGGAGGTTATGGCCGCCGGCGCGTGCGGCGTGGCCGCCATCGGCGCGCTGCTCGACGCGCCGGACCCCGCCGCCGCCGCACAGGATCTCATGTCAGCTTTGCGCGGACCGCACGCGGCCCGCTACCCATGACGAAACAACCGGAAGGTTCCCCAAGCGCGGGGAAGCCAACGTGCCCGGAGCGCATCCGTGTGACCGTCAACGGGGAGGAACGCCGTCTGCCTGCCGGCACGACGCTGGCGGACTTTCTCGCGGAAAGCAACGTGCCGGCGCGCTTCATCGCCGTGGCTGTGAACCGCGAGGTAATCCGCCGCCAGGACCACGCAAACGTCGTTCTGCTGGACGGTGATATGGTGGAGATCGTGCGCATGGTCGGCGGGGGCGCACCGGCGCGCACGCCTGGCGTCCGGACACGCTCCGGTGAGAGCAAATGCCGATAGCATGTGCATTGCCGGTAGCATGTGAATCGTCGGTCAAACCAACCCTTGACCAGATGGCGTCACCGGTGCGCCGGTCGCAGAACCCTTGAGCAAGGACAGCCGCAAGAACCATGACTCAACACGTTGACGTCGCCATCGTCGGCGGCGGCATCATCGGCTGCGCCCTGGCCTATACGCTCGCCAAGGACGGAATGCGGGTGGCCGTCTACGAAAAAGAGCGCGTGGGCGGCCAAGCCCGGGTCGCCGCCGCCGGTATTTTGGGCTCCGGCGTGGAAGGCGGCCCCAACGACCACGCCCTGAACCTCTCCGCGCGTTCGGCGCAACTCTATCCGGAATTCGCGGCGGAGCTCGCCGCCGCCACCGGTCTGGACGCCACGTACGTTCGTTCCGGCGCGGTCACCGTCGTGTTTGGCGAATCCCAGGCGGCCTTTCTCGAGCGCAAGGCCGCTGACATGGCCGCACAGGGCCAACGGGTGACCTGGCTGACGTCGCGCGAGGTGCGCGAGCTGGAGCCCCTGGTTGCGGAGCGGGCCCGGGGCGGCCTCTATTTTCGGGATGACGCCCACGTCTACGCGCCGCAACTGATGCACGTGCTCACGCTGGCCGCGGTTGCCCAGGGCGTAGACCTGCACGAGTACACGCCCGTGCACGGTTTCCTTACCGCGGGCGACCGGGTCACGGGACTGCAAACCGCCGCCGGGCCGGTGTCCGCCGGCCACGTCGTCATCGCCGCCGGGGCGTGGAGCGGCCTGCTGGGCGAATTCCTCGACGTTCCGCTGCCTCTCAAGCCGACCCGCGGCCAGGTGATGGTCCTGACGACCTACGACCGCCCCCTGCAGCGCGTGGTCTTTGGCGCGGGCGGGTACCTGGCGCCCAAGCAAGACGGCCGCATCGTCGTCGGCGCCACGGAAGAAGACGCGGGGTTCGAGCGCGAGAATACGGCCGGCGGTGTGGCGTTCCTCAGCAACATCCTGCAGCGGCTGGCGCCCGGCTTGGCCGACGCCCGTGTGGGTCACTTGGGCGTCGGGCTGCGGCCCACGTCCGCCGATGGGCTGCCGATATTGGGGCCGGTCGCGTCGCGGCCCGGCCTTTGGGTCGCCGCCGGCCACCACCGCAACGGCATCCTGCTGACGCCGATCACCGCGCGCCTCATGGCAAACGCCATCCGCGCGGGCGAGCTTGCGCCCCTGGCGCCGTTCACGCCCGCGCGGTTTGCCGCACAGCAGCAATCACAGTAGAATCACGCCATTCCCCCAACCCGCGTAATCCATGGATAATCGCACTGTGGCGTCATGCGCATAGGTATCTTCAACCGGTGGCTGCACACGCTGGGCGGCGGCGAGCGGCAGACCGGCGCCGCCGCCCAGGCCCTTGCCGCCGACGGGCACGACGTGACGTTCATCACCACGACTCCCACCGATCTCGCCGCCCTTGCCCAGCGCTTCAATCTCGACCTTAGCCGGGTCGGCCTGCGGGTGATTCCGGACTTACCCTATTCCGACATCGCGGAGCATACGGCGGAATACGATCTCTTCATCAACGGCTCCCACATGGACCTTATTCCCAACCGCGCGCCGGCCAGCATTCTCTTCATCTACTTTCCGCGACCCCGCGACCTCTCTTTGCTCGGCAGGTTGCCGCTTGGCGTCGTCCAATGGTGCGCGTCTCGCCTGGTCCGCGTCCGGTACGAGTACGGGTTCTACGGCATGGAACTGGTGGACGTAGGCTGGTACCGCGCCATGAGTCGCCGCGCCGGGTTCTCGGTGCCCGGCGGCAGGAGGGGCGTGACCGTGCAACTGGCAGTCGGCAACTTTGCCGGCGCGGGGCCGCAACGCGCCAGCTTTTCCACGCAAGGCACGCGGCTAGCCGCCTTCGACGTGGCGCCGTCCGGGGGAAACTTCCGTTTGCTCACGCTGCGCGTGCCGCCTGAACTTAGCCGGGACGCGCGTGTGACCATCGACGTTGAGAGTGACGTAGCGGAACCCGATCCTGCCACTCCGGCGGAGCGCCGGCCTTTGGGGATCGCCATCGGGCAGATCACGGCGGGATCCGCCCCGAGCCGCTTTGCGCGGCGCCTGATCGAGCGCAACCTGCCCCGGTTGCTGCTGCAAACGCGGCTGCTCCTGGAATACACCGAGGCCGACTACCTGCATACCTACGATTCCATCCTGGCCAATTCGGCCTTCACCGCCTCGTGGCTCCGGCGCTTTTGGAACGTGGAGAGCGACGTGCTCTATCCGCCCGTTGACACCGCGAGTTTCACACCGGGCCGCAAGCGGCCGCTCATACTCTCCACCGGGCGCTTCTTCGTCGGCGAGCACAGCAAGCGCCAGGACGTGCTGCTGCAGGCCTTCCGCGCGCTGGTCGATAGCGGTGTGACCGGTTGGGGACTGCACCTGGTCGGCACGGTGAGCGAGCGGAAGCGCGACCGCGACTACTTTGCCGAATTGCAGCGCATGGCCGCAGGTCTGCCGGTGACTTTTCACGCTGATGCGGACTTTGCCACGTTGCAAGCGCTCTCCGCCCAGGCCAGCCTCTACTGGCACGCCGCCGGGTTTGGCGTGAACGAGGAGAAAGAGCCGCTGCGGGTGGAGCACTTCGGCATCAGCGTCGTGGAGGCCATGGCAGCCGGCGCGGTGCCTTTGGCGGTCGGCAAGGGCGGCGTGTGCGAGATCATCACGCCCGGCGAGAATGGCATGCTCTGGAACACGACCGCGGAGCTGGTGGCCGCAACGCGGCAGCTTATCGAAGACGCCGATCTCCGCGCCCGGCTCACCGCCGCCGCCCGGGAACGCAGCACGACCTTTTCCCAGGAATACTACGGGGCTGGCATGCAGCAGGTCGTGCGCGCCCTGGCCGAGAACACACGGGACAAGCAGCAGGTTTGCTCTGCCCCGCCACGCCCGGGCTAAGCGCGAAACGTGCTATGATGCGTGAGAGGGACGCCTCTTGCCCGCACGCTGGGCCTCAACTATGGAGCTCGTACCGTAGATCGTGCGGTGGCGACTGCCGCTACGTAGACAGCCCTCCGCAATAGCTTCCGCTCTCGGCCCACGTTACTCCCGTCAGCTTAGTTTTCGCTTGCCCCTTTGGGTCAACTGCATGAGGAAGTACCATGGTAGACCGGATTCCGGACAAACCGCTGCTCTCCAACGATGCGCTCAGCCTTACGCCGAACACCGCGCTTGCCGGACCCACACTCACCTTTGACTTTCCGGGCCTCGCCATTGGCGCAGCCGAATACGAGGAAGGCCCCACGGGGTGCACGGTCTTCCTCTTCGACCACGGAGCCACGGCGGCTGTGGATATTCGCGGGGGCGCGTCGGCTACGCTCTACATCGACCACCTGCAGTACGGCGAGGGCTTCTTGGACGCTATCTGCTTGGCCGGGGGCTCGTTCTACGGCTTGGAAGCCGCCATGGGCGTGGGCGCGGAACTATTCGCCCAACGTAACTACACCCCATCCTGGGGCAACATTGCCCTGGTTTCCGGCGCCATCATCTATGACTACCGGCCCCGGAAGAACGCCATCTACCCGGACAAAGCGCTGGGGCGAGCGGCGGTGCGCGCGGCCCGGCCCGGCGTGTTTCCCCTGGGACCGCAAGGCGCGGGACGCTCGGCCACCGTGGGCAAATGGCTCCAAGAGCCCTACCGCGCCGAGCTTGCCGGACAGGGCGGCGCGTTCGGCGAAAGCAACGGCGTCAAAGTTGCGGTGTTTACCGTGGTCAATGCCGTCGGCGCCATCGTGAATCGCCAAGGGCGAGTGGTGCGGGGCTCTCTGGATCCCGCCAGCGGCGAGCGCCCCCGCGTGCCCGACGCCGGGCTGCCGGCCCAGGGCAATACGACCCTGACCGTAGTCGTCACCAACCAGATTCTCGGCGCCTGGTCGCAACGCCAGTTGGCCCGCCACGTGCACAGTTCTATGTTCCGCGCCATCGAGCCGTTCCACACCATATCCGACGGCGACGTGCTCTTCGTCGTAACGACAAACCAGATCCCCTCCGACAAGGGCCTCAACGAATACGTGCTCAGCATGCTCGCCTCCGAGTTGGCCTGGGATGCCGTGCTCGCGTCGTTCGTACGGGAGGACGGCGAGAGTTGAGCGGCGCTTCCGGCAGCCTGGTGGTGGCTAGGACTGCCTGGCGGAACGACGATTCTAGTTTTCAGCCGCCCCGGTGTCCGCCCGCGCCCATTGAGCAATCGTCGCACTGTAGCGCAAGACACTTCCCACCGCCCAAGGACCCGGAGCATAACCCAAGACACCTATGAATGCGACGGCCTCACCAACGATAGGCACGTACCAAGAAAAGTCGCTCCACGCGGCGCTGAAGTCTTGGTACGCCGCCCCGGGCGACAAGGCGGAGCACGCCGTGGACGGCTTCGTGGCCGACCTTGTGCGCGCGGACGAGGTGATCGAAATTCAAACGCGCAACTTCGCCGCCCTCAAGCGCAAGCTCGCGGCATTGCTGCCGCGTCACCGGGTGCGGCTCGTGCATCCCGTGCCGTCCCGGAAGTGGATCGTGCGCCTGGACCGCGACGGCGCAACCGTGCTCAGCCGCCGCCGTTCGCCCAAGCGCGGCACGGTGCTCGACGTGTTCGATGAGTTGGTGAGCATCCCACATCTGGTGGCGCACCCGCGGTTTGCGTTGGAAGTGCTGCTCGTCGAGGTTGAAGAAACACGCCAACAGGACGGCCGCGGCAGTTGGCGGCGGCGCGGCTGGAGCATTCACGACCAAACGCTGATCGGCGTGGAGCGCCAGCACTTATTCCACGGTCCAGCGGACTTTGCCGCCCTTCTGCCCGCGACGCTGCGGGAGCCGTTCACGAGCAGCCAACTCGCCGCCAGATTCGGCGTGCGCCGCAGCCAAGCGCAGAAGATCGCCTACTGCCTGCGGCACATGGGAGCAATCGAACTCGTCGGCAAACGGGGCAACGCCTACCTCTACGCGCGGCGCGACCAAGCGCCGACACCGCGAGAGATCGACCGGTCAGCGACCGCATAGCGGCCACGCGCGCTGTTCGCGCGCCACCCCACGACCGCCACGCGGCCCCAACGCGCCGGGCCCATGGTACTGTACATTAGGCAAATGAGAAGGAAAGCGGGCGCTACAGTTGGCGCCCGCTGTCTAGCTTTCAACCGTGGGAGTCGTCTCTCAGTTAGCCTAGCGGGAAATTCACCGGCGCGGGTGAGATCTTGCCGGCCTGCTGGATGCCGACGGCGATTTCCAGCGCGTGGCGGGCCTCTTCGCCGGTAATGGCCGGCGGGCGGCCTTCGTGGATGGCCTGCACCATGTCTTCCACCTGGACCTGGTGGCCGTTCCAGCCTTTCACCGTGGGATCGGCGGCCGCGGTCATGCGCGCGGAGTAGCCGGACTTCATCTCCTGCTCCTCCTCTTCCTCGCGATCGCCCTGGATGCGCCAGGTAACGACACCGGCGTTCGTCAGGCAGATGCTGCCCTTCTCGCCGAAGAAGTGGAAGTTGTGGTCGAGCCCCGGGTAGGCCGAGGTGGTGAAGACCATGTTGCCAAACGACCCATTCGCAAAGCGCGCGTTCACCACCGCCAGGTCTTCCGTCTCGATGTCGTGCGTGAACGTGCCGAGTTGAGCGGTCAGCGACTCCACCGGGCCCATGATCCACTGGAGCAAGTCGATGCTGTGGATGCCCTGGTTCATGGAGGCGCCGCCGCCGTCGAACTTGTACGTGCCGCGCCAGCTCACGGGGCCGCCGCCGCTGAAGTAGTCGGCGGTGCGCAGCCAGTAGAGTTGCACGTCGGCGTAGAAGACGCGGCCCAAGCGGCCAGCCTCGATGGTCTCTTTGACCTTGGCATAGAGCGGATGCAGCCGCGATTGGAAAATCGCCGCCAGCTTGACGTTGTTCTCCCGGCACGCCGCGATGAGGGCATCGGCCTTCTCCAGGGTAACGTCCAGCGGCTTTTCGCAAATGACGTGCTTGCCGGCATTCGCCGCCTGGATGCCCAGTTCGGCGTGGGTGCCCGTGGGCGTGCAAATGTTCACCACTTGCACGGTGTCGTCGGCCAGCAACTCCGCCACGGAGCCGTAAGCAGTGACGTTATGTTCATTCGCAAGACCCACCGCGAACTGCGGCTCCACGTCGCCGATGCCGACCAATTCCGCCCCGGCGGCGTCCTTGATAGCCTGGGTGTGGGAGCGGGCAATGCCCCCGGCGCCGATTACGCCAAATCCAATCGCTTGCTGTGTCGCCATCCTGCACTCTCCTTACGCTACGCTCTCACTCAGTGACTGTGATAGTCTCTGCCGTCTCGCAAGCTGCCTGCGCTCGCCAGTTTCCTCAGATCAACGCCGCACATTGTTGCGCCGGACCCATTCGAATCCCCTAATACCCAAACTCAACCAACGCACTCACCCCAAACCCGATCTTCTCCGCGCGTGCCGAGCCAACCCAACCCGTTCGCGCTGAGCCTACCCAATCCGTTCGCGCTGAGCCCGTCGAAGCGCCACCGCCCCAAATCCGTTCCCGCCAAGCACCCCAAATCCGTTCGCGCTGAGCTTGTCGAAGCGCTACCGCTCCAATCCCATTCGCGCCGAACACACCAAAACCGTTCACGCTGAGCTTACCTAATCCGTTCTCGCTGAGCCAACCCAATCCCGTTCGCGCTGAGCCTGTCGAAGCGCTACCGCTCCAATCCCAGACAATCCCCGCCACTCGCCGCAACCCAATCCCGGCGCCTACGCCACCTCATACTGCTGCAGATTCACCATCAGCGTATCATCCCGGTGGGGGCCCACACCCACCATGCAGATGGGCACCCCGCCGGCCAGTTCGCTCACCCGTTCCAAGTACGCCTGGGCGTTCGCTGGCAGATCGTGCCACTCGCGGATGTCTGTCGTAGACTCCTGCCAGCCGGGCAGTTCCTCGTAGACCGGTTGCGCGCGTGCCATCAGCCGCGTGTCCGGCACGGTCTCATGGCGGGTGCCGTCCACGTCATAGGCCACGCACACTCTGAGAGTGGGCAATTGGTCGAGGACGTCGATCTTCGTGACGGCAATTGCCGAAAAGCCGCAAATCTCAGCGGCATAGCGCACGGCCACGGCGTCGAACCACCCGCAGCGGCGGGGGCGGCCGGTAGTTGCGCCGTATTCTTCACCGACTTCCCGCAAAGTCTCCCCCATTTCGCCGTCGAGTTCGGTGGGTACGGGGCCCTCGCCCACCGCGGTGGTATAAGCCTTCACCACACCGATGATGTTCTCGATCCGATGGGGCGGCACGCCGGCCCCGGCGGCGCTGCCGCCGGCGATTGGCGACGACGAGGTCACAAAGGGATAGATGCCCCAATCGATGTCGCGCAGCGCGCCGAGTTGCCCTTCCAACAGTACCGTCCGGTCTTCCCGCAGCGCCTGCTGCACGACTGGGTGGGTATTCTTGATATATGGCGCAAGCTGCGCGCCCCAGGCCATGGCCTGCTCCAGCACGTCGTCGTAGGACAACGGATCGTGATCGTACACCCGCGTTAGCAGGCGGTTCTTGACGTCCAACACCTGGCGCAAGTAGACGCGGAGGTACGCGGCATCGGTGAGATCGCCCATGCGCACGCCCACACGCGCCGCCTTATCCGTGTAGCAGGGGCCGATGCCGCGCTTGGTGGTGCCTTGGGCATTCTTGCCCCGGGCCGCTTCCTCAAGTTCGTCGAACAGCAGGTGATAGGGCATCACCACCTGCGCGCGCTCCGAAATGTGCACGCGGTTGGGCGCAGTCTCCAGACCCGCGTCATTCAGCATCTGCATTTCCGTGAGGAACGACTGCGGGTTGACCGCCATGCCGGCGCCGAGCACGTTATGCACGTGAGGGTAGAAGACCCCGCAAGGCATGAGGTGCAGCGCGAACTTGCCGTAGCTGTTGACGACCGTATGCCCTGCATTGTCGCCGCCCTGATAGCGGACGACCATGTGGGCCTGCGACGCCAGCACATCTACCACACGTCCCTTGCCCTCATCACCCCATTGGGCTCCAACCACGGCTGTAACCGGCATGAATGCCTCCCTCAACGCAAGCTAAGCCAAGCCCTCGGCTTAGCAGTAATTCAGTCCTCCGGCGCCTACGGCGTGACGCGCCATTCCTCATACTACCCGATGCTTTGCCGCCGGACAAACCGCCTGAGCCCGGGCGTTAGTAGATCTAGACTTGAACTCTTTGCTGGGCTATAGCTCATGTCATTCCGAGCGCAGCGTCGAACAGGGCTCGCGGAATCTAAGACGCTCCCGACTCTAGATTCTTCGTCGCTGCACTCCTCAGAATGACATTCTGGCCGCACTCCTCAGTGTGGCCTTCTGGCCGCACTCCTCCGTGTGGCCTTCTGGCTGCACTCCTCAGTGTGGCCTTCTGGCTGCACTCCCCAGTGTGGCCTTCTGGCTGCACTACTCAAAAAGACACTTCGAGGAGCAGCCGTTTACGTTGACACTTTTGCCAGTGCAGACTAAGCCAAGACCTACTAATCGCGCTGAGCCCGGCGGGAGGTGAGACTCCTCAGACGACAGGGCGCTAGCGTCTTCGCCGCCGGCGCGTGGCAGCCGCCGGCTTGGCCGCGGGCGGCGACCACACCACGAGCAGGAGGCCGGCTATCAGCAGGAACGCCCCCAGCGCCATGACAGGAATAGACACGAACCCAAATTCCCGCAGCCACATTACGTCGCACGGGGCGCTTGCGCTGCAACTGGTTGCCCCTTGCAGACCGGGTACACGCTGCAAGACCGCGTGGTAGAGGGCGAGTCCCGCGCCGCTGGCGGCCAACGGCAGCGCATACCAACGCACCCCCGCATCGTCCCGCAGCGCGCCAATGCCAAGCACGACGACCAGCGGGTACATGGCGATGCGCTGCAGCCAGCAGAGCGTACAAGGAGGGTAGTGAACGATTTCCGAGAGATAGAGGCTGCCCAAGGTGGCGACTAGCGCCACCAGCCACGCGACACCCAGGGCCGAATCACGAGCGGCAGCACGCGCGGCCAACCAGCCTGTCACGGGCCCTGAGACCGGTTGCGTCGTCCGCACCCGCTCCCACACGCCCAGCGCCGCCATGCCCACCACCGCCGCAAAGGCAGCCAGCGTGAGCACGGCTAGCGCCTGGGACAACGACCACGCCATTGCGGGACCTCCTGCCTCGGCTCAGTAAAAGCCCGCGAGCGGCAAATCCGGCGCCCCCGACGTGGCCGTCTTGCCGCCGCGCCTCGCGCTGACACGTGCTATGCGCGCTCTATCCCTGTCCACGCGCTTACTCCGCGGGCAGGGCTTTCTTTGCCACGGGGGTAAACGAAAAGCGGCCGACGGGCGGCAGGGGGCCGCCGATGAGCGGCTCGGCGTATTCGCGAAAGGCATCCGTGGGCAGGTTGCCCTCCCGGTTCATATAGGACCGGGGCATGAAGTTCTCCGTATTCGCCACCGCCGCCAGGGGCGTGGCGCCCGTGGCGCAGGCGTACGGGTCGTTGCTCGTGCGTTCCAGCGTAATCATCACGCCGCTCGTGCCGTTCACAGCCTCCCGCACAGCCGCTTGCCCAACCATGTAGGCCTCGTCGCGGTCTACGCTGGAGGCATTGACCATTGACGAGCGCTGCAGCGTGCCGGGCAAGTTCACCCGCGCCTTGATACCCAGCCGCTCGCGCACCTGCCGCGCCAGGTAGTTGGCGCAACCCGCCACGATAACGTGGCCGAATGAATCCGAATTTACCGTGGCCTCTGAGAGTCCCACGATCTCTCCTTCCGCCGTTCTCAGCATCTCGGCCACGGCCACCGTGACGAACCCGTACTTCACGAAGCAGCGTGAGACGTCCTCCAGGAAGCGCTCTTCGTTGAACGAGATTTCCGGCACGTAGACCAAGTGCGGCGGATCGACCTCGGTCTCTTTGCCCAAGCAACTGGCCGCGGTGAGCCACCCGGCGTGCCGGCCCATGCTCTCGTAGATGGCGACGCGGTCGTAGCCGGCCATCGCCTCCACGTCCCGCCCCATGTCCCGCACGGACAACGCGCAATAGCGGGCGGCGCTGCCGTAGCCGGGGCAGTGATCGGTATACATGAGATCGTTGTCGATGGTCTTCGGCACCCCGATGACGCGCAGGTCGTACCCCTCGCGACCGGCCAAGTCGGCTATGCGATTGCCCGTATCCATGGAGTCATTGCCGCCGATGTAGAGAAAGTACCGCACGTTGTGGGCACGAAAGACGTCCAGGATGCGCGCATAGTCATCGGGCCGCAGCTTCCGGCGGCATGAACCCAGCGCAGCCGCCGGTGTACGGCGAATACGGTCAAGCGTGGTGGAATTCTCCACTTCCAGGTCCAGCAGGTCTTCCTTCAGCAAACCTTCCACGCCATGGCGCATGCCGTACACATTGTCGATGGCTGCGTGTGCGGCGGCAGCGTGCAATACGCCTACCAAAGTAGCGTTGATGACGGCCGTGGGCCCGCCCGACTGCCCCACCATCAAGTTTCCGCGTAAAGCGCCGGACATTGTGCAATTGCCTCCCTTCCCCGTCACGCCAGCGCGTAGCGCGTCAAGAGGTCGATATTGCGATCGCGATACGCCGGCAACGCCGCCAAGGCTTCGTCGGGGCCGATACCGCTATGGATGATCTCGCCAATTACCGCCCCCACTGCCAGCGGATCGTCCTGCCCCGGATAGAGCACGTTGCGGCCAACCATGGCGCCGCGCACGTTGGGCCCGCCCCGCAGGCCCCGGGCGAACTCACGAATGGTCGGCTCCGGATCGTTGTGCGACGCGCCGCCCAACATGAGGAGCGGCATTGTGGTGGCCCGCACTACCCGCTCGTAGTCCTCGCACACGGGAATCTTGAGCCAGGTGCGCGCGGTATTGCAGCCCAGAGCCGCCAGCACCCCGATCTGCTTGAGCAGTTCGATGGGGTCTTTGGTGGGCTGGTAACCGTTTTCGGTGCGCTGGACGGGCAGCGGCTCTAAGAAGCTTGGCAAGCCCATCTCGCTGAGATCGTTTACGGCGTCGGCAATGTACATCAGGGTCTTGCCGGAACCCGGCTCATTCGGGTCCAGGCGCCAGAGCACTTTGGCGCCGTCCAGATTGGCCGCGGCGATGCCCTCGGCGGTATAGGCGCTCATGTCGTCGTCCATCTCGAACACGGTGTTCGAAAGGCCCGAACGGTTCATGGAGCCAAGCAGGACCTTGCCGTCCAGGAAGCTCGGCCCGCCCCCCTGCCGCACCAGGTAGTTGACGATGAAGACGTCATCCAAGATGTCCGGGGTGGCCATGAGGCCGTCCACCTGGCCGCCGACCAGCGGCCGCAGCACGCGGCCCAGATATTCGTGGCGGTTGGTCATGCCCAGCGGGTCGGTGGGCGTGGCCGTGGACATGCGCGCCGGATGGTCCGCCGCCAAGATCACGAGTTTGCCGTCCGGCGCCAAGCGCGTGCGCCGCCTGCGCGCGCGCTGCTCCAACGCCACCACTTCGGGCTTGTCCACCCGCACGTCGGTAATGCGCCAGAACACGTCCTCGGGGAAGAATTGATTGAGATCGAATGCGTATGCGCCCGCCGTTTCTGCCATTAAGTTGCCTCCAAGCATGATCATGGGCTCGCGCCTGCACTCCATCTTATACCAATTCAATTTCCTGGCGCTACAACGCAAAATTAACACGGTGTAAGAGTCTGTTTACGGTTCTCTTAGAGGATTCTCGCAAACGTTCTCCTTGAAAAACAGCATGCAAAGCCGCCAATCTCCTGCGCACCAATCGGCTGCGCGGGACCGGCCGCGCGCAGCAGCAGCGCCCCGCAGCGTCCACAATCGCAGCCGCACCGGCGCGGCTGCGGTACACTAGCGGAAGAGGTCCGCGCGTCGAGCACTGTGTAAAGAGCATGTCAGACTACCAACCACATATACCCCCTGAAATGCGAGGACGGCACAAGACCATTGCCGTGGTGGCCGACGCGTGGCATCTGCGGTCACTGGTGCGCGCCGCCCTGGAGAACAAACGCACGCGCGTGATCGAGCTACCATCGTTGCATGAATTGGACGCCGCCTCCCGAGACCGACGCGTCGACCTCGTCATCCTGGCTGAAGACTCCGTGCCAGACGAGTCAGCGCCTTGCAACAGACGCGCCCAGCCTTTAGCTGTGCTAGCCGACGTGCCCGTCATCCTCTTGACCGCTGGCTTGCCACCCGGCGGCGCCGCCTTCCCAAGATTCCTGCAACCCGACCGCACACTCCACACGCATTTCAGCCCGTTCGAACTCCTGAACGTGGTATACGCCCTCATCGGCTACTAGCACGTAGTCAGCCCGATTCTGCCCTGGAGTTTCACCTTCACCCCCGTTTCGGGTTCGGGATAGGCGCTAACCCGCTTCCTGAGGGAGGGGGACAGATGCGGAACGTGGCAATCTGTCAGAAGTGGCTTGTCACTGTAAAAGCCACCGTCGGACGCGCTGTTGGGCCCACGGGCTGTCGGGTGAGCGGATAGGCGTAAAGGCGCTTGAAGTGCGTGCGCCGTGCGGCGGACAGGCCGGCTGCCCGCCGCACGGCGCTATGGTTGCGTTGCATGGCTCCTGAGACTGTGCCATGCTGTTCACACCAGCGTCTCGGCACGACCGATCGCACGCAACCGCCGGCAAGCCGGCAAGCAGCCCAGAAGTGGAGCAAAACCCATGCAGAGCTTTCGCGTCACGGCGGTGTCGTTGCGCAGCCGGCCGGCGTCGCCGCAGGCGAATCTCACACACCATGCCGACTGGCTGGCGCGCGCCAAGACGGACAATCCCGACCTCGTCTGCTTTCCGGAACTCGGCCTGTCCGGCTACTCCATCACACCGGCCATTTGGGAAGCGTCCGAGCCGGTGCCGGGTCCTTCTACGGATGCGCTCACCGAGTTAGCGCGCGCGCACAACGTCATGCTCGCCGCCGGAATTGCCGAAAATGACAACGACATCGTCTACAACACCTACGCCATCGTGGGGCCGGACGGGTACATCGGCAAGTCGCGCAAGATTCACATTCCCCCGGCCGAGGTAGGTTACTGGCGGGGCGGCGGCATCCCGCCGGTGATCGATATTGGCGTCGCCAAGGTCGGCGTGAACATCTGCTTTGATAACTGGCTGCCGGAATCGAGCCGGATGGTGGCGCTACAAGGGGCGGAGGTCATTCTCGCGCCGTACGTGTGGTCGGTGGGTGACTGGGACGATTCGCCAGACCACGTCAGCCGCAACCGGGCCTGGAAAGACTATGCCGGCCGCACTTTTCCGGCGCGCGCCATCGACAACGGCGTCTTTCTGGTGGCCGTCAACGCCTGTGGGCCGCCTCCCACCGGCGGCGGCACGCACTACAGCAATCCCATGGCCGTGGTCTATAGCCCGCTGGGCCAACTGGTAGCGGATTCCCCGGATGACGCCGGCGACGAGGTGATGGTGACCGCCGATCTCGATAGGCAACTCCTGGCCGAGCGACGTTCGCAGGGCGTCTTCCATCCCCGCTTCCGCCGGCCGGAGCTCTACGGCCTGCTCGCGCAAGGCGACATCGGCCCGCAGGACCCGCGCTAGGCCGCAGTTGCGGTCGGGCAATTGGTAAAGGCGACTGCCCCGGCTGCTCGTGCGCATCGCAGACTTCCGGCCGACCTAAGCACGTACGTGTCCTGATCATCTCAGGCGCCGCCACCTGCATTTCTGCGCGGTGGGCCTTCATGGGAGGGCGTCGCGAATACGCGCTGCTGCCCCTATGCCATGGGTTAAATCGCGGCTTGCTATACTAGATACGAGACGCGCAAAGGCAGGAACACGCCATGAATCGCCCGGTAGGGATCGAGACCGAGTACGGCATGCTGTGCGGGAGCGGCGGCGACGACGTCGACTTCGCCTACGAGGCCGCCATGCTGGTGCGCAGCGCGCCGCTGGCCGACTGCTTTCGCGGCTGGGACTACACCGCCGAGGACCCCCGCGCGGACCTGCGGGGCACAAGGGTGCGCCGTCTCGATCAAGACCCTCATGACCTGCGGGGCAATTCCGCAAAGAGCCGCAATCTCTCCCGCGAAGAACTCCTGGCCGACACCGTGCTTGCCAACGGCGCCCGGCTCTACAACGACCACAACCATCCTGAGTACTGCACGGACGCCTGCCTGTCGCTGCACGATCTCGTGGCCCAGGACAAAGCCGGGGAGCGCGTGGTCTGGCGCGCCCAGCAAGCGCGCAATGCCGCCGTCGGCGATGGCTCCCACGTGCGGCTGATCAAGAACAACACCGACTACCACGGCCGCAGCTACGGCTGTCACGAAAACTATCTCGTGCGCCGCGCCGTGCCGCTGGACGCGCTGATCGCCGCTTGCATTCCCTTCTTCGTCACCCGTCAGATCTACGCGGGCGCGGGCAAAGCGGTGCACGAATCCGGCCGGAGCCGCGCCGGCGGCTTTCAGATCAGCCAGCGGGCGGACTTCTTCGAGACCGACGTGGGTATCAACACCACCACGCAGCGCCCCATTTTCAATACCCGCGACGAACCCCACGCCAACCCGCAAAAGTACCGCCGCTTGCACGTCATCATCGGCGACGCGAACTGTTCGGAATTCGCCACGGCGTTGCGGGTCGGCGCTACCGCCCTCATGCTCGACCTGGTGGAAGACGACGCCGCGCCCCGGCTGCAACTCCGCAATCCCGTGCGCGCGTTGCAGGCAGTCTCCCGCGACCTCGCACTAACGCAGCCGCTCGCCCTGGCCGACGGTACCACGATCCGGGCCGGCGACATCCAGCGCCGTTATTGGGAAGCTGCCCAACGCTACCGCGGGCGCGACACGGAGACCGATTGGGTGCTTGACGAGTGGGGCGCCACCCTCGCTCTGCTTGAGACCGACCTCACCCGCCTGCGGGACCGGCTGGACTGGGTGGCTAAGCTGGCCCTCTTTGCCCAAGCCAGCGGCGGCGACGCCATCGATTGGGAAAATCCGGCGGTGCTGCGGCTCGACCTGGCGTACCACCTGGTTGACCCCGGCGTCAGCCTCTACCACACGCTGGCGCGGGCGGGCCGCCTGCGGCGTTTCGTCACCGATGAGGCGATCGACCACGCGGAACGCACCGCCCCCGCGGGCACGCGCGCCGGTGTGCGCGCCGCCTGCCTGGCCAAGTTCGGCGATCACATCACGGACATGGAATGGGGATCTATCACGTTTCGGCACAACGGCGCGGCATTCGCGCTGCCCCTCACGGAACTCTGGGGAACCGCCGTAGACAGACAACAGCGCATGGTTGACACCTGTCAGACTATTGCAGAACTCCGCCAGATAGTAGAACAAGGAGGCGGGACATGACGTGGTATGCTGGGCACACGGCGACCGGCCAGCGGCGCAAAGACAGGCCCGGGCGCGGCCTGGGCGGCGGCGTTGCTCGCGCCGAAACGCCCACGGAGACGCCTACAAAGACGCCGGACAAGACCGAAGCCGACGAACTCGATGAGGAAATAAAGCGTATCATCCGCGAGGTGCCCGACCCCACACCGCAACCCGGCGGCGAGTGATCAGGCTCTTGCGCTAAGCACATGCTGCTGTACGGGGCGGCGGAATGCAGCCCACGCGGCCCACACTCCGGCTCGCCGCGCCGGTAAGGGCGCGTGCGCGGGGTTGTGCTCGCTCCATTGTGTGCTGCCGCTACGCGCTACAGGGCACGGCCTCCTGGAGCCATGAGGAGAACCAGCACAGCCGCCGCGCCCTTTGCCAAAGCCCGCCCGGTTTCCCGGCCCGAACACGCATCGCGTTTGCAGGCGTAGCGTGCGCATTTCTCTTGCGTATACAGAGGTCGCCGGCGCAGACTCTGCATAGGTGTCAGCATGGGCAGGGGCGCCAGGCGGAATCTTGCGGCACAGGCGCCCGGCATTTTGGCGACTGCGGGCAGCTTGCTCCCGCAGGACTATACACTATAGTGGGGGAAAGCAGAGCCTCAGGGCCGGCGCGCCAACCGGCAACCATAGCCCAGGCTGCATCACGCTCTGGTTGAATGCAACGTTGAAAGCAACTACATGGAAGACGCACTCTTCGGCACCGAAATCGAATACGGCTGCGTGGGCAGCGTGCAGCCCGTGCGGGCGGCGGTCCTCGTCAAGGACGCCATATTTCGCGGCTGCCGGCACGGCCTCATCGACCCGCCGCCCCGGGAGTGGGGCGAGGTGCCGGGCAACGGCGGCTTCCTCTTCAACGGCGGGCGCATGTACCTGGACCTCGGGCATTTGGAGCACGCCACCGCCGAGTGCCGCTCTTTGACGGACATCGTCGCCCACGAGCGGGCCGGGGAGACGATCGTGAACCAGGCCGTGCGCGACGCCGAACTGACGTCCCAGGCCTATTTCGTCAAGAACAACACCGACTACTTCGGCCACACCTTCGGCTATCACGAGAATTACTGCATCCGGCAGAGCCCGTACAGCAGCGATTTCGTGGACGGCATGCTGCCGTTTCTCGTCACCCGCCAGATCTATACGGGCGCGGGCTGTCTTCTGCCCCGGGGCGACGACACCCCGGCCGCCTTCGCCCTCTCCCAACGCGCCCAATTCGTCACCGTCGACGTCAGCCACCGGGTGCGCTTTGGGGGCCGTCCCATCATCAACCTGCGCGATGAACCCTTGGCGGAGCGGCAGTACCGGCGGCTGCACGTCATCGTCGGCGACGTCAATCGCTCGGAATTCGCAACCGCCCTGAAGATCGGGACCACCGCGTTGGTCGCGCAATTGCTGGAGCGCGGCTGGAATCCAGGGCTGAATCTCGCCGATCCCGTGCGCGACCTGCGCCGCATTGCCGCCACTACCGGCGGCCGCTGGACCGTGGGCGCCGACAACGACGAGTATATGCCCGCTATCGAAGTCCAACGCCGCTACCTGAGCGAGGCCGAGCGCCGCTTTGCCGGGCGCGACGCCGACACCGAATGGACGCTGGAGAACTGGGCGTGGGTGCTGGACGAATTGGAACGCGACCCGGCGCGCCTGGACGGCTATCTGGACTGGGTGACGAAACATGAGCAGATCAAGCGCTATGCCGGTACCGGCGCGGCGTGGACCGACCCGGACCTGGTGAAGCTCGACCTCTCCTATCACCAGATCGATCCCAGCGTGAGCCTCTTCGACGTGCTGGCCAAGCGGCATCGCAATCTGCTGTGGGCGGAAGGCGACGCCGTCTATACGGCGGAGTCCCACGCGCCCCAGGATACCCGCGCCCACGGACGCGAACAGGTCTTGCGCGCGCTGGCCGCCGCCGGGGCGGACACAGCCATCCCCTGGCAGGACCTCCGCACGTCGCTGGAAAACCTCATGTGGGACCGGCGCTATTTTTTCTTGGCATACGACTACGTGGACGATTGGCAAGACGTGGCGGCGAACGATAGCTGGGACGTCGTCCCTTACGTCCTGGACTGGAAAGCCATCGCCGTGCACGGACAGGTGCTGGAAATGCCGGACCCCTTTGCGACTTACGAGGATGAGGCGCAGGACTTTGGGCGAAGCCTGCGGGGCGTGTTTGCGGAACGAGACGCGGTCGAGGATGAAAACGCGGACTAAGCGCCCCGCTGGTAATCTGCCGGTAGAGCGGTAGCGCTTCGACAGGCTCAGCGCGAACGGATTTGGGGTGGTCGGCGGGTCAGTGGGCGCAGGTTGCCAAGAGGTCTAGAGTCTTGGGTTCCACACTTCCACCTCGGTAGCGCTTCGACAAGCTCAGCGCGAACGATTCGGGGATTGCCCGCAATTGACCGCGTTTGCTCTGCCATCCCCCTTCCGGCTTGAGGCCCTCTTCCACCTCGGTAGCGCTTCGACAGGCTCAGCGCGAACGGATTTTGGGGTGGTCGGCGGGTGCGGACTGCCAAAGGGGTTAGAGACTTGGATTTCACTCTTCCTCGAATCTGCGCTTCAACAGGCTCAGCACGAACGGACTTGGAGGCCGCGTCCTGCAGTCTAGGGAATGCGATTCTCGGCTCAGTTGCGTAATTCGGGGCGCGAACCGCTCGGCGCGCATTCGCGTGTGTTCTGTTTCGCGGACTGCTTGGGTGAAATCCCTTGGGCACAGAGACTTTGATATAGAGGCCCAAGAACGGGCCGGCGCGGGAAGCGCTTACGCCTTGCGCCGCCATTCGGTGCCGCTGGGAGAATCTTCCAGCAAGATGCCCAGCGCCGCCAGTTCATCCCGCACTTTGTCCGCCAGCGCGAACTGCTTCTCTTTGCGCAGGTCGGCGCGCAGTTCCACCAACAAGTCGATGAATCCGGACGCGTCGCCGTCACCGCCCGCCAACTCGGCTTCCAACACCTCTTGCAGATCGATGCCCAAGACGTCCGCCAACGACACCAGAGTGCCCTGGGCAGATTCCAGTGCGGCGGGCTGCGCGTCTGCGCTCAGGCGGTTGATGTCTCGCACCAGTTCGTAGAGCTGTCCCAACGCGCCCGCGGAATTGAAATCGCTGTTCATAGCGTCGAAGAAGCCGGCTTCCGCCCGCTGAGCGGCCTGGGTGAGTTGCTCATCGGCGCTTCCCGCGCCGCCTGCCTGGGCGCGCAAAGCGCCGGTCAACCGCGCCATGCCGGCCCGCGCTTGTTCGAGACTCTCCGGCGTATACGTGAGCGGCGAACGGTAGTGCACCGAGAGCAGGTATAGCCGCAGCACCGGGCCGCTGTAGGACTCTAAGATGTCCTCGATGGTAATGAAGTTGCCGAGCGAGTGCGCCATCTTCTGGCCGTCGATGGTCAGGAGGCCGGTGTGCAACCAGTACTTTGCAAAGGGCTGCTCGCCCGTATACGCCTCGCTCTGGGCAATCTCGTTCTCGTGGTGGGGAAAGATGAGGTCCGCGCCGCCGCCGTGAATGTCGATGCGCGCGCCAAGGGTCTCATAGATCATGGTGCTGCACTCGATGTGCCAGCCGGGACGGCCCTGGCCCCAGGGACTCGACCACCAGGGCTCACCGGGCTTGGCGGGCTTCCAGAGGGCAAAATCGCGCGGGTCGCGTTTGCCGGGTTCGTCGTCCACCCGGCCCGACGCGCCCGCCTGAATACCGCTATCCTCGCTGCGCGTGGAGAGCGCGCCGTAGGCCGCAAAGCCCGGCACCGAGAAGTAGACCGCTTCCTCGGCCACGTAGGCCGCCTCCCGCTCGATCAGCCCTTCGATCATCGCAATGATCTGCGGTAGCGTCTCCGTGACCTTGGGAAAGACGTGGGCGCGCAGCACGTTGAGGCGGCCCATCACGGCATCGTACGCGTCGGTGTACTTCTGCGCTACCGCGTCCGCCGTAATGCCCTCGCGCTCCGCCGCCGCGATGATCTTATCGTCAACGTCGGTAATGTTCTGCACGTGCTCGACTTCATAGCCGCAATAGGTCAAGTAGCGCCGGATCATGTCCATGGCCACGAAGAGGCGCGCGTGACCGATATGCGGCTCGCGCTTCGGCGTCATGCCGCAGACGTACATCTTGACGTGCGTGCCGTCCAGCGGCGCAAAAGGCTCGCGCTGTCCCCCGAGGGTATTGGAAATGCTAACGGTCACTACATCGCTCCAAGGTCTCTTCGTGTACCACCGGCGCCCGGTCGTCTTCGAAACGCGCCAGCCGGGCTTCCAGGTCGACGACCCGCTTCTGCAGCGCATAGAGCGCTTCCGCCATGGGGTCGGGCTGCACCACGCGCGCGCTTTCGCCGGTGCGCGGGTCCCGCATGGCCACCACGTGGCCGGGAACTCCCACCACGGTGGCATGGGACGGCACGTCGGTCAGCACCACGGCCCCGGCGCCAATCACGCTGTCTTTCCCCACCGTCACCGGGCCCAGTATCTTCGCGCCGGCGCCGACGACGACGTTGTCGCACAGAGTGGGGTGGCGCTTGCCGCTGTGCAGTGTCTGCGCCCCTAACGTCACGCCCTGGTAGAGGGTGACGTTTCTACCCACTTCCGCGGTCTCGCCGATCACGACACCCATGCCGTGGTCGATGAAGAGGCCGGGGCCAAGCTGTGCGCCGGGATGAATCTCGATGCCGGTCAGGAAACGTCCCAAATGGGAAAGCACACGCGGCAGCACCGGCAGCCCCGCTTTCCAGAGCGCGTGGGTAAGACGGTAGCACCAGATGGCGTGCAGGCCCGGATAGGCCAGAATGACTTCTAGTTTGCTGTGGGCGGCAGGATCACGTTCGAGCGTTACCCGGATGTCCTGCCGTAGCGTGCGGAGAATGCCCATTGGATCGTCCCTCAACTTCACACTGCGCAGACACGAACTACGGATTGCGCTACCTTGCTCGCGCTGCGGCGCAATCCCCTCAGGCCCCTACCGGGGCGTGATACACGCGCAGTCTTGCAGTGAGGGATCATGCATGAGCAGCGCCACGGCATGTACGCCGATGCCCCGACCGGCGCCTATGGCATCCAGGCCTTCGGTGGTGGTGGACTTTACGCCGACGGTCACTGCCGCTACTCCCAGGGCGCGGGCAAGGTTGGTTTGCATTTCAGGCACGTAGCCTGCCAACCGCGGCCGCTGCGCCACAATCGTACTGTCTACATTTATCACACGCCACTGTCGTTCAGCCAGTAGCTTACGCACACTGCCCAACAATTGCAAGCTGTCCGCGCCCGCATACTGCGGGTCGTCCGCGGGAAACTGACAGCCAATGTCGGGCAAACCCGCCGCGCCGAGCAGCGCGTCAATTACGGCGTGGCAAAGCACGTCGGCGTCGGAGTGTCCCGCCAGACCGCGGTCATGGGGCACGCGCACGCCGCCAAGAATGAGCGGACGGGCGGCAACCAGCCGGTGCACGTCGTAGCCGATGCCGATGCGCAACGGCGGGACCACGGACGCGAAGGCGGGAGCCGTCTCTTCATCTTGCACCGCAGGCGGCGTCTCAGTCTGCGCTGCCTCCATCACGCGCCTTCCTTACTCCGCTGCACGCGCCACTGGGCGAATGCCAGGTCCGTTGGCGTGGTAATCTTCATGTTAGCATAGTCTCCCGGCGCCACGTAGACGGTCCCGCCGGACGCTTCCACCACGGCGGCGTCGTCGGTGTAGGCGGCCAGATGCGCAGCCTGGGCGCGATAGGCCCGCTCCAGCAACGGTCGTGAGAAAACCTGGGGCGTCTGAATCGCGCGCAGGGAGTCGCGCGCCAGAGTCTCCCGCGCGCGCCCATCGGCAGCGACGCGCTTGATGGTTTCCGCGCAGGGCAGCCCCGGCGCCGCCGCGCCGTGCTCCCGCGCCGCCGCCAGAACGCGCGCGATGAGTTCTGTTGACACAAACGGCCGCGCCGCGTCGTGGACGGCCACAAAAGCGGTAGGCACGTCGGCGAGGGCCCGCAAGCCGTTGGCTACCGAGTGGCTCCGGCTCGCGCCGCCCGCGCATACAGCCAGCACTTTGGTCCAGCCGTGGTCCCACGCGAGGCGTTGGCAGTAGGCCACGCGTTCCCCTGCCACGACGAGCGCGATTGCGTCCACCACCGCCGACGCCTGGAAGACCGCCAGTGTGGCCGTCAACACGGTGCCGGAGCCCAAGGGGGCATAGAGCTTGTCCGCGCCTCCCATGCGGCGGCTGCGGCCGCCGCCGACGATGACGGCCGCCAACCCGTTGCCCGTCACCGGCCTCGATCCCGCTCAGCGCACACTGTAGCCCCTCGCGCCACCACAACCATGCCTCCCATGCCCACAAACAGCGGATAGAGTCCCGCCGGTCTGACATCCATGCCTCGCCGCCCGCGCCGCTCCGACAATGTGGTTGCTAGCCAACCGTCGACTAATCCCGGCCGGCGCGCGCGCCGCCTTGGCGCTTGCTCTTTGCCAGGGGCGCGTTCCCCAGGGCCAAGCGAATGGCCTGCCGCACGCTCTCCGCGCGGCATAGGTCCAGCCCTTCGTCACCGAGATCGGCTACCTCGCCCGCGCGCGGCACGAACACCCGCGTGTAGCCCCGCCGCGCCGCTTCGCGCACCCGCTCTTCCAGCGTGAAGACACTGCGCAGCTCACCGGCCAGTCCCACTTCGCCCACCGCCGCCAGCTCCGCCGGCAGCGCGACGTCGGCCACGCTGGAAGCGATGGCCAAGCAGACGGCGAGGTCTACGGCGGGTTCAGCCAGTTCCAGGCCGCCGACCACGTTTACGTAGACATCTTGGTCGGCCAGCCGCAGGCCCGCGCGTTTCGTGAGCACGGCCAGCAGCATGTGCAGGCGGCTTTGGTCGAAACCGTTAGCCATGCGCCGGGGCACCGCCAGCGGGCTATACGTGACCAAGGCCTGCACTTCCACCAGCAGCGGCCGCGATCCCTCCAGCGGCACGGCGATGGCGGAGCCCGGCACCGGCGCCCGCTCCGCCAGGAACGCGGCGGAGGGATTGGGCACCTCCACCAAGCCCCCGGCGCGCATGGCAAACACGCCCACTTCGTTAGTGGAGCCAAAGCGGTTCTTCATCGCCTTGAGAATGCGGTAGTTGTGGTGCTGGTCGCCGGCCAACGCGAGCACCGTATCCACCATGTGCTCAAGGGTCTTTGGCCCCGCCACGTTGCCTTCCTTCGTCACGTGGCCCACCAGAAAGAGGGTGACGCCCGATTGCTTTGCCAGCGCCACCAACTGGGACGCGCACTCCCGCACCTGGCCGATGCTGCCCGGCACACCCGTAAGCTCCGGGCTCACCAGCGTCTGAATAGAGTCGATGATGACCAGTCCCGGCCGCACCTGACCGATGGCGTCCAGAATCTCATCCAGCCCAATTTCGGCCAGGACATAGAGTTCCTGGGGGTCCAGGTTCAGCCGCGATGCGCGCAGGCGGATTTGCGCGGCGCTCTCTTCCCCGGAGACGTAGAGCACCGGCCGCTCGGCGTTGGCTAACGAGACCGCGAACTGGAGCAAGAGCGTGGATTTGCCAATGCCCGGGTCGCCGGACAGCAGCACCGCGCTGCCGGGCACCAGGCCGCCGCCCAAGACACGGTGCATTTCGCCCATGTCCACCGGGATGCGCATGAGATCGCCGGGCGGAATGTCTTGCAACTTCTGCGCCCGGGGGGCGGCCCCCGCCGCGTGCGCCCCGGCGCCCCGGCCTCCGGACGCCCGCTCTGGCTGTACGCTCTCAACGAAGCTGTTCCACGCCTGGCAGGCCGGACACTGGCCCGCCCACTTGGGCGAGTCGTGGCCGCACTGTTGGCAGACGAACGCTACTTTGCTTTTGCTCACGTACGCGGCCCTTCTCCGTTTGGCGGCTGGATCCACGTGAATCTGCGCTTAGCGGCGTGGACCTCAGTGTGTATTGTACCGAATGCGGCGCGCCCACTCTCTGCCCACAGCGCCCGCTACCCAGTCTGTCCGCGCGGGCAACCGGCGAGCGGGGCCGCTCTCACTTGTCCTGGGACTGCCCTGCACACCGCAATTAGCAGGTATTGGCTTAGGCTGCACAGGTTTGGGTGTCAACGTAAACGGCTGCTCCGCGAAATATCACTCTGAGCAGTGCAGCCGAGTTGCCATCCTAAGCAGTGCAGCCGAAGTGTCATTCTGAGAAGTGCAGCCGAAGTGTTGTTCTGAGGGGTATAGCCAGAACGTCATTCTGAGGAGTGCAGCCAAAATGTCATTCTGAGGAGTGCAGCGACGAAGAATCTAGTGTCGGGAGCACACCAGATTCCGCGTCTTTGACGAAGTCAGCGAACCCTGTTCGACGCTCCGCTCGGAATGACATTGATTGCCGTTCGGAATGACATTTGGGGTGCAGCGTTCGGTTTGGCGTGGGCGCGGGCTGCGTTCGGCGTGGCGTGGGCGCGTGCTGCGTTCGGCGTGGCATGAATGTGCGTTTCCTGTCTCTTGTCATTCCGAGCCCTGCGAGGAATCTAGCGCCCCCGCAACGTGCCGCCCACTTGGTGCGGCTCCTTAGATTCCTCTCTGCGCTGCGCTCCGTTCGGAATGACATTGGATTAGTCGCTATGTTCGGAATGACATTCGATACACCCTTCGCGCTTCCTCTTCACTCCCCCCATCCCCCCGCTTTCGACAACATACAAATGACATGAGAACTAGCCCAGCAAGGACTTCAAGTCTACATCTACTAATTCCCCCGCACACCGCTCTTGCGAACATAGTCACGAGCGCCGCTCCCATTCGATTGGGGCCACCGGCGCCATTTCACTCAGGGCGGGCCCGTCGCCTGCCGTCTCACCGCTAAGACCGCTAGCGGCCGGCAGGTGACGAAACGCAAACAGCCCGGCTCACGCCAGGCTGCATTCCTTCGGGCCTCTCGGCAACGCGTCGCTCTAGGATTGCTCCACCAGCACGCGTACTTCCAAGCGCAACTCCTCGCCGTCGCGGTCCACCGTAATGGTATCGCCGGCGTGGAATTTCTCTGCCAGCAAGCCCTCGGCGAGTTCATTCTCAATGAGGTTCTGGATAACCCGCCGCAGCGGCCGCGCGCCGTTGTCGGGATCGTACCCCTGTTCCACCAGCAGCTCTTTCGCCTCGTCGGTGACTTCCAGCGCGATCTCCTGCTCCGTGAGCCGGGCCTGCACTTCCGCCAACTGAATGTCTACGATGTTGATGATGTCTTCCTTGGATAGGTGCCGGAAGACCACCACGCTATCCACGCGGTTTAGGAACTCAGGCCGGAAGGTCTTCTTGATTTCCGCCATCACCCGTTCCCGCATCTCTTTGTAGTACTGGGTCTCGGAGCGCAGGTCTTCGGATTCCAACCGGAAACCGATGGCGGCATCCCGCTTGATCAGGTGCGCGCCGACGTTCGAAGTCATGATGAGGATGGTATTGCGGAAGTCCACGGTACGGCCTTTGCCGTCGGTCAAGCGCCCGTCTTCCATGATTTGCAGCAATACGTTGAACACATCGGGGTGGGCTTTTTCGATCTCGTCCAAGAGCACTACCGAGTAGCTGCGGCGGCGCACGGCTTCAGTGAGTTGGCCGCCCTCTTCATAGCCCACATAGCCGGGGGGCGCGCCGACGAGTCGAGAAATGGTGTGCTTTTCCATGTATTCCGACATGTCGAGCCGCACCATGGCGTCGCTGCTGCCGAACATAAACTCGGCGAGCGCCCGGGCCAGGTACGTCTTGCCGGAGCCGGTGGGGCCGACGAAGATGAACGAGCCTATGGGCCGCTTCGGGTCCTTGAGTCCCGCGCGGGCGCGGCGCACTGCCTTGGAGACGTTGCTGATGGCTTCTTCCTGGCTGACAACCTTGCGGTGCAGGTTCTCTTCCATGTGCAAGAGGCGTTCCGACTCTTCCTGGGCGATGCGGGTCACCGGAATGCCGGTCCACATAGAAACGACGGTGGCTACGTCTTCCTTGGTGACCTCGGGCCACTTCTCTTCTTCGTTCGGCCAGTCGGCTTCGAGTTCTTCGATCTTCTTGCGCAATTCCGCTTCTTTTTCTCCCAAGCCGTCCGCCGCTTCATACTGGCGGCTTTCGATGGCGTCTTCCTTCTCGCGGACGATACCGTCCAGATCGCGCACGGCGTTGCGCAGCGCGTTGGACGTATTCGCTTGCTGGATGCGCACCCGCGAGGCGGCTTCGTCGATCAAGTCGATGGCTTTGTCCGGCAGAAAACGGTCGGTCACATAGCGGCCGGACATTTCCGCGGCCACTTTCACGGCTTCATCGATGATGTGCACCTTGTGGTGCTCTTCATAGCGTTCCTTGACGCCTTGCAGCACCTCGATCGTCTCTTCGATATCGAGCTCACGCACGTTTACGGGTTGGAAGCGCCGTTCCAGGGCCGCGTCGCGCTCGATGTACTTGCGGTATTCGTCCAGCGTGGTCGCGCCAATGCACTGCAATTCGCCGCGGGCCAGGGCCGGTTTGAGGATATTGGCGGCGTCTACCGCGCCTTCCGCCGCGCCGGCGCCCACCAGCGTATGCAACTCATCGATGAAGAGCATGCATTCGCCGGAGCCGCGAATCTCCTCGAGAATCTTCTTGAGCCGTTCTTCGAATTCGCCGCGGTACTTCGTGCCGGCCACCAGCGCGCCGATATCCAACGTCAGGAGGCGCTTGCCAAGCAGCGTTTCGGGCACGTCGCCGGCGATTACCCGCTGGGCTAAGCCCTCCACGATAGCCGTCTTGCCGACGCCCGGTTCGCCAATGAGGGCCGGGTTATTCTTCGTGCGGCGGGACAATATCTGCACCACGCGCTCGATTTCTTGCTCGCGTCCGATGACGGGGTCGAGCTTTTCTGCGCGCGCCGCGGCGGTGAGGTCGATGCCCATCTGGTCGATGAGGGGCGTGCGTGACGACGATTGGCGGCTGCTGCCCTCTTGCAGGGGGCGGGAAGGCTGCTGGCTTACCGCTTGGATAACTCGCTGCCGCACCTTTTCCAAACTGACGCCCAGACTCTCCAGGACGCCTGCCGCAATCCCTTCGCCTTCGCGGACCAGGCCCAACAGCAGGTGCTCGGTGCCAATGTAGTTATGTCCTAGCCGCCGGGCTTCTTCGAAACCAAGCTCGATCACCTTCTTGGCGCGGGGCGTCAGGCTGATCTCACCCACGTTGACACGTTCACCCCGGCCGATAATGAACTCCACGGCGCTGCGGACCTTGGTAAGGTCCACGCCCATGTCGTAGAGCACCTTGGCGGCAATGCCCTCGCCTTCGCGCACCAGACCCAAGAGCAGATGTTCGGTGCCAATGTAATTATGGTTGAAGCGGTTAGCCTCTTCCTTGGCAAACATGAGTACTTGCTTGGCCCGTTCATTGTACTTGTCGTATAGGGAATTCACGACAATGCTCCTTGGCCCAATCGTCGCGGCATACGCAGTTTCTGAACAGAGTCTCTACCGCCTGCCGGCACCGTAGTCCACTACCGGCGCGTCCGCTTACGCTTGCCCTACGCTTCGTCCTCGGGGTCCTGGTCCACCTCGTCGTCCGTCTCTGCTTCACCGGCTTCCGCTTCCCGCGCCAGTTGGGCCAACTCTTCTTCGAGCTTGACCGGCGACAGGCGCATCCGATGCCGGTGGGGGTCGGCGCTCAGGACACGGAAGGTCAGTTCCTGGCCTTCCTGCAATAGATCGCGGCCCTCCGCCGACATCTCGGAATTGTGCGCCAGTCCTTCGATACCGTCTTCCACGCGCACAAACGCGCCAAACGGGGCAATCTTGATGATCATCCCTGGCACCTCGATGCCTACCGGATACCGTTCCTCCACACCTTCCCACGGGTCTTTTTGCGTACGTTTGATAGAGAGCCCGATCTTCTTGCTCTCATGGTCCAGGCTAATGACGCTGACCACCACTTTCTCGCCCACGCCCAGCACTTCGCCGGGGTCTTCGACCCGGCTCCAGGAGATTTCCGATATGTGCACCAGACCGTCGGCTCCGCCCAAGTCGACGAACGCGCCGAAACTGCACAGGTTGCTGACCACGCCTTCGCGGGTCTGGCCGACTTCCAGCTCCTTGAGCAACTGCTCCCGTTGCTGGGCACGCATCTCGCGCTCCGCCAAGCGCTCCGAGAGGATCAACCGATTGCGGCGGCGGTCTACTTCGATGATTTTGAGCTTAAGCGAGCGGCCGATCAGATCGGAAAGCCGCGCCAACAAGTCTTCCTCGCTGGCGTCGCGATTTGGCGGCCGTTCCAGGGAAACAAGCTGCGAACTGGGCACGAACCCGCGCAGTCCAATATCGACGATCACGCCGCCTTTGTTCGCGTCGATAACCGAGGTTTCCAGGATTTCGCCATCGTTGTAGCGTACTTCGATTTCCCGCCAGGCGCGCTCCGCCATGGCTCGCCGTATGGAGAGCAGGGCATGGCCTTCGGCAGTTTCCGGATTGACCACGTACACCAGGATCTTTTCACCAACGCTCATGTCGACGGCTTCGTCCATCCGCGACAGTTCCCGGCCGGAGACGATACCCTCGGCCTTCAGACCGATGTCCACCATGATCTCGTCGTTGGCAGTCTGGACCACCACGCCTTCCACAACGTCGCCGCGGCGCACGGTGCGAATGGAGTTCTCAATATCCTCCAGCAAGGACTCCATTGTCATGGTTTCTTCAGTCGTTGGTGATTGTTGCACTGGTCACCTTACCCTTTTCAACCCTATTCACACATTGCCCTCTACCAGAAGCTACACCAATACCCTCGCCACCCGTGTAGCCTGCCACCATTATAGTCGCCGCCAAATGCAAAAGTAAAGAAGCCAACTGCCGCCTATCCGCTCCCGCTGCCTTCTGGTATGCTGAAACTGCACAGCCGCCAATCAGGAGAACCATTCATGTCAATGAAGATGCTGCGGCAGATGCAGCAGAAGATGACGAAAATCCAGGAAGACCTCGGCCGCGAGACAGTGGAGAGCACTGCCGGCGGCGGGGCCGTGAAAGTGGTCATGACCGGACATCAGCAGGTGCACGCCATCGAGATCATGCCCGAAGTCCTGGAATCAGCCCTGACGCCTGAAGGCGAAGTGGACGAAGAGGGCGCGGCGATGCTGCAGGATATGTTGGTTACGGCCGTGAACGATGCGGTGAACAAGTCGCAAGAACTCGCCAACAGCCGCCTCTCGGCGCTCACCGGCGGCATGAACATTCCCGGCCTCACGTAGACCCAACCCTTTTGCACGTTTAAGGAGACACCCCAGCGATGGCGCGGATGAGCCTGCCCGCTCCGGTCGCGCGGCTCATCGAAGAGCTCTCCCGGCTGCCCGGCATCGGTCCCCGCTCCGCCCAACGCCTGGCGTTCTATCTGCTGCGCTCGTCGCCCGACCTGGCGCGCAACCTTGCCACCGCCCTTACTAATCTGCAAGCGCAGACGCTCTGGTGCTCCCGCTGCTTCAACCTCAGCGAGCGCGATCCGTGCCCCATCTGCCAAGATCCCGACCGGGACCAAGACCGCATCTGCGTTGTGGAAGAACCCCTGGACCTCCTGGCCATCGAGCGCACCGGCCTCTACGCCGGACTCTACCACGTGCTCCACGGCTCGCTCTCACCCCTGGAGGGCCGCAACGTGGAAGACGTGAAGATTGCCGAGCTGGTGGCGCGGCTGCGGGCCAAGCCGGTGCAGGAACTCATCCTCGCTCTGGACGCAGACCACGAGGGCGATACGACGGCCAGCTACGTGGCGCAGGTTGCCGAGGCCTTCGCTACGCGCATTACGCGCCTGGCGCGGGGACTGCCAACGGGCGCCGATCTGGAATACGCGGACGAGAGCACGATTGCCAGCGCCCTGCAGGGCCGGCAGGACAACGCGTAGCCTATGCCCCGCCGCGACCCAAACCGCGTCTGGGAACTCGTAGACCGCTATCGCGCGCTGGCTGACCGCTTTCCCCACTTTGGCGTATGCGAACTCGGCCTGGTGGAGCGCTTCGGCCAGCGCTTTCCCATCCTGGCCGGCACGTATGGCACGGGCCCCAAGCGCGTCATCATCCTAGCCGGCACCCACGGCGACGAGATTGCCGGTCCGCTCGCCTTGTGCGAATTCTGGGAGCGGGAATCCGGCCACGGGCTGGCAGAACAATTCCAGTTTGCGTTCTTGCCGCTCATCAACCCCCACGGCTACGCCCGGGGCATTCGCGGCAACGGGGTCGTTGACCTCAACCGCCACTTCGACAGGCCCCGGTCCCAGCCGGAAAACGACATCGCGCTGGGCTACCTTCGCCGGAGGCGGGCGGAATTGCTCGTCTCCCTGCATGAAGACGTGACTTCCCGCTGCTTCTACATGTACGAAAGCGGCGTGCGCGATCGCAGGCTCTTCTCCCGGATCATTGCTGACGACACGGCCCTCTTGGACGCCCTGGAGTCTGACGGCTTTGCCGTGTGCGCCGGCGATCATGTTGACGGCAACTACAACCGCAGCGGCCTGGTGGTCTCGAATCCGGGCGCCGGTCGGGCCCGCCGTTCAGGAGCATTGGAACCGACACTCATGCGCCTTGGCACGATCCGGCGGGTGGTCGGGTTTGAAACACCTGGACTGCAACCCCTCGCCGACCGCATCGGCCAACAGCAACAGGCCCTGCGCCACGTGCTACGCTCGTTCCTGGTGTAGAGATTTTGCGAAGGAATGCGGCGGCGAGCCGGGAATACGCATGCGGGAAGAATGCGGGGGAACCGCGGCGGGGCGTGTCGAACACGTGCCGGAGCCTGCGAGGGTCTTGCGGGAGATCTCCTACGTGCCTGCGGAGGAACCCGGAAGTACCGGCTCACCGTCAACAGGGCCAACAAATTCCCTACGTACCTGCGGGTGAACCCGCTAGGGAGGGACCTGCAAAGGCCAAGTCACGGCCCTAGTTGGCGCTTGCCATGGCAATGGGAATTACTTGGTAAGGCATCGAGTGCCGTTTTGCCAAGGGCCTGCAAGTCTCTTGCCAAGGGCTAGAGTGTGACTAGCCATAAGCTCAGGAGACTCGTGGCATGGGTCTGAATGTCATTTGCCGGGGCCTTGCCAGGCCCATCCCGCCCTCCCCGGCCCCTTTCCCGTTCGTGCTGAGCTTGTCGAAGCATGAACACCGGTGTTCGCGCCCGCTTGCTCCCCCAATGTTGCGCACTTCGACAGGCTCAGCGCGAACGGAATCAGCCTGCGCTCGCGCCTGCTTTCTCCCCCCAATGCTCCGCAATTCGACAGGCTCAGCGCGAACGGATTCAGCCTGTGCTCGCTCCCGCTTCCCTTCTCTCCCGCACTTTGACTTGCTCAGTGCAGGTTGCACATAACCCAACCAAGGCACGCGCTGTCCCTCCCCGACACGCCCGCGCACTTCGACAGGCTCAGTGCGAACGGAGTCAACTTGCGCCCGCCGGCCAGACTTGGCCCCAGTTCTACCTCTCTCCAGATCTACCTCGCCCTACCCATTTCCTCACCACACGCTCTCCCCAAACCCACGCACTTCCTTCTTCCCGTTCGTGCTGAGCTTATCGAAGGGCGAGGAGAACCGCCGCAAGTTGGCAGACTGCCGTCCATGATTCGACAAGGGCTTCGCGCAGCCCTCAGCACGAACGGCATTCATCAGCCTTGTAGTACCCCGCTAAAGATGATCGTAAACAGGTTCTCAGCCACCAAAAAGAAAAAGAGCGCCTCACCAGGCGCTCCTCACCGCGATCCTCATCTCAACTGGAGGCGACGAGCGGAATCGAACCGCTGTATAAGGGTTTTGCAGACCCTCGCCTTACCACTTGGCTACGTCGCCGCACCGGGTAACCGTATAGTTTGCCTACCCCATGTGTAGTTTGAGTATAGCCAGCGGGGAGCCGCGAGTCAAAAGAAAAAGTGCTATGCTGCGTGCGTGGAGGAAAACGCACGCCGTGCAAGATTGGTACCAGAGACTCCAGTTCGACCGCCTCATCATCCTCAGCGCGCTTGCCACCGTGGGCGTGCTGCTGACGCTGCGCGCAACCATGCCCCTCTTGCCCGCGGCAGTCGTAGTCTTGCTGGCCGTGGTCGTCGCGGCATTACGTCAAGTCATCTCGACCCGCGGCGGCGACGCGGTCTGGATGATCCCGCCGCTCCTGCTCACACTCTCAAGTTCGCTCTTCTGGCGCACCGTTCCCGACGAGCGCGCCGCGCTGGTGGGCAGCGCCATCTACGGAGTCTGTTTCCTCTACACGATCATCGACTACCACCAGAGCCGCTTCGGCCGGGCCGGGGGCTTGCCGACCTGGCCCAATCAGGCCATCGTCTATCTCGCCGTCTACATGCTGTTCGCCACCCTCGACTCGTGGGGACTGGAAATCGTCCTGAAGGTTATCCTCATTGCCATCGCGGCCCAGGCGGCCAGCGTGTCTCTGCTCTTTCGCGAGGGGGTGCCCCGCTCCGCCATCCAAGCCTACAGCCTGATGATGGCCGTCGTCGCGGGTGAGATCGCCTGGGCGCTCACGTACTGGCCGTTGCCGACGTTCCATGAGGCCCTGGCGCTCCTGATGCACGTCCACGTAGGCTACGGCATGGCGCGGGCGTACCACTTTCGGCGTTTCAGCGCCGCGGTGGCGTTGGAGTATATGGCCGTGGGCGCTATCACCGGCTCCCTGCTGCTTTGGACAGCGTTGGGTCCACCGGTGTGATGCGGGGGCGCATCTTGCCCACGCGCACGCCGGCGGAGTTGAAAACGCCGTCCGAGTGGCGCTCTCGCAGCCCGTCGCGCTGCTGAGCGGTGATGACGCCGAGTTCGGCCAGAAGCTCCGGAACCAAAACGGGATGCGCGCGGGCGCTGCCGTCCTCGACTCTGGCCGCGATACCCCACCCCTGAGCGAGCGCCCCGGCGCAGAAGAGGCCCTCCGCGCCGCTCTTTGATACCACGTTATCGCCCGCGATACCCATCAGGTTCGTGGTGAAGCCGCCGGTGCCCGCCACCATCTCCGGATGCGCGCGCATGGCCTGAGAAATCCGCCTGGCCGCGGCGGCGCGCTCTGGGGCTAGTCCCGCTGGCTCTGCCAACTGCGCAAACGCCCGCGCGATGTTGCGGAGCGGGATCGCGAATACCGGCGCGTCGCACCCGTCCACGGCCACGTAGACCGCTTCCGGCGCGATGCCCGCCATCTCCGCCAGCACCCGGCGCAAGCGCACCTGCACCGGATGGCCGGGCGCGGTGTAGCCGTGTATGTCGTAGCCGGCGTGCTGGCAGAGGGTCAGCATGCTCGCGTGCTTGCCGGAACAATTGTTGTGTACCTTGCGCGGCGCTTCGCCGGCCCGGATGAGCGCCGCCGCGCTTGGACCGTGTCCGGGCGCATGGATGCCGCACGCCAGCGCATCTTCATCCAACCCGATCTTCCTCAGAATGCTCTGCACGGCGCTCACGTGGAACGGCTCGCCCTGGTGCGAGGCGCACATCACGGCAACCTCGCGATCGGTGAAGCCAAATCGCTCGACCGCGCCGCTTTCCACCATGGCCAGGCACTGGAGCGGCTTTGCCGACGAACGGAGAAAGGTCACTCGCTCCGGGTCGCCGGCCGCGTAGAGGACGTCACCCGCGGTGTCTGCTACTACGGTATGGGCGCGGTGTAGGCTCTCCACCAGTGCGCCGCGCGTCACTTCGATTTGCAAAGGTTCAGACATAGAACGCTATCAACTCCCTTTCAATATGGGCCGAGCTACCCTAGAATGACGGTAGCGCGGTTCGTATCGCGCTGTTGCCGGGTCTTGCGCGCAGCATGACTATACGTGAGTTTTCGCAAGTTGACCAGAGGAGGCCGCAACCATGGAACGTCTCAATGTCGCTCTCATCGGGGCCGGCCGGCGCGGCGGCGGCGCCCATGCGCCGGTTCTGGCGGCGCTCGACGACGTGTTCAATTTCGTGGCCGTCTGCGACGCCACGCCGGAACGAGCCGAGGAAATCGCCGCCCGTTACGGCTGCCGGGCCTACACTTCGGCGCGAGAGTTGGTGCGCAACGAGTCCCTGGACGTGGCGGACGTGGTGGTGCCCGGCGATGCCCACCATGCGCTCAGTTGCTTCCTGTCTACCCACGGTATTCACCAGATCGTCGAGACGCCCATTGCCGTGACGTTGCCGCTGGCCGACCTCATGATCGAGACCGCGCGGCAGAATCGCGTCAAGCTGGAGGTGGCCGAAAACTACTACCGCCAGCCGCTGCTGCGCCTGCGGCAGCAGGTCCTTGAATCCGGCGTCATTGGCGACGTCAGCCGCATCCACCGCATCTTCGAGGAGGGCGGTTACCACGGCATGAGCATCCTCCGCATCTGGGCGGGGGCCGATCCCACCGCCATCATGGGCATCTCCCACACCAGCCCGGTGGTACCCATCATCGACCGCATGCTGCGCCGCCATGAGGACGAGCGACTCTCCGTCGGCATCATCGAATTCGCCAACGGCGTAACGGCATTCTCCGCGTACTCCAACGTCATCCACGCCCGCTCGCTCGGCCGGGGCGCGTTTCACTGCTCGCAGATCGACGGCACCCACGGCGCAGTCGTGGGCGACGAGGTGCACGCCGTGCCCGCGGACCAACTGCTCACCGGCGCGCAGAGCACGCCGGTACTGCCGCAACGCGTCACGAGCGTGCGGGACGGCAATGAGGTCTTGGAACGGTTGGAAGTAACCTTGCCCGACCGGCGCATCGCCTGGGAAAACCCGTTCCTGCGCTATCCCTTGACCGAGAATCAAGTGCAGGTGGCGGACGAATTGCTCAGCATCGCAAACGCGGTGCGCGGCGACACCGAGCCCGCATACGGCGCGCAGGCCGGACGCCTCGACCAGGAGATGAACATCGCCATGCTGGAATCCGGCGGCAGAGACCGGCAGACCATTCCCCTGCCGCTGCGGCAGACGACGGAGTATGAGGATCGGCTGCACGAGAGCTTCCGGGAGAAGTTCGACTGCGCGGCAACGGACGTGGATAAGCTGGTGGATACGTTCTTCCCCCGCAGCTAGCGGGAGGCCGTTGCGCCGCTCACGCGGGCAGGCGCGGCCATGAGAATCCGGACAAATGCTACAACCGTGAGAAAGGAACGAGCTATGAGCCAGCCGGTGGTGATTTCGTGGGACGAGGCGCGCAAACGCGTCCACGACCGTGGATTTTCTCTGCCGTTCGTGGGCGAGCAGACCGGCGCGGCCACGCTGCAACTGCACCTCTCCTCCATCGATCCGGGCGAGGCGGCGCACCCGCCCCACACGCACGCAGGCGAGGAGATCATGTTTCTCATCTCCGGCAGCGGCATGGCGACACTTGGCGACGACGAACAACCGATGACGGCCATGGCGGCGCTGTTCGCGCCGGAGGGCACCCGCCACGGCCTGCGCAACGACGGCGACGTGCCCATCACGTATCTCGTGATACGAACGAGCGCCTAGGGGCGTCCCCATGCCAGCGCGGGTCGAGTCCGTGGCGTGTGGCGTTCGCGCTACAAGATGCGGGCGTCCCCATGCCAGCGCGGGTCGAGTGGTGTCAAGGGAAGATAGAGATATTGCGGGAGAGGCGTCCCCATGCCAGCGCGGGTCGAGTATAGTCTCTAGATGCGGGTACACAGTAGTACGCAAGCCGCGGCGCGAACCGGCAAGCCGGCCCCCGTCGCCGGTACAACGTGGCAACGAGCACGAGATCGATCGAGGAGCATCCCATGAGCGAGCGACCGAATTTTCTCATCATCCTGACCGACCAGATGCGCGGCGACACCATGCGCTGCGCGTGGCGCGACTGGCGGGGCGACACGCCGCTACAAACACCAAACTTGGACCGGCTGGCGGCCGGCGGGTCGCTGTTCACCCGGGCCTTTGTGAACAATCCCCTCTGCATGCCCTCACGTTCCACGCTGTTCACGGGCCTCACGCCCCGCGGCCACAACGTCCGCACGAACGGCATCGACTTAGACCCCGCTTTCCCCACCGTCAACGAAGCGCTCGCCGACACCGGGTACCACACCTACAAGATCGGCAAGATTCACGTGCGCGTGGCCGGCGAACCGCTGGGCCGCGACCCGGAAACACTAGATCCCCTGGACTTTCCTGAAATCCGCTGGATGTGGCGCAACCGCAAGATGACGAAGCTGCCGTCGCCGTACTACGGCCTGCACGGCACGGAGTTGACCATCGGCCACGGCCCCGGCATTCCGGGCGAGCACTACCATTGGCTGGAACGCGAGCACCCCGACGTGCTGCCGTACTGGAACCGCGAAGCCTCCACGCCCGCCGCCAGCGGCGCCGAACAGTCCTACCGCATCAACGTGCCGCCGGAATACCACTACAACACCTGGATTGCCGACCGCAGCATCGCCTACCTGCAGGAGGCGGCACAACGCTCCCAGCCCTTCATGCTCTGGGCCTCCTTCCCTGATCCGCACCATCCCTTTGCCGCGCCCGACCCGTGGTTTTCCATGTACGACCGGGATTCGATTCCGCCGCCCACGCGGCGCGACAACGAACTCGACGACCTGCCGCCGCACATGCGGCTGATGTATGAGACCGACCAATGGACGTCCGGCCGCCGCTTTGCCACCAAGATGCCGGACGAGCACATGCGCGAGATCACGGCCATCACCTTCGGCATGGTGTCGTTCATCGACGAGCAGGTCGGCCGCATGCTGGACTCGCTGGATGAACTGGGCCTGGCCGACAATACCGTGGTGGTCTTCACGGCCGACCACGGCGACTTGCTTGGCGACCACTGGCTGCTCAACAAAGGGCCGTTCCACTTCGACGGCATGTTGAGCATACCCTCCATCTGGCGCTGGCCGGCGGGCTTCCCGGCGGGACAGGTCTCGCAGAGCTTGGTCTCGCACTTGGATATTCCGCCGACGCTGCTGGACCTGGCGGGCGTGCCCGCGCCGGAATACGGCCCGCCGTTCATGAAGGGCGTGCCCCAGCCGGAAGCCGAACGGCAGATGGCCGCGCTGCCGGGACGCTCGCTCACGCCGTTGCTCACCGGCGCGGCGGACTCGGTGCAGGACGCCATCATCATCGAGAACGACGAGGACTATATCGGCCTGCGCCTGCGCACGCTGGTCACCGATACCCACCAACTGACGGTGTACGTCGGCGACGACGGCGAGCAGGACTACGGTGAGCTTTTCGATTCACAAAACGACCCCGGCCAGCTCCACAACCTCTGGCACGACCCGGCAGCCCAGTCAATCAAGCGCGAACTGAAAGTGCGCCTGATGGAGGAACTCATCCGCACCGACAACCGGATGCCCCGGCGTCAGAGCCATGCGTGATTTGCAGAGTCACTACTGGCTTGGCGGGCAAACCGGTACGAATGGCCGTGTGGCTCAGGCGCCGCTGCGCACACGATCAGGAGAATCCGGGACTAGAGGTTGCTCGGTCACCGGTTGCGCCAAGGCGCCTGCCGTGCACTTTCGGACTTCCCAGGAATCCCGTCGCCTCCCATGAGAGAATTCTCAGCTAAGCTGATTCCGGAGAAACTGACCCTCCTTGTCAAGAGGAGAATGATTGCGCTTCGTTGTACGTATCCAGAAGAAAAAGAGACCGCCTACTCGCTGGAATTGAGAATGAGCGGCAGAGTCCGCTACGCTGTGCGCCGCGAACTGGTCCTGGCCAATGGGTCGAAGACGGTGCTGTACCAACTGGATGGAATGACCGAACCCGAAAAGTAGAGCATTTCCCGAGCCGGAGATCGGCGCGGGGTCTGCCATTTGGCTCGCGCTGTACGCAGGTCCCATTCGGGGCCATCAGACTCCAGTCACAAAGGCTAAAACACACCCGGAGCGTGGCTTGGGGAACGCGCCTGCCGCCATGGTAGCCGCGCCGTGGCAACAGGCTATGCAGTCCACGCTCTGCTGTTCTCTCAAGTAGAGGGGCAGTGGGTTGGGGATTGTGCGGAATTGGGTGTCGCGCACTATGACGAAACTCTAGATGAAACGCACGCCGGCTTGGAAGTGTTTCTGGCTCTGACGCTAAACACCATGGAGGACGTTGGCGAGCGGGAGCGCTTCTTAGTGGAGCACGGCATAACGCTGCACCTGTCCGACCATCCGGCGCCTACGCAGGAGTATCACGTCTTGCCGGACACGCATCTCGTAGAGCCAAAGCGCATCCCAATTGGCGCGTAGAATGTGGCGCAAAGATACCTACCCGCGGTCATCGGCCTACAACTAATCGAATTGCTACGACGTGACGGCTAGGAATTGGGGGGATAGCCGGCACGGCGCCGCGCTCACCAAATACGATCTTCGTAATAGGTTCAAATGATCGGTACGTAGCTGCGCAAAAGACGGAGCGCAGGCCTTTGGCCTGCGCTCTTCTCAATGGTGGCACCGTTTTGCCGGCCAACCGGCCGAATCCGCGACCTGTATAGCGGCTATGCGTGAGCCTCCGATTTCTGCTCTTCAACTATACCCGGTAGTACTCCGCCACTTTCGCGAACATCGTGGCCATGTCCTCGATGTCCTGGGCGGAATGCTTGTCGGTCCACGTCCAGCGGATGGTGGTATCCACGTGCTGCTTGGCAACGGGGCACATGTCCGCGCTGTATTCGATGTCCTTGGCAAACTCGTTCAGCGGGTGGTCCCACGGCCAGCCGGACCTGCCGGCCACGTGGGCCCTTTCTTGCATGAAGACGTGGCTATCGGGCACGAGGTAGTACGGTGCGGGACCGGCGCCTGGTGTCAGACCCTCCGCCAGCAGCGCTTCGGCAAAGTCCCAGATGGAGCACCGGAACTGATCCAAGTCGAGACGGACGTGGTAGAGCCAGTGAATGTGATCGCTGCCGGGCGGCGTGTAGGGAGACGTAATGCCGGCCACTTCGGCCAGCAGCGCGCTCAGGTGCCGCGCTCCCTGCCGCCGCCGCTCGTTCTGTTCCTCCAGCACTTCCAGCTCGGCCAACGCCAGGCCCGCCTGGAACTGGCCGAAACGGTAATTCAGGCCGAAGGTCTCATGCTTGCGCCCGTAGTTCGGGTGGGAAACGGCGCCGCGCGTGAGCGCAAAGCTCCGGACACGGTCGGCAATTTCCTCATCGTCCGTGGTGACCGCGCCGCCGTGGTCGGCGGTCAGGTGCTTCTCCGCGTCGAACGAGAAGCCGCCAACGTCGCCCAGCGAACCCGCCTTGCCGCTCACGGTCGGACCGGCGTAGTTCGCCAGCGGGGCTTGGCACACGTCTTCCACGAGCGTAATGTTCTTGCGCTTAGCCAGCGCCGCAATCTCCTCCATGGGACAGAGCAAGCCGTAGAAATGCACGGCAACTATGGCGGCCGTGCGCGGGGAGAGGACCTCTTCGATGGTCTCGGCCGTTACGTTGCCGGTGCGTATATCTACGTCGGGAAAGATTGGGATCGCGCCCTGGGCGACGATGCCGGCGATAGTGCCGAAGTCGGTTATGGGACTCACGACGATTTCATCGCCCGGCCCAGCGCCCAGTCCGGCGTAGAGGGAGTGCAGCGCAGCCGTGCAGTTCGCGATGGAAACGCAGTATTTCGTGCCGGTGGCCTCGGCAAACGCCTCCTCGAAGCGGCCGATCATGTTGCTGGAGACACCGCCGTCCAACACTGCGCGCACGTTGTCGTAGGCGCTTTCCGGCACGTAGCGGGGAAAGACCTGGGGCAGCGGGTTCTCCGACCCCCGCACCGGCGTGCCTCCCTCAACTGCCAGACTCACGTCCGCAGGACTCTTGATTGCCATTTCACGCTCCTTTCAAAGGGTTTACGCTGGAATTATACACAGTTGTGAGGCAATTGACACGCGCGTCCGGATTGCTGAGAAAGCAATTTGGGATTGCGCCGGCTGCGCGTTGCCGCATGTGAATGGGGGCAGTGTCCGTCCATGGTTCGACAAGCTCGCCACGAACGGGAATAGTCTCCGGCCATGGTTCGACAAGCTCACCACGAACGGAAATAGTCTCCATCTATGGTTCGACAGGCTCACCACGAACGGGAACAGTCTCCGTCCATGGTTCGACAAGCTCACCTCGAACGGGAATAGTCTCCGGCCATGGTTCGACAGGCTCACCACGAACGGGAATAGTCTCCGGCCATGGTTCGACAAGCTCGCCACGAACGGGAATAGTCTCCGGCCATGGTTCGACAAGCTCTCCACGTCCAGAAACTGCGGAGTCTCGTCGAAGGCCATCCCCAAACCTAGCCGTACGCCGTTCGGCCTGAGCCTGTCGAAGGCCCCTCCTCCGCAGACCTCACCCGCCGTTCGGCCTGAGCTTGTCGAAGGCCCATCCGCGTCAGAGCCTACTCGCCGTTCGGCCTGAGCTTGTCGAAGGCCCGTCCACCGCAGACCTCACTCGCCGTTCGGCCTGAGCCTGTCGAAGGCCCCTCCTCCGCAGACCTCACCCGCCGTTCGGCCTGAGTCCGTCGAAGGCC
>JAJEAH010000042.1 GCA_022824225.1 Chloroflexota bacterium
CCTGAGCCAAGTCGAAGGGTGAACGGATCAGGCACAAGCGCGAGATCGTCGATTTTGAGCCATCTACGCCCCGCTTGCGCCTGTGCTGAGCCTGCCCACGCCTGAGCGGTTCTAGCGCCCACTCCTGCGCCGCTCTAGTGCCCGCGCCTGCGCCGCTCTAGTGCCTGTGCCTGCGCCGTTCTAGTGCCAGCACCTGAGCCCTTCTAAAGCCCGCGCCTGATCCGATCTAAAGCCCGCGCGCCTGATCCGTTCGCCCTGAGCCAAGTCGAAGGGTGAACGGATCAGGCGCAGGCGCGAGACCATCGCTTCTGAACCTTCTACGCACCGCTTGCCCTGCGACAGAGCCCGTGCTGAGCCTGCCTGTCCTGAGCTTGTCGAAGGGCCGAAGTGCTCAGCGCGAACGGATAATACTGAAGCCATCCACTTTAATGCAACAGTACAATCCCCTCCCGCCGCCCCGGATTGGGGTGCGAGGCTGGCGCGCTAGACCGCCGCCGGTGCGCTGCCTTGGCGCAGGCAGTCCACCGCGCTCCGGCGTATCACCGGCTCGGAGCCCGGTACCAACGACGTGAGCGCCGGTTCCATGCCGCCCTGGGCGAACGCGGCGGGCCCCGGCACGTAGCCCACTTCCCGCGCTGCGCGGCTGAGCACGAGGGTGTGGGCATAGGGCGACGCCGCCTGGATCGCCAGCACCGTTTCGTGGAAGACCTCGCCGGGCAGCGCCACCAACGCCAAATCGCCGCCCAGCGTCAGCACGCGAATGGGATACGCCAGGGACGTCCGCTCGCGGTACCGCTCGTAGAGATAGCGGCGGTAGCGGGCGCGGGAGTTGCGCAGGTCGGCGCGCATGGCCTCGGGCTCGGCCGCCACCTGCCGCACCGGCACGGCGGCTTCTGCGTAGTGCAGTCCCAGAGCGGGCGTTGTGTCCGGGGCGATTTGTTCGAACACGTAGAGCGCACGCGCGCCCAGCGCGCGGCCGATGCGGCGGGCGGAGCTCGCCCCTGCCGCCTCGGTTGGAATCTGCTCGCCGATGCTGCCCTGGGTAAACACGACGGGAATACCCGCCACGGCGCGAAACACCCCGGCCACGTGCTGGGGGTAGTCCGCCGTAATATCGCCGTACCGATCATCCGAGCACAGGGCGTGGCAGCCGAAGTTCACCAGCGCGCCGAACTGCGCGCCGTCCACGTTATCGAAGCGCACCACGCGCACCGCGTCGTCGCTGCCCTGCTCGCGCCAGGCGGGATCGGTGGGGAGCGCCGACGCGAGCCCCACCATCTCCACCGTTCCGTCGGGCTTGAGCCAGCGGCGGTTGCGGGTGAGTTCCGGCGCGCGCCCTACTCCCACGGAAACCCGCACCGGCGTGAGCCGCGCCAGCGCTTCCCGGATGCCGGCGGCGACGCGGCGCGCGCATTCCGCCTCGAAGTCGTCGATGATGAGGTCTTGGGCAAAGACGATGATGTACGCGCCATAGTGCGAAATGGGCGACATGCCCACGTGGGAGGGCGAAACGAGCAGGGCGTCGCTGCCGATGCCGGTCCCCGCCAGATGCGCGCACACCCGCTCTTCGAAACCGACGCCCAGTTCGAAGGCGTCTATGCCCGCTACAATCGCGGTTTGTCCGCCTTGGCGCAGCACGCAGAGACGCGCCATGAGCGGATCGTGCACGGTGAAACTGCGCCGCCGCCGCGTGCCGTTCTGCGTCGTCTCGACGGCGGGAGTGATGTCTACTTCAGTGAATGCGGCTAACAGTGGTTCGGTCACACCGCGCTCCTCCGAACTCCTGGAAGAGTTCGCCAAGTATGAGAAAAGCCAAGGGTGTAGTGGTTTACATGCAGCCGCGGTACCCAGCACGCGCGTGAGCCGCACATACCGGCAACCAACTCCTTGGTCGCGGTCATGCGCCATCGCTCTGTTTGCTACTAGGCTAGATGCTACCACGCAACAGTCGTACTTCCAATCCCATGAGAATCGGCAGTTTCGGCGCTACCGTAGCACGCAGGAATCGCCGTGCGCTAGCCATTTTGCGCAGACGCGAGTACGCTAAGAGGGGCAGGTCGAGCATGAGCGAAAGGGTCGTCGCGTTGCCGCAGGATTTCTTGAAACGCCTGGAGCAGGGGCCGGTGCTTGGCGACGGGGGCTACTTCCTGGAACTCGAGCGCCGCTGCCTGGGCAGCTACCGGGACGGCATCCCGCTGGCGGTGCTCGACCATCCCGATGGCGTGCGGGAACTCCATCGCGAGTTCGCCCGGTCCGGGGCCGAGGTGCTGCAGGCCATGGCCTGGGGCGTGCGGCAGTTCGACCGGGAAGCGGAACTGCACCGCACCGCCGTGGCGCTGGCGCGGGAAGCCGCCGGGCCGGACCGCTACGTGGCGGGCACGCTCAGTCCCTATTTTGGTAGGACCCGCCCGCGCTTGAACGCCGCCGATCGCCGCGAGGCCGCCGCCTTCTTCGACCGGCGCGTCGGCCAGCAGGTGTCAGCCGGTGTCGATCTCTTCATCGTCGAGACGTTCCACACGGTGGCGGAAGCCAGCCTGGCGCTTCCCTTCATCAAGCAAGCCGGGATCCCCGCCGTGGTCACGCTCACCTACCAGGAGCGCAACGTGACCCGCGACGGCCTCTCACCGGCGGAGGGGGCGCGGCAACTCGTAGACAACGGCGCGGACGTAGTGGGCGTCAATTGCCACCGCCCGCCCCAGACGCTGCTGCCCCTGGCCCGCGCCATGCGCGCAGCCGTCAGCGCGCCCCTGTGCGTGCAGCCGACGGCCTACGAACTGGAACCCGGCGCGCGCTACAACCGCGAGATCGCCGAGCCGGGCCTCTGGACCACCGTCGAGCCCCGTGTGCTGTCCCGCTACACGGCGGCGGAATACGCGACCGAAGCCGCCGGCGTCGGCATCGAGTTCATCGGCGCGTGCTGCGGCATGCTGCCCTACCACATCCGCGCCATGGCGGACGCCCTGGGCAAGCCGGTCGCCTTGCCGGACCGAGAGCGAGAATACGCAGTCGGCAGCGCGTGATCGGGGCGTTCCTGAGAAGACCTGAGCAGGACGAGACCGGCGCGCACTCATAGGGCTGTGACGGCCGGCGCCGGTGCGGAAACCGTTGCGGCATCGGCCGGCAGACCCGGTGATGCATAAACCCTCAGCGTTTGGCCGGTCTGGTGTAGGACGGCGCCGTTCGTGCGCGGCAGCGCCGCAGGGCGAATACTGCGTGGGACGGCCCTCCTAGAGGCAGGGATACTCTCCCTTTGGGGGGGGTAGATGAAAAAGCAGGTAGACACGGCGTGAAGCGGCAGTGCCACTGTTCGCCAGCGTCCCAGAATTGGGTAGCAACTACGGGAGACGGCACACCCCGTGACCGGCAGCGAATTCAGCCCCTTCCGGCTCCTGCGGGCGGCCACGTACGCCCTCGCCGGGCTGCGCGACGCCTTCCGCAGCCAGGTTGCCATCCGCCAGGAAGCGCTCATCCTCCTGGTGATGAGTCCGGTTGCGCTCTGGCTGGGTGAGAACGGCGTGGAACGGGCGCTGCTGATTGGCGTGCTGTTCCTCATCCTGCTGACGGAACTGCTCAACGCCGCCATCGAAATGACCGTTGACCGCATCGGCCCCGAACGCCACGAGCTCTCCCGCAAGGCCAAGGACATGGCCGCAGCCGCCGTGTTGGTTTCGCTCGTCATGGCGGCTATTGTCTGGTTGCTCATACTGCTCGATTGAGCGCTGCCGTGTCGTTATGGGAGACCGTTGCGGAAGTCCTTTGAGCGCTGCCGTGTCGATATGGGAGACCATTGCGGGAGTCCTTTGAGCGCCGCCGCGTCGATTTGTGAGACTGTTGCGCAACTTCTTCCCTCTTGATGGACCGATAGGGGCATGCATTCTATAGTCGATTTCACCTGTCATTCCGAACGGAGCGCATCGGAGTGAGGAATCTAGAGTGCTGGGCCTACAATCTGCGCAAAGTACGGCGCTAGACTTCGCGTACAAGGATCGCTACGGCGCTCCATTCGTCATGGCACGTGCCACCGGCCCAAATCAAGTGCCCCTGTCCGCTCTCGATGGGGGGTTGGAATAGCGGGGCAATCGACTTGCCGGCTCTTGCCAATGAAACCCTACCGCCCTGGATTCCGGCTTTCGCCGGAATGACGGATGTATGGCGGCCGGGCTTACGTTTGGCAGTACAGCGCGTTGCGGAAGTCCAGTACGTCTTAGAGCCTGTATACAATCGTTTTTTGAGCGACCAACGTTCGCCCCCGTATCCAGTACGGGGCAGGCTCTGAGCACTTCGACAAGCTCAGTACAGGCTTGTCGAAGGGTGAGTAGAACCGCCGCAAGTTGGCAAATGGCCGTTCATGATTCGACAAGGGCTTCGCGCAGCCCTCAGCACGAACGGCATTCATCAGCCTTGTAGACCCCCTCTAGAGATGGTCGTAAACAGGTTCTTAGTAGTCCAGCACGACGGCCAGTGCCTCATCCGGATGGTCGACGAGCAGGTCGACGGCGCGCGGCGCTTCGGCAAAGGGGAAGCGGTGGGTGAGCAGCGGGGCGACGTCTACCTGGCCGGCGGCCTGCATGCGCAGCAGCGCGTAGAGATTGCGTTCCTGGTCCCACTGGACGAAGCGGTTGGGATAGTCGGTGCGGGCGTGCAGGTAGTCCTGGTCGCGGCTGCCGGGGCCCCGTCCGTAGACCCAGCGGATGTCGATCTCCTTGGTGTGGGGATTGGCGTCGGGATGCGCCGGGGTGAAGTCCGGCACCAGCCCGCCAATCATCATCACGCGGCCGCTGTGCCGCACCAGGCGGATGCCCAAGCGGCCCGGTTCCGGCCCGCCGGCCGCGGCCACGAACGCCGCGTCCACGCCCACGCCGCAGGTGAAGTCCGCCACCGCCGCGGCCAGGGTGTCTGGGTCGCCTTGCACTGCCAGGTCTATGCCCAGTTCCCGGGCTTTGTCCAGGCGGGAGGCGATGAGGTCGATGCCGATGGCCTGGCCGCCCAGCATGCGCACCATCTGGGCGATCATCTGGCCCACCAGCCCCATGCCGATGATGGCGGCGGTCTCGCCGGGCAGGAGTTGGGCGCGGCGCACGGCGTGGAGGGCGGTGAGGCCGATGTTGGCGGTGGCGGCCTCCGCCGTAGCCAGATTGTCCGGTATCTTGGCAAAGTTATGGCGAATGAGCGCGGCCCGTTCGGCGTGAGGCGCAAAGCCGCCGCCGACCGCCACCACGCGGTCGCCCGGCGCGAAATGCGACTCCAAATCGGGCGTGACCGCCACGATGCGGCCGGCCGATTGGTAGCTCATGGGCCGTTCCCGCAGTTCGCCGGGATCGGCGCCGGCCTGCACGGCCCGGCGGGCGCGGGCCAGCCCGCCGACTTCCGAGCCGGTGCCGAGCACCGAGGCCGTGGTCTCGATGAGTACGCCGGTTTCCCCCAGCGCCGGTTCCGGCACTTCTTTCAGATACGTATCGCCCCGGTTGTTCGCATACAGCGCGCGCATAAAATCTCCTTCTCACTCACTCAATATGCCGGGAATGCCCCGTGTGCATACGTGGGTTCTCGCAATTGGGAACTGAGCGTGGCCGCGCAAGGCAGCGCCTGGCCCGCCTGGTCTAGGGCTCCGGCCACCGCCAGGCGGCTTGGCGGCGCAAACCGGCGTCATACGCCGCCGCCAGCTCCGCCCGCCGTGCCGCGGGCACATTTGAATAGTTCGGCGTGTCCATGCCGGGAATCCGGGCCGGTGGCGGCGCTTCCACTTCCCACTCGTCGAGCCGGGCCGCCAGCTCCTGCAGCAGCGACTTGCGCGCGGGATCGTCGGCCAGATTGCGCATCTCCGCCGGGTCGTTCGTCATGTCGAACAGTTCCCAGCGCGTACGGAAGTCCGCGCCGTAGTCGATCAACTTGTACTCAGGAGTGCGCAGCATGCGCTTGGTGCCTAGCATGTACGCTTCCTGGCGCGTGTACGGCACGCCGAGCATCCAGGAGAACGCCTCATTGGGCCAGCCCGCGCTTTCACCGGCGCACAACGGCGCGAGGCTCCTGCCCTGCACGCCCTCAGGTACCGGCAGCCCGCAGAGATCGAGCACGGTGGGCACGATGTCCACGTGGCCGGTTATCTCGTCCACCACCCGGCCCGGCGTCAGCGACGGGCAGACGGATTCCGGCGCTTGCATGATCAGCGGCACGTGCACCGCGCCCTCGTACATTACCTGCTTGTACATGCGCCCGTGGTCGCCCATCATGTCGCCGTGGTCTGACATGAAGATGATGATGGTGTTATCCGTCAGGCCGCGCTTGTCAAGCGCGGCGAGCACCAAGCCGATGTCGTCGTCCACGTGGGTGGTTGCCGCGTAGTAGATGGCCGTAATCTCGCGCAGCATCTCTGGATCGTCGATCAGGTGCGCAACTTCCTGCGTGCCGCGCGCGTCCCGGCGCAGCTTGGCAATGCCGGGCGGAATTTCCGGCAGCGAAATGGCCTCCCGATCATACATCGAATAGTACGGTTCCGGTTCCACGAAGGGCGAGTGGGGATCGTGGTAGCTGGCAAAGAGAAACCACGGTTTGCCGCTCTGCTCCAGCAGATCAAGGGCTTCCAGGGTCTGCCGCGTAATCCAGCTTGTGTCGTTGTCTTCCGGCGGATCGGCAAACAGTCCCACGCCGCCGCCATGGGGATCGCCCGGCCACCGGCAGGTGCCTTCCGTGATTCTGTCGCGCTTCCACTCACCGTACTTGCCCTGCATATACGCTTCATAGCCCCGTTCCGGCGTGGGGCCCTCGGCGCGAAACGTGCGGAAGTCGTCGAAGCCGAACGCCTCCTCCACCGGATCGAAGTGCAGCTTGCCGGCAATGGCGGTCGCGTAGCCGTAATGCTGCATGATGGACGGCAGAAAGATCTCGCCGTCTCGCGTCGGCAGGCCGTTCCAACTGCCCTCGTGGACAGGCACGTGGCGTCCGTTGAAGACCGAGTAGCGCGCCGGCGTGCAGATCGGCGCCGCGCTGTAGAAGTTGGCAAAGCGCACGCCGCGCGCCGCCAGGCCGTCGAGCGCCGGCGTGCGGCAGACGGGGTGCCCCGCGCAACTGAGTAGGTCCCAGCGCATCTGGTCCGTCATGAGTATGAGCACGTTGGGCTGTCGTTTGCCGCCGCCCTGCTCGACTTGCCCGTTGCCGGATTGCTCACTCACATTGAGACTCCCTAGAGCTTGTTTGTGATCTTACTTAGGTGGGTATTTGCAGAGCCAAATTAAAGTCGTTCGCGCCGAGCATGCCTGTCCTGAGCCTGCAGTTATTCGTGCCAAGCCTGCTGCCGTTCGTGCTGAGCACTTCGACAAGCTCAGCACAGGCCTGTCGAAGCATGAACGGCAACGGGCGTGTACTGCCCTTCCCACAATGCCGCACCGTTCACCCTTCGACCAGCTCAGGGCGAACGGTGCTCGTGCGGACAACGCCATTGTAGACAGGCTCTTAGCGGATTGCATGCTCGCTTTGAGGCGAGGCCCGCTCACAACTACGGGCTGGAAAGTGCATGCCTACCAAATTACTGCGTCTTGGACGAAGCCTGCGGCCAACGCCTTGCCGCCGAGCGGCGCATGTTCGCCTCCCAAGCTGCGCGCATTGCCGCCCGTCGTTCCGCCGGGACGTACGCATAGCTCGGTGTGGGCATACCGGGCACGCTTACCGGTGGAGGTTCCTCGTCCTGCCATGCATCGAGCCGCGCCGCCAAAGCGCGCAAAACGGAACGGTACGCGGGATCGTCGGCCAGATTGTGCACCTCTGCGGGGTCGTCGGCCATGTTGAAGAGTTCCCACCGCATGCGGAAGTCCGCGCCGTAGTCGATCAGCTTATACTCCGGCGTGCGCACCATCCGCTTCTTGCCGACCATATACGCTTCCTGGCGCACGAACGGCGCGGCCCGCACCGCAGCGAACGCCTCATTGGGCCAACCGGCGGCGTTGCCGGCGCACAGTGGCGCCAGGCTTTGGCCCTGCACGCCCGCCGGGACGGGGAGGCCGCAGAGTTCCAGTACCGTCGGCAGAATATCCACCTGGCCGGCGATCTCGTCAACCACGCGGCCCGGCGTCAGCGCCGGGTGGATGGTCTCCGGGACCTGCATAACGAGCGGTACGTGCGCCGCGCCTTCGTACATCACCTGTTTATTCATGCGACCGCGATCGCCCATCATGTCGCCGTGATCGGAGAGGAAGAGAACGATGGTGTTGTCCGCCAGACCGCGTTCCTCGAGGGCGGACAAGAGGATGCCGATGTCGTGGTCCACGTGCGTGGTGGATGCGTAGTAGACCGCCGTAACCGCTTGCACCACTTCCGGATCGTCAATCACGTGGGCACGTTCCTGGGTACCGCGCGCGTCCCGGCGCAGCCGGCGTATTTCGGGCGGAATCTCACGCAGCGGGATGGATTCCCGGTCGTACATCGAGAAGTACGGCTCCGGCTCGACGAAGGGCGAGTGGGGATCATGGTAGCTGGCAAAGAGGAACCACGGCTTGCCGCTTTCCGCAAGCCCAGCGAGGGCTTCAATGGACTGCCGCGTAATCCAACTCGTGTCGTAGTCCTCCGGCGGGTCGGCAAATCGACCGACGCCCTTGCCCCCCGTGCCTTCCTCGATCCTATCGCGCGTGTATGCGCCGTATTTCCGCGTCATATAGGCGTCGTAGCCGCGTTCGGGCGTCGGACCCTCGGCGCGAAACGAACGAAAGTCGTCAAAGCCAAATGCTTCTTCCCGTGGCGCGAAGTGCAGCTTGCCGGCGATGGCCGTCGCGTAGCCGTAGTGCTTCAGGATGGAGGGCAGGAAAACCTCGCCATCCTGCGTGGGCCAGCCGTTGCTCCAGCCGCCGTGGACGTGGACGTGCCGCCCACTGAAGATCGAGTAACGGGCGGGGGTACACGTTGGGGCCGCGGTGTAGAAGTTCGCAAAGCGCACGCCGCGCGCGGCCATGCCGTCGAGCACCGGCGTGCGGCAGATCGGATGGCCCGCGCAACTGAGCACGTCCCACCGCATCTGGTCGGCCATGATGAAGAGCACGTTCGGCTGCTTCCGGCCGGATTCGCCGCTATTGCCGCTGGCGCTTGATTTGTTCACAGATGGTCTCGCTCGTTTTGGTGAAAGAACACGTGTGCAGTCGTGTTAGTGGCACCGGCTCATCGGATGACGATTTCTCTTCGTAGCGCGGGGGCTTGTCCCCCGCTCGACTTCATACGGCTCGTTCACGGAGAAGATGGATTCCCGCCCCGTATCGGGGTACGGGGCAAGCTTTCACGGGAATGACGGATACTGTCTCGCTCTCCTGTGTTTGACGTGAGGGCTTGTCCCCCGCCAACTCCGTGCCGGTTCACGTGCAAAGGCACTCTTGCCCAAGCCCAAAGGACTCACTGGCACTATCGTGGCGCTTCTCCCCTGTAGCGCGGGGGCTTGTCCCCCGCTCGGCATGGCGGGGGTTCCGTCATTCCCGCGCCCGCGGGAATCCATCCGGTTCTCCCCCCGCTGCGGCGGTCGGGTACGCCAGCCAAGACAGGATGGATTCCCGTTTCCACGGGAATGACGGATTCTGTCTCGCTCTCCTCTGTTTAGCGCGGGGGCTTGTCCCCCGCCACGTCCGTGCCGGTTCACGGGACGAGATTCTCCTGCCCAAGGCCAAAGAACTCATTGGCGTTGTCGTGCAGCACCCGCGCGGCGACGATTCTCGCTTGGTCCACCGAATAGAGGCCTTCCTCAACCTTCTCGCTCAGCACGCGGGCGACGTTTTCCCGCGCCATCACGCTGTGGCCGTACGCCAGTTCCACCGGCCCGTAGTCGCCGCCAAAGCCGAAGATCTTGTTGTGGGGCACGGTTTCCAGCCACTCGTGCAGCGTCGCCCGCGCCACGTACGGGCTGATGATGTGCACCCAGCAGAGATCGAGGTAGACATTCTGGAAGTTCTTCGCCAGCGTAGCCAGTTCGCTCTGGTACGGATACCCCGCGTGGAAGATGTCGAATCGCGCTCGCGGATACTGGATGAAGAGGTTGACGAGGTGGGTGGGATTGCTGTTGGTGATGATGTTGCCGTTGCCGGCGTGGAGGCCGGTGTGGATCTGCATGGGTATGTCGTGCTCGATGCAGAGCCGCACTACCTGGTGCAGCATGTAGTCCTGCAACGGCTTGCACTCCGTGAAGGTCAAGCCGTCTTGGGTCATGCCGTTGCCCTGCGCCCGGGTGCCGGCGACCACTTGCGCAAAGAGCTGCTCGGCGGTTGAGCGCGGCACGTTGTCATACTGCAAGATGCGCCGGTAGGCCAGCCCACTTTTGACGGTGACCATGCCCTCCGCCTTGGCCTGGGCATATGCCGCGCCCAAGGCGGACACGAGGTCGTCCAGATCGTAGATGCTGTGGCCGGTCTGGCGTTCCAGTCTCACCACGTCAGCCCGGCTGCTCACGCTAATAAAGGAATCGAAGCGCATGGCCGGGGCGAAAACTGCTTTGTCCACCTGGGTGGACTGCACGTCGGGGATGGCCAGCGGGATGTTGCCGCGCTCTTGTAGTATATGCCGGTACCAGGCCGTATGCTGCTGCGAGGCGGTCAATTGCTCGTTGACGCTGCGGTAGCCCGCCAGCGACGGCGCCGCCGACATGAGGTCGTCCATCCCAAAGAGGTCGCGGCACGCGATGTGCAGCGCCTTTGCATATCCCGTTGTCTTGGCAAACTGCCAGTAACGCAGGAAAATCGCCCAGCGGTCGGCGGGATCGCGGCTTTGGTCGTACATCCGCTCCTGTTCATCCGGCGTCATGCCGGCGGAGACCAGATCGCTGCCGACGTAGTGGTGCATTTCGGATGAGAGCAGATCGAGCGGCATTTGCCGCCGGTCTTCCTCGGAAAACGTATGCTCGTGGGTGTCGATGACCGGCTGCGCCCTGACGGCCTCTTCGATTTCGGCAACGGCGGCAATAGCCACTGGCTCACCTCCCTGTAAATGGCGTTCTGCCATTGTACTGTACTTCTTCGCCGATAGACGTACAAGCGGGAGAGGATTAGCCCCGTTGACAACTGGCCTGGGAAAGCAAAGTGCAAGCCATTGGATTCCAGATCGTCAATCCCATGAAAGTAGCACGAGGGGTTCCGTTGTGCCCGTGCAAGGTCGCCCCCGCGCGGACATACAGGGGTAAGTAGATGTCATTCCGAGCGAAGCGAGGAATCTCAGGTGCTGGTATAGCAGGGCAATGCGCTAGGTTCCTCACTCCGCTGCGCTCCGATCGGAAGGACATGTGGAGGCAAGTAGGGAGAACATGCGCCTGTCGGGCCGCGCGGGGGCGCGATCCATGTTCTCTTAGTTGGCACACCCCACGACCGGAGGGGAGAAGCCCCGCGTTACACAGAGGAGTGCGAGACAGGGATCCGTCATTCCCGTGAAAACGGGAATCCATCTTCTCCGAAAAAGCACCGCGCCAAGTCGAGCGGGGGGACAAGCCCCCGCGCTACCCGGAGGAGAGCAGGACGCACATCCGTCATTCCCGTGAAAACGGGAATACATCTTCTCCGAAAAAGCACCGCGCCCTGCCGAGCGGGGGACAAGCCCCCGCGCTACCCGGAGGAGAGCAGGATGCACATCCGTCATTCCCGTGAAAACGGGAATACATCTTCTCCGAAAAAGCACCGCGCCAAGTCGAGCGGGGAAAAATCCCCGCGCTACTCCCTGCCTAGTAGCTGGAATCCGTATGAGTCTACAAGACTGCGCGAGACTTCGTGGTCTTGTCTATCGTCCTGGTGTAATCTCACTATGTAAGCCGCGGCGGTCATCAGCGGCGTTTCGCTTAGAGCCTGCCGGGTAAGCAGAGGAGAAATCGAGCATGCTGGTGTGGTCTGAACCCGCCGATTGGGATACCTGCGCCAGGGATACCGGCATCGCCGCTGAGGAGGCGGGCGGGCTTCGTCTCGCCGCGAGCCATCTCATTACCCACGAGCCCGGGGCGTTCTCTACCCAACACGGCGAGGAACTCTACCAAAATACCCAAGCCCAGGTGTCATTTGAGCTGGGCGATGCGGTTCCCCAGGGGGCCGACTGCTACTTCTACGCTCGCGAGGAACGGGAGAACCGGTGGCCGCTCAAAGTGACGGTCAACGGCCATGCCGAAGCCGTGGGACCCGGCACGGCGCTCGCCGGCGAATTTGCTTGGTACCACGTGCGGTTCTCGCGGCAACACCTGCGGCCCGGCCGGAATACCGTCCGCTTCGCCTGCGACAGCCCCGCCGCGAACGCGTGGATTCTCTCCGTAGACACCAGCGTTCCCAACGCGCACAGCCGCAAGAGCACGGACGGCGGTCAGTCCTGGGATGCCACAGGTTTCGGTTTGGAAGGGGCATTATCCGGCGAGTACGTGGTGCGCCTGCGGGTGCGGCAACATCCGGCGCGGGGGACGATTACGAGTTCCATACTTGACGCGGCCACACTGTTTCCGTCCGCCCCGCTCGTCCTGCACTGGCACGCCGCCACGCCGGCTGGAACGAGGGTCGCCTTGCGCTACCGTACCGGCACACGGCAAGACATAGAGCGCGCAGCTTGGCGCGATGTGGTGAATGCCGCGGCGACCGCAAATGAGATCGCGGATTCACACGCCGATTCAGATTCGGGCCAAGCATCGCGCGGGAATGACGAATTCGGGCAAGCCGAGTTACCGCAAACCGTCGACCCGTGTGTGCAGTGGCAAGCCGAACTGCGTTCCAACGGCGGCAGCGAGTCGCCGGTTCTGCGGGGCATGGCGCTGCTTCCCAAAAACGCCAGTCCTGACGAGACAAGGCCCGTGAGCCGGTTGTCGTGTGCTGAGAGCCAAGCCACACCTTCTTACCCCTTCACCCACCAGGACCCGGCGGAGCCGAAGCTGAGCATCCTGCGCAGGCAGGAGCGTCTTGATGAAACCATCGCCGGCGGGGCAACGCAGTGGGAGCAGGCGCTGGCGTTGCGGAGTTGGGTAGCGGTGCAATGGGTGCACCGCGCCCCCCACGAGTTCCGGCGCTGCTGCCCGTGGGATGCCCTGACGATCTTGGACTGGATGCGCGCCGACCGGGGGCACGGCCAGCCGCAACCCGACGCCTACTGCACGCACTACGCGGTGGTCTTGGCGCAGTGCGGGTTGGCGCTGGGCTGGCAGGCGCGCCTCTGGGTGATGTCCGCCGAGCCGACTTTGCACACGAACGGCCACTTTGTGGCCGAACTTTGGAGCAAGGCGCACGGCAAGTGGGTGATGCACGACGCCGATACGGATTCGCACATTGAGAGAGACGGCGTGCCGCTGGGCGTGCTGGAAATCCATGATGCATGGCGAGAAGGCGGCCTCGATGGACTATGCGTGGTCGCGGGGACAAACGCCGGCAAGGTGAAGATCGGCCCGGACTGGATCGAAGAGATGCTGCCGCTGGGTCTTTACCGCTTCTGCGGTCTCGTGCTCCGCAACAACCACCTGTCCACGCTCGTCCCAGGGCCCGTTGAGCACGGCTGGACGGCATACAAGTGGGATGGGTTCCTCTGGTACCGCGACGGAGCCGAGCCGGAGTTGCCGTTCTTCTCGCTCTCGTCCAGTCGGCGGGCGGATTTCGACTGGATGCCGCAGAGCTAGCGCGGGCCTGACGCCGGAGGTTGCGGGAATGGCCGCGCGAAGCTCGTCGCCCTTGCCATCTCCGCAACGCTGCGCGCCCAGCGGTCGCAGGCGGCAAACCTGCGCTGCCGGCCAACTGCGCCTGCGGACAGCATTGAGGCTTGCCCCCCGCTCGGATTGGCGGGGTTCCGTCATTCCCGCACCCGCGGAATTTCGTCGCTTCCACTGGATGGACTGGTACAAGGTAATCCGTCATTCCCGCGCCCGCGGGAATCCATCCGGATTCTTCCCTGCTCGGCATGGTAGGGCGCCTTCTCGGAGAAGATGGATTCCCGTTTCCACGGGAATGACGGATTCTGCCTTGCTCCCCTCTATGTGGCGCGGGGGCGTGTCCCCTGCCTCGGTGGTCGAACGCCGGCAGAGCCAACTACAGGCATGCGCGCGCGCCCGGTACGTTGGCTCAGCTCGCGTGCCACAGCGGCGCAATCTTGGCGTGGTATTCGTCCTCGATCAGGGCGGCGTATTCCGGCCAGATAGCCATGAGCGCGTCGAGCCGGGCGTCGTTCATATCGTCGTGGGGCGTAATCGCGGCATACACGTTGGCGACGGTGCGTACCGCGGAAGGCTTGAGCGTGCCTGCCAGCCGCTGCCACACCGGCCCGGCGTCCGTGCCGTTGTCATCGAGCAGGGCTGTGAAGAACTGTGTGCTCAGCCCCTCGATTTCTTCGCCCAGGTGCATGCGCAGCCACTCGCCGTCAAAGAGGTCCGGAGAGGCGCGGCGGAAGAAGACGGCGATGCCAAAGCGCCCGCGGATACCGGCAAGAGCCTGCAACGCGGAGCGTAAGCGTCGTTCACGCGCAGCCTGCGCGGGCGGTTGTTGCGGCAAGTCCCGGCAAAACGCTGCCACCCGGTCGCGCAACTCGTAGACTACCTCCAGCAACTCGTCCGCCATGGCGGCGCACTCATCCTCAGACATTTGCACGCGGTAGTCCGCGGCGACAATGGCATTCAGCCTCTCCAGCAGCGGCCGCTTGCCAATCACACCCGGCAGAACCTGCAGCGCCGACGGCTTCGTCGGCGCCCACGCGTTGCGCAGCAGGCCGCACGCCAGCTTGGCGGCCGGCAGGAACCAGTGGGACAGCGCACCGTAGACCGGGTAGTAGGGCAAGTATTCCGGCAGCAAGTTGATGGGCGGGTCGAACTGCTGCGCGCGCGGCACCAGGTAGATCTTGAACTTGCCGCAGGCCTCGTGCTGTTGGGCCTCCGTTAGCTGCGCGGGCTGCGCTGCCAGGACGTCGTCCAACGGGCTCGCCGCGCCGCCGATGCGCTGCCAGTCGCGCACCTCGCCCATGAGCGGCAGGAGTTGCCGCGCCTCGTCCGGCGAACAGATGAAGCCGGGCGGGTGTTCCAGAATGCGGGCGTAGTGGGGCGCGTCTTCCAGCATCGCCACGTACGCCTCACCGCCCGCGCGGCTCAGCGCCAGCCAGGATTCGGCATCGGGCGCGTCCGCTACGGTACGCAGATCGTGATCGCTGAATCCCGGCGTGAGCGTGCCGAGATGATGCTTGCAATACACGGCAGCAGCGCAACTTGGCACGTGCTCGGCAAGGTAGCGCCCAAGCTCCGCACCGATGTAGCGGTAGTCGTCCAAAGAGATTTGCATAGTTCAAACCGTCATTCCGGCGGAAGCCGGAATCCATCTTCGCTGCGGCGTGAACTCCGGTCTCCGTCCCGCGCTATGGCGTAGCCGCTCCAGTGTGAACCGGATCAAATCCTCGCCCGCACGCTGGACTCCGCCATCCGCCGGAGTGACGGAAGACACAGTCTACCGCCACAGAGTGGCAGCCCAGGTACGGACTGAGGGCACTGGCGCCGGAGGGGGTCGGCGCATACCGGCAGCCGCTCGCCGCATACACACCGTCAAGCCCCTGCCGCCGCCGGCGTTTCTGCGAACGTAAACGCCTCGAACTCGTTCTCGCAGGGATAGCCGAAGCTCACCAGCAGTTTGCGTTCCCGGGCAATCATGATATAGCCCATGATGCTGTGGGCCAACTCGTCGTGCCGGCAGATGTCGGCGGGTTTCGTGTGGGTGCGCGCGATGCGCATGAGTTGGTCCAGCGAGTGGGGCTGCTCCGCCGTGAGCCGCTCTAAGACCGTGAAGCGGTCGCGGCTGTTCTGCGCCGCCGGGCCGCCGTCGTTCTTCAAGACCGGCTGCATCTCCTCAGTCAGAAAGTGGTTCGTATTCCAGATGGTGTGGCCGTCCATGCGCCGCACCGCTGAGCGCGTGGACGACTTCTCCGCCACGATGGCCGCGCCCGTCGCATCCGTGAGCATGAGGTTGAGGCCGTGGTTCATGATGGGCGTGGCCGCCGCCAGGTCTGCGGCCGCGTCTACGCTGTCGGCATATTGCAGCAGGTAGCGCAGGAAGGTATTGGCGGGAATGCCGTCCGCGTCGCTGTCGTTATTCGGAATGCTGCTGCCGCCGTAGGTGAGCCCCGCCTCGTTCACGCCCGCGTTCAACCACGTGGTCCCGGCGTAGTTCACGCCCAGGGAGGCCAAACCGCGGTCGGGATGGGTCTCCTGCAAGACGTGAAACTGCTTCATGTCGGCGTCCACGTCGTTGGACTTGAAGTGTATCGTGCCGTGGTCCGTTGCCGCCAGCGCCACGTTGGTGCACTCCACGCGGGAGCGGCCGATTTCCTGGCAGGCATTGTAGGCGAGCAGGTCGTCGTAGTTTATGTTGGCGGCGGCCGCGATGGCGTGGAGTTCTTCAAGGGACTCGGGGAAGACCCGATTGAGGTTACGTTCGACCCGGCGCAGCACGCGCCGCCCGTGGGGTGTATCGTAGCCGCGGTCCAGCGCAAACCGTTTCACCGCCACGGGGATGATGTCCGCGAACGCGGCGCCGTGTTGCAGGCCCATCTCGTGGGGCGTGCCCGACTGGACTACTTGCCGCATGGGAATTCCCTCCTCGTTGCAGCAGTGCTTTGTCACCAAGTGCGGGTTGCGCGCCGGCTGCGGCGGCTATCCGCCGCTATCGCGATAGCTCCGGGAAAGCCGCGCCGCCTCTTGCCGCTCACCGCCGCCAAGCCGTGCCTAGTGGCGTTTGCCTTCCACCGCCGCGTAGACGCTGCCGACGGTGCCGCCGACCACCTCGCAGCCTTCTTCCTCCGCAATGGTGTTGATCTCATCCACGATGGCATCCAGGGCGAGCCGCTTTTCCCCGCTGGCGTCACCGTAGAAATGGGTGTTGTGGGTGAAAGGCATGATGATTTTGGGCCAGGCGTCGTCGTAGTCTGCCATGTCGGCCCAGGCCTGGCGGATTGTCTGCCGGTGGCTGTCGCCGTCGGCGCCCTCGATGCGGAGTTCCATGGGCAGGTGGGGCGCGCGCCGCCGCACCTGGTCGCACGTGAGCGGGATTTCGTAGAAGTCCAAGTCGCCGGGAAAGAGGCGGTTTGCCTTGTGGGCGTAGTGGGCATAGGTCACGGCGCCCTGCCACACGGCCTTGGCGTCGATGTACTGCCGGCCCGGCGACGAGACGCTGCCGTGGGTAAAGCCCGTGGCCGCCAGCGCGGGATACGTGTGGTCGTTGGCGGAAAAATTGCCGCCCCGAAACGTAGTGGGCCGCTTGCCGATGGCGTTTGCCCACTGGTCGGTGACGGCGGTGAACATGGCCACTTGCTCGTCGAAGTTGTATCCGCCCAGGTAGTCCGTATAGCCAAGCCCGGTGTCCTGGGGATGGATGTGCAGGCCGATTTCGAAGCCGCGCCGCTCCAGGTCGCGGTAGAGCGCGGGTTGCGCCGCCGCGGTCTGCGCCACGATGAAGAAGGTCGCGCGCAGGCCGTACTCCTCCAGGGTGTCCGCCAACCCGGTGACCGACCGCTCGCTGATGCTCCAGTCATCCGGCCCGCCGTGGATGGAATCGTCCATGAGCTGTTCGCAGTCTTGCGTGAAGATGACGTAGAGCGGTTTTCCGGCCATAGGTCTCTATCCTTTGCGTATTCTCCACCAATTCTCTCGTACAGGCCATCACGTAGTGCTCATGCCCGCTGTACGTACATGCGCACCTTCAAGGGCGGAATGAGCCTGGAACGGACACCGAATCCCAAGAATCAGTCTAATCCTTGCCTACGCACCCCTAGCGCCTTGCCGTTTCCTCGACAGGCTTGTTGTGAGTGCTGTTTGGGGCCAGTTGAAGAACTAGCCTTGGATGCTCTGCTCTAAGAAGCTCACGATCCGGTCTCGGTTTGCGTTCAGGCTGGAGAACTGTTTCTCGCAGACATCGCTAAACCGCGCAAGCACCTTGCGGTTGATCCCTTCCTGGTCCTCGAATATCGCCAATGACCGAAACGGAACCCCCCACCTTTCGAATTGAAGCAGCGCAATTGTCGCGTCACGAGTTCTCGCATCGTTTGGCAAGGCGTGCACGAACAAGGGCTCTGGCAACCCGCTTACGCGACAATCGACTGTGTAAACGGCTTGAGGATCAAGGCCGGGATCGTGCCAACCAAAGTCTCTGCGTTCTTCAGGCACGGATTCGGCAAGTAAGCTCCTAAAGTCATCTTCAAAGGTGGAGTGAACCCGCTCTCTTGTCAAATATGTGACATCCGTGATCTTGAGCAATGCCTGCACAAAAGAGTAGAGGGCGTCGCCGTACTGATCATCGGGCACTGCCAGCAAGAGTTCTCCCTCCCGGTCCTCAATCTGAAAAACGGAGAGCGCATTGGATATGATCTTCTGGCGCGTACCGCGGCGAAGGTCTTGATCGTCTATCGAGTAGGTGAGATGCATGTAGGTGTGCGCTTCGTCTGACAAGACCCAGCCGGTCTCATCCCTCTTCAGCACTATCGACAGGTGATCGCCGTCGTCGAATTGAAAAGGCGTTAGGACACGGTAACGGCCTATCCCCTCGGGCACAAGCCTTACTTGGGCGGAAACTTTTTCGTGAAAGTCTCTCTCAACCGGGGCCATCGACATGACTAGACCTACTCCTGGAAGAGACTCAGTTGCTCGTTGGGCGGCAAGACAAAGTTGCAGTCCTCAAAGAGACACTCGATCGCTCCCTCCCGGCTACTATACCTGTCAGTCAATGCTGCGTAGGTGTCTTCCTTTGCTCCCAAGTGCTGGTACCGCATTGTCGCCATGTGAATGTGAAATCCCAGGAATCTCTCATTCTCGATCTGATTATTGTGTTCGTGGCTCCTTCCGTTACAGCGCCGAAGCCGAAACAACTGATTGGTCTGCGGAATGCGCACCGCCAAGATGATCGAGAAGTCAAGGACGTTGATTCTGTTCTGGCGCACTATTAGATGAAAGTGGCTACCGGCATCGCCGATAAGATCTAGGGCTGCTTCCTGGTGTCCTCGCTTAGGCCGAAGGTGAAAACGATCGCGCCAAGATTCGGGCAATTGCTTTCGCTCTTGGATGAGATCGCTGATTTGACTGTCGGTGAACGTGATTGCCATGAAGTCAAACTCGAACCGAGGACGCAGGGGGCAAACCAGCGGCAGAGTTCTGCCAGGCTACTAAGCCCAGATTAGACGAGAAAGGTGCTGACTAATGCAATCGGCTCCCGCCCAAAATCGTTGTCTGAGTTGTGAGCAGCACTGAAGCCGGTCTATAGCGCAGGGGTTTCCGGGTTCGGTACGGACTCTCTGATGCAGGTCCTGCCCCAAACCCTATTGATTGACGGCAACTCAATTGACGATTACCACTTTCGTGACCAGTCTCTCCGTTGCCTAACGCCGGGGCGGTGACGCTCGCCGCTTAGCCCCGCTACCGGCCCTGCTCCTCTTGCGCCATACGATCAACATCTACCATCACATCCGTTAGCAGGTCCACGTCCACTTCGTACCAGAGGCCGAAGGTGCTTGTGCCGCCCGGGCCCAGGATTTCTTCCGCGATCTCTCGCACCACGTTGCGGTCTGCGTTTTGCACGCCGAAGTCGGCGAACGTCGAGGGCAGATTGACCGACTGGTTGAAGCGGATGAGCTTGCGCACCTCGGCTTCGCCCTGTTGCATGAGCGCCACCGAGATGAGAATGCCGAACGCCACTTGCTCGCCGTGCACGCCCTCGTTGGTGGCATGCTTCGAAAAACCGGGGTGCAGGCCGTGCTCGCCGCCCACCACGCCGCAGGCCGGTCCGGCCACGCCGCCGCCGTAGACGATGGCTTCCACCACTTTGTCCACGGCCTCCGTGGCCGCGCCGCGCTCGCAGGCATGGTAAGCAGATTCGCCGTATCCCAGAATCGTATCGTAGGTCCACTCGGCGATGGCGATGGCCGCGCCGGTGGGAAAGACGTTATCGAAGCCGAGGATGCGTTCCGTGCCGCTGCGGTGGCGCAGTTCCCGGGCGATGCGGCCGCCCGTCCAGGTCGGCAGCGCGTCGGCCATGCCGGCGGCCAGCCAGCGCCCGCCGCCCTGGGCGATGATGCGCGTATCGGCAATCACCGTGTGGGGGCCGACGTACCAGACGTTGCGGTCGGCGTCGCCTTCGATGCTGGCGCTGAAGGTTGCCGTGGCGTTGGTGGAGGCCACCGTCGGCACGCTGATGAGCCACGCGCCCATCTCGTGGGCGATGGCCTTGGCAGCGTCCACGACGCGTCCGCCGCCGGCGCCGATGACCACGTCGGCGCCAAATTCCTTGCCCTTTGCCACCAACGCGTCCACTTCCGGCCGCTTCTTATCCACGTGACTGCCGTGTTCGACGTGGTGGGGAATGCCGTGGGCGTCCAGCGCGCCGGTAACGGTATCTTGGATGGCCGCGACTGCCCTGCCGCCGCCAACGATGAATGCCTTGCTGCCCAGCGCCGCGGCATGCGCCCCGACGTCGCCCACTACTCCCGGACCCACCACAAAGCGCAGCGGGTGAACGATCGTTTTCTTCATGCGAATTCACTTTCTCAACTAAATGCACTTTACTAAGCCACACTGAGCATCCAGTTCTACGGCCTGCGCGAATTGGCTAACGTCTTGCGAACTAGCGGCACTGGGCCGCCCAAGCGCCAGACGTTACTTGACGGATTACCAAGAACGATTGTCTGTGATGGTCAGACCAACCTTGATGCTAATGCCACTTTGTGCCGCACCTATTGCAAACGTAAATCCCGGTACTACTCGCGTAGCGGTAACGTGTCTGACTCCAGGTAGGTTTACACTCCTCGCAACCATTGCGCTCTTGTGAGCTGAGTTTGACCGGGCTCCCTGTGATCTCGTGTGACAACGAAGGGTCGCTGGATTGTATTCTCTTATCAGTTCTCACTTTAGGCTCTGATGGTCGGGGCTCTTGCTTGGTGCTTGCAGACTCACGGGGCCCATTAACTATGATCAACCCAAGAATGATCCACCAAAGAATGACCACTACAAGGAAAGTCAGTATCGCTGTGAGATCCATTTGATTCTCCTATATAGCCGACTCTGGCATTGGAATTGTCAGTTTTCTTACTGTGCCTACTCCAATATACTCGTTCAGACCACTCTGAACCGCTCTCAGAGTCTCTCTCTTATCGCCCTCCTTTCAGAAACTCCGATTCTGGGACTAATCGTCTTCTGAATGCCAATCTCCGCAGCTCTGCCATAGTTCTTGTGAGCCACTCGCGTCAATCGATTCAATTTCCAAGTCTGCCTCGTTTTCACTCCCATCCCAGCCACAGTCGGCTGCTTCCTGCCAAGCGGCGAAGGCTGCGGCGCTTGCGATCTCATCATCATATTCGTCCCAGTCGTTTACGTCGTCGTACGGGTCAGCGTCTTCGTTTGCCAATGAGGCTGCGCGCGCCGCTGGCTTCGCGGACCGACGACTCTTGTCGCGGCCCCCGTCATCAAGGCGGTCAGGGCGCGCTTTTTGCGCGTCCGCCCCTGCGACGGAGATCGAGAAATGCCATCCGGAGGCTCTGCGCAACATCTGCTTCTCCCAATGCACACCGGATTAGCCGTCTTCGATTACCGACTGTGCCGGCCGCTCACGTACGTTGATGGTTCCGGAGCCTAGGCCGCAACGCCCGCCCCGGCGCGCAACGGCAGCGGCGCATGCGCGCGAGGCGGAAGCGGATTTCTATGGCCCGCCCCAGGGCGCAGCAGCGGCCCCATGCAGCGCGTAGCGGCAGGCGCCGCCGCGAACCCCGCCGGTTGCGGCCGGTTTTCAGCCACCCATCGGGAAAGACGGTCCGGCGAACGGCGCGTTCGCGGCGTCTCCTTTACGGGATCAGTTCCAGTATGGCGAGCACGATCGCCGCGGCGACGACCAGCGCGCCCAACCGGAGCGTCATGCGCAACTCAAGAGCCTGCAAGCGCGCGTCCACTTTGTCTTCCAGCGCTGAGTACTGCGTATTCATCTGTTGCTCGAACGCATTGAACCGCGCGTCTATCCGTTCCGCAAGCGCATGCAGATCGGCCTTGGTTGCGACCGCTTCGCGCCCTTCATTCACAGCGCATCCAGCAGGGCTTTGGCTTGGGGCGCGCTGAAGCCCGCCTCCGTGAATGCCTCGAACGCCTTGTGGGTGTCCCTCACTGCCATGCGACGACTCCTGTGGGATATTCAAGTCCGGCGGAAGGGCGCGCTCGCCCTAGCCCACCGCCGCTGGCAGGCGCATGTCCGCCGCCACCGCGTTCATGCTCTCCTTGATGGCCGCGGCCACGTAGCGCAGGTCCTCATCGCTCATGAGCGGATGCACCGCGGGACAGAAGAGCCGCCGGCCGACCTCGGTGGAAACCGGCACGTCTTCCGGCCGGTGCCCCAGCTTCACCATGAAGCCGTGGTAGTCCGGCAGCGAGGCGTTCATGATCCAGGTGCCGACGCCGTGTTCGCCAATGAGGCGGTCCACCATCTTGTCGCGGGGCGCGCCGGTCCACTCCTCATCCAGCAGCAGCGTATAGCCGTACCACACGTGGTCGTAGCCTGCCGGCTCGATGGGCAAGGTGAAGCCGGGAATATCCTCGATTAGTGCGACGAAGTCGGCCACGCGCCGCCGCCGGGCCTCGTTCATCTCGTCCAGGCGCTTGAGTTGAATCGAACCGGCCACCGCTTGCAGCTTCGTCATGCGGAAGTTCGTGCCCCAGTTCTCCAGGGTATTGCCGAAAGCGCGCATGCTGTTCACGAACGCGGCGTAGTCGTCATCGTCCGTGGTGACCATGCCGCCTTCGCCCAGGGTCGTCATGTTCTTGCTGGTCTGGAAGCTGAAGATATTCATGGCGCCGGCTTTGCCGACCTTGGTGCCCTGGTAGCCGGCGCCGGCGGCGCGGGCGGCGTCGCCCAGAACGGGCGCGGGACCGTGGACGGGGTGCGGATGCCGCTGGGCAACGTCTTCCAACGCATACATGTCGGCGGAAAGGCCGTTATTGTGCACCGCCAGGATAGCGCGGGTATTCGGCGTCATGCGGCGCTCGACGTCGTTGGGGTCGAGGTTGAAAGTTGCCGGATCGATCTCGGCCAGCACCACCTTGGCGCCGACGCCGAGCACGCAGAGCGACGTGGCCTTGAACGTGATGCCCGGCACGATCACCTCATCTTCAGGACCGAGTTGCAGGGCGTGTATGGCCGCGTCCAGGCCGGTGCCGCACGAGTTCACGGCAATGGCGTGCTTCACGTCGCAGTATTCGGCAAACTCCTGCTCGAACTGCGCGATCTCCGGGCCGTGAAAGCCGATGCGCCAGTCCATGCTTTCCCGCAGGCTGGCGTTCAGGGCGTCCACTTCCGCCTCGGTGTACCAGCCGCCAAGAGTCGGAAACGGAAACTCGCGCTTGGCGTGCTGCAGCAGGTCTCGTTCGTCCTTGGTCAATTCCATCGGTAGCTCCTCAGCCATGGGTTCTTTGCCATTGAACATACGTGCGTTTCTCGCGTAACCGGCTGTGACGAGTCTATCACGTTTGCACGACGATCTGCCGTGTTTCCGGCCCGTTGCTGCTGATGGGAACGGGCACCAGCGCATAGGTCCAGCCATAGGCCTCCTGCAGTGACACGTCCACGGACTCGCCGTCCACGGAGGCGCGCGGGGTCTCACCATTCTGCAGCGGGACCATCAGCGTAAAGCTGCCGCTGGGCGAACTGCCGGCGACTTGACACGAAAAGCTCCCATCGTCCCACGCGCTGTGAGCAACCTGCGCCCGGTCGCGGGCGCGCACGAAGTCGGCCCACTCGAAGGCGCTCCAGATGGGCAGCCCCAGTTCGTTGGCGTAGTCCCAGCACTGGTTCTGGTACGCGCCGCTGTAGGTGTAGAACGAGACCGGGTGCGAGAGCATGGTCAGCGGACTAAAGTAACGTTCCTTCTTGTCCACCATCACCTGGCGCGTGCGTTTGGCCTCGCCCACGGGGTCCGACGAGAGCTTGGCCTTGACCGACGCGTCGTCGTAGGCCTGGGTCAACTGCTGGTAGACCTGGATGACGTCGCCGTCGGTATCCACGAACTTGCCGGGATGCCCGGAGCCGTTGGTGTATTGGAGCCACTGGTCGTGGATGCTGAGCACGTTGGTATCCAGCACTACCCCCACGTCCTCGTAGATGCGGGGCAAGTCCACGTAGCCCTTCCAGCCCAGGCAGTGGTTGCGGTTGGCAATCACCGTATCACCGCCGTAGTGCTCCCGGAAGTAGTCGGTATCGCGCCGCACGATCTCTTCCATTACGGCGTCCTGTTCTTCATCGGCGTAGTGCGGGTCGAAGGCGTTGTGGTGGATGCCGAACGAGTGCCCGCGGGCGCGCCAGCCTGCCACCCGCTCCGGCGTGGCGATGGTGTATTTGGACGGGCCGAGCATCAGGTAGATGGTGATATGGCCGTCGTGCGCCTCTACCGAATCCATGAGGGCCTCGAACGCTTCCAACGGCGAGTAGTCGTCGTCGGAATCCAGCACCACCATGCTCTTGGTGTCCGGCGTGTCGTAGTACCAAAGGCGCGGCTGCGGGTGTTTGGCAATGGCGTTGACGGCGTTGCCGAGCAGCATGGTGTGGATGTCCGCCTGGGGCAGATGCATGCGGCGCTTATCCAGGTGGCTGCTGTAGAACTCGTTGGGTCGGTAGGGATTCCCGAACCCCAGGGTGCGCCAGCCGTAGTGCACGGGGTTGCCCTGGCGAATCAAGGCGACGGCCTGGGCCAGGTCGTAGCCGAACGCCACCACCTGTCCTTTGCCCAAGGGGAAGTGCAGCGCCGCGGGGTACGACGTTTCCACCCCGGCGTCGGCGAACGTGCGCGCAATCTCCTGGGTGCCTTCCGGCAGTTGCAGCGGCTCGTAGTTGTCAACCGGTACGTGGGTCTGAACTGATTCATGGGGCACGCCTGCGCTGATGGCATTGCCCGGCAGGGGCCGCACGTAGGCCGGATGCACAACCGTGGAGGTCGGCGCCAACCCCAGGGCCAGCGCCACCAGCCGCGAGGGCCGCAGGGCGATCAAGCGGCCGCCGGCCTTGACGTAGGCGGCGAGCCGGTCCACGTAGGCCCGGCGGGGCAGGCAGGGCGTGAGGATTACCGCGTCGTACGCCTCCAGCCCCGCCAACGACTCCTGTCCGATGGGCCGCACGACCATGTCCGCAAAGCCCTCGGCTTTGAGCACGGCGGTGGTGTAGGCGCCGTAGGTGTTCGCGCGGTTGCCCGGCTGGGTGAGAATGAGCATGCCCACGGTGGACTTCCTCCTGGGTGAAACGAACGGTCTTAAGTAGGGTCCTCAATGGGAGTATAGCAGCTTCTCGCGCCTTGACTTGATGCGCCGGAAAGCCACTACACGCACGTCGCAGAGAGGTAGACACAATTGCGGGATACTAGTACCCTTTACGCGACGAGATTGAGAGCATCCAGAGGACGCGCATCGTATGTTGACCACGTGGGTACTGATCGTCTTCTTGGCGTATTTCGCGGCGCTGATCGGCATTGCGGTCTTTCGCAGCCGTCAGATGCAGGAGATGTCGGACTACGTGCTGGCGGGCCGCAAGGTTGGCAGCTTCACCTCGGCGCTGAGTTCCAGCTCTTCCGCCACCAGCGGGTGGACGATGCTCGTCTTCCCCGCGTTGGCGTTCATGCATGGCGCCGTGGAGTTCTGGACGGTATTCAGCATCGTCCTGGGTCTGTGGCTGACGTGGACCATATACGCGAAGCGCTTGCGCCGGTACACGATCGCTGCGGATAACTCCCTCACCTTTCCGGAGTTCTTCGAAAAGCGGTTTGGGGATAGGCGGGGCGTGCTGCGCACGCTTTCCGCCGCGATTGCGCTCTTCTTCATCACCTTCTACATCAGTTCCGGTTTGATAGCCGGTTCCAAGCTGCTGAACACCGTTTTCGGCCTCGACGGCATCGTGGGCATACTGGTCACACTCGTCGCCGTGGCGTCCTACACGTTTATCGGCGGTTTCCTGGCCGTCTCACGCACCGACGTCTTCCAGGCCCTCATCATGTTGGCCGGCTTCATCATCTTGCCGGTTACGCTGCTCTTCCTCACCGCGGACCCGTTCCAGGGACTGGAAGACACCGCCCCCGGCTTTTGGAATCCGTTTACGGACGCCGCGGGCGACGGCATCACCGTAACGTTCGTGCTGACCACCATCGGCTGGGGCTTGGGCAGCTTTGGCTCGCTGCGCATCCTGCAGCGCTTCATGGCCGTGGAAAGCGAAGCGCGCATCCGTCCCAGCCGCGACATCGGCACGCTGTGGACGACTGTGATATTTGCGTTCGGGCTGCTCTTGGGACTGGTCGCCTTGCCGGCCCTTGGCGAAGTTGGGAGGCTGGATGAGGTAACCGCCGACCCGGAACGCCTCTATCTCGTCGCCGCCACGGTATTCTTCCCGCCCGTCATCGCGGGCGTGTTATTGTCGGCGGTGATTGCCGCCGTGATGAGCACGGCGGACTCGCAGCTACTCCTGGCATCCGCCATGGCCACGGACGACCTGCCGCTCATTCGGCGCTATGCCTACGCCAAGAGGTACGTGTACGTGCTCGGCGCTTTTGCGCGGGTGTGGCTGGGCCGCTTTCTGCTCGTCGTGGTGGGCATTGTCGCGGCGCTTCTGGCGATATTCAATCCGGATTCCGTATTCAATCTGGTGTCCTATGCCTGGGGCGGCATGGGGGCCGCCTTTGGCCCGCTCATCCTGCTGGCGCTCTACTGGCGCCGCTTCAACTTCTGGGGCGCGCTTGCTTCCATGCTCTCCGGCACGGTAGTTGCCTCGATCTGGGGCTACTTCTCCGGGGGGCCCGGCGGCGTGATGGACATCGAACCGGCCACACCCGGTTTCATCATTGCCCTCCCCATCGCCGTGGCCGTCACGCTCCTGACCCCGGCGCCGTCGGCGGTGATTACCGAGACGTTCGATGACGTTAACACCGGTTGGGCTGCTGCGCGTGAGGTCTAGCTCGCCGCGGGGTTGAGCGTGAGCATGGGCCAGAGACCCCCCGCGCTGCACAGCGGTCAGACGCCATCGCGACAGAATTACACCCGCCGCGCGGCGGGTGTGTGCAGTGCGCCGAGCGCTTTGGCCGGATGCTTCGCTTTCAGCGCGCCTGCGACCGGATGAGCGGACCCTCTGCCAGCATCTGCGCAAGCTGCCCCGCCCGGTCAACGCGGCCGAAGTAGTTGCAGGGAATGACCTCAAACGGTTCCAGGCGGCGCATGAGTTCATCCAGCAGCAGGTTCTGGCCGATGTTGTCGGTGGCGTAGTGGGGCAGGCGCACGATGGCAAGGCCGTGCTCGCGGCACGCCGCCACGGTTCCCGCTCCCGCCGAGACCTGCACCACCGTGTTCACACCCGCCTTGGCCAGCAGGGGATAGGCGCTGGGCGTATGCGCATAGCCGCCGGCGAACTTCGCGTGGATGCGGCCGGCGGGCTGCGCCGGGTCGCCGGTCATGATCTGGGGCGGCGCGCCAATGCGCGCGGCTTCCTGCATCTCCGGGATCGTGAGCATGAGTTCGACGATGTCGCCGACGGTCTGCGGCTTTTCGCGTGCAAAGAGCGCGTTGATGAACTGGCGGTGGCCAAAGTCAACCGGCGTATGAATGCACGCCAGCGGATAGCCGAGCAGCTTGGCCGTATCGGGCCCGATGCGGTGCATGTCTTCGTGCTCGCGCAAGCGCTCCGCCATGTCCGCGGCCACGCAGGCGCGCGCCTCGTCCTCCGGCACACCTTCCCAGATGAGGTAGTCGGCATTGATCTCCATGAAGTCGGCGACGAGTGAGGCGGAGATGCCCACGCTGTTCGTATGGTGGGAGATATACGCGTCGAAGGGCCTGCCCCTGGCGGCGAGTTGAATGCCCAACAACATTTCCTTTACGTGCATGTTGATGCCCACCAGCGCGGTGCGGATGGGCGTATCGTCCGGGCCGTTGGAAATGCGCACGTCGCCGTAGGGATTGCGGAAGCGTTCCCGGTCGTAGAGGGCTTGCTCCCACGCCGGCAGGGCGTCAAATTCGTTCCGGCGTTGCTGCAGTTGCCGGTCTACGGCCGCCTGACCTCTGGGGTCAAGCTCGCGGCCGATTTCGATGGACGTTTCATACAAATCGCGTAAGGTTACCATGATCTTGCTGCCGGATGTGTCCTCTCGTACGAATACCGTTCGCGCTGAGCCCGTCGAAGCGCACAAGCAACAAGTGCCCGCGCCACACAAGACCTAGTTGCCGTTCCGCCGGATACGTTCGAAGTAGTTGCAGGGAATGACGTTCAGCGGGCCGAGGCGTTGTTCCACCTTATCCAACAGCAGATTGAGGCCGACGTTATCGCACGCGCCGTGGGGCATGCGCACCCAGGCCATGCCGAGTTCTGCCGCCGCGCGCCGGTGCGCGGGGCTGCAGCCGATGGTGACGAACGTGCCGACACCGGCGTCCTTCAGCAGGGGGATCACCTCGGCGGGGAAGAGCCAGCCGCCGCCGTCCTGGTGGAAGATGCGGCCGGCGGGTTGGTCCGCGTCGCCGGCCATGATGCGGGGGATGGCGCCGATCTTCGCCGCGCCCTGAAACTCCGGCAGCGCCAGCAGCGCCTGTACCACGTCCCCCACCGTTTCCGCGTGCGCGGCCTCGATTGCGCCGCGCACGCCCTGTCCGTGGTGAAAGTCGGCGGGGGTATGGATGCAGGCCAGGGGGAATTCCAGCAACTGCGCCATGTCGATGCCGATGCGGTTGAAGTCCTCGGCGTACTGCCAGCGGTCGGCCATCATGGCCGCGACGTGGGGCTCGGCGTCGGCCCGGTCTACCCCTGCGCCGGCCAGCAGATCGACGAGGTAGGGCACGGTATCATAGATGAGCGTATCCGCCGGCACCCCGATGCCGTTGGTATGGTGGGCGACCACGGCGTCGATGCGGGTGCCGCTGCCGCGCAGATTGTCGGCCAGCAGGAGTTCCTGCGTGCCGATGTTGACGCCCATGAGAATAGTCTCGAGTTCCGTATCTTCCGGACCGTTCACGATGCGCACGTCGCCGTACGGGTTGGTGAACCGCTCCCGGTCGTAATAGGGCTGGCGCCAGTCCGGCAACGCGGCGTACTCCTCCCGCCGCTGCGCCATCTGGCGGTCCAGGGCTTCGCGACCCCGTGGGTCTACTTCCTTACCGATCTCGATAGCGGTTTCATAGAGTTCGCGTAAGTTCATGCGTTCGATTCCATGCTCGTTTCAGTTCGGCGTGCCTTGCTGCTCTCGCCACTCCCACCTGCTTTCGGCGCCACCGCCTGCCCTCGTCACTCCCGCTGTCCCTTGTCATGCCCGCCTTCTCGCGCCATTCCCGCTTTTTCCCGTCGCGCTAGTTTCATGGTAATGACGGATACTCCTCGCCCCTTTGGGTACTCATCGCCTCTACCGGTTGCGCTGTTCGTCTGCACTGTACTCAATTGCAATGTCAATGTCTAATTGCGCCTGATCCGCTCGAAGTAGTTGCAGGCAATGACGTTGAGCGGCCCCAGGCGGCGCTCCACTTCGTCAAGCAGCAGGTTGATGCCGATGTTGTCGCACGCCGCGTGGGCGATCCGCACGATGGAAACGCCCGCTTCCTGGGCCGCGCGGGCGTGGGCCGGCGAGCAGCCGATTTGCAGCACGGTGTTCACGCCCGCCTTGCCGAGCAGCGTATACGCATCCGGCGGCAGGATGTAGCCGCCGCCAAACTTAAGCAGCATACGCCCGGCCGGCCAAGACTCGTCCCCGCTCATCACGCGCGGCTCGGCGCCGATGCGGGCCGAGCTCTGCACTTCGGGAATTTGCAGCAGCGCCTGCACGATCTCGCCCACGGTCTGCGGCTGGGCCGCTTCCACCACCGGGCGCACGCCCTCGCCGATGTAGTAGTCCGCGGGCGTGTGGATGCAGGCCAGCGGAAACTCCAGCAGCTTGGCCATGTCCGGCCCCATGCGCGCGGTATCCTCCAGGGACTGCGACTTTTCCTCGATGTACCGGTTGATGCACGTTTCCGCCTGAGCGCGGGGCACGCCCTCTTCCACCAGGAAATCGATGGCGACCGGCATGAAGTCGTGCACCAACGAGATCGCCACGCCGATGCCGGACGTATGGTGGGCAATCACCGCGTCGATCTGGGCGCCCTTGCTGCGCAGCCGGTCGGCGAGCAGCAGTTCGTCGATGCCGATGTTGATGCCCAGCAAGATGGTGTTCAGTTCCACGTCGTCCGGCCCGTTGACGATGCGCACGTCACCGTAAGGATTGCGGAAGCGTTCTTGGTCGTAGTAGGGCTGCTGCCACGCGGGCAAGGCGTCATACTCCGCCCGCCGCTGGGCCATCTGCCGGTGGAGCGCAGCCTCGCCGCGCACGTCCAGTTCCATGCCGAGCTGTATCGACGTATCGTAGAGGTCCCGTAGTGTCATATTAGACGTTCCTCAGTATCCGCGTATGCGTTTGCGCTGAGTATAGCATACTCGCCGGGGCGCGCACCCGGCGGCTGCGGCGTGCTGCGATCAGGCGCGGGCTTGCGTACGCTCTCGCCGTTCACCGGCCCCGCCAATCCACGGGGTACGGCAGCAGGGCGCCGCCCAGCGACTTGGGGTGGGTTCCCCATCGCAACCGCGCGCACAGTATAATCGGACGCAGTGCCAGAGAATCTCAGACGCGCAGGCAGAAAGCTCACCGGAAGCATGAACGCAGATACCGCATTCGACATTGCCGTGGTTGGCGGCGGCATAGTTGGACTTTCCACGGCCCGCACCCTGGCTGAGCGCCATCCCGGCGCACGCATAGCACTACTCGAAAAAGAAGCCGACGTCGCCCAACATCAGACCGGTCACAACAGCGGCGTGATCCACTCCGGCATCTACTACCGGCCGGGATCGCTGCGGGCGCGCATGGCGGTGGAGGGTTCCGCCCGCATGATGGCCTTTTGCGAGGAGCAGGACATTCCGTTCGACCGCTGCGGTAAAGTGATCGTGGCGACGCGGGAAGACCAGCTACCGGCGCTGGCGGAATTGGAGCGCCGGGCCGCGGCCAACGGCGTGCCGGGCGTGCGCATGGTCGGCCCGGAGGAGTTGGCCGATCTCGAGCCCCACGCTACCGGCATCCAGGCGCTCCACGTGCCCAGCGCCGGCATCGTCAACTATTCGCTCGTGGCACAGGCCTACCGCCAGCGCTTCGAACAGGCGGGCGGCGAGGTGCGCACGAATGCGAAGGTAATTGCCGTCGCGGAGGAACCGCGCGGCCTGCGCCTGGAAACCGTTCAAGGAGACGTGCGCAGCAAGCACGTGATCACGTGCGGCGGGCTCTTTGCCGACCGGGTCAGCGCCGCCGCCGGTCTGAAACCCCCGGTCAAGATCGCGCCGTTTCGCGGCGAATACTACGAACTCGTGCCCGAAAAGCGCTACTTGACCCGCAATCTCATCTATCCAGTGGCCAATCCCGCGTTTCCGTTTCTGGGCGTGCACTTTACGCGGCGCATCAATGGCGCCATCGAAGTGGGGCCCAACGCCGTATTCGCCTTCAAGCGCCAGGGCTATCGCTGGCGCGACGTGAGTGTCGGCGACACGCTGGAGATTCTCGGCTACGCGGGATTCTGGCGCATGTCGGCGCGGTACTGGCGCACGGGCCTGGGGGAAATGTACCGCTCGCTCTACAAGCGGGCCATGGTGCGGGAATTGCAGAAGCTCGTGCCCGCGGTCACGGGCGCGGACCTGGTGCGGGCGGGGGCCGGCGTGCGGGCGCAGGCCTTAGACCGGCAGGGCAAGCTCATCGAGGACTTCCACATCGTGCGGGAAGCCCGTGTCATCCACGTGCTCAACGCGCCCTCACCGGCGGCAACGGCTTCGTTGAGCATAGGCGCGGCCATCGCGGACATGGCGGCGGGCTGGGTGGCGGCCGGCGCGTGAGCCGGGCCGGACGCCGCCGCTTGGGGGCCCCGGTGTCGCGCCGGGGCGCAGCGCGCGTACCGGTTCCCGGCGTAGCGGAATCCGCGGCAACACGTTGCCGCCGCAACGGGGAAAGCGGTATACTGTCTTGAGCAGCAGCAGAGCCTGCACTGTGTTCCCACGTTGTGAGTTCATGGTGAGGGCCCAAAGCAACGAATGTAGCAGCAAAGAACCTGGCCGCACAGAGGTCTAGGGGTGCAGAAGGGGTCGCGATCGCATGGCCGTGGCGAGTCTGAAGGACCTGTTTGACGCAGGCGTGCATTTTGGGCATCCCACCAACCGGTGGAATCCCAAGATGAAGCCCTATATCTACATGGCGCGCAGCAAGATTCACATCATCAATCTGGAAAAGAGCGCAAGCGGACTGCAGGAAGCGTGCGATTTTGCCCGCGACCTGGCGTACAGCAATCGCGAAATCCTGTTCGTCGGCACGAAGAAGCAGGCCCAGGACATCGTGGAACATGAGGCCGCCCGGGTGGGCATGCCCTTTGTCAACCAGCGGTGGCTGGGCGGCATGCTGACGAACTACGGCACCATCAGCCAGCGTCTTGCCAAGATGAAGTCCATGGAATCCGAGCAGGCCAACGATGCCTGGAGCAACTTCTCGAAGAAAGAGATCGGTCGTTTGCAGGATCGCTTGGCAAAGCTCCAGCGGTTCTTCAACGGCATACGGGATATGCACCGCCTGCCCTCCGCCCTCTACGTTGTGGATACCGTGCGGGAGCACATTGCGGTTGCCGAGGCCCAGAAGCTCGGCATTCCCGTCATCGCGCTGCTGGACACGAATTGCGATCCCGACGACGTGGCATACTCTATCCCGGGCAACGATGACGCGATCAAGTCAATTCGCCTCATCACCCGCCTGATTGCCGACGCCGTCGACAGCGGCCGGGCCCTGCGCGCCGCGGAAGCATCCGAGCAGGAAGCCGAAGAGGCAGCGGCAGCGGTGGCCGCCGATCCTGACGCGGAGGCCGCGGACGATACGGAAGAGGCGGCAAGTGGCGACGAGGCGTAAGAGCGCCGGCACGAGCGAACATACACCACGCAGAGGGAGTTTTTAACAACGCAATGGCAACGGTGACGACCGCGGACATCAAGTCCCTGCGCGAGGCAACGGGCGCAGGCATCATGGATTGCAAGCGCGCGCTGGAAGAAGCCAACGGCGACCACGCGGAGGCCAGGAAGCTGCTGGATGCCCAAGGATTGGCCAAGGCGGAAAAACGCGCTGGCAAAGAGGCGTCCCAGGGCTTGGTGCACTCCTACATCCACGGCGATGGGCGCGTGGGCGTGTTGGTGGAGGTAAATTGCGAAACGGACTTCGTGGCGCGCACGGATGAATTTCAGCACCTGGTCCACGAAATCGCGCTGCACGTTGCCGGCATGGGCCCGGAATTCGTGAGCGAAGGGGACTTGCCGGAAGACTATGAGGGCAATCCGGCCGAGACGGTGCTCCTCTCCCAGCCATTCGTGCGCGATCCGTCGCTGACGGTTGCCGATCTCGTGAAGCAGAGCATCGCCAAGACGGGCGAGAACATCGTCGTGCGGCGCTTCTGCCGCTACGAGCGCGGCCAGTAGCGCGTGGGTGTTCCGGGTGTACGCTCCCCGCTAGGCGAGCGCCGGAAACGCCCACCGGTTCCGGGCGAGCAAAGAGGGTCCATGGCTAACTTACGCTACCGGCGCGTGCTGCTCAAAATCGGCGGCGAAGCCCTGATGGGCAGGGGAAAGGGCGAGTATGGCATAGATCTCGCGGTCGCGCGGGACATCGCCAAGCAGGTTGCGTCCGCCCGCCGGCTCGGCACCCAAATCGGGGTCGTTATCGGCGGCGGCAATATCTGGCGCGGCGAGTTGGCCGCCGGCCAGGGCATGGACCGGGCCACCGCCGACTACATGGGCATGCTGGCCACCGTCATCAATGCCCTCGCATTGCAGGACGCCCTGGCGCGGGAAGGCCTGGACGCCCGGGTGCAAACGGCAATCGAAATGCGCGAGGTGGCGGAGCCGTACATTCGAGCGCGGGCCATCGACCATTTGGAGCACGACCGCGTGGTTATCTTCAGCGCCGGTACGGGCAATCCGTTTTTCACTACCGACACGGCGGGGGCCCTGCGCGCCATGGAGATCAATGCGGAAGTGCTCATCAAGGCCACCAAGGTGGACGGCGCGTACGAAAGCGATCCCGTCCACAATCCGGCCGCCAGGAAATTCGATCGCCTCACCTACCTCGACGCCCTCAATATGGGCCTGAAAGTGATGGATAGCACGGCAATCTCGCTCTGCATGGAAAACAGCCTCCCCATCGCAGTCTTCAAGCTGGAAAACCCCGGCGCCCTGGAGAAACTGTTGCAAGGGGAGCCGGTAGGCACGCTGATAGGAGATAGGGACGATGCTGGAGCAGATTCTTGAGGAAGCGGAACTCGCCATGGGCCTCGCCGTCGAGGCGTTGGAACGCGACATCGCCCGCATCCGTACGGGCCGGGCGTCTACGGCCCTGGTAGAGGACATTGCCGTCGAATACTACGGCACGGAACTGCCCCTGAACCAAGTGTCCACCATCATCGTGCCGGAGCCGCGCCTCATCGTCATCCAGCCCTGGGACAAGCAGGCGATTCCCGCCATCGAGCGCGCTATCCTCAAGTCGGAACTCGGCATTACCCCAAACAACGACGGCACCGTGATCCGTATCGCGCTGCCGCAACCCACGGCGGAACGACGCCAGGAACTGGCCAAACTGGTCCGGCAGCGCGCTGAAGAAGCCCGCGTCGCCATCCGCAACAGTCGCCGGACGGCGCAAGAAGCGCTGCGCAAGCTACAGAAGGGCAGCAGCGTCTCCGAGGATGACATCCGGCGGGCCCAGGGCGATGCGCAAAAGCTCACCGACGGTGAAATCGAGCGGGTCGATGCCCTACTCGCCGATAAAGAGCAGGAGATTCTGACCATCTAACGATGGAGCCCACCAGCCCGAAAACGCTCGCAGCGTCCGGTAATACGGCGCACGAAGCGGCGCACGAAGCGGCGCATGAGGCGGCGCAGGTCTTTCCCCCGCTGCCGGTCACACCCGTGCACGTCGCCATCGTGATGGACGGCAACGGCCGCTGGGCGGCGCAGCGCGGACTCCCCCGTTTGGAAGGCCACCGGGCCGGCGCCCAGTGCGTGCGAGAGGTCGCTGAGGCCGCCATTGATTTTGGGGTGGAGCTTCTCACACTCTACGCGTTTTCTACGGAAAACTGGACGCGACCGGAAGAGGAAGTCGGCGGTCTCATGACGCTGCTGGAAGAGACGATTGCCCGCGAACAGGACGCCATCGTGGAGAACCGGATCCGGGTGCGCTCCATCGGCCGGCGCGACGCGGTGCCGTCCACTCTGCAAGCTGCCATCGACCATCTGCAAGAAGCCACACAGGACAACGACCGCCTGACCATAAATTTTGCTTTCAACTACGGGGGGCGCGGCGAAATTGTGGACGCGGTGCGCGAAATCGTGGCCGCCGGCGTGCCCGCTGCCCAAATAACGGAAAAGACCATCGCGCAGCATCTCTACACCCGCGGCCTCCCGGACCCCGACCTGGTGATTCGCACGGCCGGCGAAATGCGGCTTTCCAATTTCCTGCTGTGGCAAGCCGCCTACGCCGAATACTACGCCGCGCAAGTCTACTGGCCGGACTTTGGGCGCAAGGAACTCTACGAGGCCTTGAGCAACTACAGCCGCCGCGAGCGCAAGTTTGGCGGCCTCTCCCCAGGCGGCGATCCCGCCGCAGGCGACAGCCCTGCCCTTGGCGGCGATCCCGCCCCTGGCGAAAGTCTCGACGCCGGTCGCAATGGCGCAGCGAAACGCTAAGGGCGGCAACCCGCCCGCCGCCGCTCGCTTCCGCTGGCAGGACCTCACCGCCCGCGCGCTCTCGTCCGTCGTCTACGCGCCGTTGTTGCTCGCCCTGGCCTACTTCGGCAATCCGTGGCTGCTGATCGGCTTGGTGGTGTGTGGCGGCCTGGCCCTCTGGGAGTATTTCCATCTGGCGCAGCGCATGGGGCAGTCCGTGCCTCGCGTCACCACCGCCGCGCTGGCGCTCGGCTTCTTTCTCTGGCCGTATAGCCTGATTTGGGCGGGCTATGCGGAACTGGTGATTCTGCCGCCCCTGCTTTTCACGGCAATTGTGATCGTCTCGCTGTGCGTGTTGCTGTTGCCCCGTTCGCTGGAGCACAGCCGGTCTTTCACCGGTTGGGGGCTGGCGGTGGCGGGCGCGGTCTATATCGGCTGGCTGCTCGGCCATGCCGTCGCGCTGCGGGACTACATTTACATCAGCGGCGAATTGTGGCTCATCTTCGCGCTGGTCGTGACCTGGGCGTATGATACCGGCGCGTATCTGGTGGGGCGGAGCATGGGCCGCCGCCGCATCTTCCAACATCTGAGCGCAGGCAAGACGCTGGAAGGCACACTGGGCGGGGCCTTCATTGCCGTCATGGCGGCAGCCCTCTATGCCCAGTTTTCGCCGTTTCCCCTCAATCCCCTGCTGGCCGGCGCCGTCGGACTCGGCGGGGCCGTGTTCGCGCAGCTTGGCGATCTGGTGGAATCGCTCCTCAAGCGCGGCGCGGACGTGAAAGAGTCCGGGACCCTCATCCCCGGCCACGGCGGCGTGCTGGACCGCATCGACAGCCTGCTCTTCACCGGACCCTACATGCTCTACGTCGCCCTCATCTGGGCCAGCCTGCAACTTGCCGAGCTTTAACGCCGCCGTACTCCCCCCAGGCGCGCGACCTGTCTCTGCCCCCGGCGCCGTCTTTGGGCGGTTGCATGAAAACCGCCCCCCGCGGGACAGCGCACAAACGCCCGCGCCGGGCCTGCCGGCAGGCAAGCGAATGGTCACGGAAGACGATAGCCGCGCCGCCGGCCAGCGCCGCGGCGCGGTGGCTGCCCGGCAGCGGTCACACCGTGGACGGCGGCATGGGTTCATTCGCGGCAAAGAGCGGGGGACAAGCCCCCGCGCTACAGCGGACAGACAGTGCATAAGAGCGGGGGCTTGTCCCCCGCCTCTTGGCGCTAGGAGCGAACACCGTCTCGGATGGGGTAGGCCGTATCGTCCCTATCACAGGCTGCGTTGGCCTCGGCGCGAGCCGACCAAGCGCGGCGGCGGACTTGAGATGAACATGGGGCTACAAGGGATGAGATTCGCGCTTTTCTAACGCAAGAAACGGAGAAACCGCGCGGCGCGGGCGACTTTGCGACCTAGCTGAATAGAGCGATCGAAGTCTTCCTTGATGGTAGGGTCGCTATCGTACTGTTCCTTAACGTCCTTGACAAGCGTGGAGCCACCGGCCTTCAGCGCGCGAAAGAGCTTGGACCCCGCGATGGGCTTCGGCACCGGGAGAGGCGCTCTTTGCGCCCGCTTGACGTCGTAGGCGGCGCGGTAGGCGGGATTGGCGAGTACCTCATATGCTTCGGCGAGCAGGCGCACACCCGCCGCGACGTCGGCGGCATCGTTATCCGGCGCCGCCGCCTGCGCGGCCGCGAGCGTGCGGCGAAACGCCGCTTCGATTTCCTCGGCTTCGGCATCTTCCGAGACACCGAGCACGTCATAGTAACTTTGCATGGCAAGAATACTCGTTGTCTATCGCTCGCTAGTCCAGGAACGGGAATTCAGTATCGTCACAGCTCTGGCGGCAGCCAGCGCAGGGTCCGTCATTCCGGCGAAATGCCTGCCCCGTACTTGATACGGGGCAGGAATCCATCTTCGCCCGGCTCCTAGACTCCGGCTTTCGCCGGAGTGACGGCCAGAAGCCCTTTTTCCCTAACGCCGCACGTTCGGTTGTGTAGCAAGGCCATCGGCGCCTACTATCGGCGTACTCCCAGGCGCGTACCGCGACCGAACTCCCACACCTGCCACCATCGCACGCCCAACTGTAGCTGATGGGCGCGCAGTGTCCCCCAGCTACGGTGCGGCCTCTTCCGAGACCTTCACCTCACGTGAATCCGGCGGTTTTCCCGTTCGGGTCAAGAGCTTGATGACGAAGAAGCCGCCGATGAGCAGCACCATGAAGACGATGAACAATATGTCGAGATACTCATCGATGAAGGCCGCGATGGGTTCGCCAAACAGGGCAATGAGCAGGCCGACGGCAAAGAAGCGCGCGCCGCGTCCCAGCAGCGACGCCAGCATGAAGCGGCCAAAGTGCAGCCGGAACATGCCCGCCGTTACGGTAAAGACCTTATAGGGAATGGGCGTGAGCGCGGCAATGAGGATCGCCCACACGTCGTAGCGCTGGTATTTCTGCTCGACGAAGGTTATCTTCTGCTGGGAGAACAGCCGGTCCACCACCGGACGGCCGCCCCACATGCCGATCACGTAGCCGATGCTTGCGCCCACCAGCGAACCGGCCAGGCAGACGGCGGCAAAGACCAGGGCAAAGCTCGGCTTGCCCACGCCCAGCGCAATGAGGAGGGGATCCGGCGGCACCGGAAAGATGATCGACTCCGCCGCCGAAAGCGCAAAGAGCGCCAACCCGCCGAACGGCGACTCCGCCCAGGCGAGCACCCAGTCAACAAGGTCGTGGAGAAGGTCCATCGGGTTCATGGGGGTCTCTAAACTTTCAGATACGTCTATAGGTGGTGGATTTCAACGTCGTCCCAGTGCCGCTGGAAGTACTCGGCCACCAGCCGCCGGTGACAGTAGTTGGGTTCATGCTCGCTGCAGAGCAGGCAACTGTTGGCGATGGTTGCCGGCAAGCGCTTGGCGATGCGTCTTCCCTCGGTGGGTTGCAAACCCTCTTCGAGTATGCGCCGCGCTTGCAACAGCGCGAGAAACTCGCGTTCATAGGTCTCCCAGTCAATGCTGCCGTCGCGGTAGCCGTCCAGCAGCGCTTTCGTGGGCGCGAGGTCCGGCGCGTGGATGTACCGCATCCGGCAAACCCTCCGTAGAAGATACGGCAAGTCGTCGCCGTGCGCAAAGCGCGCCAGTTGTGAAGTGTTTTTCAGCCGCACGTCCACCAGCCGTTGCGCGCCGGAAGCGCGCAATAGATCGAAGAACGTCGCGGCCGTCTTCTTGGTGAAGCCGATGGTGTAGAGTCTCAGGGCGCACGCTCCCCAGCGCCGCCGCCCGCGGCCGGATCGCGCCAGCGCGCGCCCACGCGCTGCGCCCGGCGGGATACGGCGTCCGCGATCACTTCCTGGCGGGAGCGGAAGAGGTCGCCGTGATGAGGCAGTTTGAATTCATCCAACAGCCGGTTGAGGGCGTCGTCGTGGTTCTCCAAGCTGCCGTCGGCGTGGATATGCGCCACGGATACTCCCTGCTTTGCCAGCGTCTGGGCGATCAAGAGCGTGCGGTGGCAGTCCAGCGGCTCCTTCTCGCTGCACATTAGAGCCAGGCGGCGCACCACAGGAGCATCCGTTTGTCCCCGCATCACGTGCGGGGCAGGCTCTGAGCCTGTCGAAGGATGAACGGATGCGGCATCCAGCACAAATTCAATGCCGTGCTTGAACGCAGCGGTTGCCGCCAGCTTGCCATAGGCAACGCGCCCGTCGGCGTCGTAGAGACCGCGGTCAGCCGGTTGTCCGCCCAGTTCCTTGCCCCGAAACGTATAGCCGATGCCGGCTTCCTGCAGCGCATCGGCCAGGACTTCCTTATTGAAGTGAGGCATGTACCGGCTATAGGGGGCCGAACGGACATCCACCACCGCGGCCACGCCGTGGGCCCGCAGCAGCGCCAAGAACGCGGCGGGTTCGTGATTGGAATGTCCGATAGTAAACACCGGGTTTTGTTCTACGGTCACGTTTAAGTACTCCTGGTAAGCCCGCCGGCCGGCAGCCGCTCCGCCGGGGCCGAGGCAGGCGTCTGCCCAGACGAGCGTCCCGGGCCGCCTGCCGGCACGTGCGCTCGCCTTAGCGAGCTAGAGCTCGATGATGGCGGCGATGAGTTTGTAGGCATAACCCTGATATGGCTCGCCCAAGCTTACGGTGAGATAGCACGGACCCAGCGTGTACGTATTATTGGGCCGGTTGAGGTATGTTTCTTCGTATTCCGGCGCTGTCACCCAGAGGCGGTAGGCCGCGCCGGCATGCCAGAAGCGACCTTTGATGCGCCGCCGGAAGTCGCCCTGCGCCGCTCTTGGCTGGATGACGTCGAGCTCCAGGGCGTCAACCCGCGCCAGCCGCAGCGAACTACGCGGCGATTGGACGTTTCGCGGTGACTGCGCGCCCCGCGACGATTGCGCGCCCCGCGACGATTGCGGGTACGCCACGGGCAGCCTGTCGTTCTGCCCGTGGTGCGTACTGAAACCGTCTATCCACAGCGGCCCCGCCGGGTCCGCCAGGCGGTCGAGGACTTCCGGCCGCAGCCGATCTACCAGCCGCCAGCGACGCTCCGGGTCCAGTAACCAATTCTCCTGTTGGTGTCCTTGCGGCCGCGCCCGGCGCAACGGCACGTCCAGCACGTCGAGCACGCGCGGCTCAGCGCCATCCGGCGAACCGGCAGCGCCAGCGGCGTACTGCCGCTCGCGCGCGTTGACGGCCGCGTCCGCCCGATCGCTCACGGGCCGCACCCAGCCGCCGGGCCGTCCGTCCGCCATCAGTTCCTTGCCCGCGATGCAACGACCGCCATCCTTGCGTGAATTGGCAAGGCACACGATGCGCTTAACGCCGCCGTCGGCCATGGGAATGCTTCGCCTCACGGTGCGCACGCCCAAGCACGTTAGCCGCCAAACAACGACGGTTGCTCCACGCCGGCGGTCAATTCCGCGATGGTCGTCTTGTCCGCCAGGGCAATGATCGCCGCGACAAGCTTGTAGGTATAGCCCCGATAGGACTCACCGAGGCTCACGGTAAGGAAGCACTCACCAAGCGGATACGTGCCGTTGGGCTTGGAATGGTACGCTCGCTCGTATGCGGGGTCCGTTATGCTCAGCCAGTACTCCACCTCATCATACCGGAATCGACCTGCCAGTTTTCCTCTCGTGACTGATAATTCCAACCAGGCTACGTGAATGAAACGCAAGGAACTGACGAGGTCCGCGGCGAGTCTCTGGGGGATGCGGTCGTTTCTGCCGCTGCCACTGCTGTAGCCATTGACCCAGAGCGGCGCTCCGTCATCGACCAGAGAGTTGAGCTCCGGGCTTTCGAGGCGGCCTATCTTCAGCCAGAAGCAGCTTGTGTCCAGCAGCCAGTTTTCCCGCTGGTAGCTTTCAGGTTGCGGCTCAAGTACGGGGACGACTATGACGTCCAGCAACTGCGGTTCGCTGCGGTCCCGGTATTGCCGCTCGTAGTCGTTCAGTTCGCCGGTCGGCCGCTCGCTTACCGGCCGTACCCATACCCCGGGATCACTGGCGGCCGCGATCTCTTTGCCGGCGATGCATCGCCCACCATACTTGCGCGAGTTTGCCAGGCAGACGATACGCTTGCGGTTAGGGTTTGCCGCCATTGTTCGGCTTCGGCAGGTGGTCTAGGGGTGAGAACGTGCCGGGGATAGCACACGACGAAAAGCCCCAAAGGGCTTCACCGCCCGGCGCCGCGAAAAGGGCAGTCTGGCGTTGGGGTTACGCACGCACCATGCCCTGTATTCCTGTCGGCCAACGGCATGGGCTCGCCGGGCTAATACGTCGCGGGTGCGTAGACGTTGAACGTGCGCAGCGGTTCGTCGCCGGTGCAGCGGAGTTCGTGGGGGTCGCCGGCGGGGATGATGAGCACGTCGCCGGGGGCCAGGGGGGCGGTCCGGTCGCGGACGGTGGCCTCGCCGTGGCCGGAGACGACGTAGACCACTTGGTCGGACTCAGGATGGTCGCTGGCGTGGAGGCCGCCGGTCTTCTCGCCGGGCCCCAGCACCAAGATGCCGACCTGGCTCTTTGGGGTGCCGGCAACGATGCGAAAGAGCGAATCTTGATCCAAAACCGGCGCGACGTTTACTATCTCCATGGCCGTACCTCTCAACGCTGCAAGTTTCTACACTAAAAGTGTCGTTAATATAATACCGTTGGCAGTCGTCCACCGCGCGGCCTAGCAAAGACCGCGCTTGGCTCACGGTGTCTTCAACGCCGGCGGCGGTCGCTCGTGGCGGACGCCCGTCACTCCCTTGCAATGAGACCGCACGCGTTCCGTCGTTCCGGCGCAGGCCGGAAACCATCTTCGTCCGCTCCTGGACTCCGGCTTTCGCCGGAGTGACGTTTTGGGAAGCCGCCGTCGCCGCTCAGACCGGAGGCGTACTCTCAATCGTTGACGTGCTCTCTTTCACTAACGTGCTTTAATCTTTACAAGGATTATGCAAAGCCGCGCCTCGGATACCGCCCTTCGGTGGCACACACCCGGTACGGGGACAATGGCGGTTTCCGTCTAACGTGTGCCCGCAACGCGGAACGGGGCGGGAACGCACACGCGCACAGGCTGCAAACCTACGCTACCGGCCCACACTCCCGCGTAGACGGGAATCCGTTTAGCGCTTGCCGGTCGATTCCACCGGTTTCCCTACCCCGACGCACACGGGAGACCGCATGGCGGACCGAGCAAAACGCGTACCAGCGGCCCTGCGCCCCCCGCGCACTTGGGAATCCGCAGTGTTTGTTGGGCCGGGCGCTGGCTTCCGGCTGCCGCCGGCATGACGGCTTGGATTCGGCCAAACGCAACTCCGGGCGCTTGCTTGCCCTATGCGCGCCGCAGACCGAGCGCTGCCCGGTACGCGGGCCCTACGCCGAGGCTTCCTCTTTTTCGCGCTTGTGGGCTGCCACCACTTGCTCTTGGGTGCTGGCGGGAACCTGTTCGTAGCCCAGGAATTCAGACGAAAACGTGGCGCGGCCCTGGGTGAGCGAGCGCAGGTCGGTGGCGTAGCGCAGCACCTCCGCCTGCGGGACATCCGCCTGCACCTCCATGGTGCCGGGACTCACCATGTCCATGCTATGCACCTTGGCACGGCGGCTCGTGAGGTCGCCAATCACGTCGCCCATGCGGTCTTCCGGCACGCGAACATTCATCTGCAGCACCGGCTCCAGCAGGACCGGCTTGGCGCGGTCCATAGCCTCGCCGAGCGCCATGGAGCCGGCGATCTGAAAGGCCAGGTCGGAGGAGTCCACCGTGTGCTCTTTGCCGTCCACCAGCGTCACCCGCAGGTCCACTACCTCGCCGCCGGCCAGCGTGCCTTCCTTCATGGCCTCGCGGATGCCCTTGTGCACCGCTTCGCGGAACGGGGCCGAGATCGCGCCGCCGAAGATCTTATCCACGAACTCGAAGCCTTCGCCCCGGTCCGTGGGTTCGAGCTCGATATTGCAGACGGCGTACTGGCCGTGGCCGCCGGTCTGGCGCACGAAGCGGCCCTCCGCCGCGGCCGTGCCCATGATGGTCTCTTTATATGGCACTCTGACGGGGACGGTCTTGACATCTGCCCCAAACTTGCGTTTCATGCGCTCCAGCGCGACATTGATATGGGTCTCGCCAATGCCGGATAGCAAGGTCTGGCCCGTGATGGGCTGTCGTTCCACGTGCAAGCTGGGGTCTTCTTCCGTCACGCGGGCCAGGGCGCTGCTGAGCTTTTCCAGGTCTTCTTTCGAGGTTGGCTCGATGGCGGCGGTGAAGAGCCACGGCGGAAACGTAACCGCCGGCAACGTCAGCGGCTCTCTGCGTTCGCCCAGCGTGTGGCTGGTGAGGGTGGTGGCGAGTTTGGCCAGCGTGCCTATGTCGCCGGCGCCGATTTCCTGCGCCGACTCCTGCTCCCGGCCGCGCACGAAGAGCAGTTGCCCAATGCGCTCCTCGGACTCGGTGTCCACGTTCCACACGCGGGAGTCCGAGCGCAATGTGCCCGAGTAGACGCGGATGAAGGACAGCTTGCCCACATAGGGATCCCCCAGGGTCTTGAACACGAACGCCGCCAGCGGGCCGTCGGCGTCGGCGGCGAGTTCGCGTTCCTCGCCGGCCTGGGTGGCTGTGGCCGGGCCGATCTCCGCGGGCGAGGGCAAGAAGCGCACCATGGCGTCCATGAGCGCCTGCACGCCTATGTTGCGGGTAGCCGAACCGCACAGCACCGGCGTAATCTGCCCGCTGAGCACACCCTCGTGCAGCGCGCCCTGCAGTTCCTCGGCGGAGATGTCCTCGCCTTCCAGGTACTTCTCGGTCAAGTCGTCATCGAGTTCCACCACGTTCTCGATGAGGGTCATGCGGTACTCTTCCACCGTGTCCTCGAGCTCTGCCGGCACGGCGGTCTCGGTTACCTGGTTGTCGGCGCATGTGTAGGCAACGTTGGCCAGGACATCCACCACGCCCGAGAATTCGTTGGCGGCGCCGATGGGCACGTGCAACGGCGCCACACCGTTGCCAAAGTACTCCCGCAGGCTGTCCACCGTGGCGAAGTAATCGGCGTTTTCCCGGTCCATGCGATTGACAAAGATGAGGCGCGGCAAATCGTGGGCCGTAATCCGCTCCCAAGACTCTTCCGTGCCCACTTGCACGCCGCCGGATACATCCACCACCAACACCGCGCCGTCCGACACGTGCAGCGCGCTGGCAACCTCCCCGGCAAAGTCGGCGTACCCGGGCGTATCCAGCGTGTTTATCTTGACATCGCCCCATTCAACGGGTATGAGAGATAGATTGAGTGAGATCTGCCGCTTGACTTCGTCCGGATCGTAGTCGGAAACCGTGGTGCCGTTGTCTACGGAACCGAGACGATTGATCGCACCGGTAGCAAAGAGCATTGCTTCCGCGAGAGAGGTCTTGCCTGCGCCAACGTGGGAATAGAGTCCAACGTTGCGAATCGATTCCGTTGCATACGCCTTCATACGGTTTGTACCCTTGGTGGAAGAAGAGGTATAGTGCACTTAAGTTTGGCATTATATACCAGAGTGTGGCAACGCATCAAAACCTCGCGACTAGTAGGTATTGGCTTAGGCTGCGCAGGTATGGGTGTCAACGTAAACGGCTGCCCCCCGAAATGTCATTCTGAGGAGTGCGGCTGACATGTCATTCTGAGGAGTGCAGCGACGAAGAATCTATTGTCGGGAGCACACTAGATTCCGCGTCTTTGACGAAGTCAGCGAGTCCTGTTCGACGCTGCGCTCGGAATGGCATGAGGTCTAGCCCATCAAGGTGATCGATCAAGAACTACTGATTCCCCAAGACCTCCCTGCCGGTACGGGCAGTCCCTCTACGCTTGGGAGTGGTCGGGTTCGTGTCATGTAGTAGAACCATGCCGCAGCCGGCGGCAGGTGCTGTGTTGCAGGTTGCTACCTTTCCGCACCCCAACTGGATTGTGTTGTCTCACCTAGCGCGCGCCGGTGAGGGCCTTGGGGGAAACGGCCCGCAGCGAATGTGCCGATGGGTCTTGTATGCCCGCCACGAAATAAGGGAGGTAGCTCGATGCAAATGAGGATAATCAAAGTCGCGCTGCTCGTGCTCGCGGTCATGCACCTGCTGTTCGTCGCCGTCACGGCGGCTGTCGGCGGATTTGCCGATGGCGGCGACCTCCTGCAACGACTGACCCTCATGGTCGTCCATCCGGTTACGGCCGTTGTGGTGCTGTACCTGGTGGCGGCGCGGGCGCCTGCGCCCATCGTGCTCCGAATCGGGTCCGTCCTCATTGCTCTCAACGTAGCCTTGGACGTGTACTTGGCAATTGCTTTCCTCTCCGGCGCCCTGCTCGGCGACTGGTGGCTGGCGGCCGCCTTTGCGGTGGTTCCCATACTCGGGTTGATCTACGCGTGGACGGCCTCGGCCCGGCGCGCTGCTTAGACGCCCCGCCACAGGCCCGGCCGTGACTGGCGAAACCGGCGCGAGTGTGCGCCCAACGGAGAAGGCGGGACGATGGTGAGTCAACTCATCGGATCATTTCACACGCGGAACGCGGCACTGCAGGCCATCGAGGAACTGGCAGCACTGGGCAATGACGTGGAGTTCGTCCCGGTGGCACACGGCGGGACCCGCGGAGCCGCGCTGCGCGTCATCTTGCGCAGCGCGCAGGGGGCCTTCATTGGCGGCGCTATTGGGCTGGCCGCCGTCTTCATCGTGCCGAGCGAGTTCCTGCTGCCTGTCGCGATCATTTGCAGCGCGGCTGGCGGACTGCTCAACGTCCGCCTCACCCGACCAAAGCCGCTCCCGATTGCGGTGGAGGATCCAAGCGTACAGGTGCTCGTGATCGTGCAAGGCAGGGACCTGGAGACGGCCAGGATGGTGCTGCAGAAGGAAGGCGTCACGGCCATCCGGCAGATCGACCCGGACACGGCGCGCCCTGCAGGGTCTGCCGGAGCCTAGGCACGCGGCTCTTGGGCGCGGGCGTGGGCGCGCGCTGCGACCGTGGAGTTGCGGCCCGGCCGCGGCGCGCCGGCATTGCGATCGCCGCGCTTCCGCCCTGCCGGCGAGTGCGACCCCTCTTTGCGTGACATAACCCCCGGCCTTTCGCCGCTCCCTCGTTCGCCAATGCGCTGGGTCGCGCCGGTAGTCTCCGGCCCCGGCGCGGCGACGTAGGGTTTGCCCCGCAGCGCGCAGCCACAGCACGGATGGGTGGCGGGGAAGGCTATGGTGGTGCGTTGGCCCGATGGCGCGCAGCCAAGCACACGCTCATTGACTGGATTGAAAGCAATCTGAGTAGGCCCCAATGCGCCCAGTGGCTGCGCTCGGCCGCGTGCTGTCGCGCTTGGTCCGGCGCTTACCGCGCGGCAATGCCGGCGGGTTGCAGGATCTCCTGCAAGCGCGCGATGACTGTCGGCACGTCCTCGGGGCGCAATGTAATGGGATCGATGAAGAGAAAACCCTCTTCAGCGTAGTGGTCGCGGGTGTAGATGGGCGGGGTGCCGGATTCGAGTGCCGCGCAGACGGCCACGGCGTCCATGCCCGCCACTGCCGGATCGACCACGAACTTGGTGCGGGTCTGCGGATTGCCGGTAACGTCCCGCTCGGCAAATACGCTGACTCCGGGAATGCCCTGCAGCGCCGCCACCATCACGTCTACCTTGGCGTTCTGCTCGGCTTCCCAGGCGGCGTAGTCGAGATTCGCCAGCCACTCCATGCGCTCGATGACGCTCACGATGCCCTCTTTCGAAGGCTTCATGGCGCGGCCGATGCCGGTGCCCTGCAAGGCCGCTGCCGCCACCAAGTCGCGCCTGCCGGCAATGACACCCGAGGTGAAGCCGCCCAGGTGCTTGTGACCGCTGAAACAGACCGCGTCGGCGCCTTCCGCCAGCAAACGATGCGCAAACAGCGCCCCTGCCGCGGCGTCGACAATCACGGGAAGGTTGTGGCGGTGGGCGATCGCGGCGAAGTCCGGCAGCGAAAGTTGGCCGCTGGCGGCGGTCATGTGGGAAACGACGTAGAGAGCGGCGGCGGTCTGTTCGGTGACGGCGTACTCCATTTGCTCCGGCAGCGCGCGGTTTGCCTCACCGAACTCAACAGCCTTGGCGCCGCTGAGGTGGACCATCTGCGTCACCGGCGCGCCGAATCCAACTGTGTGCCGCTTCTGGATGATGACCTCGTTGCGCATGCGGCTGGTGTCGGGCAGCGCCAGCACTTTGCCCAGGTGCGTGCCGGTCATGGCTCCGGCACAAAGGACCGCGATGGCTGACGCCGCGCAGTGCGTTACCGTGCCGGCTTCCGCCCCGGTGGCGTGGGCAATGGCCGCATCGGCGGCGTCGAGCAGTTCCGTCATGCGCGCGAATTCCGGCGCTGCCTCCACCACCCGCTCCACTACCGCAGGCGGCACGGACGATGCGCCCAGCGTGGTCTGCGTGCCCGCGGTGTTGATGATGGGCGTCAAGCCATAGCGTTCGTGGTACCTGGACATGCTATGCGACCTACCTCTCTCCGCTTGTGATTCAAGACCTACCTGAACGTCATTTGCCTGTAAACGGCGTTGGGGCACGGCATAGTGTAGGGGCACGGCATGCCGTGCCCCTACGCTCCAAGTTGCTCGTACGTGTACAAGAGTCCTCGCGTTTGGGTCTGAAAGCCCCTCTCCCGTCGAGGGAGAGGGTTGGGGTGAGGGTGAATGTTGCCAGTCAGGCAAACCTGCCCATAGTAAACAACCACGCATTCACGCTATCCCAACGCAGCAGCAACCTACCCTTCACAATTCTCCTCCGGACGATCGAGGATAGCCTGTATCTGCGGCTTCAGAACTGCCCAAGAGGGCAACCACAAGGGTTGCCCCTACGTGTTGGTCGTTTGACGGCGCCGTACGGCCCGGTGGCCGGCGGCAGCCAGGTTGCCTCTACGTGTTGTTGGTAGCTTGACGGGACTACCCTTTGTACTTCTCCTCCGTTTCGTCCAAGATGGCCTGGATTTGCGGTTTCAGCGCCAGCAGGCCCTCTTCCACGCCCGCGGTACCGGCGTAGACGTTGTTGAGCCATTCCTTTACCTCTGCGGAACCGCTGAAGGCGAAGTTTGGCACCACCCAGCCGGGGTCATAGCCGCCCGGATAGTCGAGGACGTCGATGATGACGTCCAGCCGGACCTTGTCTTTCAAGTCAGGGAAGGTCTCGTTGGCCCACTGCTCCATGAGGTCGGCGCGCATGGGAATCGTGCCTTTGCCTACGGCCCAGTTCAGGGTGCTGCCCTGCCAGGCCACGTATTGCCAGGCTTCTTCGGGATGGTCGGCGTTCGTCACCACACCGTTGGCGTCCGTCCACTGGAAGGAGGCCGTGGTCTGCACTGTCGGCAACGGCGCGAAGTCGATAGGCAGGTCTTCGTCGCGAATGCGCTGCATCATGTCGCCGAACGTGCCGCTGGAGAGCGTATTCAGGAACGCCAGTTTGCCCTGGTAGAAGAGGTTGACGATGCTGCCCTCGCCGAACAGGTCCGCGCCCTGGCCCGGTTTGAGCATGGCGCCGTGCTCATGCACCATGGAGAAGTAGTCTTTGTAGCACGCCATCGTCTCCGGGCTGTCGCACACGGCCGTGCGGCGGTCGTCGGAAATCCACTGGCCGCCCCAGAGGAACGGGAGATTGCCGACCAGCGCGCCGGTGCCCATGTTGGAAGCGCCCATGGTTGCAACGGCGCCGCCCTCAGTAACGGTCGTCTGCCGCGCCATGTCAATGTAAGCGTCCCAATTCCATTCCGGGTCGCCCCACGTGGCCGAGGGCTCGTTGAGGCCGGCTTTCTCGATGATCTCCCGGTTGTACGGCAGTGCCATCATGTTGCCGCCGGTCTGGTTGGGCAGGCTGACGATCTCGTTGCGAATGCGGCTGATGGAATTGAAGATGTTCTGCGGATAGTTGCTCAGGTCGAAGTTGTCGCGCTTGATGTAGTCGGCCAGATCGATGAAGTACCCGAGCAAATACGTGGCGTTGTCACCTTCCCAGGCGGCATCGGGTTGCTCACCGGCCGCAAAGGCGGTGCGGAACGACTCCTGGTAGGCGTGCATGTTGTGGATGACTTCCACCGTAATGCCCGGATGGGTCTCTTCGAACGGGGCAACCAGGGTTTCCGGATAGTTCTCGAGCTGACGGGCATTGAGCCAGGTGCCGTAGCGGATGTGCACCGGTTCCTTTTCGGCGGCAGCCTCTTCCGCCTGCGGCGCGGCTTCCTCTTCCATTTCCTCAGCGGCGGCATCGGGCTCCATCATCGTGGCCTGCCCGCAAGCGGCAAGGAAGGCGCCAGCGCCGGCCATCCCAATGCCGGCGAGGATTCCCCGCCGGGTCAATCGCAACTCATCACGCGTAGACATCAGTCTGCCTCCTACAACTACTGTTGGCACCACATACCAGATATGTGCGCCCTTGCGGCGAAAGGCAACACAGTGAACGCCATGGGCGATCCGACTACACCCAGGCATCGCTACTCTGGCGCGTTGTGCCTACAATCTACTTTCTATTGACAGCGTTTGTCAAGACATGCAATAGGGATCACACTGCATTCGACCTGGCGAGAATCCAGAATACCTTTCATGAGAATCTTTGACGAAACCGAGAAGGGCTACGATGCGCGTGCGCCACAAGGGAGAGAGTTAGCAAAGCAGCATAGAGTGGCGCCGTCGTGACAGGTCGAACTGTAGTTATTTCTTAGTAGGTGAATTGCCCGCCAGAAAGAACCCTAGGCCGGGGTACAGGGCGATGCCTACCCTGATTTGCATGGACGAGATGCTGGGAGACCCGGTCCAAACTGGGACGTATGCGTAGCCTAGCCGCCGATTAGCAATTCAGCAAGTCTAGGCAACACAACCAAAGCAGCACCGAAAAAGAGGATCCACCACCTTAGGGCGCGGATTTCGCTGCGCAGCGAATCAAACTCACTACGAAGGTCGTCGTTGTTCCTGCGCGGACTGGCGATGCTACGGGACAGTGCTGAGATTCCGGCGTCCAGCCTAGCGACGTCAGCCTTCAACTCGGCCTTCATCTGTGTTAGGTCGGCTTTAAGTTGCCAAGTGCTCATAGCCGCCTTCTATGCGGCTTACGCGCTCGCCGTGGGCAGGTAGTTGCTCCGCCACCAGGTAGCCTTCTCCCACTGTAATTGGGTTTACCTTTCCTTATACTACATATATGCTATAAATACAAGAGACCAACACCTCTAAGCCTCAAAAACGGTCTAGTGATGCGCTGCAAAATACGCTCCTCAACTACGGGTCAACTACTCGCCCCAGGAATAGTCTAGCACCGGATTCCCCGGTCGTGAATCAGGAATCGGCTAGTTTGACTGGTAACTACGCTTGGCATCCGGCAGGCCCACCGGCTTGCCCAGCGCTTCCGCCATGGCGCGGACGTGGTAGGGCAGCGCGCCGCAGCAGGCGCCGATGAAATCGATTCCTATACCCTCTGCCTCCTTGGCATACTCGGCCATCACGAAGCGGGAGACGACCCGGGGTTCCACTCGTGGGTAGAGGCCGGCGCGGCTGATGGCTTGGTTGAATACCTCGCCGGGCTCCAGTTGATACGCGGTGGGCTGGACGCAGACGGGCGCCGCAACCGCAGCCCGTATCCGCCGCGCCATGTCGTTCATGGTCTGCCAGGGCCGCATGCAGTTCAGGCCCACCACGTCGGCGCCGTTGTCTACGAGACGCTTAGCCGCTTCCACCGGATCGTAGCCGTCGCGGGTGAACTCGCTGTCGCGGAACGTCAGCGTGACCACGGCGGGCACGCCCGCTTCTTTGACAAAGGGAATGGCAATACTCGCCTCTTCCACTGAATAGAACGTCTCGACGATGAAGACGTCCACTTCGGGGTCCATCTGTTCCGCAACCCGCCGCGCGAAGAATTCATTGGCCCGCTTGCGGTCGTCGGCGTTCAGCGGCTCCCACTTGGACGAACCGGAGTAGATGAACTGGCTGATGGTGCCGGCCACGTAGCGGTCCGGTCCGGCGGCCTCCCGCGCCAACTCCACCGCCGCTTTGTGTAGCTCCTTCTCGCGCCCGAAGGGCCGCACGCCCCAGGACATGGCTTGTAGAAGCTCCGCGCCCGCCCGGGCGAACTCCCGATGCATCTCCAATACGGCCTCCGGGTAGTCCAAGACCGCCATGGGAATATGGGAAGCGTAGCTTCCCGCCACACGCCGTTCCAGCTCCAAGTAGTACGCGCCGTCACCGAGCAGCGGCCCCTGCGCGAGACGTTCGAGAAAGTCCGCTTTCACCGGTCCCCCTCCTCCACAATTGCTGCTGAACGCAGGTCTATCATACTGGAAAAAGCGCCTGCCTCCTAAGCCGCGGCGCCGGGACTCATGCGCTAGCGGGGCAACTCGGCTTGAGTATTATGTTGACGTAGGGCGGAGCCCAAGAGCGGGGTACAAGCCCCCGCGCTACAGGACGTTTTTCCGTTCCCGTGGGGCGGAGCCCAAGTGCGGGGGACAAGCCCCAATGGTGTCGCATTAAAGTCGAAAGCGAGCGATAGACAGTCGCCGCTTGGTTTGTCAAGCTGTCGTAGGGGCACCACATTTCGTGCCCCTAAGACAGCCAAACAGAGTTTAAATAGCCATAGCAACAGAGGTTACCATGGGATCCCAAGGCAGGAACCTAATGCGACAGCATTAGGGACAGGCCCCCGCGCTACAGGAGGTTTTTTCCCTCCCGTGGGGCAGAGCCGGTTGCCCGGAGGCCATGTGCGGCGGCAATTGCAGGCAGCGCACAGCGAACTGGGCTTGGTTCGCGGTTGGTAGGTATTGACTGGGGCTGCACAGGTCTGGGTGTCAACGTAAACGGCTGCTCATCAGAATGCCATACTGAGGAGTGCAGCCGCTATGCCATTCTGTGGGGTGCAGCCGATATGCCATTCTGAGCAGTTCAGCCGATATGCCATTCTGAGCAGTTCAGCCGATCTGTCATTCTGAGGAGTGCAGCGACGAAGAATCTAGTGTCGGGAGCACACTAGATTCCGCGTCTTTGACGAAGTCAGCGAACCCTGTTCGTCGCTACGCTCGGAATGACACTGATTGCCGTCCCAAATGACATAGAGGGTGCAGCATTCGGCTTGGCGTGGGCGCGTGCTGCGCTCGGTTTGGCGTGGGCGTGTACCGCGTTCGGTTTGGTGTGGGCGCGTGCTTCGCTCGGTTTGGCGTGGGCGCAGGCTGCGTTCGGCGTGGCATGGATGTGCGTTCCCTGTCTTATGTCATTCCGACCCTTGCGAGGAATCTAGCGCCCCCGCAACGTGCCGCCCGCTTGGCGCGGCTCCTTAGATTCCTCACTGCGCTGCGCTCCGTTCGGAATGACATTGGATTAGTCGCTACGTTCGGAATGACATTCGATACTCCCTTCGCGCTACCTCTTCACCCCTCCCCGTCTCCCCGTCTTCTACAACATACAAATGACATGAGATTTGGCCCAGCAAGGAGTTCAAGTCCAATTCTGCTAGTTCCCGCTTGGTTCCCTGTTGAGACGCGGGAGCATACTTGCTAGAATAGGCATGTAACCGGGGCGTGGCTCAGCCTGGTAGAGCGCAGCGTTCGGGACGCTGAGGCCGGCGGTTCAAATCCGCCCGCCCCGACCATTCGTGTAGTCACCCGCATGGCAGCGGCTGCCGTGCTTGTGGCTGCATTAAGTGTATGCAGGGCAGTTTCGCGTTTGTGCGACGCCGGCGGGCAGCTTAACGCTGCGTGCGGTCATTTCCGGGAGACGTGGGATGCAACAAGATCCGCGACAAGCGTCGGTAGATAAACTCATCGTCGCCGTGGTGCGGAATGACGACGCGAACAAGATCGTGGATGAACTCGTGAAGCGGCGCATCGGCAACACGCGCATCAATACGGCCGGCGGCGTCCTCCGTCGCGGCAACGTTACGCTCCTGATCGGCGTGCCCACGCATCAGGTGGATGAAGCTTTGGAAGCTATTCGCGAGAACGTGAGCGGCCAGCCCCTTACCGGCAGCGGCCAGACCGGCGACAATCGCGGTGTGGCGTTCGTCCTGGATGCCGGTCGCTACGTGCGCGTCTGAGAGCCTGACCGCAATCGTCTAGTCTGCCCGATTAACGCGCTCGGCCCAATACAATACGTGGCGGGCTCAGTGGTTGCTGGCGCCAATGCAAGTGCGCGAATAGCCGTTCACGCTGTGACAGGCCGGCACTGAGCTTGTCGAAGTGCCCAGCACGAACGGTCTCCACCGGCTTTTGTGGACTCCCTCTAAGCAGGTCGCAAACAGTCTCTCAGATTGCGGCCGGCCCGCGTAGGCGTTTAATGGCGAGGCGCCGGTCGTTTGCGGTGGGTAATCGCTCACCCCGGAGTCCGAGCCGGCGGCGGGCCTGATCGGCGCGACAATACTGTCTATTGAGCGGGTCGCCAACCGGTTCCGTCCGTCTAGGCCCCGGCCTCACCCACTGCCGTCGCAACGTTGCCGGACTCGCGGCAGCCGTTCACTCCGCGATCAGTAGGCTACAACTTAGTCTGCACAGGCATGAGTGTCAACGCAAACGGCTGCGCCTCGATATGTCATTCTGAGGAGTGCAGCGACGAAGAATCTAGAGTCGGGGGCATACTAGATTCCTCGCTGCACTCGGAATGACATGATATCTAGCACAGCAAGGAGACCAAGTCTAAATCTACTAATTCCCGTTCACTCGGGCCTTGTCTACGGACTATCGGCGGCAGACTAGCGCGCCACATCACCAAGCATGCTTGCCCCCCAGCGATAGGTCCGGCATGTGCGGGCCCGCCGTGTGCGTCATGTCCTCGTTATACGTCACTCCGGTAGATCCGGCGTGCCCGTATTCCGCGGCAGCAAATGTCAGGGAATGTGCGCCGCCGCACAGGCGCAAGCCGACAGCATGGTAGAGGGCCGTCAGACGCCGGTGCTGCCGAAACCCCCGCGATCGTCGCCATCGAAGCTCGTCACTTCCTGCCACACCACGCGGGGAACCGGCGTCAACAGCCCTTGAGCGACGCGCTCGCCGCGCGCTACGGTAACCGGCGCGTCGGTAACGTTGTGGAAGAGCGCCTGCACCTCATCCCCGTCTCCGCAGTAGTCCCGGTCGATGATGCCGATGCCGTTGGCTTTCACCAAGCCCTTGCGCAGGGGGGTGCTGCTGCGGCTGGCCACGATGAGGGCGTAGCCGGAAGGGACCTCGATGACGACGTTGAGGGGCACGAGCGCGGTTTCACGGGGCGCAATCGTCACGTTCACCCGAGCGCACAAGTCGAAGGCAACCGCGCCGTCCGTGACATAGCGCGGCAGCGGGAGCGTGGGATCGACGCGGCGAATGCGCACATTCATCTTGAGCCTTCCCCACACTAGGAGAATGACTGGCGGAGCAACGCCAGCCATTCCAAGAAGTAGCCCCATTCCGCGTCATAGGGCGTCACCGTGATCCCCCGGTCTTGAACGGGAACACTGGTGCGTTCCAGCCGCTGTTGGGCGCTATTCGCTTCCAGGGGCAGCAGCACCAACTCTTCGCCGGGCTCTACCAGGCCCAACCGTTCTTTCGCCACCATGCGGACGTATGCCGTTGTGCCCCGGCGGGCGAGCTCTTGCTGCAGGGCAGCGTTCTCCTCCTCCCGCACCGCCAGGCGTTGTTCGAGCACCAGCACCCGTTGGTTGACTTCATAGCTGTTCAGCACACGCGCCGGAATTGCCGCCAGCGTGCCCGCGATGACCAGACCAGCCACCACGAGCACGTACTTCGGTACGCGCGCCGGGGTCTCTTTCTTCGGTAAGCGCATGGTCTACGAGCCCACAGAGTAGGTTGGAAGTGTCCTTGCGTGCTCTGGCGGACTGGCCCATACGAACGATGCCCCGCACCGGCCCAGCCCTCCGCCAGACTTCGGGAGGGAGCGCTCCGGTGTTCCCGCCCAGTGTAACGGGACAGCAAGCGGCACATGCCGGGGCCCGCCGCCGCGGGAGCCCTGGCGAGCCCGCCTCGATCCGGCCCGCAGCAGACGGCGCCGCCAGGCAGAAACAGTTAGTTGAGCAGCGCGGACGTGCCGGAGAAGCATAGCGCCAACCTCCTGCCCTGCTAAATGGTTTAAACGCCAGAGCGGCAGGTAGTTTCGGCTAGCAGTGTCAGTCTACCATACGGCGGCGGACTTCACGCTCCCGCAGCCAAAGTGCGAGAGTTCCCGCAGCCCATCAAGTGGCACAGGGACATGGTATGCCTACGCTCGCCGGCAACAGTCCGTTGCGGCGGATCAGCCACCAGCGGCGGGCGGGATCCTGCGCGCGCCAAGCCTTCAGTCACGTTCCGGCGTCGCGTACTGCTGCTCCCAGGCGCGAAACCGGTCAACGTCTACGCACTGGGTAAATTCTTCGAGTGTGGTCATGTCGGTAACGCTTGCCGTCGTGCCGTCTGCTTTCAGCGCGGCGTACACGTGCTGCATGGCGCGGGCCGCGGCAAAGAGACTCGATAGGGGGTACACCACGATCTTGAAGCCGATCTCCGCCAGCGCGTCGGGCGACAGCACCGGCGTCTTGCCGCCCTCGATCATATTGGCGAAGAGCGGCGCATGGGGAAAGGCTTTGGCGATGGCGTGCAATTCGTCCATGGACTGCGGCGCTTCGATGAAGACCACGTCAGCGCCGGCCTCGTAGTAAGCCTGACCGCGCGTGATGGCTTCGTCCAAGCCGAGCACTGCCCGGGAGTCGGTGCGGGCGATGATGACCAGGCCGGAATCGCCCCGGGCGTCCACGGCGGCGCGCAGCTTCTGCACGTGGTCCTCCATGGGTATCACCCGCTTGCCTTCCAGGTGGCCGCACTTCTTCGGCCACTCCTGGTCTTCCAGGATGATGCCGGCCACGCCCAGCCCCACGCACTCGTTGACGGTGCGGATGACGTTGAGCGGGTTGCCGTAGCCGGTATCCATGTCCGCGACGAGCGGCACGTTCACGCTGTTCACGATGTCGTGCACGCGGTCCAGAATCTCGCTGGCCGTCATCAGACCCAGGTCCGGCACGCCCAGGGCGCTGGCGGCGAACCCAAAGCCGGTGGTGAAGACGGTCTCGAAACCGGCCTGCTCGGCAAGCCGGGCGCTCAGACAGTCGTAAGCGCCGGGCAGCACCACGATGCCCGGCCTCTCCATCAGCGCCCGCAGTTGGGCGGATCGTTCGTTCATGGCGCGATCTCCTTCCTCTACCTCGATGCGACTCTAATTGCGCGTTGCTTCATCCTCCCATTAATTGTAGCCGCAGCGGGCGCAGGTTACCGGCGGGAGGGCCTGAAACGGCTCAAACCCACGCTGGTCTTGACGATTCGCAGTAGAATTACATAGTCTAGTACGCAAGCAATGCTCCACAGGCGGAAGGAGGCGAGTAACTGCCCGGACGACCGACGTAAGGAGCGCGAACGTTTCCCAGACCTGTTTCACTTTAGGAGGACGCAGAGTGGAGATTCGAGAGCAACTTACCCGACGCGGACTTTTGGCCGGTGTCGGCGCGGTGTCCCTCGGCGGCATCATGTTCGCGGCGTGCGGCCAGGCGGCCACCATGCCGGCGGAAGAGATGGCCGAGGAAGAGATGCCCAAGGCGGAGGAAGAAGAACCCGCCATGGCCGAGGCTGTAGAGGTGGCGTGGCTTACCCACCACAATAGCCGCCAGTTGGACAACGTGGACACGCTGGTCAAAGAGCCGTTCGAGGCTGAGAATGCCGGCATTACGCTGAAGTGGATCATTTGGACCGGCGACCGCCGCGAGTTTCTGCAGACGCTCGTGGCCGGCGGCCAGGCCCCCGACGTGTCTTGGCTCACCGACCCGGCGCTTACGGCCCTGGGCGCGGTGGAAGCCATCGACGACCGGGTGGCCAAGGACCAGATCGACCTGAGCCCCTTCCCCGAAGCGGCCATGGACGCGTGGTTCCGGCGCGACGGCAAGCTCTTTGCGCTGCCGAACCAGTCCGGCGGCGACTGGCCCGTGGCCCCGACGAACAAGCGCATGTATGAGGAAATCGGCCTGAATCTGCCGCCCACCGATTGGACGGACCCCGATTGGGACTTCGACCGCTTCACCTCTGAAATGAAGCTGCTGACCAAAGAAGAGGGCGGACAGCCTACACAATTCGGTCTGCTGGGCGCGAGCCCGGTCTACCTGTTCATCGACTGGCCGAACCTCTTCGATACGGAATGGATCGCCGACGACAACCGCACGGTGGTCTCGGACGATCCGGCGTTGGTGGACGCATACGAGCAATTCTTCACCATGGCAATCCAGGACCGCTCCGTGGACAAGCCCGGCCAGGTGAACGACCTCTTCGGCACCAACGTCAGAACGGCGTTCGTCGAGGAACGCGGCGCCATGCTGCGCAGCGCGCCCGGCGGCTTCTTCATGGTGCTGGAGGCTATCCAGCGCGGCGCGCCGTTCGTCTTCAGCCCCATCGTGCGCGGCACCAGCGCGCAGCCGGTCTCGCACCTGAACCTGGACGGCAATGGCATCATCATCGGCGCCAAGCAGCCGGACGCCGGTTGGGAACTCATCAAGTGGGGCAGCCGCACCATCAACTGGGCGATCTCACGCGGCACGGGCTTCCACCGCGTGGACTTCTTCGACGAATGGGCGGAGAACATCTACGGCGACAAGGCCTTCCAAAGCGAGGTGCGCCTGGAGGTCTACCGCGACGCGCTGCAGTACGCAGTCCCCGCGGGCCGGGCGTTCCGTTCCGCATCGTATAACCAGGTGCGCGATCAACTCGTCAGGCCCATCTTCGCGGACCTGTTCGAGGGCAAGGTGACTGTCCAAGAGGCCCTGCGCGGCATGAAGCAGCCCATGCAGGCCCTGGTGGACGAGGCGCTGTCGCAGTAACGCGCACACCCACCCTCGCTGCTTGAGCGAGGACTATCGGCAAAGAGCCGGCCCCTGAGGGGCCGGCTCTTTCCTCTTGCGCCCCGCCCCAGCGGGCGCTGCTGACGACCGTGCGCCGGGCGGGCAAGTCGGGCGGTGAGTGCGCTATAGTGTAGGAACGTCCTTAGCGGTCGTTTTCTATCGTTCTGACTACACAAGATTCGTTTGCCCGGAGCGCAGACGGCTTTGCGGGCTCCCTCTCAGAAGATCGTAAACAGGTTCTGAGCAATACGCACCTCACTCAGATCGCATAGCGGCATCAAGCTGAAATCTCTCACACGTCTGACTCTGTTCGGACCCACCTATGCACTCCGCCGCCCGGTGCGGCCCGCGCTTGTGCGCGCGCTGGCGGCGGCGGTTTGCGCAGTCGCGCTCACAACGTGCGGTACCATAGCGCCACGTCCCGCCGCGTCGCCGACGCCGGAACCGTCGCCCACCACGGCATTGAGTCCCGCGACACCCCGATCAGGCCCCACGCCGCCGCCGACGGCAACTCCGGTACCTCAGCAAGCAACCGCCTCGCCGCAACCGGCCACGCCCGTACCCTCGCCGCCGGCGACGTCCACACCCACACCCCGGCCCGTACCAACCATGCGGCCCGCGCCCACCCCCGTGCCTACTGCCACGCCCACACCGGCGCCGTCACCCACGCCAAACATCCCGGAAGCGGCCCTGGTCGGGCTGTGGGAGGGCGCCATCCATCTGCTGGGCAACGTGGTGCCGGTGAGCGTCGCGTTTCAGATCGAGGACGGCGAGTTGCGGGGCACGCTAGACGTTTCATCGCGGCAGATCAAGAGCCTCCCCATCACCGCCGAGCTCGCGCCCGACGGCACGTACCGGTTCACGATCCCGCAGCCGGAATCCGACATTGTGTTTTCCGGCACGCTGTCGGGCAACGTGGTTGCGGGCACGTTCCGCCACGGCATATTCTGGGGCTCGTATAGCCTGGAACGCGTGACGCCACGCGACTGACCGGGTTGCCGCGCGAGAAAACGAGCTAGCCGCGAGGGGTGATCCTGACGTTGCCGTCGCGCCGGACAGCAAATACGCCCCACGGCGCGAATGCAACCGGTAGCACGCCGGATAGCAGAAACAGACCGCGGCGGCCTGCCCGCTAGCTAACCCGCGCCGGCTATTCGCCCTTGAACTCCGGCTCCCGCTTCTCCACGAAGGCCCGCAAGCCCTCCGCCGCGTCGGCCGAGCCGCGCACCCGTTCGAACAGCTCACCCGCCAGGTTCACCCGCTCCGCCAGGTCCAGGTTTTGGCCCCGGACCGACGCCTCTTTCATGCCCCGGGTGGCCAGCGGCGCGTTCCGCACGATGGCGCGCGCGTACTCATCCGCCGTCGCGGCCAATTCCTCCAACGGCACGACCTTATTCACCAGGTGCAGGCGATGCGCCTCCGCCGCGCTGATGAATTCACCCGTGAACAGGTACTCCAGCGCGTAATTCAGCGGGATGCGATTGGCGAGCATGGAGGGACCGCTGATGGAGCTGATGCCGCGTTTGGCCTGCGGCCAGCCGAACTGCGCGGTCTCGGCGGCAATCCGGATGTCGGACGCGAGAGCAATGCCGCCGCCCTGGGCCAGGCAAAAGCCGTTGATGGCAGCAATGATGGGCTTCCAGATGCGCGTCTGGGTAACGTAGAGGTCCTCGATGCTCGTGCCCGGCGGCTCGTCGCCCGACGGCCCGCCCATTTCCTGCAAGTCGTGACCCACGGAAAACGCCCGCCCCGTGCCGGTGACGATGGCTACCCAGGCATCCTCCCGCGCGGCAAAATCCGCAAAGATGCGAAAGAGGTCTTCGCGCATGGCGCGGTTGATGGCATTGAGCTTGTCGGGACGGTTGAGCGTGATCTTGGCGATCTTGTCGGTGACGGTGTAATCGATGAATGACAACGCAATTCCCTTTCGTTAACGCTTGTTCTGAACATTACTTGCCTGCCTGAAGCCGGATTGGTCGGCGCGGCATCGGGTATTCACTGGCGCACCGTAGGGGCACGACATGTCGTGCCCCCTACGGTGCGGGCGTTCAGCCAACGTCCCGCGATTCATCGGGCGTGACACCAAAATCCGCTTAGCACACAGCCCGCGTTCTCCGGAGCGCGACAGTTGCCACTACGCGTGCGCGAAGGTGACCAAGCCGGTGATGGGTTTTGAGGCATGGGTTTGCGTTGCCTCTACCCGCGCGCGGAAGCAACCAGCGGTTCGATGCCGCTCACGTCGGCAGTTGCCCGGGCAACGTCCAGGTCGTACATCCGCTGGAGGTTCAGCCAATAATCGGGCGTCATGGCCAGCGCTTTGCCGATGCGCAGCGCCGTATCCGCCGTGATGGCGCGGCGGCCGTGAACGATCTGGTTTATACGTATCGGCGCCACGCCAATTGCCTTGGCCAGGCGATACTGGCTGATGCCAAGTTCGTCGAGCATCTCTGCCAGATGCTCACCGGGATGGATTGGGTCTGTCCTCATGCTCCGGCCACCCGTTAGGTGTGATAATCGGTGACTTCGATCTCCATCGCGCCTTGGTCCGTCCAACGAAAGCACACGCGCCATTGGTCGTTGATGCGGATGCTGTGCTGACCCTTACGCGGTCCTTTGAGCGCTCTCAACCGGTGTGAGGGCGGCACGCGCAAGTCGGACAGTGCCGTGGCCGCTACCACGCGTTGCAGCCGCATTCGCGCCCGCCGTTGTATGTTCTGTGGCAAGTGGCGTACGAACTGGCCGCGAAAGACGCGCTCAGTGTTCGTATCCGAGAATTGCTTCACGCCTGCATATTATCGTGTGACGATAATATATGTCAAACTACACAGGTTCGTGGACGTTGCTTTGCGCCCGGCCCGCACGGCGGCAATTGGCCGCAGCCGGTCAATAGGGCATGGAACATAGGGGCACGTCAGGCGTAGGGGCACGGCATGCCGTGCCCCTACGCCTTAGCCTCTTCGCCAGCCGTTGCCGGGGCAATGGTCTTCTTCACCGCACCCGTTGCGTCAGTTGCGCAACGGCTTCCCGGTCTTCAGGATGTGAGCGATTCGGTCTTGGGTCTTGGGTTCGCCGCAGAGGCTGACGAAGGCCTCGCGTTCCAGATCGATGATGTGTTCCTCGTCCACCTGCGCGCCCGCCCGCGCGTCGCCGCCGGTGAGAATGAACGCGAGCTTGCGCGCGATCGTCAGGTCGTGCGCCGTGGCCCTACCGGCCTGCGCCGCTTCCGCCACCGGCGCGATCAACGCCTCGCGCTCTTCAGCGCCGAGCACGGGGAGTTGGACGGGAGCGTAGCGCGCGGCATCCCCGTCTGCCGCCAACGCCAGCGCGGCGGCCTTGGCGCGGTACAGCAGATGGTCGGGATTCGCCTCGATGATGTCGTCCGCGCGCAGATAGCCCAGGACAACCGCGTCCGGCGCGTGCTGCGAGACTTTTCCCAAGCGAATTGTCTCGAACGCGCGGCGTACGGCCGCGGCCACAGCGGACGGACTCCCATCTGCGGCACGTCCGTCATTCCCACGTGCAGCATTTCCGTCATTCCCGTGCAAACGGGAATCCATCTTCTCTTCCTCCCGCAAACGGGAATCCATCTTCTCTTCCCCCTGCAAACCGGAACCCGTCTTCTCTTCCCCCCGCACTGCCGGCAACCGCAGCAGCAGTTCCTTGCAGCCGCCGCCGGCGGGGACGAGACCCACGGCAGTCTCCACCAACCCCACGTAGCTCTCACGCGCCGCCACGACGCGCTGCGCCGAAAGTCCCAATTCCAGCCCGCCGCCCAGCGCGCGGCCGTATAGCGCGGTCACGACCGGCGCCGGCATGCGTTTGAGGGCCAGCAACCCGTATTGCAGCTTGTGGATGAAGGCTTCGATGGCGTCCCACTGCCTATCCTGCGCAGCCTGCAGAATAACCGCGAGGTTCGCGCCGACGCAGAAATTCGGCTGCACGTGGCTGCTGAGCACCAGGCCGTCGAAGCCGTCCGGCGTGCGCGCGGCCGCGACCTCCAACATGTCGAGAACGTCGGCGTCGATGGTCTGCTTTGCGCCGTGCACGTCCAGGAACGCGATGCCGTCGCCCAGGTCCCGCAGCGTCGCGCCCGTCCGGCGCTCTACCGTCTGGGCTTGCGATTGCAACCACGGCAGGGAGAGCGCGCGTTGGCTGCCGGTTACCGGCGCGTATGCGCCTTGGGGCGTGGCTTGTTCCGTGCCGGCCCCGGTGCAGCGGTAGAAGGGCTCCCGCCGCGCCGCGAGACCGGCAACCCAGGGCGGCACAGCCAGACCGTCGCGGGCCATGCGTTCCGCCGTCTCCGCGATGCCCATCGCTTCCCAGGTCTCGAAAGGCCCCAGCGACCACGCGAAACCCCAGCGCATGGCGTTATCGACGCTGGCGATTTCGGGAGCGACCTCGGGGATCTTGGCCGCGGCAAAGGCAAAGAGGCGCGAGAGGATGCGCCAGGCCAACGCGCCGGCGGCATCCCCGCTCCCAGCGGCATCTTTGCTGTCAGCGCCATAGCTACTGTCGGCAAGCGCGGCGATGCGGGCGCCGCTGTCCTCGATGCGGCGCGCCGCCGCCAGCGACAGCGCCGCCAGTGCGCGCTGCGGCCGGTACGCCAGCGTCTCCGGGTCCAGCACGTGGAATTCACGGCGGCCGTCGGCCTCAACGGCCTTGTAGAACCCCTGGCGGGTCTTGTCGCCCAGCCAGCCGCGCGCCACCATCTCCCGCAGAAAACCGGGCACGGCAAACGCTTCTTGTTCCCAGGCCTCCGGCACCGTGGCCCGCAGCTTGTCGCAGATGTCCACGTAGACGTCCAGGCCGATGAGGTCGAGGGTGCGAAACGTGGCGCTGCGGGGCCGCCCCAACGGCGGCCCGGTGACCGTGTCCACCTCATCGGGGCCGAGCCCCAAATCCCGCATGGCGCGGATGGTTTCCGCAAGCACGTACAGGCCGATGCGGTTGCCGACGAAGCCGGGCACGTCATGCGCGAGCACGCAGCCCTTGCCCAGGGTCTCGCTGCCGAACCGCTGCACCGCCGCGGCAACGGCGGGGTCGGTCTCCTGTGTCGGGATGAGTTCGAAGAGCCGCAGGTAGCGCGGCGGATTGAAGAAATGCGCGCCCATGAAGCGCGGCCGCAGTCCGGCGGGCAGCGCGGCGGCAATGTCGGTGATGGGAATGCTGGAGGTGTTCGTGCTGGCAACGGCGTCCGCCCGGAGATGCGGCGCCAGCGCCGCCCACGTGCTCCGCTTGACGTCCAAGTCTTCGAAGACCGCCTCGATGACCCAGTCGCAGTCCGCCAGGCGCTCGCGGTGGTCTTCCACGTTGCCGGGACGGATGCGGTCCAGGTCGCCGCGGTCGAACAGCGGCGAGGGCCGCATGGCGGCGAGTTTTTTCCGGGCGGCCGCCGCCCGCGCGTCGCGACCCGCCGGGTCCGGCAGGTCGAGCAATTCGCACTCGATGCCGAACCCGGCCAGCAGCGCCGCAATTTGCGCGCCCATGGTGCCGGCGCCAATCACCGCGGCCCGGCGCACGGTCCACACGTCTTCTGCAGTCGTCTGGTTAGCCAAAACTGTCTCACTTCCTCACTTGTGGTTGGGGCTGGCCCCGGTACTCTCGCTCGGCGTTTCAGCGCACAGCCGGACTCGGTGTCATAGCTGCGCCGGTTGGCGCAGCGCAACGGACCGCCGGCGGCCGCTCTATTCCGGTAGCGCAGGTTTGCAACCTGTGTCCGCCGGTAGCCGCCCTACTCCGGTAGCGCAGGTTTGCAACCTGCTTCCGCCAAAGACGCAATCCATGCCGCCCTCTTATCCACCATTCCGCTCGTATTGCGTCCCCGCCGTTGGCAGTGCAAACGGCGGGGGGCAAGCCCCAATATTGTCGCATTAATGCCGAAAGCCAGGATCAGATTGCCGCTACCCGGACTGTCAACTACGGTAGGAGCACGACATGTCGTGCCCCTACACCATTGAGACAACGTTGCCATGGCGTAAGCAACGCAGTTTCGCCGCAATTGACCCAGTCTGAGGTCAATGCGATAACAATGGGGACAAGCCCCCGCGCTACCTCAGAATGTACCTGAGTAAAATGCGCCCGCGCCGTTCACGCTACCAACTTGCTGCGCAAGCCTGCATCTGCCCAAGCGCCTCGGGTCACGCGACGATGGCCGCTCCCTGGCCGCGCGGATCGGAGCCGCCGTCCAACGTACCGTCCGGCGCGATGGTGACGAGTTGGCACAGCGCAAAGCGCGAGGGATAGCTGAGCGGGCTTTGCTCCACGGTGAAGCCCCGCGCGCGCAGGGCGTCGCAGGTGTCCGTGCGCATGCGGGCGTCGGACCAGAGCATAGCGCCCTCGGCGTGGATGCGCGGCGCGGTCACCGCTTCCGTAGCGGTCATGCCGAAGTCCACCACGTTGGTAAAGGCCTGCACCAGCGCGCTCAGGATGGCGTTGCCGCCCGGCGCGCCCCAGGCCGCCGCCGGCCGGCCGTCCCGGGTCGCGATGGCCGGCATCATCAAGTGCAGCCGCGCTTTGCGCGGCGCGAAGGAACTGGCGCGTCCCGGCCGGGGATCGAAGCGGTTCATGCCGTTGTTGTAGACGAAGCCCGTGCCGGGCGTTATGACACCGGAATAGTTGCCGTTGCTGTGGGTAATGCAGGCAATGTTGCCGTCGCCGTCAACCACGGTGAGGTGAGTGGTGTCGCCGTGCTCCTGGGGCGGGGCGAAACCGCCGACCGTGCCCGCCGCCACCGCCGCGCGCAACCGGGCCGTGCGTTCCGGCGAGAGCAGAGCGGATTCCGGAGAGACAGACAGGAAATCCGGGTCGCCCAGGTAGTCCCGCCGGTCCTGGTTGACCAATTGCAGTGTTGAGCCCACGTGGGCAAAGTACGCCGGACTGCCGTGGCCCAGCGCCGTCAGATCGAACCCGGCAAGCACGTTGAGCGCTTGCAGCAGCAGCGGTCCGCCGCCCGGCGCGCCGTTGCTGTACACCGTATAGCCGCGATAGGCGGCGGCGCGCGGCGCATAGGTCACGGGGTGGTAGGCGGCCAGGTCCTCGCGGGTAACGAACGCGCCGTTCTGCTCCAGGTCTGCGCCAATGCGGTCGCCCAACTCGCCGTCATAGAATTCCCGGGGGCCGCGTTCGCCCAGTTGCTCCAGCGTAGCGGCGTACGCCGGGTTTTGCATGATGTCCTCTTGGGTAAACGGCGCGTCGTCGGGCCGCAGGTAGAGGGCGGCGCAGTCCGGTGTCGCGCCCAGCCGGGCCTCGCGGCTGGGCTTGTACGGCTCCGGCTGTTCCGGGCCGCCCGGCGCCACGCTGGGGGGCACGGCAAAGCCCTGCCGCGCGATGCGGATGGCGGGCTGGAGCAGCGCGTCCCATGGCATGGTGCAGAAGCGGCGCTGCACCTCGCCCAAGGCGGCCACCGCGCCGGGGGTGCAAATGGACGTGTAGCCCATCGTGCTGCGGAAGTCGTCGAAGAGGCTCTCGCCGTTGAATTCACCCTCGCCGCGATAGTCGGCAACCCACATGTCGGGCGTCACCCGCGAACCGGCGCGCAGGCAGCCGTCCACGATCACGTGGGCGTCGTGGGCGCGGGAGAGCACGTGGGCCGATACCATGCCCCCAATGCCGCAACTGAACGGCGTAACGATCATCTGCACGAAGGCGGTGGCCACAGCGGCGTCGAACGCGTTGCCGCCCGCTTCCAGGATCTTTGCGCCTTCTTCGGCGGCGCGGGGATGAACGCAGACTACTATGCCGGACATGTGCTCCCTACCTCGATTGCTGTCGGCCTTTACTCAAGCAGAGCTCGTGAAATGTATCCGATCGTAGACTAACCCCGCGCGTGAGCCCGATCCGGTCGGCCCGCCGGCTTGGCGGCGTTAGACGGCACGCGCATCGAATCCCGCGTGCGCCGCAAATCATCCTCACCGCACCTCCTGGACTCCGGCATGCGCCGGAGTGACAAGTGGACCGGTGCACGCTCCGGACTATGGGCACGTGTGCGGCAAGACTCAATCACCCAATCCGGCCGCTCGCCGTGCCGACCACCACCGGCGTGCCATCTTGATTTTCACACCACACGTCCAGCGTGATGCGCCCGCCGCCCGCCGCCGCATCATTTGCCGTCAACCGCGCCATGGATACCACATCATCGCCGGCGTCGACGATGCCGATGAATTTAGAGGTTAGTTCGCCGTCACTAAGCCACGCCTCGCCAAAGAGGTCCACCATGAGTTCGGTCAGGTAGCCGAGGCACATGGCCCCGGAGGCCGCCCTGGTCGGCAAGCCGCTCTGCTGGGCGGCGGCCAGGTCGGTGTGCACGTTCTTGGCGGGCCAGCCGTCAAACCGCGGCCAGCCGCCGGAAAACAGCCACGTGCGGTACGACGTGACCTTCTTCGTGCGGCCCGTCACGGTGTGGCCTACGGGTGTGTCGCGGGTCAGGAGTTGCATTCTTACGTCCTTGCTCAATTCGCCTCACTCTTGCCATCATTCCCGTTCCGTCATAGCTATGAAAACAGACCCCAGCCCACCCGTCACTCCCGGGCACGCGGAAAGCCAACCCATCGACGACCTGAAAGCCTCTTTGGCGAAACGCCATTCCCGCGTGGGCAGGAATCCATCCGGACGTTTCCCGCTCCGGAGATCGGCTACGCCGGCACAGACAGGATGGGTTCCCGTTTCCACGGGAATGACGGGTTCCGTTTCGCTCTCCTCTGGGTAGCGCAGGCGCCTGTCCCCCGCTCGGACTGGCGGGGTTCCGTCTTTCCCGCCCACGCGGGAATGCAGCCGTATCTTTCGCGTTAATCGCTTGGGTTTCGCCGTACTCCCGCGCGCACGGAAATCCACACGGCCAAAGCCTCAGGCAATCCGCTGCACAACCGTCATTCCCGCGCACGCGGGAAGGTGGATTCACATTTCAAGTGCAACACCTGGTTTATGAATACTTCGGCTGGCGTT
>JAJEAH010000024.1 GCA_022824225.1 Chloroflexota bacterium
TTGTCAAGCTGTCGTAGGGGCACGACATGTCGTGCCCCTACGACAGCGAAACTGAGTTTCAATCGCCTTAGCAACAGAGATTACCATGGTATCCCAAGGCAAGAGCTTAATGCGACAGCATTAGGGCAGCCACCCATCCCTCGCCACGGCACGCACGGCCTACACCGGTTCACCGTCGGTCAATTCTCAATCCTTAGCGCGTATAGCATAGCCGCCGCCATGCCGACGCTGCGCGCACGGCGTACAAGATTCTCAATCCCCTTGCGCGTATGGCCGCAGTACTCTGGTATGCTTGATTCAGGGCGATCCCCACCAACCTCTTCTTCCGCCTAGGAGTGCATAGAATCAATGGCAAGCACGAGACCGTCTTTGGCGACGCGCCTGGCAAGCTGGATCCGCGTCATCACGTTGGCCATTGCCCTAATCAGTCTCGCGGTTGGCGTGGCGGCGCTGGCCTTTGGCGTCATCTACTGGCGCGACCGTCCTACAATCCAGGTGGCCGCCGACCGCGCCGAGAATGCCGCCCAGGTCAGCAACGCCATGGATTCCCGCGTTGCCGACGTGGAACGACACGCGACGGCTCTGACAGAGGAAGTGGCAGTGCTCCGATTCCAAAACCACTTGCTGCGCACGTCGGTGCGCGTCAGCCGCGCGCGGGTGCACCTGCGCGAGCGCCAGAGCGGACTTGCCGTTCGTGAATTGGCCGAAGCGGAACGCTCGCTTGATGCCGCGGCCAAGCTCGGCACCCAGGGTCAGCAAGAGCAAATCGTGGAAATCAAGACCCTCATGGCCGATCTCAAGAATACGATCGAAACGGGCACATTCCCCATACAAACACTGGAGGTCATCGGCGACCGCGTGGACGCGATGATCCGGTGACTCTGCCGCCCGGTGCGACGGCGTGTGGCGGCGATGCCTGAGCGGCAACAGACCCATCGCCACCCGGCCCGTACCGCGCCGCACTGCGGCCAACGGGAGCACACGCGCTTGCTACTGCGCGCCGGGCAACCGCAAGCTCTAACGACCCGATTCTCTCAACCATCCCCGTGACTAGGCCACCGGCGCGGCGCATGGCAAGCTCCCATGCCAGCCGGCGTTACCCGGAACAGTGGGCTATGAACATCGGCTTTATCGGACCAGGACGCGTGGGCACGGGGCTCGCGCGCTTGCTTGCCGACCGCGGCTATGCCGTCAGCGCAGTCGCCGGACGCAGCGCCGCAGTCGCAGACCGCAGCGCCGCGCACGCCGCCGCCCTGGCCGACGCGTTGCCGCACTGCCGGGCCGTGCAGCCTCAGGCCGTGGCCGATACGTGCGACCTGGTCTTCATCACCACGCCGGATAGCGCCATCGCGCACGTTGCCTCTGCCTTGACCTGGCGGCGCGGGCAGGGCGTCGTTCACTGCAGCGGGGCCTTGCCGGCCGCGGCGCTGGCGGTGGTGGAACGCTACGGGGCCGTGCCTGGCGGATTTCATCCGCTGCAAGCGCTGCCCGACGCCGAGGCCGCGTTTGCGAATCTTCCCGGCTCCTTCATTGCGGTCGACGCGGCTGAACCCCTGCTGGGGCAACTCACCGGCATCGCCGCCGCGCTGGGCTGCATGTGGGGCTACGTGCCTCCCGAGGCGCGGCCGGCCTACCATGCTGCGGCGGTGCTCGTATTCAACTATACCGTAGTTCTCGCCCACGCCGGTCAAGACATTTGGCGCGCGCTGGGAAAGACGGAAGCCGAGGCGACCCAGGCCCTGCTGCCGCTTCTCCGGGGCACGGTGGACAACATCCGGCGTCTAGGCCCGCGCGCTTCCCTCACCGGCCCCGCGGCCCGCGGCGACTGGACCACCGTAGCCGGGAACCTCCAAGCCATCACCGATACCGCGCCGCAGCACGCGTACACTTACGCTGCACTAGCACTCGCAATGGTATACAATAATCTCGCACCCGCCGGCGCAAACGGCGCCGCACTCGACACGGGCGACGGACCTCCCAGCCAGGACCCCCCTAGCGCCACAGCCGTTGGCAATGCCCCAATCGAAAGCACACTGCGCTCGCTGGTTGGCGCGGCGTTGAGGAACCGAGGGAGACTATGAGTACTACGCGCATCACTACCGCCGATCTGAAGAAGATGAAGACGGCGGGGCGCAAGATTGTCATGCTCACGGCCTATGACGCGCCGCTGGCTCACTTCGTGGAAGCGGCCGGCGTCCCTGCGATTCTGGTGGGGGACAGCCTAGGCAATACGGTGCTCGGCTACGAGAATACATTGCCGGTCACCATGCACGACGTCGTGCGCCACACCCAAGCGGTGGTGCGCGGAACGCGCCGTGCCTTGATCATTGCCGACATGCCGTTCCTCTCCTATCAGGTGTCCGAAGAGCAAGCCCTGCGCAATGCCGGCAAACTGGTGCAGGAGGGCGGCGCGCAGGCGGTCAAGCTGGAAGGCGGCAAACGCACCGTGGCCGCAACCCAGCGTCTGGTGGACGCCGGCATCCCCGTGATGGGGCACGTGGGCCTGACGCCGCAGTCCGTGCACCAGCTTGGCGGCTACCGCGCCCAGGGGCGCACGCTGGCGGAAGCGGAAGCACTGCAGCGCGACGCGCGCGCTTTGGAGCAGGCCGGCGCCTTTGCCATCGTCTTGGAGAGTATTCCGGCTACGCTGGCCCAAGAAATGACCCAAGCTCTGGCCATTCCCACCATCGGCATCGGCGCGGGCGTCCACTGCGACGGCCAGATACAGGTCCTGCACGACGTGCTGGGCCTCAACCCGAACGCCGCGCACCCACGCCACGCGAAAGCCTACGCGGCGCTGGGCGACGAAGTGCGCGCCGCCGTAAGTAGCTATGCCGAAGACGTGGAGAGCAGCGCGTTTCCCACGCGAGAGCACAGTTTCCTGCTGCCCAACGAGGTCGCCCGCGCCCTGCGCAAGACCAGCGCCGTGACGACCGTCGATCAGAGCTAGCCGAGCCTGCCGCCCACACGATCACCGGACCCCCCTTCCACGCACTTCAAGCCTACACCCATGGAGATACTGCGCACCATTCCCGAAGTCCGGGCCGCCCGGCAGGCGGCCCGGGGCAGCATCGGACTCGTGCCCACCATGGGGTACGTGCATGCCGGCCACATGGCGCTGGTGCAGGCCGCCTGCGCTGAAAACGACCGGTGCTGGGCAACTATCTTCGTGAACGCCCTGCAATTTGGGTCGAGACAGGACTTTTCTACTTACCCGCGGGACGTGTCCCGCGACCTTACCGTTTTCAAGGATGCGGGCGTTGCCGCAGTCTTCGTGCCGGAGGCCGACGCCATGTACGCGGGCGACCACAGCACCTATGTGCACGTGGAAGGCCTGACCGACCGGCTGGAAGGCGCTTCCCGCCCCGGCCACTTTCGCGGCGTCACCACAGTGGTCTGCAAGCTATTCAATCTGGTGCAGCCGCACCGGGCCTACTTCGGCCGCAAAGACGCCCAGCAACTACGGGTAATCCAACGCATGGTGCGCGACCTCAACCTCCCCACCGACGTCGTGCCCGTCGCCACGGTCCGCGAACCGGACGGTCTCGCCCTCTCCAGCCGCAACGTCCACCTGAAATCCGCCGAACGCGCGGCGGCAACGTCCTTGTATCGAGCTCTCCAGGCAGCGCAACAGCGCTACGCCGCCGGTGAACGGGACGCCGGCGCTCTGCGCGCAGCGATGCAGGACGTGCTGGCCCGAGAGCCGCTGGTGAAGGTGGACTACGTCAGCATCGCCGACGACGAGACACTCGGCGAACTTGCCGCCGTCGCAGGACCGGCGCTCGCCTCCCTCGCCGCAGTCGTCGGCAGCACACGGCTCATCGACGCTATGGAGCTTGGCGCCTGAGAGCCAGCCTGCCAAGCGGCATGGGCGTGTGACGTTGCGGACAGCTTGCGGATCCAAGCTTTGCGGCCGCTCAGTCACGTAGCAAGACGCTCGACCTCCTGGAGGACTCGTTGCGTGAAACGAGCAATTGTATGGTCTGCCCTTGCAGCGCTGCCGCCTAACTCCTCATACGGGACGTGCGCCTCTATCTCAGGAATTCGCTTGCCGCCAGCCGTCGCACGTTGTACGGCTGTTCGCCCCCCAAGGCGCCACGCGACGGCAACATCCAAACCAAAGTCTCTGAGGCCCATGCCCGTGTAATGCTGAAACGCATAGCGGTGCGTTAGGCAGAGCGGCCGCCGCTCGCTCAGCGCGAATCCCTCTCGCAGGATGTGTTTCAGTCTTGCTTGTTCCCAGGTGAATGCGTTCAACAGACCGCCAATCTGCGCGCGCTGCCGACCGTACTCAATGGCAAAGCTCCCACAAAACCCGGCAAACAGGCTGTTGCCCAGAGGAACAAAGCTGGACTCCACACCGGCAAGTATCGGCTGGATGAGCTGCCGGTAGACGTCATCCAGTTGCTCGATGTCCGAGTTCTTTGGTCTTGCGGTCGTTCGCCTTGCCACGAATTCGGCAATGTCTCGCTCGGTCTCAAAGGGGCTGAGAGCGCCGCTTACGTCCGATAGATGTGCAAAACTGCAGGTAGTACCTGCAGTTTTGCACCAAGAGATCGCAGCAAGAACGCTGCCCTCGTCCGTCAAACCACACATCCCCCCTTTCAAGCCAGCGGCCTGCGCCCAAAGGGTCCATGTGACGCTGGCGTAGAGGATGCGCTACTATAGAAATGTGCATTGGCGCAACTCGCAGAAGCTCCATGAGAAGAACTTGGCACCGGCGCGCCGGTGCCTTAATTGTGCCACGCGCCTGTCGCTCGACCGTCCGTGGGCCCTAGTCTAACGAAGGATTCCTCGATGTTCGGTACGCTCAACTCGCCTGTGCTCTGGATCGGCTTCACCTTGGGCGTTATCGTATTGCTGGTGCTCGACCTCACGGTGTTTCATCGGAACGACCACGAAATCAAGCCGCGTGAAGCAGCCACCTGGTCGGTGATTTGGATAGCCCTCGCCCTGATGTTTGGCGCAGGCATGTATGCGTTTGCCGGCGTGCAGCACGGCACGGAGTACATCACCGGCTATCTGATCGAGAAGATGCTGAGCGTCGATAATCTCTTCGTCTTCTTGATCATCTTTACCTATTTTGGCGTTCCTAAAGAGTACCGCTACGGCGTGCTCTTCTGGGGAATCCTGGCCGCCATCGTCCTTCGCGGCGCGTTTATCCTCGTGGGCGCGGCGCTCCTTGCCACGTTCAGTTGGATGATCTACGTCTTTGGCGGGTTCCTCATCTACACCGGCATACGCATCTTGGTCTCGGGCGACGAAGAGACCGATCCAGAACGCAATATCGCCGTGCGCGTATTCCGCAAGATTTTGCCCAGTACCGCCACCTATCATGGCGGCAAGTACGTTGTGCGACTTGACGGCCGCTGGTTGGCCACGCCGCTGCTGCTCGTGCTGCTCGTCGTGAATGTCACCGACGTCGTCTTTGCCTTGGACTCGGTCCCGGCGATTTTTGCCATCACGCGAGAGCCATTCATCGTGTATTCATCCAACATATTCGCCATTCTCGGTATGCGCGCCCTCTATTTTCTCCTTGAAAACCTTATGGGGCGATTTCACTACCTCGGCGTGGGCCTCGGCCTCGTGCTCGTATTCGTGGGCATCAAGATGGTCCTGGCCGACTTCCACGACGTGCCCAAGGGCGACCACTTCTTTACGCCATGGCTGGAAACCATCGACGTGGTATCCGCGACATTCCACAAGCAACCGGCGTATTCACTGGTCGTAGTCGCCGTAGTCTTGGGCATTGCCGTGGCAGCCTCACTGCTCCGGCCGTCGGAAGAGTAGGGCGCTGGCCGGAGCGGCCAGCCAAGAGACGCGGTCTGCGTACGGGCCGCATTGCGCTCCCGCCCGGCAGCACATTGTAGTCGGACATTCATGGCGCAGTTTGTCGGCGCGCCAGGCCAACTCGGATCTACAACGCAGCCGACCCGTACTCCCTTACCGTCTGCTAATGCAACCAAGCCTACCCGGACCTGCGCCACCATCTGGGGCCCCGCGCCCGCTTCACACCCAATGGGCAGGTCACCAGCGCGCGGCGTAGCCAACCGACCCGCCTGCCAACCCATTGAGGCAGGGCTGACATACACCGCGAGCGTCTAGCCAAAGAGAAGACCGCGCCGGTTTCCGGGCGCGGTCTCTTCAATCGTTTGGATGCGATTTGGCTGCCTTCAGGAGGACTGCAGCCAGCCCGGACGGCGGGCTTCGAAATCCGCAATCGCCTCCTCTTGCTGCAGCGTGAGGCCCACCGCGTCCAGGCCGTTGAGCAACCGGTGCTGGACGGTGGGGTCTACCCCAAACGACGCGGCAAAGCCATTGTCGTCCTTAACCGTCGTGTTCGCCAAGTCCACCGTCAGCCGGTAGTCTTCCACAGTCTGCGCCCGCTCGGTAAGGGTAGCCACGTCCGCCGGAGGCAGCACAATTGTCAGCATGCCGTTCTCCACGGCATTGTTGGCAAAGATGTCGGCAAAGCTCGGCGCGATGATGGCCAGGAAGCCGTACTCCTTCAGCGCCCACGCCGCGTGCTCCCGCGAGGAGCCGCAGCCAAAGTTCCTGCCGGTCACGAGAATGGACGCCCCGTCATAACGCGGGTCATTGAGCTCGAAGTCCGGATTGGGCGTGGCGCCGTCCTCGAAGTACCGCCAATCGAAAAACGCGAACGGGCCGTAGCCCGTGCGCTCGATCCGCTTGAGAAACTGCTTTGGGATGATCTGGTCGGTATCGACGTTCACTCTATCTAGCGCGGCAACCTTGCCGGTGTGCTGTACAAAAGGGTCCATCGCGAAAGTTCCTTATCTTCACAAGTTTTCAGCCGTGGACTTAGACGCTCCCCAAGCAAGCAGACTACTCGCGGCGTTGCCTGCTGCCCGTCCGTGAGGGGCAGCAAAGGCGCGGGCACTACCGCACGCGCACGAATTGCCGTACGCCCACAGATTGCTACCAGTCGCGCACGTCCACAAATCGTCCGGCAATAGCGGCGGCGGCGGCCATCTGCGGGCTGACAAGATGGGTGCGGCCACCCTTGCCCTGGCGGCCCTCGAAGTTACGGTTGGAGGTGGAAGCGCAGCGTTCACCGGGCGCCAGAATGTCGGGGTTCATGCCCAGGCACATGGAGCACCCCGCATCGCGCCACTCGAAGCCGGCCGCTTGAAATACCTCATGCAGACCTTCGGCTTCAGCTTGCTGCTTGAGCATGGTGGAGCCGGGCACCACCATGGCGCGCACGTTGGCATGCACCCGCCTGCCGCGCGCGATGTCTGCCGCGGCGCGCAGGTCTTCCATGCGCGCATTGGTGCACGACCCCAAGAACACCCGCTCGATGGGAATATCCTGGATCGGCGTGCCCCCTTCCAGCCCCATGTAGGCCAGCGCGCGTTCCGTGGCCGCTTGTTCATCGGCCGTATCCATATCAGCAGGACGCGGGACACTGCCGCTCACCGGCGCCACCTGGCCGGGATTCGTGCCCCAGGTAACGTGGGGTTCCAGCGCGGCGGCGTCGATAGTGACCACGCGATCGTAGGTAGCGTCCGCGTCCGTCGTCAGCGTCCGCCAATTGGCCACCGCCGCCGCCCAAGCGCTGCCTTGGGGCGCGTACCTGCGTCCCTTCAGATACGCAAACGTCTTCTCATCCGGGGCAATCATGCCGGCCCGCGCGCCGCCTTCGATCGACATGTTGCAGACGGTCATGCGTCCTTCCATGGAGAGCGCGCGGATGGCTTCGCCGGTGTACTCGATGACGTAGCCCACACCGCCGTCCACCCCGATGCGGCCGATGATGCCGAGAATGATGTCCTTGGCCGTGACGCCCTGGGGCAGCGCGCCGTCTACGCGCACTTCCATGGTCTTCGGCTTCTTCTGGATCAGGCACTGGGTGGCGAGCACGTGCTCAACCTCCGACGTGCCGATGCCCAGGGCAAAAGCGCCAAACGCGCCGTGGGTGGACGTATGGCTGTCGCCGCACACGATCACCTTGCCCGGCTGGGTGTAACCCAATTCCGGTCCGATCACGTGCACGATGCCCTGATTGGGACTGCGGTAGCCGTAGAACGTCAGGCCGAATTCCGCGGCGTTTTGCTCCATGGTCTCGATCTGGCGGCGGGAAATGTCGTCCGCGATGGGCGCGCCGCGGTCTGCGGTAGGCACATTGTGGTCCACCGTCGCAACGGTAAGCGCGGGACGCCGCACCGTGCGGCCGGCGAGGCGCAGTCCCTCGAACGCCTGCGCAGACGTTACTTCGTGCACCAAGTGCAGGTCAACATAGAGGAGCGCCGGTCCGCCCGGTTCCTCGTGCACGACGTGACTTTCCCAGAGTTTCTCGAACAGCGTTTTGCCAGCCATTATAGTCTCTCACCTTGGCGCAAAGAGAAATACGTGCAGCCGGGCCCCGTCGCGCCCGCCGTCTCTCCACCTATTCTAACCCACCTGCCACGGCGTGTCGTAGCAGAGCGCGAGCCACTAGTCTTGCCGATGCGAGCCGCGCCCGCCGATTACCCGCCCGCATTCGCCATTCTGCCCGTAGGGGCAGCCCTCGTGGCTGCCCGCTTCGACATTTCGGCAGACCCCCAACCGGCTCACACAATATGGTCCCACAACAGAACAACCGGCCCGTCGCACCTGCCGCTACACCAACCTCCGCTCACGCCCCATCTTCGCCATTATCGGCGTCGGCATACACCGCCTCGCCCCGGTGGAGGCGGCGGGCGATGGTATAGGTCTGCGTCGTGGCGCGGCGCGTGGGCGCATGCGCCGCCTGCCAGCGGGCGATGCCGGCCAGGGTCCGGTACGCCGCGTCGGCGTGGCCGTTCGCCGCCAGGTCTTCCGCCAAGCGCACTCCCTCTTCCAGCATTTGAAAGTCATGGAAGCTGGGGTCTTCCCGCAACACGGCGTGGCCGAGAGCGGCGATGAGGGGCGCCGGATCATGGCCCTGCGTCAGGTAGCGGTACGCCACCGCGCCGGCCTCATCCACGCCGCCTTGCCGTTCGCAGTAGTCAGACAACTGTTCCAGCAAGACGCCGGGGTCTGCCGGCAGGGCCGCCAGCGCCCGGCCTGCGGGCAAGCGGGCGGCGGGCATATTGAGAAACCGCGCCTGGTAGACTACCATCGCGCCGTGCAGCACGCCGCGGGCGAGCTCCAGCGACGGCGCGCGTTTGGCCACCTGCGCCAGCGACGCGCAGTAGGTGAAGTGGTGGAGCGCCGTATCCCAGTCGCCGAATTCGTTGCTGGTGGCAAACCGCGTGATGCGCAACGCCGAGGCATAGGCCAGCGCCTGCGCCGCGTCCGCCAGAGCCAGACCCCCGCGCCAGGCAGAGATGATCGCTTGCAGGCTATGCTGGGGGTCGTCGCCGAGCAGCGCGGCAATCAACTCGTCGTCCCAGCCGCCCGTCGCTTCCGCCGCCAGGTCTACGGCATCATCCAACTCCGCCACCGCCGCCTCGGTGAGGGCCACGAGATTCTCCGGCCGCTGCCAGGTGTTGCGTTCCTCTTCCCGCGTCGCCTGCGCCCATTGGCTGGTAAGCGCCGGCAGCACGTCCGCGGCGCGGTCCCAGCCGATGATGTCCAGAAGCTCCGCCGCTTTTGCCAGCGTATCCATCACGTGAGAGAAGTCGCGATAGTAGTGGTCGGTAGCGGCGGCGGCCAGCATGTCGAGCAACTGAGCCGGAGTCCAGTCCATAGCGATGGCCGTGCGCAGCGCGCGCTCGGCGGCGTCGGCGTCGCGCACCTCCACGTAGTCCCGGAACCAGCGCTTCAGGCGCGCCGGGGGAATGGCCCGCGTCGGCAGAGGATCGAGCAGGATGCGCTCCGTGCGGTTCATGGCGTCGTCGCTCACGCGGCGGGTCCCGTGGTAGAGCGAGAGCGGCCGGTCGTCGGCATCCAGATGGGACTGCACGTTTGCCATGGCCGTGAGGATAGTCAGGCCGTCACCCCACCCACCCGGATTGCGGCTGGAACCCCGCCGCAGTCCGAACATGGCAGTGGTGGCGACGATTTGCTTCGTTGCTTCTTTGGGCTTCAGATCACCCAAGGCGAGCACTGCCTTCGCCTGGTTGAGGGAAATGCCTTGATCCAAGGCCTTTTCCAACCGCGCGGATTCCAGGACATAGCGTTCGTCCACACTTTGAATCTCACGCAGGTCCACCCACACGTGGCCGTCGCGCACTTCCACCGGGAAGGTACGCACGTCACCGGCCCAGATGTCGAACGCGCCGCCGGAGTCCAGGTCGAACCGCGCGTAATGCCAATAGCACGTGAGCACGCCGTCCTCGCAGATGCCCTGCGCCAGCGGAAATCCCATGTGCGGACACCGGTTGTCCACGGCATAGGCGCGCTCGTTGTGCCAAAACACGGCGATGGTGTGACCATGTGCCGTGGCTGTCACCACGCTTTGATTCTGCAAATCCGCCAACGTAGAAACCCGGAGCAACCCGTTCGGTTCATCGGCGTCTAGATCATGAGAAGTACTCTGTGGCACCGTAGTTGCCATCGTAAGTCCTTTCAATTAATCCTTAGCGAGCGTCTGGAAACGCGCCGCCCATGGTCGATTTTCGCTCGCCTGAGCCTGCCCTGTACTTGGTACAGCGGTGAAGATGTAGCGAGAAGCCCGTTCGTGCTGAGTGGCTTCGCGCAGCCCCTGTCGAAGCGCGAGTTGGCGCGTCGAGCCGGATAGTGAAACGTCTTCCGCTCAGACTGCGGCCTCGATACGCTGGGCAAGAGAGTCGAAGTCCTCCGGACACTTCTGTCTAATTGCGTCGATCCGGCGCGCCGCCTCTTTGCCCAACTCCTTGCGACCGCCGCCGGGCGCGTCGGAGAGGCCCCGTAGAACGGCGAGCGGCTCATAGTATCGTTCCTTGACATGGACTTCGGCACGGACTTCCCGCCAATTCCACTCAGCCGGCAGTTCCACTCCCGCCAGGAGCCAGGTTTCAAGCTCTTCCCAGGCGTTCTCAGCAAAGAAACCGTCTCCGAACTCGTCCTCAATCTGGTTGAGCCTCTTGCGCCTGCCAACAACCCCGTCGCGGTCTACGCAGAGAGTGTAGATGTCTACGGTTGGGTATTGCTCGACAATTTCCTGCAAGCGTTCCGATTTCAATGCCTCAGTCACACCGCCGAGTAAAGGGTCTAGACACACTTCAACGCGCAAAGTAGACCGGCCAATGTCACGGAGCAGTCGCTCGAGTATGGGTTTCACAATGTATTGATCGTTGCGGAAGTCTTCAGTGATCAGCAAGGCTCTCATTCGCCGCCCTTCTGATTTTCTCCATCCACCTCAGCGAATGAAAGTGTATTCTCCATCCATCCGCTGGCGTGGAGGCGTCCCAAACCCTGGGACTTCCGCAACTCTCCGGCGTTCGGCAACTGCGCCACCCGGCGAATGACGGCATCTGCGGAATCCTCGTCGCGGTAGACGACAACGGCATTCTCGTAGGTTGTGTCGTTGATAAGATCCAGCACGTCAGGCGAATGCGTGGTGGCGACTACCTGAATCTTGCCCTTTGCCGTCTGCCGCTCGATGAGGTCGAGCAAGAGGTGCAGCCGCGCGGGATGAATGCCGTTGTCAATTTCCTCGATGAAGTATAGACCCTCGAAGTCCGCATTCAGCAGTGCGGCTAACATACCGAGAAAGCGCAACGTGCCGTCTGACGCGCTGTAGGCCGAGATCTTTCGTCCATCCGCCTCTACGATTCTAAGGTTAATTCTGCCGTTGAGGTCGACTGGAAATTCCAGGTCGCTAACGTCCATTGGGGTAAGTTCGTGCAACCACGATAGTAGAACTGCCTTGCGCTGAGGATTGGCGCAGATTGCCTCAAGCGCTGTCGGTAAGCTATGGCCTGTGTCTCCTAAGCTGCTTACACCCGGAAGAGACGGCTCTCGCAGTCGATCCGGGGATAGTTCAAGAAAAAGCATCCTTGAAAGATTCATCGAGACTTGCAGCATTACAAATCTAATGTCCAGCAAAGAAAAAGCGCTTTTGATCCAAGTCTCATCTCTGACATCAGCAGAACTCTTACCCAAGAACTCATCAAACCTCATGTCCAAATGGCTAAGAACAGGTTGATCTGAGGCTACTTCCTTCGATATGTCAGCCGTTGGGAGTTCAAGACGAAGCTTGGCATTCCTTTCTCCCGCACCTAATTTGCTGTCCGGGTGCGGATTGCTAGTGAATAGTTCTCTAGTTTTAGCCACATCGGGCGTCCTGCGACAAGCGGTCAATGATTCGGCTGCGACTCGAAACTGACCATTCTCAAAGTCACGTCGGACTCGGATCGAATAGCGTGCAATCTCCGCGTCAAATATTGATAATCCAGTCAAATCCATCTCAATTTCAAGTGTGAACTCGTCATGACCAAAGCGGATAACCTCGCTGGCAGTGCCACGTACAGGAATCCTTTCCATATCCGAATTTCCACCAAGAATCTCCGCCAAGGAGTAGTCATGGCGTATTCCCTCTAGGAAACGGAAAGCATCCCGGATGTTGCTCTTGCCGCTGGCGTTCGCACCGACGATGAGGGTGAACGGACCCAGGTGAAGCGTCTCATCGGCAAAGTTCTTGAAGTTGACGAGGCGCAGCGAGGTGATCATGGCGATTCTCTAATTGTCAAAGGACATTGTCGTGCTTGCGCGAAAAAAGCCAACGACTATTCGGCGGCTTGCAGTCAACATGACCACTCATTTGCCGTTAGTTCGGCCTAGCAGCTTTGCGCAACAAAAATTCAATCATACTCACCATTTCAATGGTACCAGAGCGGTTACGGCCTGCGGGAACACACTGCTGGAGTGTAGGACCTTTACTCGGGTGCCACTCACTAACGCCATGACCCCTTGACACCCAATGCCCTGTAATCAAGCGAGTACGTCCTGCCGCTGAGGATTGCCGTATACTACGGCGTAGGTGGGATATTCAAATAGCGAGGCTTCCTTGCCCTTCCACCAACAGAGTTCCCGCAACCGATAAATCCTATCAGCCTGCAATTCGTCAATCTCCCCTACACAAGGAGCGACCCACGTGGACATCCGGTCATTCTCAATCCCAACTGAGATTCATCTTGGCGCGGGCGCATTAGAAATACTACCTTCGCTCTGCGGCAAGCGGGTCATGGTCGTGGCGGACCCGGTGATGACGCAACTGGGCTTCACCGAGCGGGTCTGCGGATTGGCGCGGCAGGCGGGCGCGGCAACGATCGTTTTCGATGAGGTCGAGCCCGACCCCTCACAAGAGACCTGCGCGGCGGGCGCGGCGTTGGCGGAGGAATTCAAGCCGGACACCATCATCGGCCTGGGCGGCGGCTCCACGCTGGACGTCACCAAGACGGTACGCGCCGTGTGCGAGACACCCGGCGCTACGGTGGCGAGTCAAGTTGCCGCGGGCTACAATCCCCAGCCGCGCGAGACCGGCAAGATCACCTGCATCGCCATACCTTCCACCAGCGGCACCGGCTCGGAGGTCAGCCGGGGAGCGGTGATTACGGAGACGACGGCCCAAGGTCCGCTGAAGCGCATCCTCTTCACCGGCACGCCAGACATTGCCCTGCTCGACCCCGCCGTGCCGGCCACCATGCCGTCCCACGTGGCGGCGGACAGCGGCTACGACGCGCTGGCGCACGCGGTGGAGTCTGTCGCCAGTGTCGAGTCCCACCGGGTTACCCAAGCGCTGGCGGCGGGGGCCGTGGCCGCCGTGTTTGCGAACTTGCCCGCATCGGTGCAGGAAACCGGCGTTACTACCGCCCGCAACGAAATGCACGTTGCCGCCGCCATGGCGGGCGCCACGATGCGCGCGGGTCTGGGCCTGTGCCACGCGCTTTCGCATCAGCTTACGCCGGCGTTCGGCATTCCCCACGGACGCGCGAACGCGCTGCTCTTGCCCCACGTCGTCGCCTATAACGGGCAGGCGGCCGTGGAGCGGTACACGGACCTCGCAGCCCGCCTGGGTCTAAACGGCGACCAGCCGGTCGCTTCTCTCGTTGCGGCTCTGGCGAAACTGCGCGCAGATACCGGCATACCGGCTTCCCTCCAGGCGGCCGGCGTTACCAAAGCGCAGCTTGCACAGGCGCTCCCCCACATGGTCGCAAACGGCGCCAAAGACCCCAACGCCCGTACCAACCCCCGCCAGCCGACACCGGACGAAATCGAGCGGCTCTACTGGGACGCCTGGGAAGACCGGCGGGAACTAGCTCACGCCCACTGAGGATTAGACCGAGTCGGCTGCGAGAGCTGGCAGAATGGGGTTCCGTCATTCCCGCGCCTGCGGGAATCCATCCGCTCTACACCACGTGCACACCAAACCCAAGCGGAGGACAAGCCCTCCGCGCTACACCTAGCTGTCGTTCTGAGAAGCGAATAGGCGGATATGCGCGCGCACTATAGATTCCTCGCTGCGCTCGGAATGACATTGATTGCCGTTCGGAATGACATAGGGGGTGCAGCGTTCGGTTTGGCGGGGGCGCGTGCTGCGTTCGGCGTGGCGTGGGCGCGTGCTGCGTTCGGCGTGGCGTGGATGTGCGTTCCCTGTCTTTTGTCATTCCGAGCCCTGCGAGGAATCTAGCGCCCGCGCTACGTGCCGCCCGCTTGGCGCGGCTCCTTAGATTCCTCTCTGCGCTGCGCTCCGTTCGGAATGACACTCGATACGCCCTTCGCGCTACCTTTTCACTCCACCCGTCTCACCGCTTTTTGCGGCATACAGGTGACATTTGGGC
>JAJEAH010000016.1 GCA_022824225.1 Chloroflexota bacterium
GGCTGGCGGCGCGGCTGCGGCAGGCCGGGCAGCGCGTGGTCACCACCCGCGAACCGGGCGGCACGCCCATCAGCGACCGCATTCGCGGCGTGGTGCTGGACCAACAGAACGCCGAAATTCATCCCCACACGGAGGCGCTGCTCATGTGCGCCGCCCGGGCGCAGCTAGTGCGGCAGGTGATCCGGCCGGCCCTGGCGCGCGGCGACACGGTCATCTGCGACCGCTACAGCGATTCCACGTTTGCCTATCAGGGCTATGCCCGCGGGCAGGACTTGGCCACGCTGCGCGCAATCAACAGATTCGCAACCGGCGGTCTCGCGCCCGATCTGACTATCCTGCTCGATCTGCCCGCGGCGGCCGGTTTGGCGCGGCGGTTCGGCGCCGGCGGCGCTGCCGCGCCCACCAACCGCATGGACCGCCTCCACCTGGCTTTTCACCGCAAGGTTGCCGCCGGTTATCACGCCCTGGCCCAGGCTGACCCAGACCGTTGGCGGAGGGTAGACGCGACACGCGGCGTGGAAGACGTGGCCGCAGTGATTTGGGAGAAAGTCACGTTTATATTCAGTGTTTCGTGATAGAGTTTACGTAAGTGAGGCTTGTGTTACCGCCCAAACTAGGTCTACAGACCGCAAGACTAGCTTGGCTACCCGAAAAGAACGCAGGAGGTCTTGGTAGCGCGGGGGCTTGTCCCCCGCCTCTTGGATCACTCCACAGGCGGAAGAGAAGAAAAGATGGATTCCCGCGTGCGCGGGAATGACGGAGCGGCTGCGGCCTATTCTCATAGCAATGACAGGGTTGCTTGCGGAGGAATGACGGAGGCAAGCGGTACGCGGGGATGACGGGTTCTTGAGCGTCTCGTCCGGGATGACGGCTCGAGTCTCCGCCCCACACAGGCAAAGGGTATCGATCTCATGAGTGAAGAAGCCATTCGCGTTGAGGGCGTCAGCTATGCCTATGGCGACGTGAAGGCGGTGGATAACGTCAGCTTTGCCGTGGCGCAGGGCGAGGTCTTGGGCTTCCTGGGACCGAACGGCGCCGGCAAGTCCACCACCATCAAGCTGCTTACCGGCCAGATGCGCCCGCAGAGCGGTGAAATTGCCATCCTGGGCATGGACGTCGCCAAGGAGCGTGACAAGATCCAGGGCCGCATCGGCGTCTGCTTCGAGGAAAAGAACCTCTACCTCAATCTCTCCGCCCGCGAGAACTTGAACTTCTTCGCGCGGCTCTTCGGCATCGCCGATTTCGACCCCATGCCGTTGCTCCGGCGCGTGGGACTCGCCGACCGGGCCGGCGACCGCGTCAAGGGGTTTTCCAAGGGCATGCAGCAACGGCTCATGGTCGCCCGCTGTCTCATGAATACGCCCGATATCCTCTTTCTGGACGAACCCACCGACGGCCTCGATCCGGTCTCGTCGCAGGCAATTCGACGGGTGATCGAGGAAGAATCGGCCCGGGGCGCGGCGATCCTCCTTACCACCCACGACATGGACGAAGCCGACAAGCTCTCGGACCGGGTGGCGTTCATCAACGACGGCAAGATTGCGGTGCTGGACACGCCGGAGAACCTCAAGCTCGCCCACGGCCAACGCACGGTGCGGGTGCGCATCCGCGAGCACGGCGAGGTGCGCGAACAGGTGGTGCCGCTGGACGCCGCCGACACCGGCGACCAGCTCAAGGCCGTGGTGGGCGCGGAAGGTCTGCTGACCATCCATACGGAAGAAGCGACGTTGGAAGCGGTCTTCATCTCCCTCACCGGCAGAGGGCTGCAAGCGTAACGATAGAGGTCTATTCCCCATGGCGCGGAGAAAACCGCGGGCGGCGGCGCCGGCGCTGAGGCACATCCGGTCTTTCCCCAAGACGCGGAGAGGGCGGCGCGCATGAACGCTCAGGTCTCGCGCCCAGCCGTCATTTGGGCCATAATCCGCAAGGACTTGCTGGAATTCAGCCGCGAGCGCTTCTTCGTCGTCATCACCGCCATCGGCATCTTGTTCTACGGCGCGGCGTTTTGGCTGCTGCCGAGCAGCGTGGACGAGTCGTTCACCGTGGGCATCCGGCAGACGGGCATGGACGATATCTTCGCGGCAGCCATGGGCGGCCAGAGCGCGGGGCTTGCGTTCGTGCAGTTTGAGTCTGTGGCGGCACTGGAAGCAGCCCTGGGCATGGGCGGCGCGGAACCGGACGAGCCCCTCGGCATCGGCTTGGCCTTCCCCGATGATTTCCTGCAGCGCGTCGCCGCGGGCCAACCCAGCACGGTGCGCGTCTACGTGGACGCCAACGTGCCGACGGAACTCCAGCGCGCCATGGCGAGCTTCGTGCGCGAGATTGCGTACGCTCTGTCGGGCAATCCCCTGCCGGTGGCCGATCCCGGCCGGGAGGTCATCGTGCTCGGTGAAGACCGCGTGGGCGACCAGGTGCCGTTTCGCGAGAAGATTCGCCCCCTCTTCGCGGTCTTGGCCCTCGTCATCGAGACATTCGCCCTCAGTTCGCTGGTTGCCGCCGAAATCCAAGCACGCACGGTGACCGCGGTGCTCGTCTCGCCGTCACGGGTCTCGGACTTCCTGGCCGCCAAAGGCATCCTGGGCACGGGCATGGCTTTTGCCCAAGCCGTGCTCCTGCTGCTCATCATCGGCTCGTTTGCCAACCAACCGCTCATTCTGCTCTGCGCGCTCCTGCTGGGCGCGGTGCTGGTGACCGGCTTCGGCCTCATCGCGGGCAGCGCCGGCAAGGACTTCATCGAAACGCTCTTCTACGGCATGGCCTTCATGATCCCGCTGATGATCCCGGCGATTGCGGTGCTCTTTCCGGGCACGTCCGCCACGTGGGTGCGGGTCCTGCCGTCGTACGGCTTGGTGCAAACCGTGGTGCAGGCCAGCGCCTACAACGCCGGCTGGCCGGACGTGCTGCCGCATCTCGGCACGTTGCTGGCATGGTGCCTCGCGGCATTTGCCGTGGGGTGGTTCGTGCTGAAGCGAAAGGTGGAGACGCTCTAAGATGAAAAAGGGGGGCTAGTCATCGAGACTCTTGCGGAGAACGGCCGGAGAGCGAGGCAAGCCGCTCGCCCTGAGCCGGCCCAAGGGCAACTGGTGCGGCGTAAGTACATTCCGTTCACCTTGAGCTTGTCGAAGGGTGACGCGTGGCGCAACGCTTCCCGTTCACCCTGAGCCTGTCGAAGGGTCCCGCACCCGGGGCGGGGCTAATCCGGTAGCGCAGGTTTGTAACCTGCGTACTGACGGGCAAGGGGCAAGGCAGGCAGTTACTCCGGCATTTGCGCGGAAGATTGCTGAGGACAATTCCCAGCGTTACGAGGAACGCAAGCGAAAGGCGGCGACAGCATGAGCGGAACATTTGCATGGCACCTCTTGCGCAAAGACTTGGGCGTGGGCCCGCGCTCGCCCATCTTCCTCTACGCCATAGTGCTGCCCGTTATCATCACGCTGCTCATTCGCGTGGTTTTTGGCAGCTTGTTCGATCCCGCGCCCCGCTTGGGTATCGTGGATGAGGGCGATTCGCAAATCGTGCGGAACGCCGGCGCGATCGAGGGCATCGACGTGCGCTTTCCGGCATCCGCCGCCGCGCTAAAAGAGCAGGTGGAGAACAACGACCTGGACGCCGGTCTCGTGCTGCCCACGGGTTTCGACAGCGCCCTGCAGGCGGGGCAGACGCCCAGCGTGCAGTTCTTCTTCGGCGGCCAGAGCCTGGCCTCGAACCGCGTGGTGTTGGGCGTGACCATGGTTGATCTTATCCGGGAGGTGGCGGGATCGCCCGCCCCCATCGACGTGGAAACCGTCACCGTGGGCGAGGGCGAGTCCGTGCCCATCGTTTCGCGCATGCTGCCGCTCATCGTGCTCATGGCCGTGCTCATCGCGGGGGCTCTGACACCGGCGACAAGCCTGGTGGAAGAGAAGGAAAAGCGAACCCTCTCGGCGCTGCTGGTGACGCCGGTGGCGCTGGGCGACGTGTTGCTCGGCAAGGGCGCGTTGGGGTTCTTTCTGGCCCTGGCAACGGGTACGGTCACGCTGGTGTTGAACGGCGCGCTCGGGGCTAATCCCGCCGCCCTCATCCTCGTGCTCGCGCTGGCGGCGCTCATGTCGGCGGAGGTCGGCCTGATTTTGGGCGCGATCGCCAAGGATACGAAAGCGCTCTACACCATCTGGAAAAGCGGCGCAATCGTGCTCGTGGCCCCGGTGGCATTCTTCATCTGGCCGAACCTGCCCCAGTGGATCGGAAAAATCTTCCCCACCTACTACTTCCTCTCGCCCCTGTTCGACATCGCCATCCGCGGCGCGGGCCTCGCCGACGTGTGGGTGGAACTCGCCATCGGCTTCGCCGCCTGCGCCGTGCTCCTGCCCGTCGTCTACACCCTCGCCCGCCGCATGGAGGCAAGTTTGGCCGCGACATAGTGATACGCTACATGGCGTATGGTGTGAGGGTTGCCGGCCTAGCGGCCTAGAGGAAGAAGTTCACGATCGCAAAGAACGCCGCCACAACCAATCCGGCAGTGGTGAGCATAATCCCGACCATCCACAGCACCAAGCGCAACTCAAGGCTCTTGAGTTCGGCTTTCAGTTCGGCCTTTGTAGCAAAGTTCTGCCTGACTACACTGAGAAACTCGCTCAGCGCTTCCACAAGCGCCTCGGCTTGAGGCTCAGTGAATCCCGTTGCCCTAAGCATCTTTACCGTCTTGTGCGTGTTGAATGTCTGCGCTTCCATTACATTCTGCCCCGCCAATAAGTCTCTCCTCGCATGGGTCACATTCATCATGCTGGGAGACGGCGCTTTACGTCAAGCCTCAAGCAATCCAGTGCGGTGGCGCCGAGGATTGGCAAGAGAGGCCAAGGAACCCTCGCGGTCACTTAAACCGCTCCTCATGCTCTCGGCGCAATTTGCGTAGCCCCTCTCCGACGGAAAGCGTGTAGGCTTTCGCAAACTCTGTGAAGGCTCTCTCTAGCCTTTCCTCGTCTAACGTCCAAACATGGGCAACCTGCCTTCCTTGCTCATCCCTCTGGTTCTGGCCCGTGCTGAAATCCAAAAGCACGGGACACCCGCTCCATAGGCGCCAGTCGAGGCTATCATTTGCGTGCCACCGGCGGATATCTACTATCTCCACGGGCCAAGCAGGGCCAGGGTCACCATAATCGAAGCTGGCTATCTTTACATCCTCTCTAGTAGGGCGATTCACTTTCCGTCCACGGTGATTCATTGTCCATACACCAAGTGTGTCAATCCAAATAGAACGTACACGTGCAAAGACCTTACTCGGATAGACACGAGGTTTTGGACTGCGCATAGATATTTCGCCTCACTCCCACTCGATGGTGGCCGGCGGTTTGTTGGTGATGTCATAGACCACGCGGTTGACGTGGGGGACTTCGTTGACGATGCGGCTGGAGATGCGCGCCAGTACGTCGTGGGGGATGTGGGCCCAGTTGGCGGTCATGGCGTCCTGGCTCTCGATAGCGCGCAGGGCGACCAGGTGGTAGTAGGTGCGTTCGTCGCCCATCACGCCCACGCTCTGCACGTCGGGCAGCACGGCGAGCACCTGCCAATATTTTTCATATAGCGAAGCAGTTCGCAATTCCTCGGTGAGGATGGCGTCCGCCAGGCGCACAATGTGCAGCTTCTCCTCGGTCACCGCGCCGAGCACGCGCACGGCGAGACCCGGCCCCGGAAACGGATGCCGCCAGACGAGTTCATGGGACAGGCCCAGTTCCTCGCCCACCTCGCGCACCTCGTCCTTGAAGAGTTTGCGCAGCGGCTCCACGAGGGTGAGGCGCATGGTGTCCGGCAGGCCGCCCACGTTGTGGTGGCTCTTGATGCGGGCGGCGGCTTTCGAATCCGGCGCGCGGCTCTCGATCACGTCGGAATAGATCGTGCCCTGGGCCAGAAAGTCCACCGGCGCGTGGCGTTGGGCTTCCTCCTCGAACACGTGAATGAAGGTCTCGCCGATGATGCGCCGCTTCCTCTCCGGGTCGGTAACGCCGGCTAACGCATCCAAGAACCGCTTGCGCGCATCCACCCGCCGCACGGGAATGCCGAGGCTCGTCAGGCTTTTCTCCACCCAATCCGGTTCGTTGAGGCGTAAGAGGCCGTTATCCACGAACACGTTGATCAGTCTGTCGCCAATGGCCCGGTGCAGGAGCGCCGCCGCCACGGTGGAATCCACGCCGCCGGAAAGCGCCAGAATGACGCGCTGATCGCCCACCTGCGCCTGAATGTCCGCCACCGCCTCATCGATGAAAGCGGCGGGCGTCCAATCGCCGCGCAGGCCGCAGACCTCGAAGAGGAAGTTGCGCATGATGGCCATGCCCTCGGGCGTGTGCGCCACCTCGGGGTGGAACTGGATGCCGATCATGCCCTGCGCGTTGCCCATGGCGGCGATGGGCGAGTTGGCCGAGGACGCCAGCGTCTGGAAGCCCGGAGGCAAGGCCGCAATGTGGTCGCCGTGGCTCATCCAGACGTCCTGGTCGGGGGCAAGGTCCGCAAAGATACCGGTGCTGTGCTCCGCGTGGATCATGGCGTGGCCGTACTCGCGCCGCGCAGCGGGTTCCACGCTGCCGCCCAAGGCCTGCGCCATGAGTTGCATGCCGTAGCAGATGCCGAGGATGGGCAGTCCGGCCTGCCAGACGTGCGGCTGCGGGTGGGGCGCGCCCGGCGCGTAGGCGCTGGCCGGGCCGCCGGAGAGCACCAGGGCGCGGGGGTTGAGCGCGCGCACGGCTGCTTCGTCCGCGTCGTAGGGCATGAGTTCGGCGTAGACGCCGCACTCGCGAATGCGGCGCACGATGAGGGGGCTGTACTGGGAGCCGAAGTCGAGGACGACGACGCACTGGCGGGTTTTTTCTTTAAGAGAAGATGGATTCCCGCTTTCGCGGGAATGACGGATCGGAGGATCTACCGATGTTTGTGGTGAAACAGGAGTTTTCAGCAAGCGAGCCCTCCTTTAGCGATCAAGTGTGCCCTGCGTACGGGAAGGGCGCCGGGACACGGAATGCTAGTAGATCAAGCGCTAGTGACGGTCGACACGCGGGTTGACCTCAAGCTCGCGCAGGTCTTCTACCATCTGCACCATACCGCGCACGGCGGCGGCCAGGAATTGCTCGCCTTTCTCGGCGGTGGCTACCGTGGGATCGCCGCGAATACCGGTCTTCGAAAATGTGCTCCAGTAAGGCATGGCCACGGCGTGGTTGGCTTCCTCGGAACGGCCGGCGACCAGATCGTTCCAGCCGCCCAGGCTCATGGGCAAGTCGGGGGGAATCTCCGCCGCCGCTTTGTCCATGTAGACGTTATCGGGGTCGATAGCGAGGTAGAGGCTTGTTTCCAACTCACCGCCGTGGGACATGCCCCCGTGGGGTGAATCCCGCAGTTCGGCCACCACCTTGCGCACCTCGGCGATGCCCCAGTGGTTCAATGCGTAGACCAAGCCCTTGCCGTCGGTCTCGATGACGGCCAGGCGCGCGGCAACCTCGGTGAAAGCGGTGTTGCTGCCGTGGCCGTTGAGCATGATGATGCGCGTAAAGCCGTGGTGGATCAGCGACTTGCAGATGTCCACGAGATAGCGGATGAAGACCTGCCCGTCCACGTGGATCACGCCGGGAAAGTCCAGATGGTGCGGATCGTAGCCGTGGGCCACCGCCGGCACCACCACGCACCGGTCGGGAATTTGCGCCGCGGTGCGTTCGCAGATGGTGGTGGGCAGCAGCACGTCCACGTCCAGCGGCAGGTGCGGGCCGTGGTCTTCGATGCATCCCGTGGGCAGCAGGGCCACCCGCCGCTGCGCCGCGGCTTCCTTGATTTCCGGCCACGTCATCTTGCCGTATTGGTACTTGGTCGTCATGCGTGGGCCTCTCCTCTATGCGCTGCCGCGTTTGGTGCAATGGGAACAGGTGAGCATATCTCCCTTGATTATAGACGTTGCGGGATGTTGGGCGCTGCCCCCTGCCAACCCCAATCCCCGGGGAAGGATCCCCCGCCCCAAGACTAGACTGCAGCAGGATTCAATGAGAGCGCAGCCCAACCGTCCGTGCGAGGCGCAGCCCAACCGTTCGCGGGGAGTGCAGCCCAACCGTTCGTGCGCGGCGCTGCCCGCCGTTCGTGCGCGGCGCTGCCCGCCGTTCGTGTGCGGCGCAGCCCAACCGTTCGTGTGCGGCGCAGCCCAACCGTTCGTGCTGAGCCAAGTCGAAGCATGAACGGTTGGGCGGGCAGGACTTGCGCGGGTTCTTGCTTCAGCCGGCCTTGGGGCAGCGATGTGCCATGTATAAAGACTGTTTGAGCCGTTTGCGCACTTGAGCATTAAGGTATGGAGGGGCGTTCGCGGACACTCTATGGGTGGTTGGTTGTGTGACGTTTTGCACCACAGGCCTCGCGGCTCTGCCAATCCGCCCGTCCGTTCACCCTTCGACTGTGCTCAGGGCGAACGGACGGGCTCTTCCTTGGGCAGCGACTGCCGCCCTTGTCTAGCTACCGTCCTTGTCTGGCTGCCACCCTTGTCTAGACTATACCGTGGGCGCGGCCATTTGCCCGCGCTGCCTGATCGTTCCCTCTTCGTCCCTTCGACTGTGCTCAGGGCGAACGGTCGGGCGCTTCCTCGGGCAGCGACTGCCGCTCTTGTCTAGACGACGTTGTGGGCGCGGCCATTTGCCCACGCTGCCTGATTATTCCCTCTTCGTCCCTTCGACTGTGCTCAGGGCGAACGGACGGGCTTTTCCTTGGGCAGCGACTGCCGCCCTTGTCTAGCTACCGTCCTTGTCTGGCTGCAATTCTTCTCTGTCTGTCGCCCTTATCCGGCTGCCGTACTTCTCTAGATTCGGACCTTTTCTGGCCCCAATCCTCTCTGACTGCCATTCTTCTCTGTCAGCCGACCTTGTCTGGACGATGTTGTGGGTGCGGCCATTTGCCCACGCTGCCTGGTTGTTTGCCTTTCGGCCCTGCGCGGGCTCACGTCAGGCCGTCTCAGCGCCGGCGCCGTACGCCGAAATGCAATATCGGATGATACGGGGGCGAACGTGCGGGCTGCTGATCGCCCCATGCCAACCCCTTAACCAAGACTTGGGAAGCGGCAAGTTCGGCCTGCGTCGTGGTTGCCGAAGAATCGCAGAGGGCTGGCGCGCTGCCAGCCCTCTGGAGGATACAAACCGCGTCCGTCGAAAACGGCTACTCTACCGTGACCTCCTCCGTACGGACGGTCTCGATAGTGCCGCCGGTGTACTGCCAGACTTCGATGGGCGTGGCCACGTCGCCGTTGGCGTCGAAATCGTGGGCGCCGGCGGCGCCTTCATAATTGACGCTGCCGCCTGCGCGGATAGCCTCGATAGCGGCTTTCACCCCGTCGGCGCCGGCCACGGCGGTGTCGCCGTCAGGATTGGCAACCGTCCGCAGCATGTCACGGACCGCGGCGGGCGTGACTTCCGCGCCGGAAACCTCAGCCGCCAGCGCTGCCAGCGCGGCGATAACGACGGAGTCATAGACGTTGGTCATGAACGGCAGCGGCGGCAACTCGCCGTACTTTGCCTGGTAGTCTGCCGTGAAGAGTTCGAGGGACGGCGTATCGGCGGAGCCGGGAGCCGTGCCAAGCATGCCCTCGAGGTTCTCCGCGCCCACGGCCTCGATGATGGCTTGCGACTTAGTGCCGTCCACGAACAGGAACTGCGTGATGAAGTCGTTCTCGATGGCCTCACGCAGGTAGATGGTGGCGTGGCCGGCGTAGCTCAGCGCCAGCAGCACTTCCGGCTCGCCCTCGATCGCCCGGCGCAGTTCGGCCACGTAGGTGGTGGCTTCGGCCTCGTCGTGGGGCACGGCGGCGCTCACCGTGCCGCCTCCGGCCTCGAACGCGGCCTGGAAGTTATCTTTCAGGCCCTGGCCGTAGGGATTGTTCACGTAGAGGACCGCGACGTTCGTTAGGCCCTCATCCAGCGCCACGCCCGCCAGCACGACGCCCTGCAAGGCATCGGACGGCACTGTGCGGAAGAGGAAGTCCTGGCCCTCGTCGGCGGGCAGAATAGTCAGCAACGGCGACGTGGACGCGTACGAGATTTGCGGCACGCCCTTAGGAATCGTTACGGACTCCGCCACGGCCAAGCTGGAACTGCTGGCGGCGGCGCCAACCACCGCGTGTACCTGGTCTACGTCCACCAGCTTACGGGCAGCCTCCACGGCTGCCGTGGGATTGGTCTCCGTATCGCCGTAGACGATCTCTACCGGATAGCCGCCTGCGGCCAGATGCTCTTCAGCCAGGGCGGCCGCCTTCTCAAAGGCCGCGCCAAATTCGCCAAGCGGCCCGGTGAACGGCAGCAACACACCTATCTTGACCGTAGGCGCGGCCGCCATCTCTTCCTTCTCGGCCATTTCCGGTTCAGCAGCCGGCTGGGTCGCGCAGGCTGCCGCTAGCAGCGCTAGCACGCAAGTTACAAGTGCTAGTTTCAATGCTCTCGGGATTAGCGACATTGCTCCCTTACCTTTCCTCATCCAGAATACTCAATGCTTCCCCATCAAAGTGAACTCCCTCTTAACCTAGCATAGACTGCGCGCTGTGGACTCGGCAACGAGGCTTTTACGGCAACTGTGGGCAAAAGAATAAATTCGCGGGGCAAAACTCCTGCGTCAATGTGTACCATTCCCCCCTGGCATAGTCGTACGAGTCCTGCGGGCACGGGGGCCGCTCGCGGCTGGCGACCGCTTTTGCAGGCGCGGCGCAATGCCCCGGCAAGCGGGCAGAGCCAATTGCCTGGCAGCCGCCGTGCGGAACATGCGCTATGCCAATGGCTGCCGTTGCTATGGCAGAGCGCAGCCGCCCGCGACAGCGCACTCGCGGTCTGAACGCACCGGGGTGTGCGCTATGCGGCGCCGGACCGGGCAGCGAGTGAACCGCCGTGCCCAGCCATCTGGTAGCATACTCTTGCATGCGGACGCGCCGTGCCGACGTAGTTTCAAGGGAGCCACAACGTGCCAAAACCGGAAGCCTTAATCGCCATCACTCGATCGTTGCGCAGCACCCTCTTTGGCCCGGAAAGCGAAGAGCGGCTGGCGGCCCGCTTTGCCGTGCGCGGCGGCGACCAAGACACCAACCTGACGAGTGACGAGCTTGCGGACCGCATCGGCGGCTGCGCGGCGCTCATCACCGGCTGGGGAACGCCGGAAATCACGCCGGCGGTTCTGGCTGCCGCCGGCGACCTGCGCATCATCGCCCACAGCGCGGGCAGCGTGCGGCGGCTCATTCCCAAAGCGGCGCTGGAGCGCGGCATTGCCGTCACCCACGCCGCGCCCATGATTGCGGAAGCCGTGGCGGAGTTCACCGTATTCGGCATGCTGCTGGGTCTGCGCTGGCCCCATCGCCAGAACGCCTGGATGCATGAGGGCAGGCCCTGGTCGGAGTGCCGCGCCACCGGCGGCAACCTGCTGGAAGCCCAGCGCGTCGGCCTCATCGGCTGCGGCTACGTGGCCCAACGCGTCATCCGCAAATTGCAGGGCTTCGGCATGCCCATCGCCGTCTACGATCCCTATCTGCCGGACGAACGCGCCGCCGCGCTCAACGTCACGCGCGTTTCCCTGGAAGAACTCTTCAGCACCTGCCGCGTCATCGCCAACCACGCGCCCACCACGCCGGAGACCGACGGCATGGTGACCGCCAAGCACTTCAAGCTGCTCCAGGACGGCGGGGTGTTCATCAACAACGCCCGGGCCCGGGCCGTAAACCAGGATGACATGATTGCCGAACTGGCGACCGGCCGCATCCGCGCCGTGCTCGACGTGTTCAATCCCGAGCCCTTGCTGCCGGATAGTCCGCTGCGCGGCATGGATAACGTCTTCCTGACGCCGCATATGGCCGGCCTCAGCGACGATACCCGCCTGCGCCAGGGCGCGGCCATGGTGGCTGAGTTGGAACGGTTCCTGGCGGACGAGGCGCTGCACTTTCCCATTACGGTGGAGACCTACGACCGGATGGCGTGAGCGACGGAAGTTTGGCCCGCTCTCCCAAAGCCATTCACGCCGGTCCCGTTCGCGCGGACTTCCCACTATCCGTTCGCGCTGAGCCCGTCGCAGCGCAGTTACCGCAAGCCCAGTTCCCGTTCGCGCTGAGCCCGTCGAAGCGCACGAGCCGCAAGCTCAGTTCCCGTTCGCGCGGACCTCCCACTGTCCGTTCGCGCTGAGCCCGTCGCAGCGCAGTAGCCGCAAGCCCATTTCCCGTTCGCGCGGACTTCCCACTATCCGTTCGCGCCGAGCTTGTCGCAGCGCAGCAGCCGCAAGCCCATTTCCCGTTCGCGCTGAGCCCGTCGAAGCGCAGTGGCCGCAAGCGCACAGCCCCCAGTAGGGCCAAAGTGCACCGGACCGCCCAGTGTCCGTTCGCGCGGACCACCCATTTCCCGTTCGCGCTGAGCCCGTCGAAGCGCAGCAGCCGCAAGCCCATTTCCCGTTCGCGCTGAGCTTGTCGCAGCGCACGTCTGGGGGCACGTTGGCAAGAAGCGTCAGGCGCGCACGCCGCACCCGGTTCCCAGGCCGTCGGGGTTCCCCGAGCGCGCCAAGGCAGGGCTCATTCGGGCGGGCTATCCGCCGCAAGGCGCGGCTTGGCGTGACGGACGAGCAAGGCCGTCAAGTCCTCTACGGTGCGCGGCACCGGCGCAGACGCGGGCAGCAGTCCGGCGCCGCGCAATTGCCGATAGGCCTCGACCACGAGCGGCGGCAGCAGTCCGGCCTCCCGCAGCAGGTGTTCGTCGGAAAGCACGGTAGCGGGCGGCCCTTCCGCCAGCAGGTGGCCTCTGCCGAGCACGATCGCGTGGTCTGCCCACGCCAGCGCCATTTCCACGTCGTGGGTGGAAATCACGATACTGCGGCCGGCGTCGTGCAGCGTATCCAGCAGATCGAGCACGCGTGCGGTCGTTTCCGGATCGAGGCCGGCGGTAGGCTCATCGGCAATGATGACGTCCGGCTCCATCACGAGCACCCCGGCAATCGCCACCCGCTTCTTCTGCCCGTAGCTCAGCATGTGTGTCGGGCGATCCACCAGTTCACCCAAGTTGGTGTCCGCGATGACCTGTTCCACCTTGGCGCGCGCCACCTCTTCCGACCAGCCCAGATTGAGCGGTCCAAAGGAGATGTCCTGCCGCACGCTGGCCGCGAAGAGCTGCGAGTCGGGGTCTTGGAACACCAGACCGACCCGGCGGCGCAATTCGCGCAGCGACTGCCGGTCGTAGGCGATGGGTTCGCCGTTGTGGACAATCGTCCCGCTTGTGGGCCGCAAAATGCCGTTCAAGTTTAGGAAAAGCGTCGTCTTGCCGCAGCCGTTCGCGCCGAGGATGGCGACGCGAAGGCCCTGGGGCAATTGCAGGGAAAGGTCGTGCAGGGCCACGGTGCCGTCGGGATAGGCGAACGTGACCGCCTCCGCCGCCAGCACAGGCGGCGCGGCCGCCGGCGTGGCTTCTTCAGGGCGCCGCGCCACGATCCGGGGGCCGTTGTGTCGTGCCGCTGCCTCGCCCTCCGTGTCTTGGACGCCCGGTGGCGGCGTGGCGCCGGGGGCATGGCTGCGGGTCGGGTCTATGCTCACACAAATGCCCCCCACCAGGTCGCGACGGTTGTCAACAGCAACAGACTCTCCACACAGGCAATGAGGATGAGATTGCGGCGGGACCACGTCGGCTGGGCGGTAAGCACACGCAGTTCGCCGCTATAGCCCCGGGCCGTGAGCGCCGTGAACAACAGAGACGCCCGCGACTGGGAACGCAGGTAGAGGTTGGCGGCAAGCATGCCCGCCGAGCGCAGCGAGCGCCGCCAATTGCTGTAGCCCAACCGGGCGTTCTGCGCGATGTACATAGCCTGGGCCGTCTCGATGAAGACGAAGATGAAGCGGTACATGAGCACCATGAGCTCGATGAACAACTGGGGCACGCGCCACTTGCGCAGTTGGTCGGTCAGGTCCACCATCGGTGTCGTCAGCGCCAGCGCCAGCATGCTCGCCACGCAGGCGAATGAAACCGACGCAACCTGCACGGCCCGCGCGAGACTGCTCTCCACCACCCCAATGTGCCACGGGCCGACGGGCAGCGCCAGGAGCGTTTGGGGACCGGCCGGATCTACCGTCGTTACGGCCAATGTTAGCACGCCGATGACGATGAAGCCCGCGGGCAAGCGGACAAAATACCAGAAGGCCCGTAAAGGAATACCGGCGACGCGCACGACGGCGACGGTAACGCAAGCAAGGGCTAAGACCGCCACCAGCGGCGAACTGGCAATGAGGCAGATGAGCATGGTGAGACCGGCAAAGAGGATCTTCTCCGCCGGGTGCGCATCCCGCAGACGATTATTGTAGGCGTATAGATCGATGGGAAACGGATGCATGGCTCTTGCCTGCCGCTGGTGTCTATTCACGGGTGGCGGAGGTTTCCGGCCCGCGCCGTTCGGGCCCGCACGCCGGTGGGATGGTCGCTCCGGTAACGTATGTTACAGCTCTGCGCGCCCCGCAGTACGCAGGCACCGGTAGAACGGTCGCATTTGCGTCCGCCCGGCCCGCAGGTCTGTAACCTGCGGGCCGGGCCCATTTCCTGCGTTACCGGCCCAAGTGCTTTCGCTCGCGGCCTCGGCGCCTGCGCCGGCCGGTCTCACATCCGGGCAGTGGGCGTGAATCGCTGCCGCGCAACACCGGAAGATCAATAACACCGGTTGACTGTCGCAGCGGCTAGACGCTCGCCGTTTCGCCGGATCTGCGGCCCAGCGGATAGCCGATGAAGAAGGCCAGCAAACCGATGCCGATGCCTTGCACGGCCATCATCGTCGCCTGCAACTCGCCAAATTCCGTCTCGACGAAGAGCAAGGCGACGGCCAGAACCACTCCTGCGACGCAAAGCACACCGGCTATCGTCATATCGGTGTTGCCGGCGATGCCGTGCCGCGCGCGGGAGCGGCCCATAATCCAGCCGACAATGCCGGCCACCAGCAACGTGCCCAGCAATGCCTGCAGCCCAAAGAAGAAGGGTTCCAAATCTTCGGGGGAGTAAACAGAATCGAACCATGGCACGAAGTCGTCACCGGCCAGCTCTTCCACCGCCTCGGCGCCTTGCGTGTCGGCTCCGCCCCACTCCGTGCCTTCCGCAATCCAGCCGCGATAGGCCAACGGCACGGCAACCAAGAGAATCACCGCCAAGGCGAGCAACCAATTGCGTCTCGTTAATGACATAGCGTGTGCTCCTTCACAAGCCTTTCAGCACCGGTCCAATAGGCAATTATTCGTTGGTGTCGTCAACTCGCGGCGGCAGGGCTGCCCGGGGTAGGCGCGGCCTGTTCTTCCCCTATGATGCCCTGTTCCACAAGCACTTCACGGCTGTGCTGCATGAGCAGATTGAAGACGATGACCGTCAGGATGCCCTCGGCGATGGCCAACGGAATCTGCGTGATGGAGAAGATGCCGACGAACTTCACGAACGACTCCAGAATGCCACCGGTCTCGGCGGGCCACGCCAGCGCAAGCTGTCCGGCGGTAACCATGTAGGTCGCCCAGTCCGCCAGCGCCGCCGCCAGAAAGACCGCCCAGCTCAAGCCGAAGCCGCGGCAGGCCCGGAAGACGCCGTAGGCGACGAAGGGGCCGACCAAAGCCATGGAAAACACGTTCGCGCCCAGGGTGGTCAAGCCACCGTGGGCCAGGACGATGGCCTGGAACAAGAGGACGATGGTGCCGAGCACCACCATGGTGGTGGGGCCAAAGAGGATCGCGCCCAAGGCGATGCCGGTGGGATGCGAGCAACTGCCGGTAACGGACGGCAGCTTCAAGCCCGATAGGACGAAGGAGAAGGCCCCCGACATGCCCAGGGTTATCTTGCTCTGCGGCGAGCGATTGACCTGCTTGGCAATGGCCCGCAGCCCCCAAAGAAAGAACGGGATGACGGCGACGAACCACAGGGCCGCCCACACGGGCGGCAGGAAACCTTCTGAAATGTGCATGGCGTGGGCCGACCGCACGGTGCCAAACGCCAGCAGCAGTCCGGCTATTGCGACCAACGCTAAGCGCTGCCTTGTCTTGGGTTGCGCTAGTGATGCGAACATGAGCGCCCTCCTTTCCGCTGGAGACCAGTAACTTCCACTAATGCAAATGATACGCAACAACATATACTTCCGTAGCATAGCCAAGATGTGTCCCAGCGTCAATGGTTTCATAGGTGATTTGCAGGATTACTTATAGAATAATTGACAGCGATGCTTGGTGGGGCCGTCCTGTGGGCTTAGGGCTTAGACGGATGCCGCATGGCGAAAGCCGGGCGCAGGAGGATGAAAGAACCTCCGACACACCTCTCGCGCTTTGACCGGGACTGGGAGTCTCAAATCTGAAGCAAGGACTCGCATAGCGGTCGGCATGGCCAGGGGATGCCATGCCAGGGCTTGGTGTCAGCGGTCTGGCCCCGGCCGCGTGCTCAGACGGCGAATTCGCCGTCTGAGAGACGCAATCGCCGTCTAAGAACGGTATTTGCAAAAGGATTCGCCAGCGCGTGCGGGCTCTGGCAGCCGTTCACGCACCAAAGCGGGATCTCGGAGAGAAACGCGGCACTTCTTGACCCGCGCGCCGCTCCTGGCATTCTGGGCCCGCATCTCATGCCACCCACGGTCACGCCCAGCAGCTTACGCCAGCGACCGGTTGCACATCCAGTACTGCCGCCAGACCGTGTAGCCCAGCTTGCCGTAGAAGTCGACGATGCTTGTCCAGTCGATATGGCTGTTACCGACGCCGCGCGCGCGCAGCACCTCAGAGCCGACCGCCACCATACCAATGCCGATGCCGCGCCCGCGCTCGCTCGCGGCTACGCCCACCGCGCTGATGCCGCCGAGGGAATCGCCCAGCAGTGTCTTCCATGTGACGTTTGCCGTGAGCCAGCGCGACTGGGGCGTATGCAGCATGAGGGAGCCGACTATGCCCTTTTCTGCGTCAACGGCGACGAGCATGTTCTGGAAATCACCGAGTTCTCCCATGTAGACGAAACCCGCGGCCCAACCAGGAAAGTGGTCCCATTCAAAGGCGATGACGTCGTCTACTTCATCCTGCCGGGCGGGACGGACTGTCACGTTTTCTTGTGCCAGCCGTGCGCTCATGGCGGCTGGGGTCTGAAAGTCGCTGAGATCGCGCACCAAGTCGCATGACCGCTTTTCAGGTTCCAGCGGCCAGCCACAGGCGGCAAAAAAGTCGTAAGCGCCAGGCAAGTCGGTGGGAATGCCGGGCCAGAAGCGGTACGCGCCGCCGCCGCCGAGCCTTAACTCCCGCACGCCTTCACGCCGCAGTTGCGCCAGCGCCGCTTCGTGCAGCCGCGTGCCGACGCCCCGCCGTTGCCAGTCCGGGTGCACGACCACGACGGAAATGCCGCCGCCGCGCTGGTTGGGGTCCAGGCCTTCCCAGCGGTCCACCTGCGTGCCCACGAAACCAACGATCCGCCCATCAGCAACCGCCACCAGATGATCGTCCCCGCGGTAGAAGCGATGCTCGGTCAATTGCCGCCGCAAGAGATCTTCCCGCATGGGCCACGCGTCACCGAGCGCCGCTTGCCAGAGAGGCAGCAGGGCCGCCGTATCGAGATTGGGATTGTACGGTCGAATCAGAACTTTCGCCGGCATAGTCTTCTCCATAGAGTTGCGTCGCAATGGCGCGCGTCCCATTCGCGCGGCGGCCTAGTTCAGCCGCATGGGGATGCCCTTCGCTGCCAGGTATTCTTTCACCTCGCGCACAGTGAAGTGTTCGTAGTGGAAGATGGAGGCGGCGAGCACGGCGTGGGCGTTGCCTTTGTCCAGGGCGTCGAAGAGGTGGTCCAGCGTGCCGCCGCCGCCGCTGGCGATCACCGGCACGTCCACGGCGGCGCAGACGGCGGCGAGCAGTTCCAGGTCGTAACCGGCCAGGGTGCCGTCGGCGTCGATGCTGTTGACCACGATCTCGCCCGCGCCGCGCGCCACACCCTCGATGGCCCACGGCACCGCCTCGCCGTCGGTCTGGCGGCGGCCGCCGTGGGTGAAGACGTGCCACTTGATGCTGCCGTCGGCTTGGGGCACGCGCTTGACGTCCATGGAGAGCACCGTGCACTGGCTGCCGAAGCCCTCGGCGCCGTCGTTGATGAGGTCGGGGGTATCGACCGCCGCCGTATTGATGGAGACCTTGTCCGCGCCGGCCCTGAGCATCTGGCGCATGTCCTGCGCGGTGCGAATGCCGCCGCCGACGGTGAGGGGAATGAAAAGCTGGTCGGCGGTGCGCTCCACCAGGTCTTGAAAGATGCCGCGTTCCTCCGCCGAGGCGGTGATGTCGTAGTAGACGAGCTCGTCGGCGCTCTGCTCGTTGTAGCGTATAGCGAGCTCGATAGGATCGCCGGCGTCCTTATCGGCCGAAAACTGCTGTCCCCGCACCACGCGGCCGCGATGCACGTCGAGACAGGGGATGATGCGTGTTGTGAGCATGGTTTTATTGCCAATTCGTCGGGCAACCGCGCTGCCAGTATTGTAGCCGCCCGCCAAACACCGGCAGTCAGCCACAGACGATGTGCGTGATCATCGAGCACTTACCATAGTAATGCACAACCATCAGCGCGTCATTTGAAAGACCGCCAAAGACGGTTCTAGTGGAGCATTCCTACTCTCCCGACATGCTTGTTCGCCACGCTCACACCCAGCCGGCCGGTTTCTTGATGGTACCGTAGGCATCCGTGAGCGTGCCTGGAAACTGGCTCCGCCGCAGATGGCTCTTCCAAAGCCGCTTGACATAGGTGGCCGCACGCTCCAAGTCCCTATGCGTCGCGTTGTTGGCGTCCGGGTTGACCACGACGACTCGCAGACGCAGCCCATCGCGCACGTACCGTATGGCGCTGGCAAAGTCAGAGTCGTTGGAAACGACGACCGCCTGCCGGTACGCGCCGTTAAATCCATCCACCAGGAGTCTGGTCACCAGGTTCACGTCCGATCCCTTTTCCTCCGAATCCTTGATTTGAACACGTGTCGGCAGGCCGGCCAGTGGCCGCGCTAGCGGTCGTAGTTTGGTGCGCGACCGAAATGTACCGAAGTGGACTTCGACTCTCGGCAACGTGGCAAGCGCCCTCAGATACGTCTGCTGGCGCTGCGGTTGGGTTGGGTCTGAGGGACGGGCATCGAGCAGTGCGGTGAAGTAGCAGACTTGGCTGATGGTGTCTTGCGGAAAGAGCGCCTCAGCCAGCGTTTGCAGGTCCAGCCACCGGAATGGGGTGTCCTTGAGTGCCCGGTAGTAGAGATTGAAACCGTCAATATAGAGGTTGGTCTTCACCTGCACTCCGTTCGGCGCTTAAAGACAGAGACCGCTCTGAGAGCGGTCTCGACCCTACCGCCTAAGCGAGTAGGGGAGGTGGTATTAGAGTAGCATTTACTTGGAATTCTGTCAAGGCAGACTTCCTTTCCGCGGCATCTAACACAACGGACCGCTCCCGGGCTCCTTTGAAGCGAGAAAAGCTCTACTCAACGAGCCGCCGCACTCGCGCGGAGGCGTGCGGAGAAGCCGGCCGTCAGTCGCCGCACTGTTGACTCACGGCACTTGCCACTGCCGCCAGCGCCTCGGGCAGCGTGAACGCGTTGCGGTACAGCGCGGAGCCGACGATCGATCCTTCCACGCCCAGCCCCGCCAGGCGGGTGAGGTGCTCCAGAGTCGCCACGCCGCCGGAGGCGATCACCGGTACAGTCACGGCCTCCGACAGCGCCGCCGTGGCGGCAAAATTCGGTTGGCTCAGCGTGCCGTCGCGGTCCACGTCGGTGTAGAGAAAGCGGCTGACGCCTTTCTCAACCATTTGTTGCGCCAGGTCGAACATGTCTACGCTGCTTTCCTGCTGCCAGCCGTGGGTCATCACCTTGCCGTTGCGGGCGTCCAGCGCCACCACCACACGGCCCGGATGGCGCGCGCAGGCTTCCGCCACCAACTCCGGTTGTTCGAGCGCCACCGTGCCCAGCACGACCCGCGCCACGCCCGCCGCGATAACGGCTTCAACAGCGCCGAGGTCCCGCAAGCCGCCGCCCATTTGCACGGGGATGTCCAGCGCCTTGGCCACGGCGGCCACCACCGGCAGGTTCCGGCTGTTGCCCTTCTCGGTGCCGTCCAGGTCCACCACGTGGAGCAACGCCGCGCCCTGCTCCTGCCAGCCGCGCGCGGTTGCCACCGGATCGTCGGAGAACACCGTCTGTTGGGCGAAGTCGCCTTTATACAGGCGCACCACGGCGCCGTCTTTTATGTCGATTGCGGGAATGACTTGCATGGCTTTCTGCGACCGTCCTTAGCTCTGCCTCAACGGCAGCTCCGTTCTACCGACAGAATCACGGGAATTGCGCTGCCGTGCATGTACCGTAAGCGGCCCACCGGCAGCCGGGTCTTTGTGGCGCGGGGGCTTGTCCCCAATAGTGTCGCATTAGCGCCTGCGCCTGCGCCTGCGCCTGCGCCGTTCACCCTTCGACTAAGCTCAGGGCGAACGGCTCAGGCGCGAGAACGTCGGATTTGGGCCTGCTACGCACCGCTTGCGCTTCGACAGAGCCTGTACTGAGCCTGCCTGCCCTGAGCGTGTCGAAGGGCCGAAGCGCTCAGCACGAACGGAGAAGACTGAAGCCATCCACTGTGATGCGACACCCTTGGGGCTCGCCCCCGCTCTTGCGCACGCAGGGCAACCACTCTCTCCGGCGCCGGGATCCCCCTTCACGGCCCCATGTTTGCCGACGTTTCCGGACGAACGGCGCACTCCGCTGCCGGTGCCGCATCCGTCGCCCAGGCCACAAAATTCGCATACAGCCGCAGACCCATGCCGGCGCTCTTTTCCGGGTGAAACTGGGTCGCGAATACGTTGCCTCGCGCGATCACGCTCGGAAAGCTGACGCCGTAGTCGGTGGTACCGGCCGTCAGCCCGGCGTCGTCGGGATCGGTGTAGTAGGAGTGCACGAAGTAGAAATACGCCTCGTCCGGGATGCCGGCGAACATGGGGTGCTCCTGCGTCTGCCGCACCTGGTTCCAGCCCATGTGGGGCACGGTGAGGCCCCGGGGGAAGCGCCGCACAGTGCCGGGATAGATGTCCAGGCAGGGCGTGCCGCCGTCCTCCTCGCTTTCTGTGAGCAAGACCTGCATGCCCATGCAAATGCCGAAATACGGCTTGCCGGACGCAATCGTGGCCCGCACCACCTCGATCATGCCGTGCCGCGCCAGCCCGCGGATGGTATCCCCCGCCGCACCTACGCCCGGCAAGATCACGGCAGCGGCCCGCTCCACCACCGCCGGGTCCTGCGTCACCACAAAGTCCGGCGTATGCAACGCCACCGCCCGGCTGACGCTTCTTAAATTTCCGGCGCCGTAGTCGATTATCGCAATCATGGCAGGAGTTTCTCAGGTTTGCTGCAGGATGTGCCACACTGGTCATCATAGCTTCTGCATTGCAGACAGGACAACATGGCATGGTTGCGGCACAAGCCCTCGAAGCTTGACGATGAGCATACCGGCTTCTCCACTTCCGCATGATTCATCTGGCTCAATCTCACATGGGGCACGTGAGACCCGCCCACTCAAAGACGCGGTTCTTGCCGGCGCACAGAATCACGGTGGGGCCGTGACGTGTTCTCCGCTCGCGGCGGGCTGCGAGTTCTTGGTCAAGAACAACACCACGAACGCAGCAAGAAACGTCCCCAGGAACCACAGCACGGGCACATCCAGGCTGACCCATAGCACGAAGGGGACGAGGGCGAGCAGGCGGTGGGGGTGGGGGAGCGCGAACAGGAAGAGCGCGGCCCAGCCGAAGAGCAGGTAGCGGGCGTGGATGACGGGCAGTGTGAGGATATAGAAGAGGCCGGCTTTGGCCAGGGCGCGGCGGTGGTGGGGATCGAACATGACCAAGATGGCGAAGGCCGCGTTGGCCAAGCCGACGTAGCGGTTGTCCAGGGCGTTGAGCCACCCGGGGGTCGCCGCTCCCAGCGCGCGGTACGCTTCCTGCACGATGAGGAGCGGTTCGCCGCGCTCCAGCAAGTGCCCGCCGAGCGCCCAGCGCATGGCCTCGAAATCGGCCAGCGCGTACGGCCCGGCGATAAACCCCAACAGGCCGAGCGACGTGAGCGCATAGAGGCCCGCCTCTCGCATGCCCCGCCAGCGCAGAAACCACCAGAACGCCACGATGCCGGCAATGCCGAATTCAAGGCGCGTGGTAGCCGCCAGCGCCAGGAAGATACCGGCCAGCCATGGCTTATCCCAGCGCGCCACCGCCAGCACGAAGAAGAGCAGGGCAACGGCGTGGCTCTGGGCGTTGGGAATGGTGGCGGTGAGCAGCCAGGGATTGAAGTACCACAGGGCGGCAGCCACCAGCGCGAGCAAAGGCGCCGCGCGGCGCGCCGCTGCCGTCGGGCCACCGCCAGTCGCCGGGCTGCCGCCGGTCTCCGGGCCGCCGCCGAACGCGCCATCCGCCCAGCGCCGCAGCGCGTGCAGCGCCAGCACGTAGACGACCACGGCGCTGAGCACGTCCGCGGTGTAGGTGGGGATCTTTATGGCGAGGACTTGCGGCCAGTCGAATTCGTAGTAGCCGCGCCAAATGGGCGCCATGATGAGGTGAAAGGTGGCCAATTGGTCCTGGGGCCACGGCAAGTCGCGGGTGATGTGGTAGTAGAGGAAGTGCTTGTCGGTGAGAATGGTACTGGCGTAGAAGTAGAAGTGCGCCACGTCCCCGCCCTCCAGCAGCAGGTCTCGCAGGCGCACCGCCAGTCCCGCCGCGAGCAGCCCAAGGAACGCGGCGTGGACCCGCAGCCCGCGCCACAGGCCGTGCCATAGCGCCGCGACGGGGGCTTCGCCCAATGCCCCGCTCGCGGAGCGGCCGCCGGGGGCGGGACGGAGGAAGGCCCAAAGGCGGAGGGGCGGCCAGCGGTGCAGCGCGGGAGCCGTATCCAGCGCCCAGACTTGCAGGGCCAACGGGGCGCCCGCGCTGGCGTAGACCGCGAGTATGCGCGCCAGCGCCACGTGCCAGAGGAGGTGATGCACGTGGTCGTGGGCGTAGAACAACACCAGGCCGGGCCCACCCAGCCACAGCGGCGCCTGCGACCAGTTGCAGACCGTACTAATAGCGGCGTCAGCGGCCCCCATGCGCCGGAGCAGCCAGCGGTACGCCATCTGCCAACCGATGACGGCAAGGGGCGCGAGCGCCATCGCGAGAAACCACGATAGTGGCGCCTGCCACGGCCAAGCGCGCCCCACGAAGAGCAAGGACAAGAACATGCCGCCGCACACGCCACGCCCAATGACGAAGAGGCCGTCGCGAGTGCGGAAGAAAGCGGAAAACGCCCAAAGCCGGGAAGCCGGGGAGCGCGATTCACTCATGTGCGTTGTACTTGGGCGTGCGCCGGGAGCCGTAAGCAGGTCATCGCCCCCATGGTAGCAGAAGCCCATGCGCGGCGGCCTGCCACCGCCGGCGCCGCTCTTTACCGGCGCACTGGCGGCAACGGCGTTGCCACCGACACACGCGGTACGAATCACAGCCGCCGCGCATTCCGGCGCTTGCGTCGGACCAGGTTGAGCTGCGGTCTGGCTTGTGGATGTCAGGTAATTCGTTGATTGCCTTTGTAGCGAATCCAAGGAGCTTCAGTGCCGCTTGTGGCTGATTCAGATGTGATGGCAAGCGGGGCGGCGAATTGCGGGAGCGCGGGAGCTGAGGTGTTGCGCTTTCTGGGCGACGGGTGGCATGGGCCCTAGATTCCTCGCTCCACTCGGAATGACATTGATTGCCGTTCGGAATGACATTAAGCTACGGTCACAACGGTACGTATCGGGGAATTCGTTGACATGCCTCCTTGCTAACGCAGTGCGCATCGGTTCCCGCAACGCACTCCCAAGTACAACATCATTCACCGCTCACATTGCTGCCATTCGGTACGGAGCACAGCCCGCTCACGGTGCTGTCGTTCCGTACGGAGCGCAGCCCGCTCACAATGCTGTCATTCCGTACGGAGCGCAGCGGAGTGTCGCTAAGAGCGCGGAATCTAAAGTGCTGAACCAATTGCGCCGGTTGAGCCGCGCGAACGGTTGCCTTGGCTCAAGCGCGAACAATCGCCGTAGCTCTGGCGCGAGCGGCTTCCGGCAGCTTTGTCGACTTGCTCCAAGAGAAGCCGAAAGCGGACGCTGGGGTCCGGGGTCTCGGGGCGCCGCAAACTGCCTACGTCGCCGCTCCTCGCCGGCGCCGGGCCGCAGGCGGTACCGGATAGGGCGCCGGGTGGGCCGGCGGACGTTCCAGCATGAGCCAGCCCAGGCCCGTTTGCACCCGGGCGCGTTCCCATCCGGCTTGCAGCGCCAGGCGGCGGGCTTCGGCGGGCGTAAAGGCGGCGGCCACCGAGGCCGACGGCTCGCCCTCCTCGCACAGCCGGAGGCTATCGCTGACTACTTGCCCCGTCCTGAACATCGTCCAGAGCCAGACTGGTATATCGCGGCGAATGTCGAAGGCGAGAATGCGCCCGCCGGGCTGCGCCACGCGCCGCAACTCCTCCAACACCGTTACGGGGTCTTGCCAGTGGTGCAGCGCGAGCGTGCTGACGATCAGGTCGAAGGAATCGTCCGGAAACGGCAGTTCCTCGCCGCGCGCCTGGGCAAAGACCGCGCGCTGTTCGCGGTTGCGGGAGGCGGCGTGGGCAACTGCTTTCGCCGCCATGGGCAGGGAGAGATCGACCCCGACAACGACGGCGGCCGGCAAGCGGTCGGCGAGTTCCAGGGGAAACCAGCCCGGCCCGCAGCCCACGTCCAACACCCGCCAGGGGGACATACCCGCGCTAGCGCGGCGGGCCACGTAACCGCGCAGCAGCCGCAGCGGCGGCAGGGCCATGAAGCGCGTATAGGAGTCCACGTTTTCCGGTCGCTCGATGGCTTCCTTGTGGGCCGCGCGCCGGCGGGGCGGGTTGCCGGCCCACTGCTGCAACCGGCGGACCAACAGCAGGCCGACGGCGAGGCAGAGCGCCAGCGCGCCGAGCCGCCGCGCGTTCATGCCGCATGCTCCGCCAGGGAGCGGGACAACGGCCTGAGCGCCCACCTGCCGCGCCGGTTCGCCGCGGGCGGCCCGTTCCCGCGCCAGCCGCACGGGCAGGCGAGTTCAACCACGTCGTTCAGCATCATTCTGCCTCCTCCTGGACGTTGAGCACCCGTATATGGGCGTGCGCCGCCGCGGCCTGCGCCTCAGCCGTCAGCGGTCCATCGACCACCAGCACGCCGACCTTGTGGGGGTCGTCTGCCAGGGCTGCCGCCAGGCGCGCCACCTGGCCGGCCGGCGCGGGGGCCGCCGGCGCAACGCGCACGGCCAGGAAGCGCTGGCCCCGCTCCACCGTTAGGGAGACCGCGTCATCTTCAGGATCATCTAGCGTGCGCACCGTATAGCCCTGGCGGCCCAGCCCCCGCACCGCGCCTTCCACCAGCGAGGCCCGCAGCGAGGCTTGGGGGGTTTTGGCGACCGCGGTCAACGCCTTGCTCAAGTCCTGATGAATCCAGCGTTCGCGCGGCGTGGGGCCGATGTGCGCAGGCGGGTTTTCCAGGAAACGCTCTGCGCGAAAGTTGGCGCCGCAGTAGCACATGATGGCGTAGCCGAGGGGAATGCCGACCACACTGCCCACTGAAGTAAAGAAGGCGAGCCAGAGCCACAGGCCTTTCACCCGCATGCCATGGGCTACGTACCAGCCGCCGGTGAGCACGAACGCGCCCCACTGCCAGCCTGTCGGCACCAGCGGCTCCTGCCCCTGGGTCTCGCACCGGCGGCGATAGGCGTCGCTGCGGAATGAAGCGGCGCAGTAGGAGCCAACGAGCGACCACAGCACCAGGCCGCCGAGGAGCGCCGGCAGCACGCCCGCCTGCAGCGACGACTGCCGGATGATGTAGAAGCCGTTTGCGAGCGCCAGCGCCGCCACCGCGCCCTGGGGGGCCAAGAGCGCGCGGCCTTTTGCGCCCATGCCCTGCCGGAGGTACCAAAAGGCGCCGAGCGCAAACGCCGCCCAACTCCAGCCGTTGGGAGGCGTGCGCGGCCAGTCGGAGGTTGCGGCGTTGGGCGCGAGCACGAGGGGTCCAGCCTAGTTATCCAGTTGGGTTGCGGCTTTCGCTTGCGGCAACGCGAGCGTTAGACCCGCAAAGCGCCGCAACTCGAGCGTATGTTCGAAGATTTGCGCCCGGTTTCGCGCATACCGTCAAGCTGCGCAGCGCCGGGCTTGTGATAAATGTAACAGCCGAAACACGCGGATCAGCGCATGTCAATGCGACACCCAACCGGGGCGGCGCCGCTTGGTCGCACAGGCGGTTCAGCCACTCTAGCGCCCATTGTGGCGAGCGGGCAAAACTCTGTCAACTGCATCCCAATTGTGGTATGCGGGTCTGGAGCGAAGCGTTTTATCGTTGCTCTACTTAGCGTAGGGGCACCGAGCCGAACAGCGCCGCAAACGCGACTATTCTTATCAATCTCTTAGGAAAAAACGAAACGGTGAATCGTGGCAAAGTCCACTTTTCCCTGTAATGGCGCGCATCAATCGCCTTTGCCAAAGCTTGACAGGAGTTGGCGTATTCTTATATTCTGATACGTGCATGTGAAAACGCACACAAAGTATGCGCATGGGGTTTGGACGGGTGCGGAACAGCTAACCGCTGTCCTTGGCGCTGGAGCGTACCGTGATCGTGTGGAACATGTGTGTGGTTGTTGGGTACTAGTGTTAAGTTTCCGCTGGAGGTCCTGATGGAGGCAACAGTACAAGTCGTTACCTGCGCACGCTGCGAGACTGACATTACCAATCAGCGTGACGGCAAATCCAAGCGCGCCGGTCTGTGCGCGCGCTGTGGCCGCGCCGAGCGGCTGTCTACGTATTTCAAGCGCTACTACCAACGCAATAAGGACAAGATTCTCGAAAAGAATCGGCGGTGGGCGCGGGAGAACAAAGAGCGGGTGGCGGAGTTGCGCCGCATTCGCCTGAGCAAGCAGCCCAAGAAGCCGAAGGAACCGAAGTTTTGCGTTGACTGCGGGACAGTCGTCCAGCGTGCGCTGCGCTGCCGCAAGTGCTACGTGCGTAACAAGTACCACACGGACGCCGAATACCGCCGCAAGCGCCTCATCACCACCAAGCGCTGGGCCCAGAAGAAGCGCGAGGAAGCGCGCCTGCACAAGATGGTCGACTCCGCCGAAAAGGTATCTGAGGAAAAGGTGCCTGAGACGGTAGGAAGCTAGCGCATTCCGGCGGATTCAGGCCGCCCTACGTACGATCCCTCCCCGTACGAGACAATAGAGAAGCGGGGGGGCCCACGGCGCGCGGGGGAGGGGGGGTGGAGACCAATGGGGG
>JAJEAH010000021.1 GCA_022824225.1 Chloroflexota bacterium
CTGTATTCCGTACCGGTGACAGAGCCGCTCGATGCTTGCCAGGTCGCGCCGTGCTTCGTCGAGTTGTCGCCGCAGGTGGCCGAAGCCCCGGTAGTGGTAATAGCCAAGCTTGACCTGGCGGATGCCGCATCCGCTCGCAACCGCGAATACGTCCGCCGTGTAAGGAGAGTCGGCGTTTGTTATGTCCGTTGCGATCCAACCGATTTCCAGGCCGTGGGCCCGGCAGACCGCGGCAGCACGGGGTAGGTCGGCGCGTACCCGGTCGGGGGTTACGTGGCCGGGTGTGCCCGCCGCGGCTTCCGGCAAACTGTGGCCGGCGCCGCGCACGGTCAACTCCACGCCGTCAAGTCCCAAACCGGCGATGGTTGCCGCCATGTCGTCCAGGGCCAGGTGTTCGAGACGTTTCGAGAAGAGCAGGAATTTCATCATCGTTTCCAACAGACTCTGGGCGCGGGGCCGCAAATGTCCTGATGCCTTCCGCAGCGGCTGTCTCGCGACAGTGCGGCGGCGGTTCATGCATGTGGACTGCACGCGGCCATGGTACCACTTTCGCCTGACTCGGGGATCTGCGCCCATGGCTGGGGCGCTTCGCCCACGGCCACATCCATACATTTAAAGGGCAGGCAAACTGCGCGGGCTGACACGATCGATCTCAAGTTATGCGTGCCAAGCGCGACCTGATGGCGTTGACCGCCGCTGCGCCGTTAGCGGCGTAGCAGTGGAGATGTGAGGGTATGGTCGCGCGCGACAATCCGGTCGCGCGCCCAGCGACCGGCGCGTCGCACCAAGCAAGGGAACGCCCGGCCAGCCGGTTGTCTGTGGGCAGGGCGGAGGTCCGTCGCACCGGGGATTCCGCGGGCGGGAAGATGTCCGCCTCAACCCACGCCGCTCGCCGCGCCGCAGACGTACGTGGCCGCACCAACGGATGGCGACTTGGCCGATCGCTACCTAAGCAAGGATGCAAAACCCCTCGGCCGCTGATCGCTACTCTCTCTTCCTACGGTCTTGGGCCGTCGAACTCTTGCTCGGACGTTGCCCACCGCGTGCGGGGCGGGTACTATTGGCACTAGTAGTCACGTCAACATGGTTTTTCTATGGCGCTCTCTACCAATCGTACCCGTGCCTTGGTGATTAGCCTGCTGTCCGTTGTGGGCTTGGTGATCGTATTGGGCTTCGCCGGCGCGCTGGTGAACCGTCTCCGGGGCGTCCCGGAATATGCGACTCCCGTGTTGGAGATGAGTGAGGACGGCGAGCCGCTGGTGAGTGTGCTGCCCAGCCGCGCGGAACTCGGCGCAACGGTCTTCATCACCGGTTCCCGCTGGCCGGAAGGCGCGCTGGTTCGCCTGCAATTGACGTACCCGGACGGCGAAATGGCGGTTACGGTCGGCCACACGTGGGCGGACGAGTACGGCACCTTCCGGGTGCCGTTCGTGCTGCCGGTGGACTTGCCGCTGCTTGGCGAGAACGCCCTCATCTTGGAAGCCAGCGGTGAGACGCCGGGGGGAAGCGAACACCAGCGCTCACTCCTGTTGCAGGTAACGCGCTCCGGCTGGCCGATGGTGGTGGCCGTCACCGGCGCCGACGAAAGTCCGCTAGGCGGCGCCCACGTGACACTTTTCGACGCCATCGGCCAGAAGCTCGCTGAGGCATTCACGCAAGAGGACGGCACGGCTACCATTCCCGACGTGCCGTTGGGCGATTACGTCGTTGGCGTGCGCAAAATCGACTTTGCCCAGAGCCGGCTGGATGTTGCCGTCACCCGGCGGCAGACTGAGGTGCCGGTAGAACTGGAACCCAACGCCGGCGGACGGCTGTTCGTCAGCGGCGTCGATAACTCATTGACGCTCATTGATACGGCAAGTAATCTGCCAATCACGCGCTACGAAGATGTATCGTCGAGCTTCAATTTGGTTCGCAGCCCAGACGGACGCTATCTCTATAGCGGCCGCTTTGGCGGGGCGATCGAGCGCTTTGACGCTGCTACCGGCGAGGTTGCGGAGATGCTGTCCATCGAGAGCGATTACGCTCAGCCAACCTTCCTGTCACTTCTGCCCGTCGACGCGGAGACGATGTACGGCTTGATCAGCTTTACGGGCGACAACGACGAACGCGTGTACCGCATAGTCGAGATCGACCTGACATCGCTGCGCGTGACGGCGAGCGTGCTTGGTATCTCGTCGTTCGGCCAACTCATTCTCGCGCAGGATAACGCCCGCCTCATTCACGTCGCGCACCGCAGTCAGGAGATTACGGTGATGAGCACCAATCCTCTGGCCGTTCTCCGCACGATCGAGGTGAAGGAAACTCCCGGACGCAGCGTCATGGCGCCTGACGGCGCGCGCCTGTTCACCACCCTTATCGACTCCGGGACTCTCGCCATCGTCGACATAAGCGATGGCACGGTGGAGCAAGGGACAACGACGAGTTCAGGCTCCATCGCCCTGGCGCTGCACCCCAGCGCCGAGCAGCTTTTCGTGCTAAACGGCGTCCTCGGCTACTGCCAGGTGCTCGACCCGGACACGCTGGAAGTCATGGACACCGTGCCGGTGGGGCAGCGGCCCCGGGCCATGGCGCTTTCCTCAGACGGACGGTACTTGTACATTGCGGAAGAAACCACCGCCACCATCCACGTCATCGAAACCGCTACGTATCAGCAGGTGGATAGCATCTCGCTCTCCAGCCGGGCCAGGGCGCTCGAAGTGCCGAGTTGAGTCGCACGCCCTGGCCCGGACGCGCACGTCAAGGTCTGGGCGCCTGTGTGGATTGCGGCGGTAATCGGACACTGGCCCGGTTACGTACGACTAGGTCCTTTCAGGTAGAGAAGAGCGTTCGGTAGCTATTCCCTGGCCCGGTCGTGCATGGCAAGTTCAGGCTGTAACGTTGAGCAGAAGCTGTGGCTCGCTCTTGGAGCCCGGACGCCCACGGCTTGGTCGGCGCAACGCACCGTGCCACGCTCTGACGTCGCCTAGGTCGGCGCAACGCGACATGCCGCGCTCCGAAGTCGCCTCAATGTGCATTGGTACTTCTCACCGCTCACCCACATGTCATTCCGAACGGAGCGCAGCGGAGAGAGGAATCTAGCGTGCTGAGTCAGGTGGCCGGCACGCTGCGCGGGCGCTAGATTCCTCGCGTTCATTCGGAATGACATAGGGCAGCGCCCGGAATGACACGGCAGCAGTCGGAACTGCATGGGGCAGCGCTCGGAATGACACGGGGCGGCGCTCGGTATGGCACGGCAACGTTCGGTAAGACACGGCGGGGCTCGGCATGAAACGGTGGCGATCGGGACGACGTGCAGCGATCAGGATGGCGTGGCCGGGCTCGGGATGGGAAAGGGTTGCACGCGGAGCTGCATGGAACTGCGCTCGGCAAGACAGCGCGCTGCACTCGAAGTTACGAAGAACCGTACTCGAAGTGACACATTGCGCCGCTCGGGATTACTTGGTGCGTCATACCTAGCCAGTTGAGAGAAGAATCCGTCTGCGACTCACGCAAGACGTTCAGCAATGACAGTGTATGCCAACAAAGCGCGGCCAAATCCAGAGATTTTCCGGCCCTAATCACTTGCGCCGCCTGAGAGGCTGTGCTATATTATTTTTGTAGGACCCATTTGCCTACAATTCCTTTCTTGCCTTGCTTTTTTCTCTTTTTCGCTTCTGTCCGATTCTCTCACTTTCGTCCCACGGTGTATGCGGTCCCATCGCGTCCAGATTCTCTTTTCTCTGTTTGTTCTGCTTAGTTCGCTCGGGATTCCCACGTATTCCGCACAAGCTGCGGGACCCCTTGCCGGCAAGGCGATCGTCATCGATCCGGGGCACGGTGGTGAAGACCCGGGAGCCGTGGTCAATGGCTTTCAGGAAAAGGACGTAAACCTACAGGTCGCGCTCAGGCTCAAGTCGCTACTGGAGGGGTCTGGCGCAACGACCATCTACACCCGGGTAGCCGACACCACGCTGGGTACCAGCGCGGACCGGCGCCGGTCAGATCTCGAAGAACGAGTGCGAATTGCGAATGAATCCGACGGCGATGTCTTCATCTCGATCCATGCAGACTCTCTGGCAGATACCTCGCGCTCAGGCGTGGTGGTGTTCTACGGCCCGGAAACCGGCTACGCCTACTCTCACGTCCGGCCGCCTGTACTCATCGCACAGAGCAGGAACCTCGCGCTCGAGCTCCGTGACAGCCTGCGCGAGGTGGCGCGAGCGGATGATCGCGGGGTCCGGTCCGTGCCGTACTACACGCTGGGAAAGATCGAGATTCCGGCAGTGATCGCGGAGATTGGCGCGCTGACCAACTATGAAGAAGCAGTCAGGTTGCACGACCCGGTGTACCAGGAGAGTCTTGCGGCGGCGCTCTTCAGCGGCATCCTCGCCTACTTTCTCAATCCCGACGCGCGCTACGTTGAGGACGTGACCTTTCCGGACGGCACCGCCGTGTTGGCGGGCAGTGAGTTCACGAAGACTTGGAAGATTATGAACACCGGCGGTACGACCTGGGACGACAGTTACCGGCTCGTCTTCAAAGGCAGGAACCGCTTCGATGGACCTGAAAGCGTACCGTTGCCAAGCCTATCGCCGGGCCAGACCGGAGTAGTGAGTGTGGAACTAACGGCGCCTACGCACTGCGGCGATTGCATGGGCATCTGGTCCATGCGGGGGCCGGGCGGCGCCGTAATCGGCGACGACTTGTGGGTGAGCATCGACTTACGCGAATCTCTGCCCACGGACCCGGTGGCGCGCAGCGATGATCCGGACGCACTGTACTTTCACCAGACGGGACACAATGTTCTGGGCGGATTTCGCAAGTTCTTCGAAACGTACGGCGGCTTGGACATCTTTGGCTACCCGCGCACCGAAGAAATGAATGAAAACGGCATGATCGTGCAGTATTTTCAACGCGCTCGATTTGAGTACCACCCCCAGTTTGCGGGCTCGCCCTATGAAGTGCAGTTGACGCTGCTGGGCTCTGAACTGCGCAGCGACCAGCCCAAGGCGGAGACGGTGGCGCCGATGCCGCGCACCGAATCCCAGGAGTATTTCCCTGAAACGGGCCATTCTGTGCACTTTGCCTTCCTTAAGTACTTCCGTGATAACGGCGGAATCTTCATCTTCGGCTATCCAATTTCCCAGGAAGTAATCGAAAACGGACACATCGTGCAGTACTTCCAACGCGCTCGCTTCGAATACCACCCGCAACACGCGGGAACTCGCTATGAAGTGCAACTTGGACTGTTAGGAGACATCCTGCTCCGCCAGAGAGCCTTGCTGTTCGACTAAGCGCCCGGCGGGCGCACCCCAACCATTGCATATGCGTATATGTCCCACGCATATACGTATCAAATCCTTCCTCCTTTTTTCCTGATGACAAGCCGCTCGTACGCCCGGGCGGCTTGTCATTTTAACGCGCTAGGTCCGTTGTGTAAGACTGGCCAATGCCGGGCGCGGATCCGGCTCAACTGACCAACGAGAGTGCCACCAATGGGTAGTCCAGAACGGCAGGACGGAGAGGCAACACGGAACCGGTCAAAGACCCTGGACTTGCGCAAGCTCAAGCCCATGTGTATAATGAGGCTACATTATCTGTTACAGTTAAGTTGATACGGACACACTCAACTATGTGACCAAGGGCCTGCGCGAAGAGCCTGTGCCTACAGCAGCCGGGCGCTGCGGCAGGAGCCGCCAAGTCCCCCAGCAGTCTCAAATTGGCTACAAGACCTCAATGGAGCAGCCGCGAGGAACAACCCGCATGGCAAACCGAACTGAAGAGGCACGACAGACCGAACAAACGGCGGCAGAGGAAATACCCATGAGCCTGCCCGTGGTCGTGCTTACCGATTCCGTCGTCTTTCCGTATATGACCGTGCCCTTGCGCCTGGAAGACGCAGCGGCGTATCGCGCGGTCGCCGCTGCCGTGGAGGGCGATCACAAAGTCCTGCTGCTCTCACCGGACAAGGAATTCAACCTGAAACGTCCCGCGCGGGAACACGCGGGCGCGGTTGGCACTATTGCCGGCGTCGGCCAACTCATGCGTTTGCCCGACGGCAAGCACCAGGCTCTGTTTCAGGGCCAGAAGCGAGCGCGCCTGCTCAGCATCTGGAAGAAGGGCTACCTCCAAGCGGAAGTTGAGGCGGTAGAAGAGACCGCTGAGAGTTCGCTCGAAACCGAAGCGCTGGTGCGCAGCGTCATCAACCAGATCGAGGCCTACGTAGAGAAGGAGCCGCAGGTGCCGCGAGACGCGGTGGCCGTGGCGCGCAGTCTGGACGACCCGGGACGCCTGGCCGATCTCTTCGGTTACGCCCCGGAACTATCCTTCAACGAGCGGCGCACGCTTCTGAACATCATCAACCCCATCGAGCGCCTGCAACGCGTCTACCGCATCATGGCGCGGCAATTGCAGATTTCTGAAGTCAAGGCCCGCATCCAGGGTGAAATCCAGCAGGGCATGGAAAAAGCCCAGCGAGAATACTACTTGCGCGAACAGCTCAAGGCGATTCACCGCGAACTGGGTGAAGCCAATCCGCAATTGGCCGAAATCGAGGAAATCAAGAAGGCGATCGAAGAATCGGAGATGCCGGACGAGGTCAAGGACAAGGCGCGGCACGAGGCCGGCCGTCTGGGCAACATGCCGTCGGCGTCGCCGGAAGTTGGCATCGTGCGGACTTACCTGGAGTGGCTCCTCGGCCTGCCGTGGGCAAAGGAGTCTGCGGGAGACATTGACATAACCGCAGTCAAGAGTGTGCTCGACAATGACCACTACGGTCTGGACAAAGTCAAAGACCGGATGCTGGAGTACCTTGCGGTGCGCAGCCTGGCCAAGCACGCGCGCACGCCGATCCTGTGCCTCATCGGGCCGCCGGGTGTGGGCAAGACGTCACTGGGCCGTTCGATCGCGCGGGCCATGGACCGAAAATTTGTCCGCATTAGTCTGGGCGGCGTCCGGGATGAAGGCGAAATCCGCGGCCATCGCCGCACGTACATTGGCGCGTTGCCGGGGCGAATCATCCAAGGCATGCGCCAGGCCGGCGTCATGAACCCGGTGTTCGTGTTGGATGAGATCGACAAGCTTGGCTACGACTTCCGGGGGGATCCCTCCAGCGCCATGTTGGAAGTCCTCGATCCCGAGCAGAACTTCAGCTTTTCCGACCACTATTTGGAAGTGCCCTACGACCTATCGCAGGTGCTCTTCATTGCGACGGGCAACTTGGCGGAGACTATTCCCCCAGCCCTGCTCGACCGCATGGAAGTCATCAACATTTCGGGCTATACGGAGGAAGAGAAGCTGCACATTGCGCGTGACTATCTGGTCCCGCGTCAACTCAAGCAACACGGCCTGACCCGGACGCAGTGCAAACTTACCGACGAGGGCTTGCGTAAGGTCATCCGAGGCTACACGGCCGAAGCCGGCGTGCGGAATCTGGAGCGGCAGATTGCCACTATCGACCGCAAAGTCGCGCGTATGATCGCGGCAGGTGAGCAGAAGACGGCCCGCATCGGCCCGCGCCGCGTGCAGGAACTGCTGGGTCCGGAAAAACTAAATACGAAGCAGGACAAACGCGAAGACGAGGTCGGCGTGGTTACCGGCCTGGCGTGGACGGCAGCCGGCGGCGAGATAACGACGGTGGAGTCCGCGCTCATGAAAGGGAAGGGCGATCTGATTCTCACCGGCCAACTCGGGGAAGTAATGAAAGAGTCCGCTATGACGGCACTCTCCTTTGCCCGGGCCAAGGCCCAGTCTTTCGATATCGCGGTAGACCTGATCGAGGAGAACGATCTCCACGTCCACGTGCCCGCCGGCGCTGTGCCGAAAGAAGGTCCGTCCGCCGGTGTCGCCCTGGCGACCTCGATCGTCTCGCTCCTGACGCAACGACCGGTTAGCAAGGACGTTGCCATGACGGGCGAAGTTACGTTGCGCGGAAGGGTCTTGCCGGTCAGCGGGCTCAAGGAGAAGCTGCTGGCCGCCCACCGGGCCGGCGTACAATCCGTGGTCCTGCCCAGCAAGAACAAGCACAGTCTGGAGGACGTGCCGCAGGAAGCGCTAGACGAACTGCGGATCGTCTGGGCCGATTCCATGGATGAAGTGCTCGACGTCGCATTGCTGAATGACGGGCCGCGCCGCAAAAAACGAACACGGCGCAAGCCCAAGCGCGTATCCCCTCCGGCAACCCAGCCGGACAGCCAACCGGTCAGTACACCCATTAGTCCAACTATCGCAGAGGAGGCGTAGCACAGATGGGCAAGATCATAGGCATTGACCTCGGTACAACAAATTCAGTCGTCGCTGTGATGGAAGGGGGCGACCCCGTCGTGATACCCACTTCGGAAGGTGGCGACCTTTGCCCTTCCGTCGTGGCATTTACGAAGAGCGAAGAACGCTTAGTCGGGCAATTGGCCCGCCGCCAAGCCGTGTTGAACCCGGAAAACACAGTCTCATCTATCAAGCGTTTCATGGGCCACCGGTACGATGAGATCCAGGATGAAGGCGGGCGCGTAGCCTATTCGCTGGCCAAGGGCGCCAAGGGCGAGGCCCGGGTTGCGGTGCCGGCCATGGGCAAGGACTTCACGCCGGAAGAAATCTCCGCCATGATCCTGCAAAAGTTGAAGGCAGATGCCGAGAAGTACCTCGGCGAGGAGGTTACGCAGGCCGTCCTTACCGTGCCCGCGTACTTCAACGACAGTCAACGCCAGGCAACGAAGAACGCCGGCCAGATTGCCGGTCTTGAGGTGTTGCGTATCATCAACGAGCCCACGGCGGCGTCGTTGGCGTACGGCCTCGATAAGAAGACCACGGAAACAATCCTGGTGTGGGACTTGGGCGGCGGCACGTTCGACGTTTCCATCTTGGAGGTCGGCGACGGCGTCTTCGAGGTGAAGTCTACCGCCGGTGATACCCACCTGGGTGGAGATGACTACGACGAGCGCGTAGTGTCGTTCTTGGCTGAGCAATTCCAGCAGGCTGAGGGCATCGACCTCCGCAAGGACCGCCAGGCGCTGCAACGTTTGATCGAGGCGGCGGAGAAAGCCAAGATCGAACTCTCTACTATGGTCCAGACTGAGATCAACCTGCCGTACATTACGGCCGATCAGAACGGGCCGAAGCACCTTGCGGAGTCCTTGTCCAGGGCCAAATTCGAGGACTTGACCGCCGCTCTCACCCAACGCACGCAGCGGCCATTCCAGCAAGCGCTTAACGATGCCGGGCTCAGCCCCAACGACATCGATGAAGTGGTGCTCGTGGGCGGCGCGACGCGCATGCCCGTAATCCAAGAGTTGGTAAAGAAGCTTATCGGCAAAGACCCCCACCAGGGCGTCAATCCCGATGAAGTGGTTGCCGTAGGCGCGGCGATTCAGGCGGGTGTGCTCGGCGGCGAGGTACAGGACGTTGTACTGCTCGACGTGACTCCCTTGAGCCTGGGCGTCGAGACCCTAGGCGGGGTCTTCACCAAGATGATCGAACGGAACACCACCGTGCCGACCCGCAAGAGTGAGATTTTCTCCACGGCCCAGGACGGCCAGAGCGCGGTGGACATCATGGTGTTCCAGGGCGAACGCCCGATGGCTAAGGACAATATGCTCTTGGGACAGTTCCGCTTGGAGGGCATTCCGCCCGCGCCGCGCGGCGTGCCGCAAGTAGATGTAACGTTCGACATCGATGCCAACGGTATTTTGAACGTTACGGCTAAGGACTTGGGCAGCGGCAAAGAGCAGAACGTGACCATCCACGCGTCGACGACGCTCAGCAAAGAGCAAGTGGACCAGATGGTCAGAGAAGCTGAAGAGCACGCCGACGACGACCGCGCCCGGGCCGATGAGGTTGAGTTGCGCAACCGGGCCGACTCGCTCCTCTATCAAACCGAGCGCTCGCTCAACGAGCTGGGCGAGGAGGTGTCCGAAGAAGACCGCGCCGCGGTGGAAGCAGCTCTGGAAGGTCTGCGCGAAGCGCTGAAAGGCGACGACACCGCCCGTATCAGCGCTGCGGTGGAAGAGGTGGAGCAGGCCTCCATGAAGATTGGCGAGGCCATGTATGCCCGTGCAAATGCCGCCCAAGGCGAAAACGGCGACCCGGCGGGGCCGGCCGCTGCGCAGGCCGAGACCGACGGCGATGATGATCAAGTGGTTGACGCTGAGTTTCGGGCCACCGACGAGTCAGACGCAGACAAGAAGGCGTAGAACCCGGGCGCCACGCAACACCAACCCGTGGCGCGCGAACCCGCGCGGATGTGCTACGCCTCGCTAGGGTCAAGCGCATCCTGAACAGAGCCCAGCGTCGCAGAGGGGCGGGCAACCACCCGCCTCTGCGTGGAGGGAACATAATTCGTGCAACGCATTAAGAAAGCTGAAGAGCAGAGAGATGACGAGACGCCGAGCGCAGTGTCCCCGCACGGGCAGGATGGTGACGGCATAGGCGACAGCCGAGGCAACGGCGGGAAGGACGACGATGCTACCGAAGCTCCGCCGGCATCCTTGGAAGAGCAGCTTGCCGCTGCCAGGCAGGAGGCGGAGGACTACAAGGACCGGTATCTCCGCGCCCGCGCCGACCTGGAAAACTTTCGCAAGCGCTCGGTGCAGTATGTCGCTGAAGGTGTCCGCGACGGACTAAAACAGACTTTCGAAGAGATTCTGCCCGTCCTGGACAATTTGGAAAGAGCGATTGCGTTCCAGGAGCAGCATCAGACCGAGTCTGTCGAGGACGTTCTGACCGGCGTGCGCATGACGTTGCTGCAGCTTCGTGACGTGTTGGAGCGCCAAAACGTCACGAGACAAGAGGTGCTGGGTGAGCCGTTCGATCCGCGCTTTCACGAGGCCGTGGACGTGCAGCCGGCCGGCGGCGAGGTAGAACCCGATACGATCGTCGGCGAAATCAAGGCCGGTTACCTCTTTGGTGATACGGTGTTGCGACCCGCGCAGGTGCGGGTGGCGCAGCGCAGCGGCGCCGACGAATAACAAGTGACGAGTCCCAGCTTGTCGTGAGTACGCGGCGTGGGCCGCGGCGCCGGGATGGGGAGAGACGGCGATGGAATTCAAAGACTATTACAAAGTACTCGGTGTCAAGCCGCAGGCGTCCACGAAGGAAATCAAGGACACCTATCGACGGCTGGCCCGCAAGTACCACCCGGATGTAAACCCTGGCGATGCTGGGGCCGAAGAGCGCTTCAAGTCTATCAATGAGGCGTATGAAGCACTGCGGGACAAGAAAAAACGGGCACGGTACGACCAGGCGCGCGCCGCGCACCGGTCGGGTCGGGCGTGGCAGTCCCAGGTAGGCGACGCAGTGGGCAATGGCGTGCCTTTTGACTTCGGCGGTTTTGGTGGTATCGACTTTGATAGTCTCGGCCGGGGCGGCGCGCGCTCCGGTGGCTTTTCAGATTTCTTCGAAACGCTATTCGGCCGCGGCCCGCAAGCGGGTCCGCAACCTGGACGACACCTGGAACAGGACATCGAAGTCTCTTTTGCCGAAGCATATGCGGGCACTATGCGCACGTTTGACTTGCAGGTCCCCGGGCCGTGTCCGGCCTGCGGCTCATCCGGCCGGGCCGAAGGCACCATATGCGCCTTGTGCCGGGGCAGCGGCAGCCATGCCCGCCACCGCCGCCTGGAAGTAAAGATTCCGGCCGGCGTGCGCGACGGTTCCCGCATTCGCGTCGCCGGAGAAGGGCATCCGGGCAGAAACGGCGAGCGCGGCGACCTCTTCCTGGTCGTCAAGATTGCGGCGGATTCGCGTTTCGAGCTGAAAGGCGACGACCTGCACGTCGACGTCAAGATTGACCTGGTCGATGCCGTTTTGGGCGCGGAGATTCCGGTGCCGACTCCTGCCGGCAAAAGCGTTGTCATGCGCATCCCCCCCGAGACACAGAACGGGCAGGTGTTTCGCCTTGCCGGACAGGGCATGCCTCGGTTGAAGCACGGGGATCCGGGCGCCCTCTTCGCGCGGGTACAGGTGCGGCTGCCCAAAGGACTAACGGACCGCGAGAAAGAGCTATTCTCCGAGTTGGCAAAACTGCGCAAGGAAGACCCGGTTACGGCCTAGCGCGGGGTAGGTGCGCACCCAGACTCACCGGGGGAGATAGGGAATCAGCATGAGCATACGCTTTGAGGGCGAGGGGCCGTTCTTCGCGATCGGTGTGGTGGCAGAAGTGCTGCGCGTCCACCCCCAGACGCTGCGCCACTATGAACGTTTGGGTCTGGTCAAGCCCCGGCGATCGAAAGGAAATGTTCGACTCTATTCTCATGCCGACGTGGAACGCATGGAACAGATCCAACGGCTTGTAAATGATCTCGGTGTCAATCTCGCAGGTGTTGAAGTGATCCTGAATTTGACGGAGCGCATGGAACGGCTACAGCAGGAAATGGAAGAGCAACTCGCGGCCCAGCGCGAGCAATATGAAGCGGAAATAGCGCGTTTGAAGAGTCTGTTGCAGCGCGTTACTCAGAACTACTAGATCGAATTTCTCAAGTCGTCACGCCCGCGGAGCTGCGCAACTGTGATTCGTAGCGGGGCGCGGGCGGAACCGGACGACAGGCGCTCTCAACTTTGGGAGCGGAAGGGAAAGGAAGAGTGCCATGGCGATGAACGAACGCTACACGACCAAGGCGCAAGAAGCGTTGGCAAAGGCGCAAGAGTTGATGCTTGCGCTCAATCACAATCAACTTGATACCGAACATATTCTGCTGGCGTTACTGCAACAGAACGACGGCTTGGTGCCCCAAATGTTGGATACGATGGACGTCGCGGCCGCACAGCTTGAAGAGCGGCTGAATACAGTGCTGCGGCCCCGCCCGCAAGTAACGTACGCTCAGGGCGGCCAGGCGCAGTTCTACCTGACGCCCCGGGCCAAGCTTGTCCTGGATCTGGCCGCGCAGGAAGCAGCCCGGCTAAAAGACGAATACGTCGGCGCCGAACACCTCTTCATCGCCATCTCCGTGGCGGAAGGCGGAGAGTCTCATCGAATCCTGCGGGAAGCCGGCATCGACCAGGAGAAGATCTACCAGGCTCTGGAGAAAGTGCGGGGCGCCCACCGCGTGACCGATCCGGAAGCCGAATCCAAGTACCGCATGTTGGAACGCTATGGGATCGACCTCACGCAATTGGCAAGAGACGCAAAACTGGACCCCGTAATTGGCCGTACGGAAGAGATCTACCGCGTCATGCAGGTGCTTTCCCGCCGCACGAAGAACAACCCGGTGCTCATGGGCGAGCCGGGCGTGGGCAAGACCGCCATCATCGAAGGCTTGGCCCTGCGCATCGTGAACGGCGACGTGCCGGAGCAATTGCGTGACAAACGGGTCATCGCCTTGGACATGGCCGCCTTGCTGGCAGGCGCGAAATTCCGGGGCGAATTCGAGGAGCGGCTCAAGGGCGTGGTGGACGAAGTGCAAAAGGCCAAGCGGGAGATCATTCTCTTCATCGACGAACTGCACACCGTGGTCGGCGCCGGCGGCGCGGAAGGCGCCATCGATGCGGCGAACATCCTCAAACCGGCGTTGGCCCGCGGTGAGCTGCAAGTTGTCGGCGCCACGACCTTGGACGAATACCGCCGCCACATCGAACGAGACTCTGCCCTGGAGCGGCGCTTCCAACCGGTCTACGTGGAAGAGCCGACGGTGGAGGACACCATTGCTATCCTGCAGGGCTTGCGCGACAAGTACGAGGCCCACCACGGCCTGCAGATCAAAGAAGGCGCGCTCAATGCCGCCGCCAAGCTCTCGCACCGCTACTTGACCGAGCGGTTCCTGCCGGACAAAGCCATTGACCTCGTTGATGAGGCCGCGGCCAAGGTCCGCATGGAAATGTTCAGCATGCCCGACGACATCAAGGCGGTGGAAGACCGCCTGAAGCGATGCGAGCGGGATGAGGAAACCGCATGGCAGGAACGCGACTACGAGCGCGCGGCCAACTTTCGCACCGAGCGCCTGCGTTTGCAGGAAGAATACGAGCACGCTCGCGCAGGCTGGTTGGACAGCCAGGAGGTGCACGACACAGTGGACGCGCGGGACGTCGCCCAAGTGCTGGCCAAGTGGACGGGCATCCCGGTGTCGCAACTCTTTCAGGAGGAAGCCGACAAGCTCCTGCACATGGAGGAAGAGCTACACAAGCGCCTTGTGGGCCAGGAAGAGGCCGTCCTTGCCGTTTCAGAAGCAATTCGCCGGTCGCGCTCAGGTCTGGCAAACCCAAAGCGGCCCATCGGCAGTTTCCTCTTCGTCGGCCCTACGGGGGTTGGCAAGACGGAGTTGGCGCGGGCGCTGGCCGAGTTCATGTTCGACGATGAAGATGCGCTGGTGCGCATCGATATGTCGGAGTACCGCGAACGGCACAGCGTCAGCCGCTTGATTGGCGCTCCCCCCGGCTACGTCGGCTTCGAGGACGGCGGACAGTTGACGGAAGCCGTGCGACGGCGTCCCTACCGCGTGGTACTGTTCGACGAGGTGGAAAAGGCCCATCCCGACATCTTCAATACGTTGCTCCAAGTCATGGAAGACGGACGGTTGACCGACAGCCACGGCCATGTGGTGGACTTTCGCAACACCGTCATTATCATGACCTCCAACGTCGGCGCGCACGTGCTCAGCACGAACGGCTTGTTGGGCTTCCAGGCCGGTGACGCGGACGCCCAACGGACCGATCTCGATACTATCAAGGCGAAACTCAACAAGGAACTGCGGCAGGTGTTCCGGCCTGAGTTCCTGAACCGCATCGATGAGACAATCGTTTTCCACTATCTCGACAAACCGCAGTTGCGGGACGTGGTGGAACGCATGCTCAGCGAAGTGCGCGAGCGCCTGGCGGAGCGCGAGGTGTCTTTAACTGTTAGCGCGGCGGCGAAAGACTGGTTGGTTGAGCACGGCTACGATCCCGATTTCGGCGCCCGGCCCCTGCGGCGGTTGGTTCAGAAGGAGATTGAAAACGTGCTCGCGAGAATGCTGTTGAATGGCGAACTCACGGCGGGCCACGGCGTGGCGGTGGACCTGGCAGACGACCACCTGCGCTTTGCCGCCGCGGCCCGGGAAAATGCCGCCGACGCAGTCGCCGCGGACGCCGTACCATAGGATTGGCACTCACCTACCACATGCAAGAACATCGCTCAACACGAGTGAACGAGGTGAATGACGCGCTGCCCCGGTGGCCGAAACTCCGGGGCAGCGGCAGTAACGCGCCGTAGCTCGCGAGCCAAGCAACCACGTTCTCCACAGCGCCATAGCGCCTGCGGCGTGGCATTCACGCTGCCGGTGTGCTAGGGAATGGGCGGACCAAGGCAGTCGGCCTGAATTCACAGCCGCCGCCGAACAGGCCGCCGGCTCTGCCGCTGGGTGAGAGCATCAGTTCAACGAAGCAAGTCCGGTTGTCCTGACCACGGGCAGCCAAACTCAAAAATCGAGGAGCATACGTTTGTGAGTGCACAATGGAAGCGCACCCATACATGCGGCGAGTTGCGCGCGTCGGACGTGGCGCAGACGGTTACGCTAAACGGCTGGGTGCATCGCCGCCGGGACCACGGCGGCGTCGTCTTCATAGACCTTCGCGACCGTTACGGCATTACGCAAGTCGTCATTGACCCGCAGACCATGCAGGCGGACCAGGGCGCTGTGGCTTCCGTCCGCAATGAATTTGTCCTGAGCCTTACCGGGGCTGTACAAACCCGCCCCGACGGCACCCGCAACCCAAACCTGCCCACCGGCGACGTGGAAGTGCATGCCGCCGGCATGCGCATTCTCTCCGTCACCAAGACACCGCCATTCGACCTAAACAACCCCGACCTGGAGGTGGATGAAGCAATTCGGCTGCGCTACCGCTACCTGGACCTGCGGCGCGCGGAAATGCAGCAAAACATGGCGTTGCGCCACCGGCTCATCAAGGCCGTCCGCGACTACATGGATGCCGAAGGCTTCTGGGAAATCGAAACCCCAATCCTGCTCAAGAGCACTCCCGAAGGTGCGCGTGACTACCTGGTGCCCAGCCGCGTGCACGGCGGCAACTTCTATGCCTTGCCCCAGTCCCCCCAACAGTTGAAGCAGTTGCTCATGGTCTCCGGCATGGACCGCTACTTCCAGATAGCCCGCTGCTTTCGCGATGAAGACCCGCGCGCGGACCGCCAACCTGAATTCACGCAACTTGACATTGAAATGGCCTTCGTGGAACGCGATGACGTCATGGACGTGATCGAGCGTCTCTACTTGCAGCTTGCCGACACGCTGAGCGATAAGACCGTTCAGACTCGGCCGATTCCGCGTATTCCTTTTGCGGAAGCAATGGAGAAGTACGGCTGTGACACCCCGGACCTGCGCTTTGGCCTGGAGCTAGTTGATGTCTCCGACCTTGCGCAGAATACGGAGTTTCGTGTTTTTAAAGACGTGGTCGCAAAGGGCGGCATAGTCAAGGGCGTGCGCGCTCCGGGGTGCGGGGACTACTCACGCAAGCAGGTCGATGAGTTTACAACTCTCGCCCGCTCGCTGGGCGCGAAGGGCCTCGTCAGCATCGCCGTCGACGACGAGGGTCTGCGTTCGCCGGTGCTGCAGCACCTTGGTGAAGCGGCGGCTTCGCGCATCGCCGGTGCGTTGGAAGCGGAACCGGGCGATTTGGCGCTCATCGTGGCGGACCAACCGGACGTGACCAACGCTGTGCTTGCCCGCCTGCGCCTGGAGATTGGCGATCGCCTGGGCCTCCGCGATCCGAATACCCTCGCCTTCTGCTGGCTCGTGGACTTCCCGCTGTTCGAATGGGATGAAGACGAGAGTCGCTGGAGCTTCGTGCACAATCCATTCTGCGGGCCGTTTCCGGAAGATGAGGACTTAGTAGAGTCCGACCCGGGCAGCGCCCGGTCATTGCAGTATGATCTGGTGTGCAACGGTTGGGAAATCGGCGGCGGCAGCGTTCGCGCCCACAAGCGGGACCTCTTGGAGAAAATCTGGCTCACCATGGGTTTCACGCCCGATCAAATCGACGAGCAGATCGGGCACATGCTGGAGGCGTTCTCCTTCGGCGTGCCACCCCACGGCGGCATTGCCATGGGCTTGGACCGCACGATTGCCATTTTTGCCGATGAAGACAGCATTCGCCAAGTGATTGCTTTCCCCAAGAACCAGCAAGCGGTGGACCTCATGACCCAAGCGCCGTCGCCGGTGTCCGACGCGCAACTCGAGGAAGTGCACTTGGCGTTGCGCGCCAAAAGGGAAGAGTAGCCACCCGGAAGTAGCTCGGAGCAATCGGCGAGGGGCAAGCCGCCGCGCAACAGTGCAGCGCTGGCCCTGGAAGCCCACGGGACTGGCGGGGGACTGGCCCCAATGGTGTTGCGCCAAAACCCGTGCGGTGTCGCACCAAAGCCCGTGCGGTGTCGCACCAAAGCCCGCGCGGTGCCGCACTAAAGCCCGCGCGGAGTATCACCAAAGCCCGTGCGGTGTCGCACTAAAGCCCGTGCGGTGTCGCATTAGAGCTTACACCTGAGCCGTTCGCCCTGAGCCAAGTCGAAG
>JAJEAH010000080.1 GCA_022824225.1 Chloroflexota bacterium
CGTTGTCTCGATGGTGTAGGGGCACGACATGTCGTGCCCCTACCGTGGTTGACATTCCGGATAGCGGCAATCTGATCCTGGCATTCAAACCTAATTCGACAACATTGGGGCTTATCCCCCGCTCTGCTAGGGTCCTGGCACCGAAGTCAATTCCCCTTGCAACCAGGAAACTGCCGCTTCCAATGCGGCCAGAGACCGCGTGTCCACAACTCAGCACCACGGTGGCAGGATTGCGCCAATCGTAGGGGTGCCCCTTGTGGGCACCCTCTCCGGACGGTGCAAGCCTAACCGTAGGGGCGCCCCTTGTGGGCGCCCTTCCCGTGCGCCAGCCGGTCCGTGCCCAGGTACGCAAGACTAAAATCACATTGGCCGTGCTCTACCTATCGCCGGAGTACGGCCCATATGCGCCAATCGTAGGGGCGCCCCTTGTGGGCGCCCTTCCCGTGCGCTAGCCGGTCCGTGCCCAGGTACGCAAGTCAAAGATCACATAGGTCGTGCTCTACCTATCGCCGGAGTACGGCCTAAGTGTGCTAGAAGCGAGCTTCTGTCAATGTAATTCAGCTATACTCTATGCAAACGCACCAGGCGTCACCAAGCAAAAGCCGATTGCCCAATAGCGGAGGTCACTATGGCTCAATTCCACGACGCAGAATCCGGCATCAATCTGGACAACGAGTTCGAGTGTGCCAGCGCGCGAGCATTCAGCAAGATCGGCCCGGGGCACTACCAGGTTGAGTTGCTCATCGAGAACTATGACCCACAGTACCCCGTTGTGTGGGAGTACATGTTCTGTTTCCGGGTGCGGTCGCAGTCAGACCACACGCAAGAGGTGACCTTTCGCGTAATGAAGGGGCGCGGCGGCATCAGCTATCTGGATGGGCCGCACTTTGCTAAACGCAACGGGAACTGGGAACTGGTACCCCGCTCCCAAACACAGATGGAGAAGGACTACGTAGAAGTAACGCTCGACGTGGCGGCGGGCGATGAGTTTCTCCTGGGCAATCATCCCTTCCCTACGCCCGGGGAAGTTGAAACCGCTATGCACGCTACCGCCGCCGCACTGGATGACTTCTCCGTGCACGAATACGGGCGCACGCCGGAGGGCCGCCCGTTGCTGGCCTTGGAGTCCACGCCGCGCGACAAAGTCGTCATTGTCTTCGATACCATGCAACCGGCCGAGCCGGGCGATGTTCCCATACTCTTCCTGGCGCACTGGCTCAGCAGCCGTTCCGCCGAGGCAGAGAAGCTGCTGGAGGAATACCAATTCTGCCTGTTGCCTCTGACCAACCCCGATGGCGCCGCCCACGGTCACTCGGTAACCAATGCTGCCGGCGAGGTGCCGCGCTGCCACTTCGAGGACGCCAAGCTGGGCAAGCCTGTCCCTGCCGAGGCCGCTGTCATTTGGCAGTACCACGCCGAGAAGAAACCCACTATGTTCATCGAGTTTCACATTCATTACCTCGTCCACGCCGCACACAAGCTGGTAGGCGTCCACGTAAACGAGCCTTCGGATGAACGGGGTGTGGTGGCCTTGCCCGCAGCGACGGTGCTCTGGGGTGAATTGCTCAAGCTCAATAGCCACTGGCGGGCGCGCCTCATCGAGGCCGAGAGCGAGACGTTCCGCAATGCCCTGGACGGAACGCTGGCGCGCGACTTTGGCACGCTGGCGTACGTCTATCAAATCTACGCTCCCACCGTGGAGGCCGCCTGCGCCCACGCCGTGGACGTGGTGCGCGCCACCATGCAGGGCCTAACCGCGGCATCCGCCCTGTCGCTGCGCAATGCGTAGCATGGAAATTCTAGCTGCACGCTTGTGGCGGCCCCGACAGAAGCACGGCTCTTGGAGCAACACGCCGAACAAGGCACTGTACCGTTTCCTAGTTTTGACGATGCAACGCAACAATGTACACTAGCACGTAGGAATGCGAGTCTCCGCATATCTTCGGCATCGCGCCCGGAAGGAGGGAACGCGTGGTGGCCTAGCAGTACCGGTGTAACAATCGGTACCTGCACTCTATCATCCGGCGGACTAGCACAGAATTTGCAGACTGAGGGGGAATTGATGTCCATTCATCGAAGCCGCATCACGCGGCGCAATATGCTGATAGGTACCGGTGGTGTATTCGGCGCGATCGCATTGGCGGCGTGCGGCCAGGCCATGCCGGCTGACGGCGGCGACGCGCCCGAACAGGCAGAAGAAGCACCGCAACAGGCTGAGGAAGCCCCCGCGGCCGAGTCAGTTACGGTATCTGTCCGGTGGATTTCCAACGATCTGACGTTGGTTGAGCCGTTCTACGAAAAACTCATCGTCGCGAAATTCAACGAGGCCTACCCGAATATCGATCTCGATTGGGCGGGTGATACGTACCGGGACACCATGGGCCAGCTCAATACGCAGCTCGCGGCCAACGACGCGCCCGACGTGTTCCACAACGACGGCGTCTTCTTTGCCCGCAACCGCGACGCGGGCTACATTCGCTCGATCACCGAGTACATCCAGCGGGATTCCGCGCTGCTCGAGGGCGTGCGCGGACCGGAGTTCTTCACCGACGAGAAGCAGGATGTCTACGGCGTATCCATGAACGTGGGCGGCGCGGCCTTCGCCTATAATACCGACCACTTCGACCGCTTCGGCATCAACCGCCTGCCGGCCGAAGGCATCGACTGGAACCCGGACGACGGCGGCACGCTGCTGGAGATCGCCCAGGAGATCACCGGGCGCGGCGCGAACGAAGACCCCAGTATCTGGGGGTTCTTCAACAACAAGCAGATTACGTTCGACGTGCTGGGCATGCTGATCCAGAACGGCACGAACTTCCTGACCGACGACTTTCGTCGGGCACGGATGCACGAGCCGGAATTCATCGCCGTGATCCAGTTCCTCTGGGACTTGGAGTTCAAGCATCGGGTAGCGCCGAATCCCGATGACATTGAGGAATTCAATGCCTCGGTCCCCGAGGGCACAACCTACCACGGACCGTTTGCGTGGCAGCGGGCATCCATGATGAACCTTGGCATCGGTCAGTCCGGTTCCTGGGGTTCACCCGATCCCGATAGCTTGCCGATTGTGGCAGTACAGTATCTCAACGGTCCCGCCAACAGCGTAGTGCCCGGCGGCGGCCGCGTTATCGAAATGTGGGGCAGCACCGAAGTGCCCGACGAGGCCTGGGAAGTCATGAAGTTCCCGTTGCTCGACCACGAAGTGCAGGTCGCGGTCTTCACGATTCTCCGCGACGGCCTGCCGGCCAATACCAACACGTGGGACGATCCCCGCTTGCTCGAGCGCAGCGGCCGTCCGCCGCGTGAGGTGGAAGCCTACATGGGGCCCCACCTGGAGGGCCTTGGCCAATACTGGCAGGTCAACGGCGTGTGGCTGGAGTGGATTCGCGCGTTCCGCGGCCAGCAGGCCCGCGCGTGGGCACAGGAAGTCACCGTCGAGGAAGCCATGCAAGAGGCCAGCAGCCTCTCGCAAGCGATCCTGGACGAGTACTACGCTGACCAGAGCTAAGCTCCACCGGTGCAAGTCGATTGGCGGGGAGGGCCGCAAGGCCCTCCTCGCCTTTCTTTCTATACAACGCATCCACACCAACGTCCCATTTCTGCCAACCGATCGGGCAATCGCAGTCGCGACTGAGAGCCGGGATCGCCATGGCGCCGACTTACGCAGTTTAGTATGCAATCCTACATTCTGCTGCGCAGGAATTCGGTACTCTAGACGTAGCAAGGAACCACAGGCTACCATGCGGATGGCAGTTGCCGTATCAAGCCAAAGGGTCTTGGGACTGGTCGTTCGCTCACGTAGACCCAATTGCTACTTTACGAAGGACCTATACGGCCAAAGCTGTGGAATTTGCGGGCGACCCGCTACATGCGCGCAGAGCGTAGTCTAGACTCAAACTTGTCCAGCAGCAAGTCTGAGACTTTCAGGAGAGAAACGTGAGATGACGCCACTCCTCACCGCCCTTATTGCGTTCGGAGCCGGCATCGCGTCCTTTCTCTCGCCGTGCGTCCTGCCCCTCGTGCCCGCTTACATAGGGCATCTGGCCGGCACGAGCGTCTCGCAACAGCAGGACGCCCAAGCCACCATGCGCACGGTAGCCCACGCCGCCTGCTTCGTGATTGGCTTTTCCACGGTTTTCGTGCTGCTCTGGTCGCTCATCGGGCTGGTGGGCTACGCCGTGCAGGGCTACGTTCCCTACCTGCGGTACATCGGCGGGGTGATTCTGGTAGTGTTCGGCCTGCACGTGACCGGTCTGCTGCGCTTAAGGTGGCTGAATCAAGAACGGCGCATTTATGTAAATCGCAGCCGTCCAAGGGGACTTGTAACGTCCTGGCTGGTTGGCGTGACATTCGCCGCCGGATGGACGCCCTGCGTGGGCCCTATTCTGGCCGGCATAATCGCCATCGCCTCAACCCGCGAGACTGTGGGGCAGGGCGCGGTGCTGTTGGCCCTCTATGCCGCGGGTCTTGGCATCCCCTTCTTGCTAGCCGCGATCGGCCTGTCGCGAGCGGTCCCGATGCTGCGTTGGATGAACCGGCACGGCCATACGGTAGAGCTTGTCAGCGGGGCATTTCTCATCGTGGTTGGTGTCATGTTGTTCACCAACACGTTCGCCCTGCTAAACGCCTACTTCGCGTGGATTCCCATCTTCTAGGCCCAACCGGAAAGGAAACCTGCTCCGCCCCGGCCGGCGCAGCGGCAAACATCATCGAGCCACCAGACCGGGTGCGCAATAGCACAAAGTAAACACCCCGTTAATCCAAGAAACGTGGGGCTGGCGCGCCCCACGTTTCTCGTACTCTCTTCTCTTTGAGGTTAGTCAGCCCTACGGCAGCCGGTACACCTCATTCGCCGGTTTCACCGGACGCGGCATCCACAGCGGCCGGCGCAACGCGTCTGCGCCCTCCGCCGGCCGGGCCTTCTTAAGCCACTCAAGGTAGACCTCGTGGGCCTTGTTCGTATCCACGAAAACGTCACCGTACTGATCGTCGGCTGCCGCCGCTTCCACCCGCACCTTCTGGTGCCAGCAGTGCATGCCGCTCACCGGGTCCGGATGCACGGGGAATGTCATATTCTGATGGACGCCAGATTCCTTCCACCAGATGCGTGAGGAATCCGGATCGTCACTCTCGAACGGCCCAATGCCCTCAACCTGCCGCATGAACCACTGGCCGTCGCCAACGCTCTTGAAGTCCACGTGAGCCGTGGACCAGCGCTCGCCGCCGTTTTCCTTGGAGAGCCGCCAGCGGCCAAGGTGATGTGAGCACGCCACGATGCCTGGGCGTATGCCTTCCGTCACCCACACCCGGATCACAAAGTGTCCGATTTCCGTATTCACTCTGGCCAGTTCGCCGGTCTCGAATGCCAAGCGCTCGGCGTCTTGCGGATGCACCCACAGCGGATTGGTGTGCGAAATCTCATACAGCCACTTGGCATTGCCGGCCCGCGTGTGAATGAGTGTCGGCAAACGGAACGTGGGCAGCAGGACATACTCACCCTTACCGTGGTCGATATTCTCCCGATGGACATGACTCTTGATGTACGTGGGCACGGCGTACTCCGACCACTTGAATTCCTTCAGCGTATCGGAGAAGAATTCCAGCTTGCGCGAGGGCGTATGGAATCCCTCCACCGCCTGGCCGTCCACTTCAACGCCGAGAACCTCGCCGTTCTTGCTCACCTTACCGGATGCGGGGTCAACTTCAGCGCCGGCGAGATCCTCCGCGGTTAGGGGATTCTCGTGTACCGCATAAGTATCGTGCTTCACCTCAAAGGCGCCGTACTTGCGCATGTAGCCCAACGGCGTGAGGTCTTCCTTCTCTGCCGCTTCCGGCAGACCGGGGACGCTATTCTCGAAAATCCACTGATAGTATTCGCTAATCGTTAGCTTCTCGCCGGGACGGTATGGCGATTCGAAGAACTCCCGCACGCCCAGACTGCCGTCCGGATCGATGCGCCACGAAAGCTCAATCCAAAACTCGTCCTCTTCCCACACTTCGCCCGGATTGGCTTCGTACGTGAACTCGAACGACTCGCCATTCTTCTCACGCGCCACCCGCATCACCGGCTGGCGGAACCCTATCCACGCGCCGGCCTGGGTTTCCTGGCTCATGAGGTCGTGCCGTTCAGCGCCGTTGCCCATGGGCAGCACGTAGTCAGCGAACCATGCCGTTTCGCTCCACACCGGCGTCAACGCGGCATGCATGCCGACTTGCTCTTCGTCATTCAACATCTCGATCCAGGACGCGCCGTCGGGATTCGTCCACACCGGGTTGTACACGCGGGTAAAGTACGTGTCCACCTTGCCGCGGCCCTCTTTGAGGAAGTGGGGCAGCAAGATACTCATTTCGTGGTGGGCTAGCGGATATTCCCGGGGCCACAGCAACTCGCTCCACACCTGTTGCGGCGGCGGCTTGATATAGGGCGCAGGAGCAAACTTGTTCCAACTGTTGGGCGACGTGCCGCCGCGCGTACCGATGCTGCCGGTTAGCACACCGAGAAACGTCAAGCAGCGGGACACTTGCCAGCCGCCTTCATTGCCGGAAGCCGCGCTCCGCCACACGTGGCTGGCAAAGGCCGTTCCGGCCTTCGCGATCTCACGCGCCACTTCCACGATCTGGTCCGCGGCTACACCACTTTCCTGTTCGGCAAACTCCGGGGTGTACGCGGCATAGAACTCCTTGATAGCGGCGATGAAATTGTCAAACGTCGCCTCGACGTTCGGATGCTCCGCAGCCATGAATTGGCGCCAGTTCACCCACTTTTCCATGAACTCGCGGTTGTAGCCGTCTTCCTGCAGAATGACGTTTGCCATGGCGAGCAGGATCGCCGGTTCGGAGCCCGGCCACGACGAAAGCCAGTAATTGGCCCGCGAAGCGGTATTAGAGAGCCTGGTATCGATTACGGCAATCTTGGCGCCGGAAATCTTGCCTTCAATGATGCGCTGCGCGTGAGGATTGAAGTAGTGCCCCGTCTCCAAATGCGCGCTGATCAGCAGAATGAAGCGCGAGTTGGCGTGGTCCGGCGAGGGCCGATCCGCGCCCTGCCAGAGCGTGTATCCGAGTCGAGCGGCAGAAGAGCACACGTTTGTGTGACTGTTGTGACCGTCCACACCCCAGGCTTGGAGCACCCGGTCCATATACCCATCGTGGCCGGGACGGCCCACGTGGTACATCACCTCCGTGCGCCGGTCTTCCTGCAGGGCTGTGCGAATACGCGCAGCCAGCGTATCCAGCACCTCGTCCCACGTCGTTCGTTCCCACTGCCCGGACCCGCGCGGGCCCGTGCGCTTCAGGGGATAGAGAATGCGTTCGGGGTCGTGCACCTGATTGATGGTCGCCGGGCCTTTTGCGCAGTTGCGGCCGCGGCTGCCGGGGTGAGCGGGATTACCCTCGAACTTCTTGATGTCCATATTTTCCTTGTCGACATACGCCAACAACCCGCACCCGGCTTCGCAATTGAAGCACACCGTTGGCACCAGCATGTAGTTCTTGGTGACTCGCTGGGGCCATTCATCGGGATCGTATTCAGTCCAGTCGTCCCACTGATCGGCGGGAGGATAATTGGTGAGCTGGCCCGATTCGGGAAACAGCGGTTTGAAAACAGACATCGCGCGGTAGCTCCTCTCGCTAGCTCAGCGGCAGCGCCTGGCCGGCCTTCACCCAAATATCCTCAAACGCCAACAGACCGATCAACGCACAGGCGCCCGCGACAATTGCCGCCAAGGGATCCAGTCCAAAGGGGATCGCCGCAAGCAGGACAACCGGTAACACGTGCCCGAGGCCGACCACGCCGGCCCAGAAACGTTGGGCGAATTGGCCGCGCCAAATCATGTCGGCGGCCTTGGCAGCGTCACGCGTGCCGTGGGGCAGCCAGAGTTCGCCAACCAATATGATGAAGGCATTTGCAATCAGGCTCCAGAGAAGAACCGTACGGAGAAATTCCTCCGTCTGTGCCGTGGTTTCGACCACAATTCCCAAGATAGCCAACGAAGCGGCGCCGGCCACCGCCGCTTGCACGAGCAAGTGCACCGGCAGGGCGGGACTGAGCCAGAGGTCGCGCGCCTTGGACTGGGCAAATAGGAATCCGGTGTAGATTGCGGACAAGATCGCCAGCGCGCCGCCCGGCCACCACAGCACCCGCAATAGGCCGTCGGCCCCGAGCAATGACGCCAGCACGCTTACGCCCGAAACGGCGCCAAAGAAAAGCAGCACGAACGTGCCAAGCGCGACCCACGACCGCAGTTGCGGACGAGTCAAGATCGTGTAGAACCGGTCCGGTCGCTTCAGGTCCCAAATGAGCAACCCGGCCGTAATCGCCAGGAAAATCAGGGCAAGGATAGGGCCGCCCCACGCCAACAGCGGATTGTCCGCTACCAGACCCAGGGCGAGACCCGCGGCGGGCAACAGAAACGCGCCCGCGGCGATGGACTTCGTCCAAATGTACGCGCTGACCTTCCAACCCCAAGGCGCCGGATGCTCCACGTCATAGACCGTCTTGGCCGACTTTGCCACCAAGTCATGGAGCAAGTCGGTGTGCTCGGTGGGCAATACGTCGCCGTTCCCATTGGCGGCGCCGTTGCCGTTGCCGTTTGCGTTGGCGTTGGGCATCTCATTCCAGATGCCGTAGTCCGCGGCGGGCGTCGCCGCCGACGGGGTCAACGTGCTTTCGTCGGCATCGATGTAGAAAAGCTTCGGCACCGTGCCTTTTTCCGGTTTGCGCACCTGCACCGGCTCGCGGGAAATGAGCTGCGAAATGTAGGTCGTGGGATCGTCCAGGTCGCCTGAGACTATGGCCTGGGTGGGACACACCACCTGGCAAGAAGGCTCCAACCCAACTTCAACCCGGTGTGCGCAGAAGTTGCACTTGGCCGCGGTATGGGTATCCGGGTCGATATGCAGCGCATCATACGGACACGCCTGCAAGCACATCTTGCAGCCGATGCACCGTTCAGGGTCGAAGTCCACGATGCCGTCCTGCTCCCGCCGGTACAGCGCCGTCACCGGACACCCGGTAATGCAGGGAGCGTCGTCGCAGTGATTGCAGCGCATCACCGTGAAGTGGCGGCGATTGGTGGGAAACTGGCCCGTCTCGACGTACTTCACCCAGGTGCGATAAACGCCAATGGGCACGTCATGCTCCGACTTGCACGCAACCGTACAGGCGTGGCAGCCGATGCATTTGCGATTGTCGATGAGAAAGCCAAATCTCATAGCACATCTCGTAATCTTCTGGGCGGTAATCTGGTTCCCGATTATACATGAGTGTTAGCGGCCCTGCCACCGAACACCCGCAGGCGGGGCTGCCCACGCTCACCCCCATGGGTCTCGCCTCTCCCCCAAGGCGGCGCTGTGGACGCTGACGACCCCATGGTCGCTTAGCGTTGCCCCGACACAGTTGCGGCCCCTGTTCGACCTGGCACACCAACGCCTGAACGGCGGCTGCCGGTCTCACGCAAGCGGCGGGCCGTCAAGTTCATCCCGGGGCGCCCTCTCCAGCAACTCCACAGTGGCCTGCGCCACCGTCGTCTGACCGAAAAGCACCTCGTAGAGTACTTCCGTGATGGGCATTTCCACGCCGCGTTGGGCGGCCAGGCGTACCGCGGCGCGTGTGGTAGGCACGCCTTCGGCGACGTTGTCCATATTCTCTAGAATGGTGTCAAGGGTCCTGCCCTGGGCCAGTTGCTCGCCCACGAACCGATTGCGGCTCTGCCGGCTGGCGCACGTCGCCATGAGGTCGCCTAGACCGGCCAGCCCCGCAAAGGTGAGCGGCTGCGCGCCCATGGCCACGCCGAGGCGCGTCATTTCGGCCACGCCGCGCGTCAGCAGCGCCGCCTTGGCGTTGTCGCCGATGCGCAACCCATCGCAGATGCCGGCTACGATAGCCATCACGTTCTTCAGCGCGCCGCCTAGCTCAACACCCAAGACGTCCGTGCTGGTGTAGACGCGAAAGCGCGGCAGCATGAGGTGCGCGCGCGCCGCTCTGGTCCGCTCCGAATCAGCGCCGGCCAGCACCGCGGCGGCAGGTTGCCCTTTTGCAATTTCGCGGGCAAGATTGGGGCCCGAAAGCGCCAACACACTGCTCGGCGGCAATTGCGGCATTTCCTCGCGTATCAAAGCCGACATAGTCTGGCCCGTGGCGATGTCCAGACCCTTGGCGGCCGAGACTAAGACCATCTCGCCGCCTACGGCCGGCGCGATCCAGCGCACATTCCGGCGCATGGCTTCCGACGGCACGACGAGCAGGACCACGTCGCTGCCGGCAAGGGCCGCCAACGGATCGCAGGTAATCTCCAGCCCGGATGGCAGCGATATGTCCGGCAGGAAGCGCCGGTTCTCGCCCTGCCGGCGCAGTTGCCGGGCTTCATCCTCGGTGCGCGCCAGCCAGCGCACCGGGCGGCCGGCCTGAGCGAGTTGCACGGCTAACGTGGAACCCCACGTGCCGGTGCCAACAACAGTAATCACGGTGTTCTGCCAAATCTGAGTTGCCGGGTTCTAGACTGATCCGGCGCCAACCCGGCCTGCCGGAGGCAACTTGAGGTCCGCCAAGATGACACTCTTGCGTCCGCCCAGAGATAGTCAACACGGAATTCGTGTAGTGTCTCACCCGCAGACGGGCTTTCCATACGCCTTCTTGTTCCCCACCGCCAACCGGCGCTTGGAGAACCCGCAAGATGGCGTATCGTCAGAAACACCCCGTTGCTGCCGCCATCCGGCGCGCGATGAACGCCCTAATAGCCTGCCTGCTTGTCCACGACGTTGATGAGCGGCTCGCCGTCGATGAAGCGTTGCAGGTTTCGCGCCAACAGATCAAACATGTACTCGTCATTGTGCGGGGCCGTGCCGGACGTGTGCTGCGTTACGAGCACGTTGGGCATGTCCCAGAGTTCAGAATCCGGCGGCAACGGTTCAGGGTCGGTGACGTCCAGACCGGCGCCGGCAATCGAACCTTCTTTGAGGGCTCGCAGGAGCGGCGCCGCCTGTATAATCCGGCCGCGGCCGATATTATAGATGTAGGCGGAAGACTTCATGGAGCCCAATTCCGCCTCGCCTATCATGCCCTTCGTCTCCGGCGTCAGCGGACAGCACATGGCAACATGGTCAGACTGTCGCAAGAGGTCGTGCAGACCCTCAGGTCCCACCAGGCTGTCAATGTATGGCGGGCAGTCCTGCATACGGCGGCGCAAGCCGACGACGCGCATTCCCAGGTGATGGGCCTTGCGCGCCAAGGCCGAGCCAATGCCGCCCAAGCCGATGACACCAAGGGTCTGGCCTTCCAAGCAGAACGGGTGAAACTCCGGCGGCCGCCACCGGTGTTCCCGCTGCGCAGCCATGACTTTCGTGAACTCCCTGGCAAAGACGAGCATCATGGTGAGCACGTGCTCCGAAATCTGAATGGCGTGCAGCGTGCGTGCGTTGGTCACGATGACGTCTGAAGCGATCACGTCCGGGGTGAGCAAACGGTCAACGCCGGCCCCCGTATTCTGAATCCACTGCAACTGAGTAGCCTGGCCAAAGAGCCGGTGCGGCACACGCCCCACCAAGACGTTGACATCGCCAATGATCTCTTCGTATTCATCGTCGCTGCTTGGCAGCACGAAGTTTATCTGGGAAAATCTATGCCGCAACTGCGCAAATTGGTCGTCGCGCAGACATGCGGGCGACATAGCCACTGTGATTGCTGCCATAGACTGCACAATATCCTTAAAGGTGAGCGCTGCTTGCTGTGCGCGGGCACGACGTACCTCATGATAGCAGAGGAGCCATGATCAAGCTCTCCGACCTCGACTACGCTCTGCCGCGGGAGCACATCGCGCAGCGCCCCTGTGAGCCGCGCGATGCGGCCCGGCTCCTCGTCTATGAACGAAACACCGGCGCGATTTCGCACCAGCGAGTAACGAATCTGACCGAACTCTTGGCGCCCGGCGACTTGCTGGTTGCCAACGACACACGCGTCATACCCGCCCGGTTGCACGGCCAACGGGAGCCAACAGGCGGCAAGGTGGAGATTCTCCTCTTGCGGCCGCGGGCTGCCCGCAGTTGGGAGGCATTGGTGCGGCCTTCCCAACGGCTCAGGCCCGGCGCCCGCGTGCGCTTGGGCAGCCCGGACGCGGCAAGCGGGGACGTCGTGGAGGTGGGCGAGAGGCTGTCCGGCGGCCGGCGGCTCGTGTACTTTGCGGATACGCCCGCCGCCGTCTTCGACCGCCACGGTGTTGTGCCTCTCCCGCCGTACATCCGCGCGCCGTTGGCCGACCCCGAACGTTACCAGACCACCTATGCGCGGGTTCGCGGATCGGCAGCCGCGCCCACGGCCGGCCTCCACTTCACGCCGAGACTCGTGCGCGCGCTGGAGGCGCGGGGCGTGCGTTTTGCCTTCATCACGTTACACATCGGCCTGGACACATTCCAGCCTATTCGCGAGGAAGACCCCCTACGGCATGCCATCCACCGCGAGTATGTGGAGGTGCCGTCCGAAACGGCGCGCACAGTGCGCGAAACGCGAGCCAACGGCAGGCGCGTGATCGCGGTCGGCACCACCAGTGTGCGTGCATTGGAAAGCGCCGCCGCCGGGGGGAGCGTCCAGCCCTACAGCGGCGAGACCGACCTGTACATCCACCCGGGCTATGAGTTTCGCGGGGTGGACGGCATCATGACGAATTTCCACCTGCCCCGTTCAACGCTCTTGCTGCTCGTGGCGGCGTTCACGGGGCTTGAGGAACTCAAGCGCATCTACCGGACGGCAATCGCGGAAGACTACCGCTTCTACAGCTTTGGGGACGCCAGTCTCTTGCTGTAGGTTGAGTCACGCAAGCTTTTCGATGGGCGCGAACGAGGCAGAAAGCCGCTTGATGCCAACGTCGGGGAACGCGACGGTCACTTCCTCGTCACTATCCGACATCTTGCTGCTCACCACGGTCCCTTCGCCGAAGACGGCGTGGCGCACACGGTCGCCGTCGCGGTACTGCTGACCAGGGGCCGACCGGTTGCGAGGCGGACGTACCCTTGCCGGAGCGCCCCGCCATGCGGCTTCGAGCGCCGGCTGTGCCGGCGTGGTGGGCCCGGTTAGCAGCTCCGGAGGCAGTTCCGCCAAAAAGCGCGAAGGCAAGCGGCCCAGCGAATTGCTGCTATACCGGCGCGCGGCGTAGAGCAAGTAGAGCCGTTCCTTGGCCCGGGTCAAGGCCACGTAGCACAACCGCCGTTCTTCTTCAATTCCTTCCGGGTCGTCCAGCGCGCGAATGTGTGGAAAGAGTTCCTCTTCCATACCGGTCACGAACACCACCGGAAACTCCAAGCCCTTGGCATTGTGCATGGTCATGAGCGTGAGGCCGCCGTCGGCATCCATACGGTCGACGTCAGCGGCCAGCGTCGCCTCGTGCAGGAAGAGGCCCAGGCCCTGCGGCGGCTCGATCTCATCGAACCGCGCGGCGGCGGCGGCCAATTCCTCCAGATTCTCTTCGCGGTCTACCGCCTCTTCGATATTCTCGCCCTTGCGAATGTACTCCAGATAGCCGCTGTCCTTCACAATCTGGTTGACCAGCGTGCTAAGCGGCAGGCGCATCATGTCCCGGCGAAACGTGCTGAGCAGGCGGCCGAGATTTTCGAGCGCCCCCCGCGCCCGCGACGCCACCGGCAAGGGGACCGTGCTGGCGTCTTCCGCCAGACTGAGAACCGCCTCAGCCGGTGGCATGCCCTGCATATCCGACCATGCGGCGAGGGCGGCAAAGGTCTTGGCGCCGATGCCCCGGGGCGGCACGTTCGCCACGCGCCCCAGACTCACGGAATCCGCCGGATTGTAGATCAACCGCAGGTACGCGAGTATGTCCTTGATCTCACGCCGCATGTAGAAGGCGACTCCGCCCACCAACTGGTACGGCATGCCATACGCCACCAGCGCGTCTTCCAAGGCCCGGGACTGGGCATTGGTGCGGTACATGACGACGCAGTCATTCAAGCCGTACCCGTCATCCTGCAAGCGGCGCACGGCGTTGACCACCAAGCGCGCTTCATCCTCTTCATCGTGGGCGGGCAGCACCACCAGGGGCGCGCCGCTGCCCTGGGTGGTCCATAGTTGCTTTTCCTGGCGGCGCGGCAGGCGGCTGATGATACTGTGGGCGGCGTCCAGAATGTTCTGCGTGGAGCGGTAGTTCTGCTCAAGCTTGATGACGGTCGCGTCGGCGTATTCCCGCTGGAAGTTGAGGATGTTGCGAATGTCCGCCCCGCGCCAGCTATAGATGCCCTGGTCGTCATCGCCTACCACGCAGATGTTGCGGTACTTGGCAGCCAGCAGGCGCACCAACTCGTACTGCGCGTGGTTCGTATCCTGATACTCATCCACCATGACGTAGCGAAAGCGATCTTGGTAGTGCTCGCGTATGTCGGGATGCTCCCGCAAGAGTTGCACGACGAACATGATCAAGTCATTGAAGTCCAGGGCGGCGGCATCGCGCAGAACCTGCTGGTAGCGCCGGTAGACTTTGGCTACGGCGATCTCGAACGGCCCTTCCGCGTGTTCGGCTAAGACTGGCGGGGTAATCAGCTCATCCTTGGCGCGCGAGATGCTATTCAACACGGCCCGGGGGCTGAGGCGCTTCTCATCGACACTTAGCGACTTCAGCAATTCCCGCACCACGGACAACTGGTCGGCGTCATCGTAGATGGTGAATCCGTCTTCCCATCCCAGCCGGTGGATTTCACGCCGCAAGATGCGCGAGCAAAACGCGTGAAACGTGCTGAGCTGGACGCTTTCGCCCACCGGGCCGGTCAACTCTCGCACGCGCTGCCGCATCTCCTGGGCAGCCTTATTGGTAAACGTGACGCCGAGAATTTGCCACGCCGGCACCCGGGCCGCGAGCATGAGATACGCGATGCGGTGGACGATGGCGCGGGTCTTGCCGGAGCCGGCGCCGGCCAATATGAGCACGGGACCGCCGATAGTCTCAACAGCCTGTCGTTGCGGATCGTTGAGTGACTCTAGTAGGGACTCCGGATTGATTACCATGAAGTGTTACCTGGACGCAGGAGGGAAACTGAAGGGCACTCGTTGAAAAAAGAAAAGCGCGCGACGGACTCCGCTACGCCGTTCTTCAGAGCGATTGTAGCATCAACTCCGCCTGCCTGCACTATCGGCAACGGCGCGGCTTCTGTCGCGCTACTCCTACCTTGCCGCTAAGAATTGCAGCCACGCCGTGGCTGGCCGCGGCCCGGTCCGGCGCTATCCCCTGCCTGTGAAATGCCCTGCGGCAGGCAGGCCGGACAAGCGATCATTTGTGCCGCGGCCTGTCGTAGGCGCTCACGATCGCCCCGCAAATTGCACGAATTCTAATTCCTAGCCACTTTCTAGGATTTAATGGGGCGATTCTCTTGACGCCACTTAGGAGTTAGGGTACCCTAACTCCGTTGATTAGGTTTCCCTTCGGCGGAAGCCGCGCACGGGGCGGCAGCCGCGTACGGCTCGAGAGTGGGCGCGGCAGTATCTCAGCCTGTCCGGGTAGCCTGATCGCTGCAGCATGTGCGAGAAGGCCTTGAAGCGCACGACTCGACACGATCAATACACACTGAAACTGGCACGCAAAGGGGCCATAGTTCGTGTACGTTAGCCGACGCACGCTTCTCAAGGCAACGCTCGCGTTGCTGCCGGCCGCAACCCTGGCAGCATGCGGCAGAGTCGCTGTGACTACCGACGAATCTGCGGGTGAGGCCGTTGGACCCGCCAAGTTGACCGTGTACTCCGGCCGCAATGAGAAACTAGTGGGACCGCTGTTGGAACAGTTTGGCAAGGACTCCGGCGTCGATATCCAGGTGAAGTACGGCGGCACGGCAGAGCTCGCGGCAACCATCCTCGAAGAGGGCGACAACTCGCCGGCGGACATCTTCTACGGCCAGGACGCCGGCGCCCTGGGCGCCTTGCAGGCCGAAGGCCGCTTGGCTGCGCTGCCCGACGCAGTGCTCGGTTCGGTGGAGCCGCGCTTCCGTTCGCCCCAAGGCAATTGGGTGGGCACGTCCGGCCGCGCCCGCGTGGTGGTGTACAACACCGAGCACGTGAACGCTGAAGACCTGCCGCCTTCTGTTTTGGGTTTTGTCGACGCCGGATGGAAAGACCGCATCGGGTGGGCGCCGACGAACGGGTCGTTCCAGGCGTTCGTCACGGCCATGCGCGTTTCGCTTGGCGAAGCCCAGACCCGCGCCTGGCTGGAGGGCATCAAGGCAAACGAACCTCTGGTCTACTCCGGCAATACGCCCACGGTGCAGGCTGCTGTGGCCGGTGAGATTCACGTCGGTTTCGTCAACCACTACTATCTCTTCCGCATTCGCGCCGAACAGGGCGACGTGCCGGCAGAGAACTACTTCCCTCCCAACGGCGACGTGGGCGCCCTTATCAACGTAGCAGGGGCCGGCGTAATTGCGGGCTCCAAGAACCAGGAGACCGCCGAGCAATTCGCCGCCTACCTGCTGGCGCAACCGGCGCAGGAGTACTTCGCCACAGAAACCTACGAATACCCGCTTGCGCAGGGCGTGGCCGCCCATCCGGACTTGCCGCCGCTCGCATCGCTCCAGACGCCCGACATCGACCTTAGCGATCTGGCCGACTTGCGCGGCACCCTTCAACTCCTGCAAGAGGTGGGACTCATCTAGTCAATCCAGGAGACCATGTCGAGCCCGACGAGACTGGCGTTATCCAACGCGCTGAACGACATGCTGGGGGGCGGGCGGCAGACCTACCGGTCCGCCAGCCCGCCCCTGGCTCTGCTTCTCGTTTGCGGTCTCGTGGGCGTTGGTATCCTGCTGCCTCTCGCCTACCTCGTCGTGCGCGCCGGGGGCGCGGGTGAAGAGTTCTGGCGACTGCTTCTGCGGCCCCGTTCCGCTGTCATTCTTCTCAATAGCGTTGCGCTGGCCGCAACCGTAACTGCGGCAACTGTCGCTATCGCGGTGCCCTTGGCCTGGCTGGTGGTGCGCACGGATCTGCCGCTGCGGCGGTTGTGGACCGGCCTCTTGGTCGTGCCGCTCGCCGTGCCTAGCTATGTTGGCGGCTTCGTTCTCGTCGGCGCGTTCGGTCCGCGGGGTATGCTGCAACGGATCTTGGCGCCGCTTGGCGTGGAGCGCCTGCCGGAGATCTATGGCTTTCCGGGCGCGTGGCTGGCACTGACGCTCTTCACGTATCCCTATGTCTTCCTCGTTGTGCGTTCTGCCCTGCAAGGCATGGACGTCACCTTGGAAGATGCTTCACGCAGTCTGGGCCAGAATGGGTGGGTCACGTTTCGGCGCATTACGTTACCGCAACTCCGTCCGGCCATCGCAGCGGGCGGCCTGCTCGTAGCTCTGTACACTATCAGCGACTTTGGCGCGGTATCGCTACTCCAGTTCGATACCTTCACCCGCGTAATCTACGTGACGTATCAGGGGTCCTTTGACCGCCACTTTGCCGCCGGCCTGGCGCTCGTGCTGGTTGCGATGACTCTTGCCATCTTGTCCCTCGAGCACCGGAGCCGCGGCCGCGCCCACTACCACAGGAGTTCCCGCGCCACGTTGCGCCCACCTCACCGCGTTCGTCTCGGCAAGTGGCGAATTCTCGCTTTGGCGTTCAGTGGCTGTGTCACGTTCTTTGCTCTCGTCATACCGGCGACTACGGTTGGGTACTGGCTCATTCGCAGCGGCTCGCTGGGCGCGGACTTCAACGCATTGCCCGGCTTGGCGTGGAATTCGCTGTGGGTCTCCGCCGCCGCCGGGTTCTTTGCCGTCGTCCTCGCCGTGCCGTTAGCCTACGTCACGGTCCGGTTCGCGAGCCGCCCCACCCGGCTCTTCGAGTATGCAATCTATCTCGGTTACGGACTGCCCGGCATCGTGATTGCGCTTTCGCTCGTGTTCTTTGGCGCGAACGTGGCGCCGCTCATCTACCAGACGTTCTTCCTCCTTCTCGCCGCGTACTTAATTCGCTTCTTGCCGCAGGCGTACGGCAACGCGCGCACCGCGCTGCTCCAAGTGCACACGTCGTTGGAAGAAGCATCGCGGAGTCTCGGTCACTCGTGGCACGCCACGCTACGCGCCGTCACGCTGCCGCTGGTGCGCGGCGGGGCAACCTCCGGGGGCATCCTGGTCTTCGTCACCACGCTCAAGGAGCTTCCCATCACGCTGCTCTTAGGGCCCATCGGGTTCAAGACGCTTGCCACCGAGGTATGGTCGGCGACCGCGGAAGGCTTCTTCGCGCAGGCGGCGCCGGTGATTCTGGTGCTCCTGGCAATCTCGCTTGCGCCGACGTTGCTTTTCGCCGGCAGGGAGCCTTAAAATGGAGCGTGACATGAGCATTGATCTCATCGCCATCCGCTGCGAGAACGTCACCAAACGATTCGGCTCCGTTCTGGCCGTTGATCGGGTTGACCTGTCCGTCGCTCCGGGCGAGTTCCTCAGCTTGCTCGGGCCCAGCGGTTGCGGCAAAACGACGTTTCTTCGTCTCATCGCCGGTTTCGAAGTGCCGGATAGCGGCGCCATCGACATCGGCGATCTCCGTGTCGTTGGGCCAAGGCGCTGGATTCTACCGGAACGGCGGCGTGTGGGCATGGTGTTTCAGGACTATGCCCTCTTTCCACACATGACGGTGGCGGACAACGTGGCGTACGGCGTGCGCAAGTGGCCGGACCGGCAGGAACGAGTTGGTAGGGCGCTGCGCCTGGTGGGTCTGGACGGTCTCCGCGAACGCATGCCGAATGAGCTCTCCGGCGGCCAGCAGCAACGGGTAGCTCTCGCCCGCGCCCTGGCGCCGGAACCCGATGTGATCCTGATGGATGAGCCGTTCTCCAACCTGGACGTCGCATTGCGCGCTCGCATCCGAGCGGAAACGCGGGAAATTCTCGCGCGGGCCGGCGCCACGGTGATCTTCGTTACCCACGACCAGGAAGAAGCGCTAAGCCTCGCCGACCGGGTTGCCGTAATATGGCAGGGCCGCATCGCGCAGGTGGGCGCGCCGGCGGAACTCTATCGCGAGCCCACTTCCCGGCAAGTTGCCGAATTCGTCGGCAGCGCGAATTTTCTCAACGCTAGCGTTGCCAACGGCCACGCGCAGTGCGCGCTCGGCCGCTTTGGTCTCAACGGCCATTCCGCAGACCGTGACTTCGAGCTCATGTTTCGTCCCGAAGACGTTGCCCTAACGGTGGCGGCCGACGGCGACTCGCGGATCGTCGACGCGACCTTCTATGGGCATGACAGCACGGTAACGGTGCGGCTCGACACTGGGGAACACATCGAGGTGCGGCTGCTTGGCACTCCCCTGGCGCCGGGTACCCGTGTGAACTGCCAGGCAACGGCAGAGCCTCGCTTCTTTCAACGCAAGGCTCACGCTTTTACGCCAAGGCCACACCCGACGGAGTATAGTAGGTAGGCGTGAACGTTCCCTAGACGCCAAGCAGGAACCCGCCCCATGCCGGATTACGACCGCAGCGCCGTGCGCGCCGCCCTCCCGCTCCTACGCGACCGCGTATACCTCAATACTGGTACGGAGGGCATCCTCAACGACCACGTGCTCGCGGCGTACCAAGCCGCCATCGCCCGCCAAGAGCAGGAAGGGCACGTGGCCCTGGAGTGGCGCAATGGGGAAATTGAGCGTGCGCGCGATGCGGTGGCAGGCCTCTTGCACACGCAACCGGAGACCATCGCGTTTACGCGCAACGCCACCGACGGCCACAACCTCGTGCTTCACGGCCTGCGCTGGCGGCCCGGCGACGAACTGCTAATCTCCGATCAGGAACATCCCGCTCTGAGTCACCCCGCCGCCTATCTGCGGAGCCGCGGCGGCCCGGCGGTGCGTGTGTTTGAATTCGACGCCGATCCACAACAAACGGTGCAGAATATCCGTGCCGCCCTGACCCCCAAGACCCGCCTCATCGCCTACAGCCACGTGAGTTGTGAGAGCGGCGTGCGGCTGCCGGCGCGAGAGATAAGCGAAATCGCCCACGCCTTTGGAACGCTGGTACTGCTGGACGGCGCGCAATCTCTGGGTGCAGTGCCGGTCAACGTAACGGAAATCGATTGCGACTTCTTCGTTAGCAACGGCCATAAGTGGCTTTGCGGCCCCAAGGAAACGGGCATCCTGTACGTGCGGCAAAATCGGCTGGACGACCTTGAACTCAGCGCTGTGGGCGCGGGCACGTATGCTTCGTTCGCTTGGCGCGACGAGGAATTCGACTTTGCCCTCAAGCCCGACGCACGCCGCTTCGAATTCGGCACGCGCAACCAGGCCGCATTGACGGGCCTGCGGAATGCAATCTCTTGGCTCGAGGAACTGGGATTTGCCAACGTATACGCCCACATTCGCCGCACAGCCCGCGCGGCGAAGCAGATTCTTGGCCAGTCACCCGGTGTGAAGGTGCTCACGCCCATGGCAGAGTCTAATTCCGCCGGTCTGGTCACGTTTCACGTGGCTGGTAAAGACCAGGGACGTGTCTCGCGCGAACTTTGGGAACGAGGCATCATCACGCGCCCCACCGCCAGGCCGAGTGGCGTCCGTGCCTCGGCAGCCTACTTCACCACAGAAGAGGACTTCGAACGATTGGCCGCGGCGCTGCGGGAAACTCAGTGAGAGGATAGGCGATGCGGCGAGCGGGTGCGAGCAACCGTGGCGCGGCGCACCGGTTGGGTCTGCCGCATTTGCCCAATCCAGGGTCAAAACTCGTCTTGGTTCACACGTGTGATAGATGTTTAACCGTGGAAGTGACGCGCTGCCGGTGACTAAGAGCCTGCGTGAAGTCCGCGTGCTTGTCACCGGCGGCGGATCCGGCGGCCATGTCACCCCTGCCATCGCCACCATCGAGGCGATCAAGGCGCTCGCCGCGAGCGATGGCGCCTGGATTCCCGTTTTCCATTACGTGGGCAGCCAACGGGGCATCGAACGCCGGTTGGCTCAAGACGCGGGGGTGCCGTATTCGGCGATTGCGACCGGCAAACTGCGCCGCTCGCGTCGTTTGCTGGGACACTTTTCAGGCCGCAACCTCCTGGACGCGCTGCGGCTCCCGTGGGGTGTGCTGCAAGCGTTGGTGGCCGTCCTGCGCTTTCGACCCCATGTTGTCCTGAGCACTGGGGGCTTTGTGTGCGTGCCGCCGGTGCTGGCCGCGTGGCTGGCGCGCGCGCCCGTGGTCACCCACGAGCAAACGGTGCAGATGGGCCTGGCCAACCGCATTGCCTCACGCTTGGCAGACCGTATCGCGCTGACGTTCGAATCCGCCCGGGCCGATCTACCGCAACGATTGCAGGCCCAGGCAACCGTAACCGGCAATCCGGTCCGCCGTGTTATCTTCGACGGTGATCCGGCAGCAGCGCTGGCGCTCGCCGGTTTCGCCGTTGACACGGAACTGCCGACGGTCTACGTGACCGGCGGGGCGCAGGGGGCGCAACGCATCAACCGCGCCGTGGCGGACGCCCTGCCCAAACTCCTCGCGGAGTGTCGGATCATCCATCAGTGCGGACAGCAAGTGTCGGGACAGGCAGGCGCGAAAGACCGGCTGCTACAGGCGCGGGCGGCACTGCCTGTGCCGCTCCAAGCACGCTACCACGTGATTGACTTTGTCGGTGACGAGATTGGGCATATCTACGCGTTGGCCGACGTGGTGGTCAGCCGTTCCGGGGCCGGCACGCTGGCGGAAATCTCCGCGCTAGGCAAGCCCGCGGTCCTCATTCCCCTCGTGCCCACCGGCGGGGACGAGCAGCGGCGCAACGCCCGGCACGCGGAAGCAGCCGGCGCGGCAACTGTCATCGAGCAGGATGGTCTGTCCGGAGAATCGCTGTGCAATGTCTTGAGCCCGCTGCTACCCGACACGGAGAAACGCGCAGCCATGGCCAGCGCCGCCCAAGAACTGGGCCGTGTCGATGCCGCCCGTCTGCTTGCGGAGCTTGTGATCGCTCTGGCAATGCGGTCGGACCGCTAAGCTACGCGTTGCCTTCACGTGTCCTCGGCCACGTAGATGCTGAACATAGAATCCCCGTGCTTTCGGCGGCGCAGCAGCCGCAGTCTTCCCCACGCAGCGGCGGGCAGCTTCTTCTTCCAGTGCCCCACCACCACGAGAGTGCCTGTCGTAACCGCCTGGGATTCGCTGAGGGCCGGCAGCCAGTCTTCATGCTCGACGGTGTGGTACGGCGGGTCTGCAAGTACTAGATCGTATGGTTCCTTCAGGCGGGCAAGCACGCCGGGCACGCGCGCCTGCCTGACGCGGGCACGGTCGTATAGCCCTGCCGTGCGCAGGTTTTCGCGCGCGGCGCGGCACGACGCCGGCAGCGCGTCCACGAAATCGCACCACGCCGCTCCCCGGCTAAGCGCCTCGATACCCAACGCGCCCGTCCCGGCGAAGAGTTCCAGTACGCGGCCGCGTCCACCGTCCTCGCCAAGGGAGTTGAAGATGGCGTGCTTGACTTTGTCCAGGGTGGGCCGGACTTTCGCGGACTTTGGCGCGCGCAGTTTTCTCCCGGCCGCCGTGCCGTTAATGACTCGCATGTTCACGCTGCCAATCCTCCACTGTGGGGCGCCGCGACTAGACAAGCTGGGCTCGCCTCTTTATAGGAACCTGAAGTTACCGGCTACGCGTACCCGATTCTTGTCGGCGCTGCGGCGATACGCGCCTGCGGTCTCGCTCCCGCCCACTCGCCCAGCATGGCGCAGTGCGCCGCTTCGCACGCGCAAGCCATTGCGGTCGAACCCTTCATCGAGCCACCTGGAACGCGCCGCCGCTCCGCGAGCGCTACCAGATGCGCCACGTCTGACGCCAGTGTGCCTAGATGGAAACGTGGGCAAATCCCTGGAAATACAAGTGGGCTTGCACACATATCCGGTAGAAGTAGCGGTCCGCCTGCTGGATGAAGTCTACGGGCCGTATGCGCTGTTCGGCCAGCCACGCCTCATTGGGGTAGCAGCGCTGATTGTACAGGGCCTTTGCCGAGATCACCTCGCGTCTTCCCGTAAAGAGGTCCAGGCCCACCGGTACCGGCACTTCCACCAGGGCCACGACCTCGGCGGGATTGGGACTATAGGCGGCCAGCGGCAGGTCGGACCGGTGCATGAAGACGTATTGCACCTCATAGTCACGCACACCGGGCTCAGTGTCGTTCACGGCCAGACGCACGCCCAGCGGCAACAGATCATCCATTGTCAGCACGAGACCGATTTCCTCCTCGGCCTCCCGCAGCGCGGCCTCTACGGACTCGCCGGCTGAGAGGTGGCCGCCCACCGTCGCGTCCAGCTTGCCCGGATGGGTATCCTTGCTTTCCGAGCGGCGTTGGAAGAGCACGTAGGGCGTGCCGTCCTCGCGTTGGCCGACAACCCAGCAGTGCAGCGCGCGGTGCCAATCGCCGTCACGGTGCACGTCGGCGCGCCGCTTCCGTAGACCCAGCGGGCGGCCGAGCGCGTCACAGACGTCGAAGAGTTCATCCGGGTCAGTAAACGCTTGGCTCACGAGAGTTCGCTCTCCACACGCCAGAAACCCGCCACTTTCTGGGCCAGGCCCTCATGCTGGGGTGCGCGCAACATGGGATCGGCCGCAAAGAGGCGTTGGGCCTCCTCGCGGGCGAGTTCGAGCGTTGCCAGGTCCGAGAGTTGGGCCACTTTGAGCGCGGGGAGCCCGGCTTGGCGCGTGCCGAAAAACTCGCCCGGCCCGCGCAATTCCAGGTCTTTCTCAGCCAATGCGAAGCCGTCCCGCTGCCGCTCCAGTATGCGCAGCCGTTCGTTTTCCGAGGCGTTGGCGGAGTCTGAGAGGAGCAAGCAGTACGACTTGTGCTCGCCGCGTCCCACCCGGCCCCGAAACTGATGGAGTTGCGCCAGACCAAAGCGCTCGGCGCTCTCGATCATCATAACCGTGGCGTTGGGCACGTCTATGCCTACTTCCACCACGGGAGTGCTGACCAATACGTCCGTCTCGCCGGCGGCAAAAGCCCGCATCGCCTTTTCCTTCTGCTTGCTGGACAACCGCCCGTGCAAGAGGTCTACTTTTAGCTGTGGGAAGACTACCTTCTGGAGGCGGTCGAATTCACTCTTGGCGGCGCGAACTTGCAGCGATTCCGATTCCTCGATTAGCGGAAAGATGATAAATGCCTGCCGTCCCTCCGCCACCTGTTTGGCGATAAAGGCGTACGCGCCGGGTCGCTTTTCCGCCGCTACCAGGCGGGTGACTATCGGCTGACGGCCGGTGGGCATCTCCCGGATGACCGATACGTCCAGGTCACCATAGAGCGTGAGGGCCAGAGAGCGCGGTATCGGCGTGGCCGTCATCACCAGCACGTGGGGATTGCGCCCTTTGCGCCGCAGCACGGCGCGTTGGCGAACACCGAAGCGGTGTTGCTCGTCTACTACCGCGAGGCCCAGGTCGGCGAACTCCACGTCATCCTGAATGACGGCGTGGGTGCCCACGAGCAAGTCCAGGTTACCAACCGCCAAGTCCTTCAGAATTGCCGTGCGCTCGCGCTTGCGGGTGCTGCCGGTGAGCAAGGCGCTGCGCACGCCGAAAGCATCCAGAAACCGCCGGAACGTGAGGCTGTGCTGCTCAGCCAAGACCTCGGTCGGGGCCATGACCACAGTTTGCAGGCCACGTCTTGCCATTTGCAGGGCAACGGCAGCCGCCACCACCGTCTTGCCCGAGCCTACGTCCCCCTGCAACAACCGGTTCATGGCCGCCGGCTTGCGCACGTCGTCCAGAAGGTCTTGCAAGGCATTTTCCTGATCGCCCGTCAGCTCGAACGGGAGCGCCGCCTGGAACGACTGCGCCAGGTCGGCGTCAACGTCTACGGGAATCCCCGGTTGATCCAGTTGCCACTCCCGCCGCCGCTGCAACGTTCCCAGTTGGATGAAGAAGAACTCATCGAAGGCGAGCCGGTGGACGGCGCGCCGTTTGTGCGCCTCGCTCTCAGGAAAGTGGATATTGCTGAGCGCTTCCTGCGCGCCCATCAGGTTGTTGCGCCGCAGTATGTCCGTGGGCACTACGTCCGCGACATCGTGAAGCGCCAACTCCAAAGCCGACCGCACCCAGCGGCGCATCCACTTGGCGGAAAGCTTGGCCGTGAGGGGATACACAGGCACCAGCCGTCCAACGTGCAGACCTTGTTGGGGACTCTCGGCAAACTCATACTCAGGCGACCGCAATTCCAAACCGGCGCGGCCCATCTCCACCTTGCCCGCCACCGTAACCCGCCGCTTCTCCGCCAGGCTGCGCTGCAGGAAGGACTGGTTGAACCATACCGCCTTAATGAAGCCGGTCCTGTCAGCCAGCGCCGCTTCGGTGATGGTCATGCGGCCTTGGGTAACCCGGCGGGTTTCCACCTGCTTGACGTCAACTACGATGGTGGCCTCTTCACCGGGCTTGAGCTCGCCTATGGACTTGATGCTGCTGCGATCGATGTGCCGATGGGGAAAGTGGTTTATCAGATCGCCCAGCGTGAGAAGACCCATCTTTTCCAGGCGCTTCGCGTCTTCGGCCTTGAGCATGGGCACGGCGGAAATTGGTGAATCCAGGCCGGCGTGGGGCCGGGCAGTTGCCTTAGAACGCTTGGCGCGAGGCTTGGGCTTGGCTTGGGGAGGCGCTGCGGTAGGCACTGCGGCAGGGGCAGTCTGCTTTGGTTTGCCTGGCGCCCTGGGCGTGGGACTGCCGGGCCGGTCGAGGATGCGGAGGGCTTCCGTCACTCGTTTGGCCCGTTCCGGCGGCTCCATGTCGCCGTAGCCGCGCAGCACGCTCCCGATGGCGTTGGGTCCTGGCGCGCCGCGGGAGTTGGCGGGTGTGTGCTCCGATTCCCAGCTTTCAAGGAACCGCTCCAACCCGCCGATCACCGCCCTATCGGTGAACTTCCGCTCCCTCTCTTGCTCGAGGATGCGGCGCAAGACTACGGTGCGGTCTCGGGGCTCGGTTCGGGGCATGGGGCCTCACTCAAGGGTGAGCAAGTAGGGATAGTGCGGCTGGCCGCCGTAGATGACCTCGAAATCAAGTCCTGGGAGCTGCTCCTGCATGCGTTTCGCCATCGCTCCCGCCTCATCTTGCGACACGTCCTCGCCGTGGTAGAGGGTGGCGAGTTCGGCGGATTCCGGACCCATCTGCGCGATCGCGGCAGCTAGCGCCGCAGATTCGCTGTCTTCTGCGGCGCAGACGCGTTCGTTGGCCAGTGCGAGCCATTGACCCTGGGCCACGCTCACGCCGTCCACGGTGGCGTTACGGGTGGCGAGGGTGATTGCGCCGTATTGCGTGCTGGCCGCCGCGGCCTGCATTGCCTCGCCGTTATCGGCCGGAGCCAAATCAGCCTGATAGGCGAAAAGCGCGGCAATGCCGTGGACCATAGAGTACGTCGGCAGCACGTGCACCTCACTCTCCGCCAGGTCTTGAGTCTGCTGGGCGGCCAGGATGACGTTCTTGTCATTGGGCAGCACAAACACGTGGCGGGCATTGGCCGCCTCTACGGCCGCGTATATCTCCTGCGTACTCGGGTTCATGGTTGGGCCGCCGCTGACAATAGTCGCCCCCATTTGCTCGTAAATTTCGCGCAAGCCCTCGCCGTCCGCCACCGCCACCACGCATTGCTCGACCGGTTCCGGGGCTTCAACCGGCGCGGCAACCTCGATACCGGGCAAGTCGCCGTCGGCCAGAGCGGACTGCATCCGCTCGTGCTGGTCGTCCATATTGAAGATCTCGATGCGGTGCAAATTGCCTGTCGCGCGCGCCAAACCCAGCACGTCGCCGGGCTCGTGGGTATGCACGTGGACACGCAACAGATCTTCGTCGCCAACCACGACAACGGATGTCCCGCGTTCGGCAACCGCGTCGCGCAGCTCCATCACGTCCAAGCCGCCGCCGCTCACCAAGAATCCCGTGCAATACCCGTAGAGGGTTTCCGTGACCGCCGCGATCTCCGGCAGCAAGGCCCGTTCGCCGGTCGGGAGTTCCACGTGTTCGACCGCCTCGCCGGCAACGTAGCGGCGGGCGCCCTCCGCCAGTAGCCACAGCGCCTGCCCGCCGGCATCCACCACACCGGCATCCCGCAGGACGTCCAGCAACTGCGGCGTGCGGGCCACCGACCGCTCCGCGGCAGCAACGGCGCTGGACAATACATCGGCTACGGTATCGGCCGCCGGGGCCGCTTCACAGGCCTCCGCGGTTTCTCGCGCCACCGTGAGCATGGTGCCCTCTTGCGGCTCTTGCAGCGCGGCGTACGCAGAATCCGAGGCGCCGCGCAACGCCCGAACAACAGTCGCCGCAGTGATCTCAGCGGAGTCCGCCAGCGCCTCCGCCACCCCGCGCAAGCACTGGGAGAATATGACACCGGAATTGCCCCGGGCTCCCATCAACGCGCCGCGATAGATCGCTTGGGCGACCTCACCGGCGTGGGCGCTTTCCGCCTGCCGCCCTGCCTGCAATGCGGCCTCCAAGGTCAGCAGCATGTTTGTGCCCGTATCGCCGTCCGGCACCGGGAACACGTTGAGGCGGTTGATTTCCTCTTTGTTCGCCGCAAGAAGCTGGTAGCCATACTCCAGCGCCCCGATTAGGCTGCGTCCGTCGCAGCCGGAGCGGGCCGCGTCCGCCGTTTCTTGTCCGCTCAGCGCATTCTCCACGGTAAATCACTACCTCGCAATCCGTCGTTGGACAGCTATTGGGACTGGCAGCCACCGCCGGGCTGGCACGGTGGCGTGCCACTTGAATTACACCCGCAACTCCCACGCAAATCGAGACTAACCACTGTGAAACGCCGCAGGGCCAATGGTCGCGGCGCACGGTCGCGGCGCACAGTCGCGGCGCACGGTCGCGGCGCGTACGCGATATTGAGCAAGAAGCGTACTATATGCTAACATTGAGCATTGGTGACACGCTCATCATAGCGAGAGTTTGAGCGCAGGGTCAACACCGGCAACCGGGACAGTATCTACTGGGGAAGAACCTATGGCTGTTTGTGAAGTGTGCGGCAAAGGCGCGCAGGTAGGCCACAATATCCAGCACCAGGCCTCCGGTCAATGGCGCTACCGCGCGCCCAAGACGCGCAAAGTCTGGAAAGCCAACGTGCAGAAAGTGCGCTTGGTCGTGGAAGGCCAACTCAAGAAGGTTAGCATTTGCACGCGCTGCCTGCGCACGCAGGCAAAAGCAGGCTCCGCCTAGAAGACCGGTCCACCATCGGCTCTTCGCCAATCTGGGCGATTTTGGGAGAAGGCTCTGCCTTCTCCTTTCTGTATCCGGCGCAGACCGCGCGCGCATGCCAGCGCCACGTAGCCTGCCTTGGCTACCGACCGCAGAGGGTAGCAATCGGTGAGACCAGCACGACGCGGCCAGTTGCATACTACATTGGAGCTTTGTTGTCCATCTTGTCAATTCCGGGAATCAGTAGCTTTTGACTTGATCACCTTGTGGGGCTAGATCTCATGCCATTCCGAGCGCAGCGTCAAACAGGGTTCGCTGACTTTATCAAATACGCGGAATCTAGTGTGATCCCGACACTAGATTCTTCGTCGCTGCACTCCTCAGAATGACATGTCAGCTACACTCCTCAGAATGACATGTCAGCCGCACTCTTCAGAATGACATTTTGGGCAACAGCCGTTCACGTTGACACCCATACCTGTGCAGCCTAAGTCAATACCTACTAGGCGCGTCAATTCCGGTGAGTGCGCGCTGTGTCTTCATTCTTGTGCGCCATGTATTTGCGGTCAATTGGGCTCAAGGGAGAGTGCGGGTGAGCGACAAGGCGAGACCGTCAGTTGTGAGCACCATGTTCTGCCCCGCTGGATTGCTCGAGAGCATGCTGCCCGACTGCGCCATCATTCAGGGTCCCCGCCACGCGGTCTGGGGCAAAGCGGAGATCCTGAGGCGCGCGCCTCACGCGACCGCTCTCATCCTGCGGGGCGGCGCCCACGAGCGAGTGGACGCGGCATTGCTACAGGCCATGCCTAATCTCCTTATAGTCGCCAACGCGTCGCTCGGTTACGACAATCTGGACACTGAGGCGCTGGCAGCGTACGGCGTCTGGGGCACCAATGAACCTCGCGAGTTCACCGTCCCAACCGCCGAAATTACCTTGGGCCTCATACTTGCGACGCTGCGCCGCCTGCCGGAGAGCGACCGCTTTGTGCGAGCCGGCGCATGGGGCGCATACGCCCCCGGCCTCTTCGACGGTGAGACCCTGGCAGGCTCGTGCGTTGGGCTTGTCGGCTTCGGCAAAATCGGACAGGAAGTCGCCAAGCGGCTGCAAGGCTTTGGCGTGGAAATCCTCTACTATGCCCGCACACGACGCCCCGCTGACGTTGAAGCGCGGCTGCGGGCGCGCTACGCGCCGCTGCAAGACTTGCTGGCCGCCGCGTCCGTTGTGAGCATGCACGTGCCGCTCACGCCGACTACTCGAGGCATGGTGAACGCGGAATTCTTCCACGCCATGCGGCCAGGCGCGTTCTTCATCAACACGTCGCGCGGCGCGGTGGTCGATGAACCGGCGCTGGTAGAGGCGTTGCAGTCCGGGCGGCTGCGCGGCGCGGGACTGGATGTCTTTGCCAACGAACCCCACGTGCCGCCGGAGTTGCCAACGATGGAGAACGTCGTGCTGCTGCCCCACATTGGGGGCGGCACCCACCAAGCGCGCACCGCCTCCATGGCAAACGCCGCGGAAAACGTTCGCCTGGCGCTAGCGGGTGAACGTCCCAGGACGCCAGTGGCTATACCGCAGCATCCTCGCCGGCCGTTGCGCAGCCCCTAAAGTCCAGGAATTCGCGCTTTAGGCGCAAGACCAGGCCCCCCCCCAAATCGCGAAGGCCCACGCATACGGCGCGGGATAGCGCGGAGTCGAGGCCCCAAGTGAGCGCCGCGCGAGTCCCCCAGGACTAGGGGCGCGCGTGCTCGGAAACGTCCGCGACCTCACGTTCATAGATTGTCCCGAGCACACCGTTGATGAAGCGCGGCGAGCTATCCGCGGCATAGGTCTTCGCGATCTCTACCGCCTCATTTATGACAACCTTGGGCGGGGTGTCCGGGACGTGCAGCAACTCATACACCGCCAGCCGCATGATGGCTTTGTCCACACGAGCAATCTGAGGGAGGGGCCACATGGGCGCGGCTCGCTCGATCCTGGCGTCGATGTCCGCCTGCTGGGCGCAAACGCCGGCAACGAGCTCCTGCACATAGTCCTCCGCCTCCGGCCTGACTGCCGTCATGTGCGCAATCCGCGTGACGGCGCCATCAGGCTCCCCGTCCGCCATGTCCAGCGCAAAGAGCGCTTGGACGGCAGCCACACGCGCGTGGTGGCGGGGATGAATGCGTCCGGTGGACGCTTTGGCGGGAAGAACTTTCATTCGCGGACCCTCGATTCCTAACAGCGGCGATTCTACATCGGTCACCCTTGCGAAAACCCCGCACGCTTGGACCGCAGGCGGTTGCGGACTCGCGCGCAGCGCATTGGCGCCCTGCACATGGACACGGTGCGCCCGGCGATCACCTGTCAGACGATGTTGAGGAGATTGCTGTCAAAGTTGCCTTCACGGAAGCCCCGCGCGCCCAGGATGTTGCGGTGAAAGTCCACGTTCGTCTTTACGCCTTCGATCACACACTCATCGAGCGCCCGCAGCATGCGTTCGACGGCCGCCGCGCGACTGGGCGCCCAGGCAATGACCTTCGCGATCAGGGAGTCATAGTGCGGCGGGATGGTATAACCGCCATACAGGTGGGAGTCCACCCGAATGCCCGGCCCACCCGGCGCCAAGAAGTTGGTCACTTCGCCGCTTTCGGGTCGGAAGTCATGCGCCGGGTCTTCCGACGTGATGCGACACTCGATGGCGTGGCCGCGCACGTCCACGTCCTCCTGACCGTAGGCGAGGGGCTCGCCCGCCGCAATTCGAATCTGCTCTTGCACTATGTCAAGTCCGGTGGTGCATTCGGATACGGTGTGCTCCACCTGCAAGCGGCAGTTTATCTCCATGAAGTAGAAGTTCAGGTCGGCGTCCACGAGGAATTCAACCGTGCCTGCCGAGGTATAGTCGATTGCATTCACGCCCTGCAGGGCGGCGTCGCTGATGGCCTTGCGGGCGCCGTCGTCGAGCACGGGTGACGGCGATTCTTCGATGAGCTTCTGGTAGCGGCGCTGAATGGTGCAATCTCGCTCGCCGAGCTGGATGGCGTTGCCTTGGTCGTCGCGCAACACTTGGACTTCGATGTGGCGCGCGGGCGAGATGAATTTCTCCACGTAGAGGCGAGGATTGCCAAACGAGGCCTGAGCCTCCGCCTGGGCCACCGGGAACGCGAAGACCATCTCCTCATCATCGCCAACGTAGCGGATGCCGCGACCGCCGCCGCCGCCCGCGGCTTTCAGGACCACCGGAAAGCCGATCTCGTCGGCTACGTTCAAGGCGTCCGCCACGTTGCGCACCGGCGTGTCCCGTCCCGGAATGACCGGCAGTCCCGCGTCGCGCATCTGGGCCTTGGCATTCGTCTTATCCCCCATGGCGTGGATAACGTCGGGGCTCGGGCCGATGAACTTGAGGTCGTATTTTTCGCAGATCTCGGCAAAGTACGTGTCTTCAGAGAGAAAGCCGATACCGGGGTGGATTGCTTCCGCACCCGTAATGAAGGCGGCGCTGATTATGTTAGGCACATTGAGGTACGACTTGCCCGCGGGGGCAGGCCCTATGCAGACCGCTTCATCGGCCACGTGGACCGGCAGAGAGTCCCGATCGGCTTCGGAGTACGCCACAACAGTGGCGATACCCATTTCGCGGCACGTGCGTATGACTCTCAGCGCAGTTTCGCCGCGATTGGCAATGAGGATTTTCTGAAACATGTCGCGCCACCTGATAGTGTCTACGCGCAACCTAATTGCGCGGTATCGTCACGATACGCCTCACCCAACATGATACGCTGCGTTCGCCCATCTCGAACAATGGCCCCGCGGCGGCCGCGAGCGCCTATGGACTCCCGGCCCCGCCTCTAGTAGAACATGATTCCGCCGTCTACGACGAGAATCTGACCGGTAATGTATGAAGATTCTTCCGAGGCCAGGAAAGCCACCGTTGCCGCGAGTTCCCGGGGCTCGCCATAGCGGCCCATGGGAATGATCTTGAGAATGGTCTCCATCAGGTCCTGGGGGATGGACTCGGTCATCGGTCCGCCAAAGTACCCGGGCGCGACGCAATTGGCGGTCACGTTACGGGACGCCACCTCGCGGGCGAGCGAACGGGTAAAGCCCCACATTCCGGCCTTCGACGCCGAGTAATTCGCTTGCCCCGGCGCGCCCATGAAGCCGCCGATGGAAGAGACATTGATGATGCGCCCGTAGCGAGCGCGGAGCATGTTACGCACCACGGCCTTGCTGCAAAGGAAGGCAGACTTCAGATTGGTGTCCACCACGGCGTCCCAGTCCGCCTCAGTCATACGCACGAACAGCGTATCCCGCGTTATGCCGGCGTTATTGACGAGAATGTCAATCTTATCGTGCTCATCGTGGACGGCCTTTACCATCGCGTCCACTTCAGCGGGATCGGTCACGTCGGCTTGCCAGGCTGTGGCGCTGCCGCCCTGGGAGGTGATAGCGTCCACCACCATCTCGGCCGATTCGGCGTTGCTATGGTAGTGGACGACCACGTGTGCCCCGTCGCCCGCCAGCCGCTCGCAAATTGCCGCCCCTAAGTGTCCCGATCCGCCGGTTACGAGCGCAACCCGCCCTTTCATAGGTATTTCCTTCACCGAGATTCTTGGCTTATGTTAAGTGACTTGCAGCACTTCCACCGGCAGACTGCTATCCCTCACGCACCAATCCTGAATCGCACGTGTCTTGGTACGTGCATGCCCAGGCACGGTACGGGCATGCCCCAGCACGCGCGGTCCCTGACCGGAGCGGACACCAGCGCCCCCGAGTGCGCTGGTGTCCGCTCCGCGGAAACGCGCTAGGCGGCGCGATCGGCCTCGAACGCCTTCCGCACCGCCTGCTGCGAGTCGATTGACAGCGCGGCAGTGTCCGAGGCAATGCTACCGATCATTCGCGTGAGCACAGCGCCCGGCCCGAATTCGTAGATTGGCTCAAAGTTGCGGCGCAGCAGGATGTCCAACGTCGCCGACCAACGCACCGGCGAGGTGAGTTGCACGGTCAGTTCATCGCGCAATTCAGAGGCGGTTGTCACGATCTTCGCCGAGACATTCGCCACAACCGGAATTCGCGGCGCCACTATCGGGGCTGCGTCCACGACCTGCCGCCATTCTTCCTGCACGGAAGCCATGGCAATGGTATGGAAAGCCCCACTCACGCGCAAGGGAATAACGCGCCGCGCCCCATGGGCTTTCAACATAGCGACAACCGCCTGCAGGGCATCTCTGCCTCCGGCGATAACTACCTGTTGCGGCGTGTTGAACGCGGCAATGCCGACCGCGCCGCCTGCCACCTGGCTGCGCGCGCGTGCGCAGAAGCTCTGCACTACCTGGGGCGACACGCCGATAACCGCCACCATGCCCCCGGGCGAGTCTGCCACGGCGCGTTGCATAAGCTCACCCCGCGCCCGCACCAGATCTAATCCCGATTCCAAGCTGAGCGCGCCGGCTGCATAGAGCGCCGCAATTTCACCAATACTGTGACCGGCCACGAGCGCCGGCTGAAGAGCGCGGGGCAGGTCTGCTATGGACTCCGCCCCACAGGCCTCCAAGTAGGCGGCAAGGCACGCTGCGCTGGCGGTGAAAATAGCGGGTTGCGCGTAACGGGTCTCAATCAATGCCTCTCGCGGGCCCTCGAAGCTAAGAGCGCTCACACTCATGTCCAAGACCGCATCGGCAGTTGCGTAGACCTGCTGCGCGGCGGCGGAATGTTCGGCTACATCGGCGCCCATGCCCACACGCTGCACGCCATGGCCCGGAAACAGAAACGCTCTATCGCCCATATTGGCTGTTACCCACTCACTGCATCCCCAATGACAAGCATGGCTATCGTCACGCGCCGGCCAAGTGACTATCCCATCCAATCCAGCGCATTGGCACAGATTGCCGAAGTCCGCGCTCTAGCCCAGACTGCCGCAAAGCCCCTTCCGGCAGCCGCGATTTGGCTGCAACTGGGCCAATCTGCGCGGCAGCGCCGCAGCGGCCAAGACGCGAAATCTGCTCTGCGCCATGAACAGACCGTCGCCGCGCTCTTGGGCCTTTGACGGCGAACTGTCCGGCGTATGCCAATTGGGCATCGCGCCTACGAGGCGCGTTACTTGCGTCGGCAGCGCGCATCTTTCGTAGAGGCCCGCCCCCACCACGGGGAACTTATGACAAGCTACCGCACTGCCAATTCTCAAGCGACAAACAGACCGTCGCGGCCCAGCCATGAGGCTTGGCGCCCATCCGGCGCGTACGAATTCTGCCTGTGCGTTCTACGTGGCGGGAGTATCTAATTCCAGCACTTCTTGGCCGCGGTAGTAGCCGCAGAACGAACAAACGGTATGCGACGGCACCGGCTGACTGCAACGCGGGCACGCAATCAAGTGCACACTGAGGTTGTGCCAGTGCGCGCGCCGCTTGCCCTTGCGGGAACGAGAAATCTTCTTCTTTGGTTGTGCGCCCATCTCTACCTCGTATAGATCTTCGTAACCAAACTAGGCCGAACGATTCTGTGCCATGTGCTCCAGCATTTCCCGAAATGGCTCCATCCGCACGTCTACCCGGTCTTCCGGACACGCGCACACCGTCTCGTTCCTATTGGCGCCGCAATCGGGGCATATGCCCAAACAACCGGCATGGCAACGCGGCATAAGTGGGAGGCCAATCACCACGTGCTGCCGCACGGACTCCGTCAAGTCAAATCTATTCACATTGTCAATTAAGAATTCAGCGTCAATGTCCTCGTGTTCGAGACGCAGGGCCTTGCCGGTGGCCAGGTCGAACCGGGGATAGTGCAACTCCTCAAATGAAACATGTACATTCTGATCATACGGCTCCAGACAGCGGCAGCACGTCAACTCGATTTTGACAGAAAGGTGGCCGCGGACGACAATGCCCTTCCCCGCGTGGCAGAGCTCAACGTGGCCCTGAATAGGGCTGACCACGGCCAGTTCCGGCCAGTCCGGCACAAGATCTGCAACCAGAACGCGCCGGGATGCCCCTGTCGCCTCCTGCAGCAGTCCCGCGACGTTTATTACTAAGTGCTCCATATTCTGATTCTACTCTAAATCACTCCTTAGCGGCACGGTCCCTTCGTGCCCGAGCTGACGGCACCTCTTCAGGCTCCGTATCTGCCATTGCTTCCAAGAAGATCTGCACGCGCTCATGCAGTTGCTCGAGCCGGGTGCGCAAGTCTGTGAGGGAATTAACAGCGTATTGATCGGATTCTTGTTGAATCTCAGTGGCCTGCTCTTCGGCTTCGTCCACGATGCGCTGGGCATTTTCTTCCGCCGCGCGCACCAGGCCGTGTTCGGAGAGAATCTCCTCCGCCTGTTCGTGGGCAATTGCCACGATGCGCTCCGCTTCCAGCCGGGCCTGTTCCGGAATGCGACTCCGCTCCTGCAGCATACGACGCGCCTGACGCACTTCATCGGGCACAGACATACGCATCTGCGCAATGACGTCGAGGCACTCCTGCTCATCCAGCATGATCTTATTGACAAATGGGACCCGCTGACCGGTATTGACGAGGGCCTCTAGTCTTTCAATCAGAGCGAAAATATCCATCCATCCTACCCCCTAGTGTCGGCCTCCCCTAGTGCACTCTCGCCGCGGATTGCGCCAATACCGCACGATAGAACGCCTCAGGCCTTCACGCAGTTTGCATCTCACGCAGACGTGCTGCAACCACTTTGGGCACAAATGCGTCGACATTGCCGCCAAGCTTTGCAACCTCTTTGACGAGACTCGCACTCAGGAACGAGTGCTTTGCCGACGTCATCAAGCAGACAACCTCCAAATCAGGCCGTAGTTGCTGGTACATCGTTGCAAGCTGAAACTCATACTCGAAGTCGGTGACCGCACGCAGACCCCGCACTAACACCTGCGCCCCTAGCTCCCGCGCGCATTCGACCGTTAGGCCCGCAAAACTCCTTACGTGAACATTCGGCCACTTGCTTGCCGCAACGCTCAACATGTGCACACGGTCTTCCACCGAGAAGAGCACGTCTTTCCTAGGACTGGCAAAAACGCCAACAAACAGCACATCGAACAAGCGGGAAGCACGCTCGATGATGTCCAAGTGCCCATTCGTGACCGGATCGAAACTACCGGGATACAGTGCCGTGCGCACCAGTTGCCTCTGCCCTCTTCAGTTTTGATGAACCACATTATATCGCAATTGACTTGCAGCGTCATTGCCGCGCGCACGTTGCGCTACGCGCACGTCGCCACAGACAATTCGCGCGCATTCCTCAATCCCTGCGGTATTCTACCAACGACAGGTGCGCATTTCAAATTGCCCTTATGCCGCTTGACTTGCCAGAGCCTATGGTGTATTGCTAGAAGCCTTCACTCACATCCGGTGGAATGACCGGTCCGCGCTGCGCCAGGGGACGGTGACCGTTGCGTTGCCCGCCGCAGTCTGCTATGGTTCGTAGTGAGACGCTTCTCTTTAAACCCGTCCCGCGAGGCAGGTAAGAGAGGTCCATATACGTATGGATACTTCTTGCCTGCGGGTAAGAAGTATTTTTTGTTTGGCCGGACACCCGGCGCGGTCGGGCGGGTGGCCCGGCGGAAGCCAGACCGGCACGATGCGGCGCTAACGGCGCCGGCAGGGAGAACCTATGGCGGTTTCGGGCAAGGTACTGCTGCAAGCGGAAGAGATTCGCCGTGCGCTCCTGCGCATCGCCCACGAAATCGTGGAACACAACCGGGGCGCCGCCGACATCGTCCTGGTGGGGATTCAGGCCCGCGGCGCGCCGCTGGCGCGCAGACTCGCCGCCAGTATCGAGGCCTTGGAGGGCGTCGCCGTTCCCGTGGGCCGGTTGGACATTACCCTTTACCGCGACGATCTGGACCGCGAGCATTTTCGGCCCAACGTGCGCGAAACGCAGATTCCCGTGGATCTCGCGCGGAAGCACGTCGTGCTCGTGGATGACGTGCTCTACACGGGCCGCACCATCCGCGCGGCGATGGACGCCGTAATGGACTACGGCCGGCCCCGGACCATCCAGCTTGCCGTGCTCATCGATCGAGGCCACCGGGAATTGCCGATTCGCGCCGATTACGTGGGCAAGAACGTGCCCACGGCCCGCCGGGAGGTAATCGAACTGCACGTGAGCGAGATTGACGGCGCCGACGAGGTGTTTCTGCTGCCGGCAAGTCAGGAGCAGGCGTAGATGCCGCTGGACCGGAAGGACCTGCTCGATCTCGACGACTTCTCCTCCGATGAGATCATGCTGCTACTCGAGACGACATCCGCGATGGCGGAGATTCTCTCCCGACCCATCCGGCGCGTGCCTACCTTGCGCGGCAAGACAATTGTCAACATGTTCTACGAGGCCAGTACGCGCACGCGATCGTCATTTGAGCTGGCGGCAAAGAACCTCTCCGCGGACCTCGTGAACGTCTCCGCCAGCCAGAGCAGCGTCGAGAAAGGCGAATCGCTGGTCGATACTATGCGCACCCTGTTGGCCCTGGGGGCGGACATGATCGTCATGCGGCACTGGGAAGCCGGCGCGCCGTATCTGGCGGCAACCCAGGTGCAGGCTTCGGTGATCAACGCCGGCGACGGCTGGCACGCGCATCCCAGCCAAGCCCTGCTGGACCTCTACACGGTGCAGAAGCGTATCGGCCGCATCGAGGGCATCAAATTGGCAATTGTAGGCGACATCTTGCACAGCCGGGTGGCCCGTTCGAATATATGGGGTTTTGGCAAGTTGGGTGCGCACGTGACGCTCTGCGGCCCACCCACACTCTTGCCGCCGGCGGTGCTGGATGCGTACGAGACTTTGCCCAACCTCACACTGTCCTACGACCTCGATGAGGCGCTGCAGGATGCGGACGCGGTGATGATGCTGCGCTTGCAGCGGGAACGCATGGCCGGCGGCCTGCTGCCCAGTCTCCGGGAGTACAGCGCCCGGTTCGGCCTGAATCGGGAACGCATGGGACGCGCCAAGGCAAACGCCCTCATCATGCACCCCGGCCCAATGAACCAAGGTGTTGAGATTACGCCGGAGTTGGCGTATAGCGTCCAGTCTGTCATCGAAGAACAGGTGGCCCACGGCGTCGCGGTGCGCATGGCAATCTTCTACCTTCTCGCGGGCACGGCGGAGCGACTGGCATGACTGGCATAAACAATAGCTGGGTCATTCGAGGCGCGCGCGTCATCGACCCCGCCAACGACCTGGACGCGGCGGTGGACGTGCTCGTGCGCGAGGGCACAATTGCACGTGTTGGCAGGGCGCTCCAGGCCGACGCGCCGAATCTCGATGCAGACGGCCTGGTGTTGACGCCTGGGTTCGTCGATCTGCACTGTCACCTGCGCGAGCCGGGGTTGGAGTATAAGGAGACCATCGCCACCGGGACTCAGGCCGCAGTGCGCGGCGGTTTCACGACGGTGTGCAGTATGGCGAACACCGATCCGGTGGTTGACACACCGGCAACCGTAGCGCTAATTCTGGCTCGCGCCCAGGCGGCAGCCGCCGCGCGCGTTTTCCCGTTGGCCGCGGTTACCCAGGGCTCCTGGGGAACGCAACTCGTTGAGATGGCGGCGTTGTCGGAAGCCGGCGCGGTGGCGTTTTCCGATGACGGCCTGGCGGTTGCCGACGCCCGCATGATGCGTCACGCCCTGGAGTACAGCCTGCTCGTGGGCAAGCCAATTGTGGATCACTGCGAAGATCCCGAACTCGTGCAGGATGGGGTCGTACATGAGGGACTCACGGCGCTGCGGCTGGGCCTGCGCGGCAGGCCGGCCGAGGCCGAGGAGACCATGGTAGCCAGAGATGCCCTGTTGGCCCGCCGCACCGGCGCCCACGTGCACATTGCCCACGTCTCCACCCAGGGCAGCGTGGACATCATTCGCGCGGCGAAACGGCAGGGCGTGCGCATCACTGCCGAGGTGACGCCGCATCACCTTACACTAACTGACGAGATAGTCGCGCGGAAACTCAACGAGAATGCCGACGCCGCCCTCGCCTACGATGTAAACGCCAAGGTGAACCCGCCGCTCCGCACGGCAGCCGACGCGGAAGCCCTGATCGCCGGCCTGAACGACGGCACTATCGACGCCATCGCCACTGACCACGCGCCCCACAGCGAAAACGACAAGCTTTGCGAGATCAGCCAGGCGGAATCGGGAATATCGTGCCTGGAGACGGCGTTCTCGCAGGTCTACCAACTGGTGCGGAGCGGCAAGGTGACCTTGCCGACGCTTGTCAGCAAACTCACGAGCGAGCCGTCGCGGGTGTTTGGCCTGCCGACAGGCACACTATCTCCGGGCGCGCCGGCGGACCTTGTCGCGCTCGACCTGGACGCAACGTGGACGGTCGATCCGGACGCGTTTGCCTCCAAGGGCAAGAACACGCCGCTCGCCGGCGCCACGCTGCCCGGCAAAGTGGCCATGACTTTCGTCGACGGCAAGATCGTACACGCCGTAGATCGCTTCCAGCAAAGGGGTGCCCGCTAGACATGGCCGACCCGGAAACTCATCCACACGCCCTGCTCGCCCTCGAAGACGGCACGGTATTCTTTGGCCGCGCCTTCGGCGCGCGGGCGTCGGCGGATGGTGAACTGTGCTTCAATACGAGCATGACCGGCTACCAGGAGATCTGTACCGATCCGTCCTACCGCGGCCAGATCGTTACGTTGACCTACCCGCTGATCAACAACTATGGCATCACGCCAATGGACATGGAGTCGGTGCAGCCGTGGCTCACTGGCTTGGTGGTGCGCGAATTGTGCCCGCATCCCAGCAACTGGCGGGCCACGGATGACTTGGACCGTTTTCTAACCCGCAACGGCATTGCGGGCATTTACGGCTTGGACACCCGCGCCATTACCAGACACCTGCGGAATCACGGCTTCAAGCGGGCCGTGCTCGCGGTCGTGCCGCCGGAATCCCTGCCGACGGAGGCCCACGACCCGTTCTTGTGGCTGAGCGGTCGAACACCGGGCATTGACGGCTTTGTTCAGGAGTGCATCAACCGCGCCCAAAGCATCACGCCGCTCTCCCAGCAAGACGTTGTGGGAGAAGTCTCCGTGAACACGGGCAATTACGCCGCCCACAGGGAGTGGGTACCATGGGCCCAACCGGCCCGTCACGGTGCGCGCAAACGGTTGGTCCTCATCGACACCGGCGCCAAGCACAACATTGCCCATTCGCTCACCAGCCGGGGGGCGGACGTCACGTGGATGCCCTACGGCGCGCCGTTCGAGGCAATTCGCGACCTGGCCCCGGACGGCGTCGTCATCTGCAACGGCCCGGGTGACCCGGACGCAAGCGAGGTTGCGGCTACCGTCGAAACTACGGCCAAACTCATGCGGCGGTACCCCATGCTGGGCATCTGCCTGGGCCATCAGATCATCGCGCTGGCCGCCGGCGCCCACACCAGCCGGCTCAAGTTCGGGCACCGCGGCGCCAATCATCCGGTGCAAGACTTAACAAGCGGCCAAGTTCACATTACTACTCAGAACCACGGCTTTCAGGTCGATGCCGGCAGCATTCCGCCCCGTAGCGGCTTTGCCGTGAGTCACGTCAGTCTCAACGACGGCTCCGTGGAAGGACTCCGCCACCAAGACCTGCCCGTGTTCAGCGTGCAGTACCATCCCGAGGCTTGCCCCGGCCCACAGGACAACCAGTACATCTTCGACGAGTTTCTCAACCTCATCCCATGACACAAGAAATCTCAAAAGTGCTCATCGTCGGATCGGGCCCGATCATCATCGGGCAGGCCGCTGAGTTCGACTATGCCGGTACGCAGGCGTGCAAGGCCATGCGTGAAGAGGGCGTGACGTCCGTGCTCGTCAACTCCAACCCCGCCACCATCATGACGGACGAAGACATCGCGGACGTAGTGTATATCGAGCCTCTGACGGTGCCCGTGATCGAGCGCATCATCGCCCAAGAGCGGCCCGATGGACTGATCCCCACGCTCGGCGGGCAGACCGGCCTCAATCTCGCCGTCGCTCTGGCCGACGCGGGCGTGCTTGAAAAGTATGACGTAGACTTGCTGGGCACGCCGCTGTCTGCCATCCAGAAGGCCGAAGACCGTGAGCTATTCCGACAGACCATGACCCAGATTGGCGAGCCGATTCCGGCCAGCAAGACGGTGCATTCGGTGCAGGAAGCCGAAACGTTCGTAGCCGACATTAGCCTGCCGGTGGTCATTCGACCCGCGTACACGCTGGGCGGCACCGGTGGGGGCATCGCCCACACACCCGCCGGACTCCGCGCGGTCGTTGCCGGCGGACTCGCCGCCAGCCCCATCGGCCAGGTGCTCGTGGAGGAATACCTGCTCGGCTGGAAAGAGGTCGAGTACGAGGTGATGCGGGACGGCGCCGACAACTGTATCACCGTGTGCAATATGGAAAACTTCGATCCCATGGGCGTGCACACCGGGGACTCCATCGTGGTCGCCCCCAGCCAGACGTTGAGCGACCGCGAGTACCAAATGCTGCGCACGGCGTCCCTCAATATCATTCGTTCGTTGGGAATCGAGGGCGGCTGCAACGTGCAGTTGGCGCTTGACCCCCATTCGTTCAACTACCGCGTCATCGAGGTCAATCCCCGTGTAAGTCGTTCGTCTGCCCTGGCATCCAAAGCGACGGGCTACCCCATCGCCCGCATGGCGGCGAAGATCGCTATCGGCCGTACGCTGGACAAGCTGCCAAACCCAATTACGGGGATAACGACCGCCGCGTTCGAGCCGGCTCTGGACTACGTAGTAGTGAAGATTCCCCGCTGGCCGTTCGACAAGTTTCCGTCGGGCGACCGGGTGCTGGGCACGCAGATGAAGTCCACCGGCGAGGTCATGGCCATCGACCGCACGTTGGAAGCGGCCCTGCAGAAGGCCGTACGCGGGCTCGAAATCGGCGACCGCAGCCTCATGTGGGAAGACGAACAGTGGCAACGCGACCCGGAAGCGGTCTGGCAGCATATTGCCACAGCCAGCGACCAGCGCCTGTGGGCGCTCATGAGCGCACTGCGGCGGGGCGCCACGGTGGCAGAACTCGCCCGCCGCTCCCACGTCGATCCCTTCTTCCTGCACAAGCTCGCCGGAATTAGGGATATGGAACAACGCCTCCTGGCTGAGGCCCTGACCCCGGGCCTGCTGTGGGAAGCGAAACGCTTGGGCTTTGCAGATTCCCAGATTGGCACGCTGGCTGACGTTCTCCCTGCCCGCGTGCGCGAAATGCGCAAGCAGTGGGGCATCGTGCCGGTATACAAAATGGTGGACACTTGCGCCGCGGAGTTTGAGGCCCAAACGCCGTACTTCTACAGCACCTACGAGGTGGAGAACGACGCGCCCGCGCTAACCGAGGAGCGAGCCGCCGTGGTTGGGTCGGGGCCAATCCGCATCGGCCAGGGCATCGAGTTCGACTACTGCTCCGTGCACGCGGCGTGGGCGCTGGCTAGCGCCAACGTGCGGAGCATCATGGTAAACAGCAACCCGGAGACCGTCTCCACCGACTTCGACACCTCGGACCGCCTCTATTTCGAACCGCTGGACACTGAGAGCGTCCTCAACGTGCTCGACAACGAGGGCGTGCCTTCCACCATCGTGCAGTTCGGGGGCCAGACCGCCATCAACCTTGCCGAACCGCTCACTCTGGAGAATGTCGCGCTCGCGGGGAGTGGCGTCTCCGCCATCGACCTTGCCGAAGACCGCCGCAAATTCGAGGCATTCTTGGACCGGCTCGGCATTCCGCAGCCGCCCGGCGCCGCTGTGACCAACGTGGACGACGCCCTAGCCGTGGCTTCCAACATCGGCTATCCGGTGCTCGTGCGGCCCTCGTATGTGCTCGGCGGACGCGCCATGGAGATCGTGAACACGCCGGATGACCTCAAGAGCTACGTGGCAAAGGCCGTACAGCTTTCGACGCGCCATCCGGTCTTGGTGGACAAGTATCTCCAAGGCAAAGAGGTGGAAGTAGACGCGATCTGTGATGGCGCCGACGTGCTCATCCCCGGCATTATGGAGCACATAGAGCGCGCCGGCGTGCACTCCGGCGATAGCTTCGCGGTCTATCCGCCCCGGGACCTGCACAGCCGCATCACGCAGACCATCGTTGACTACACTACCCGCATCTGCCTGGAACTTGGGGTGCTGGGACTGGTCAACATCCAGTACGTGATTTTCCAGGACGAGGTCTTTGTGCTGGAGGTTAACCCGCGGTCGAGCCGCACGGTGCCGTTCTTGAGCAAGGTAACTGACGTACCCATGGTACGCCTGGCCACGCTGACCATGCTCGGCAAGACACTTGCTGAAATGGGCTACACCGGCGGCCTGTGGCCGAACCAGCCGCTGGTCGCGGTAAAAGCGCCGGTATTCAGCATGGCAAAGCTCAGAGGCGTGGAAACGTCAGTCGGGCCGGAAATGAAGTCCACCGGCGAGGTCATGGGCGTGGACGTGACCTTTGAGGCGGCATTGTATAAGGCAATGGTGGCGTCGGGTCTCAATGTGCCGGCGGGGGGCACCTTCCTGCTCTCCATCGCCGATGCCGACAAGGACGCAATCCGCCCTATAGTCCGCCAACTCGCGGCGGCCGGATATAACTTCATGGCTACCGAGGGCACTGCTGCCATGCTGGAGTCGATGGGCATTCCGGTGCGCATGATCAGCAAACGCCTGCAAGGCACCCCAAACGTGGTCTCCGTGATTCGGGACGGGGAAGTGCAAGCCGTCATCAACTCGCTTACGGGCGGTCGCGCGGTCCTGCAAGACGGTTTCTACATTCGCCGTGCGGCAGTAGAGCGCCAGATTCCCTGCCTCACGTCGCTGGATACCTCCCGCGCCCTGGCAACGGCGCTTTCACTGCCAGAGGATGCCTACGAAGTGCGGCCGCTCTCGGCATACCGCGACCAGCGCTGAATCGAGATGCGGGCGGAGGATTGCCATGGCCGTCTACCAGGAGCGGGCAACACTTATCTCCAACGAGACGGTGGCGGATGGGCTGTTGATCGCGCGCGTACATTCGCCCCAAATCGCCTCCCAGTGCCAACCCGCGCAATTCGTCCACGTCCGCTGCGGCGACGGCATCGATCCGCTGCTGCTGCGTCCCTTCAGCATGCTGACCGTTGATCGAGAAGCAGGTACGCTCGACATTCTCTACCAGGTGGTTGGCAGAGGCACTGAGCTGCTCAAGAACCGGCGTGTCGGCGATGAGATCCTGCAGCTTGGGCCTCTGGGAAAGACCTTTGCGGTACCGCCCAACCCGGGCAATCTCCTGCTGGTGGGCGGCGGTATCGGCGCTGCCCCACTCGTATTCCTCGCGGAGACAGTTATTCCGAAAGGCTACTCAGTCACCCTGTTGTCGGGAGCACGCACCGCTGCCCGCCACCTTCCCGCGGAGCATGTACCCTCGGCAGTAGAGTACGTGCTGGCCACCGACGACGGCACCGCCGGCTACCACGGGCCGGTGACCGATCTCATTGCCGACTATTTCCTGTGGAGCGACGCCGTGTACATCTGCGGGCCCTGGCCCATGCTCACCGCCATCGACGCCGCCTATCAGGCCCGCGTCTGGGGCTGGAATAGCAAGAAGCCAATCCAGGTCTCGCTGGAGAACCAGATGGGGTGCGCCATGGGAGTCTGCCTCGGCTGCGTCGTGACGACGCCGCGCGGCTTCCAGCGGGTGTGCCGCGACGGCCCGGTGTTCGCGTTGCGCGACCTGCACACGGAAATCGTCTCGCGGCCGAAACTCACCGGCAGCCCCGACCGCTAGTCGGTCAGGCTGCCAGTTAGCGCGGAACCGAATTTCGCGCGCGTGGCTGCGATCCCACCTGGCGCAACCGCCTGGTTTGCACGAGCTGGACCCGCCGCCACTGCTCCCTTGCGAATTGCACGGGGCGCTGGCCCGCTTGCTAGGGCGCGAACTTGAGGCACACCGGCGTCGGCACGGCTGCCTCGTGGCCTGTCGGCGCCAACGTGCCCGCCTCCTCATCGATACGGAACGTGACGATATTGTCGGTGTCCTGGTTCGCCGCGAGCAGAAACGCGCCGGTTGGATCTATGACGAAGTTGCGCGGCACCTCGCCTCGCGTTGACTCATGGCCGATTGGGCTCAGTGTGCCGTCAGTACCATCTATCGCATAAATGGCGATGCTGTCGTGTCCGCGATTCGAGCCGTAAACGAACTTGCCCGAGGGGTGCACGTGGATGTCAGCGGTGTGGCTGCGCGCGGTGAAGTCCGGCGGCAAAGTCTCAATGTCCTGTCGTTCCTCCAGCGCGCCGCTCGTCTGGTCGTACCCAAAAACCGTTATCGTATTGCCAATCTCGTTGATTACGTAGACGACCTCCCCATTGGGATGAAAGTCCAGGTGGCGGGGTCCGCCGCCGGGATTGACGGCGGCATAGGCGGGCTCGTTGGGCGGCAGCGTGCCAGCCTCCAGGCCGAGCTGGTAGACGAGGACCTTGTCCAGACCCAGGTCACAGGCCAGCGCAAAGCGATTGGCGGGGTCCGGGGTGAACGAGTGCGCGTGCGGCTCTCCCTGCCGCTCGGGATTCACACTTGAACCCTCGTGCTGCACCCAGTCCGACGCCGGCGCCAGGCTGCCGTCCGCCGCAATGGGGAGTATTGCCACGCTCCCGCCGGTGTAATTCGCCGTAATCGCATAGCGGCCGGTCTGCTCTACGCTCACGTGGCACGGCCCCGCCCCGCGCGACGACTGCCGGTTGAGAAACGTCAGACCGCCGGTCTCGGCGTCAACGGCGAACGCGCTCACCGCGCCCCCGTCGTGGCCGTCGATTTCCGGTACGGCGTTTACGGCATAGAGAAACGGTCGCGTTGGGTGCAGCGCCAAGTAAGAAGGATTAGGCACGTCCGGCACCGAGTGCACAAGCTCCACGGCGCCCGTAGCCATGTCCATGCGGCAAACATAGATGCCTGCCGCGCCGCCCCCATGGTCGTCCACTCCCGTGAACGTGCCTACGTAGATAAATTGAGAATCAGCAGACTGTGAATTCATGTCTTTCTCCTGGGCATGTGGGGCCGCCAGGTCAGGCGGCTTTGGGATGTGAATGGAGGAGATTCTTCACCCGCGTGCGGCCGGCAGAGGTATGCAAATGTCATTCCGAGCGCAGCCAAATGCTAATCCGGGTGCAGCCAATTGTCATTCCGAGCGCAGCGAGGAATCTATAGATGTCAGTTTCGCAGAGCGACTCGCTAGATTCCGCGCTCGTCCCGACACCCCGCTCCGTCCGAAGTGACATGTGAATACGGGCAGGGCAATTGTACCCCTTTCAGTGCGTTTGAGAAGCGCCGTCCGAACGCAGGATTACCGCCTGGCCCACTGAGGCCGTCCCGCCACTCTCTAGGCGAATTCGTCCGGACGCAGGCTTGCAGCCTGCGCTACCGGGGCAAACTTCCTCTGTGTGGAAACGCATTGTCCGTGAAGCGATTCTTAGTCCTGGCCCAGCACAGCGAAGCGCGGGCGGATGGATCCGCACTCCGCGCTAAGACTGCGCAGGCCTGGAGTACCGCCGGAATTCACCCGGCGCTGCCGGGCGCAGCCCCGCTTCGCAACCGGCCAGCAACCGTGCCTGCAGCCGCCGCGGACACAGGCGGCTCACTCGCGCAGAAGGGCGCTCAACGCCGCCGTGACCTCAGGATAGCGGAACTTAAAGCCCGCCTCGATCAGCCGCGACGGCACGGCGCGCTGCCCGTGCAACACGACGTCCGCCATTTCACCCATCATCAGGCGCAACACCCAGGACGGCACGCGGCACAGGGCGGGACGCCCCAGCGCGCTCCCGACCGCGTCGGCGAATTCCCCAAACGGCGCCGGCTGCGGCGCGCACACGTTCACGGGCCCCGCTATAGCGCTCCGGTTCATGAGAAACTCCATAGCGCGTACGGTGTCCTCGATGTGAATCCAGGGCACCCACTGCCGGCCGGAGCCCAAGGGGCCGCCGGCAAAGAACCGGAACGGCAACAGGACACGCGGCAACATGCCGCCCGCCGTGCTCAACGATACGCCAAGCCGCAACACCACCCGGCGAGTCTCCAGCTCTTCCACCGGGTCAGACGCATGCTCCCACTCCTGGGAGAGATCGGCGAGGAAATCCGCGCCGGGCGCATGCCGTTCGTCCACCTCTTCCGCCGCTGCATTGCCGTAGTAGCCGACCGCCGACGCTTGCAACAGCACCGCCGGCTTCTGAGCGGCAGCGCGTATGGCTGCGACCACGCCGTTGGTGGACTGGACGCGGCTGTCACGCAGCCGGCGCTTCTGCGCATACGACCACCGGCGGTTGGCAATCCCTTCACCGGCGAGGTTGACGATGGCATGTGCGCCGTCCGCTACCTCTTCCCAGCCCGCGCTGCTGGCGCCGTCCCAGACTGCCGTCTCCACACCGGCGGGCAGGTCCTCAACCCGGTAAGGCCGCCGGCTGAGGACAACGATACTGTGCCCCTTGCCGGACAGGTGGCGGGCCAGAGCGCGACCGATTAGCCCGCTGCCGCCCGCAATCACTACGCGCATCCGGTTACCTCCCGGTGACGGAGTTGCCGCTTAGACAGCGGCCGAGCTCAAAGGCGCTTTTTCCCGCCGTTACTGGCATGCACGCACATGCCACATTGAGGATACCATCCAAATTTGCTATAATACATGAAGTGAACGAACTGCGCACAATCCGGCCAATCGAAGCCCTGGCGGAATCCGGCACCCTCCTCAATCGGCGCATTTGGCTCCTGCTGCTGCCGGTTGGCCTTGACGTTCTCATCTGGTTCGCCCCGCGCATCATTCTGGGGGCCGAACTGCTCCCGCTGCCGGAGGCCGAGTTTTCTAGCGTGGATGAGGGGCCGACGCCGGCCGAAGGTGACCCATTCTCGCTTGTTCGGGAATCTAATCTGCTCGCACTCATCCTGGGGGCGTGGGTACCCACGTTCGGGGCTGCGCCCACCGGTGACGAGGCGGGCGCCGTGGTAACGCTGGAATCGTTCTCTCAACTGCTCTTGGCGTTGGCGCTGCTGCTACCGGTGAGCTTCCTGGCGGGCGGGGCGTACCTCGCGCTCATCGCCGCCACGGTACAGGAACGGGCGCTGACCTGGGAGACTCTCATACCGCGCGCGGTGCGTCTGGGCAGGCGGCTTGCCGGTCTCGCGGGAATACTGCTGCTGCTGACGCTGGCGCCGTTCGGCATCGCGGGACTGTTGCTCGTTGCCGTGCCCTTCTTGGGCGTGCTGCTGTTCATGTTTGCGCTGATCTTCTTGCTGTGGCTCGCCTTCTATGTGTTCTTCATCGCAGATAGCCTTGCGCTCGTGCGGCAAAGCCTACCGAAAGTCATTCGCTTGACACTGGCCTTGATCCATGCCAATCCGTGGTCGTATGTCCGCGTGTTCTTTCTCTATTGGCTCATCATGCTGGGAACGAGCATCGTCTGGGGTGTCATCGTTGAATTCGAAGTCCTGAGCATCGGCATAGGCCGGGTTATTACGACCGTCGGCAACGCGTACGTCGGCACCTGGGTGACGATTGCCATGCTCATCTTCGTTTGGAACCGTCTGCTCATTCAGTGGGAAGACAGTGAGACCGCCTAGCCCGCGTTCCCGCACTTTCACGGAAAGAGGCGCCTATGGCCAAGAAACTTGCAGATACCGGCGGTGACGCCGCCACCATCGTTGTCGACACGCCGCCCGACGGCCTGAACGACTATACCGCCGCGGACATCCAGGTCCTGGAAGGACTGGAGCCGGTCCGGACACGGCCGGGCATGTTCATCGGCAGCACGGACGTACGCGGGCTGCACCACCTCGTCTATGAAGTGGTGGACAACAGCGTCGATGAGGCCCTGGCCGACCTCTGCGACCGCATTGTCGTCACCATTCATGAAGATTCCAGCGTCTCGGTGGAAGACAACGGTCGCGGCATCCCCGTGGACGTGCACGAAAAGACCGGTGTTTCGGCTCTGGAAACCGTGCTGACGCGGTTGCACGCCGGCGGTAAGTTCGGCGGCAAGAGCTACAAGGTATCCGGTGGGTTGCACGGCGTGGGCGTGTCGATCGTTAACGCGCTCTCCACGTGGCTCGTGGCGACGATCCACCAGTCCTCCGTCATTTACCGGCAAGAGTACCGTGGAGGCGCGCCTCTCAGCGGCGTGGAGCGCATTGGCAAGACCGACCGCTCCGGCACTACCATCCATTTCCTCCCCGACAGCTCGATCATGGAAACGCTGGATTACGAGTTCAATACGCTATCCCAGCGCTTCCGCGAAGTCGCCTACCTTTGCCCCGGCCTGCGCATCGAGTTCCGCGATGAGCGGGCGGATCGGGAATTGACCTTCTACTTCGAGAATGGCATCCGGGCATTTGTGCACCAAATGAACCGGCGGAAGACGGTCGTCAACACCGAAGAGATTTACTTCTCCAATACGAGAGACTCGTTGCAGGTGGAAGCCGCCATGCAGTACACGCAGAGTTACGATGAACGCATCTATGCCTTTGCGAATACTATCAATACGGTGGATGGCGGCACACACCTGACCGGCTTCCGCTCGGCGCTGACCCGCACTCTAAATGACTACGCCCGCAAGCAGAATCTCATCAAGGAAAAAGACCTTTCGCTCACCGGCGACGACGTGCGCACCGGCCTTACGGCCGTCATCAGCGTTCGCCTCAGCAATCCTCAGTTTGAGGGCCAGACGAAGGCGAAGCTCGGCAATTCCGAAGTGCGCGGCTTCGTGGAGTCAACGGTCAATGAGAAACTCGGACAGTTCCTGGAGGAGCACCCAAGCGCGGCTAAGGCCATAATCGAGAAGTGCACCAATGCCGCCCGCGCACGGATGGCCGCCCAGAAGGCCCGGGACATGGTAACCCGCAAGGGTTACTTGGACGTATCGACTCTGCCGGGCAAGCTTGCCGATTGCTCAGAACGAAGTATGGAAAACGCGGAGATCTTCATTGTGGAGGGCGATTCGGCGGGCGGCAACGCCAAACAGGGGCGCGAACGGCGCTTCCAGGCAATCCTGCCCTTGCGCGGCAAGATTCTCAATGCCGAACGCACAAACCTCGACCGCATGCTCTCCAATGCCGAAATCCGCGCGTTGGTGACCGCGCTCGGCACCAGCATCGGCGAGACATTCGACATCGCCAAGCTGCGCTACGGCAAGATCATCATCATGACCGACGCCGACGTGGATGGCGCCCATATCCGCACGTTGTTGTTGACCTTCTTCTTCCGTTACATGCGGGAGATCATCACGAACCAACGGCTCTACATCGCGCAAGCTCCCCTGTACCGTGTCGCGCGCAACCGCGACGTGCAGTACGCCTGGGACGATGCGGAACGCGACCGCATCATGAAGCAATTCAAGCGGGCCAACGTGTCGTTGCAGCGGTACAAAGGCTTGGGCGAGATGAATGCCGACCAGCTTTGGGAAACTACTATGGACCCGGCGCGGCGCAAGCTCTTGCAGGTCATGTTGGAAGACGAAGCCGCCGTTAGTCTGGTGTTCGACCGCCTGATGGGGGACGATCCCCAGGCGCGCAAACGCTTCATTCAAGCCCACGCCAAAGAAGTCCAACACCTGGACGTTTAGTATATACGGCGGTATACTGAGACAAACATGCCGACTGGGAATTGCCAAGCTGTGCCGCGGCGGCCTGCGTCGTGCCACCAAGCGCCTTTCCTGGCCAATACACGACCGCAAGGATTCAATGAAGCATCCTTAAGGCAGTAGAGCCAGCATGGCAATGAGCATTTGCCCCGCCAACGCCCAGTTCGTCTTGCTCAGCTTCGAAGGTCCCGATCGCTATTCACAGGCCGGCGGCTTGGGTACCCGCGTCACGGAACTGGCGCAGGCGCTAGCACAGACCGGCTTTACCACCCATCTCATCTTCATTGGCGACCCACACCTGCCCGCGGTGGAGACCACTGAAGACGGCAACCTCCACCTGTACCGCTGGTGCCAATGGATCAGCCAGTCGCATCCCACCGGCGCGTATGCGGCCGAGTGGGATAAGATCCTCGATTACGGCAATAGCGTGCCGTGGTTCGTCACCGACCGCATCGTGCGCCCCGCCGCCAACTCCGGCCGTCTCACGGTCGTGATGGCGGAAGAATGGCATACCACGGAAACCCTTGCCCGCCTCAGCGATTCCCTGCACTTCAACGGCCTGCGCCAGCAGTGCGTGTTGTTATGGAACGCGAATAACGAGTTTGGGTTCGGCCACATAAACCTGCCGCGCCTCGGCTACATTGCCACCATCACCACCGTCAGCCGTTTCATGAAACACCGCCTCTGGGACTGGGGCCTGAATCCGCTTGTGTTGCCCAACGGCATTCCCCGGCGCCTGCTCGCGGACGTGCCGCAAGCGCCGGTCGCGCAACTCCGCGATGGCATGGATGCCGACTACCTACTGCTGAAGATGGGGCGATTCGATCCGGATAAGCGCTGGTTTCAGGCCATCGAGGCGGCGGCGCAGCTTAAGCACGCCGGTCACCGGGTGCGCTTTCTGGCCAGAGGCGGACTGGAACCCCATGGAGGCGACGTATGGCGCCGAGCAGCGGAACTGGGCCTGACAATTCAGGACGTGTTTAGCGACAACTCCAACGTCGCTGAGGCGCTGACCGCCATCCTGGCGGCGAAAGACGCGGACGTCATCAATCTCCGGGAGTTCGTGCCGGAAGACCTGCAACGCGTGCTCTATTCTGCCGCCGACGCCGTGCTGGCCAACAGCGGCTACGAACCGTTCGGTCTGGTGGGCCTGGAAGCCATGGCCTGCGGCGCGGTGGTCGTGACGGGAACCACGGGCGAGGACTACGCGGTGCAACTACACAATGCTCTTTCCGTAGAGACCGACGATCCGGCGGAGCTTGCCAGCTACCTTCAGTTTACCCACACCCAGCCCGACGTTATTCGCCAGATTAAGCGGCACGCCAAACGGACCTCCGCGCTGTTTACCTGGGACTCGGCCATCCGCGATCTCTTGTCCAAGGTCGAATACCTGGCGGAGAAGCAAGGCTTCAGTCCGCAAAGTGCCACGGATGGCTGACAATCTGGTCATCTACGTGGTGGCGCACCAACCCCGGCGGGTGCGGCTGCCGGCCAACGTCATCCCGCCCGGCGCCTCGCCACAAGAGATCTCGCGCTTGCTCTTTGATGAGAGCATGAACGAACGGTACTTCCGCAAGGTCGCCCGCTATTCCTACAAACCGGCCACCGCGCTCTGGCTGCGCCTGCTCGACTCCGGCCTCAAGCTCTGCTTCGGAATCTCCTACTCTCTCATCGAGCAAGCCAAACGCTGGGACCCCGCCGTGCTGGCGGGCTTTCAGCGCATTGTCAGCCATCCGAATACGGAACTGATTGGCGTGGAGCCCTACCACTCATTTCTCATGCTGGTCGACCTCCCGGCGTTTACTTCACGCATGCGGAACATGGCCGACGACCTGACTGAGCTCTTCGGCAAACGGCCGCGCGTTACCGATACCACGGAAATGCTCATTTCGGATACGATAGTTGCCGCCCTGGAGCAGGCCGGCTTTCGCGGCGCGCTAATGGATGGGCGGGAGTGGGTAATGGGCTGGCGCCAGCCGACCCATCTCTACTATGATCGCCCAGCGGTAAAGCTGCTGGCGCGCCACTTCGAGCTAAGCGATGACGTGGGCTATCGCTTCTCTCAGCGGCAGTGGGCGGGCTGGCCGCTCATGGCCGAAGACTATGCCCGCTGGCTGAACCGGACTGACGGCCCGTTCGTCATGGTGGGGTGGGACTTCGAGACGTTTGGCGAACACCAGTACTACGACAGCGGCGTCTTCGAATTCATGGCGGCGCTGCCCCGCTACCTGAAGCGCGAACGCGTCACACCCGCGACGGCTACGGAAGTCATCAACGCCTACGGCGGCGCGGCCTATCAGTTACCGCTGTCACCTTTTCCCGCAACCTGGGCGGGCTCGGGCGGCGCTGAGTTCTTCCTGGGCAACGACCCCCAGCGCGCGCTCTTTCAGCTCATGGCCGCCTGCTACCATAAGGCGCAATTGACGGGCAACCCCGAACTCGTAGACATTGCCCTCTGGCTGTTGCAGTCCGACAACCTCCACCTCATCCATTGGTGGGGCCGCTGGGGCTCCGAGGCCGAGGTGTCCGTCTATTTCATGCCCGATGAGTGGTGGCCGCTTGGGGTAGACGGAATCATCTGGGAGCAGCAGTGCGTCTATCGAAACTTTCTCAACGCGCTGGACAGCTATCTCTAACCGCACGTGCATGCGCCGGCACGAAGAAACCAGAGCGGATCGCTGTAATAGCGCCGGGGTTCAAAGCGGTAGAGTATGTGAATGGCGATGTCCGGCGCCGCTCGTAAAGCCACGGCTCTTACAAGCTCATGCGTTCGTCCGCGCGGGCTTTCCACTTGGCGTAATTGGGGGACTGCAAGAGCGCGCCATTTGGCTGCACTACTAACCGACCGTTCTGCCCCCGTGGGTCGCCGCGCCGCTCATTGACTTGGGCAAGTAGCGCGCGCAACTCCTCGATGCGCCCACTGACTTCAGCTTTGCCGGCCAGATTGCGGCACTCCTGTGGGTCATCAACCAAGTTGAAGTAGCGCTCCCTGCCCGTATGGTGGAACCAGGTGTACTTCTCCCGCTTCGTTGCGATGAACTGATTGCCTTCTTGCCAGCCATGGATTCTGGTCTGTTCCCCTTGCAGGAATTCGCGCCATTCAGTTTCTTCACCTCGCGCGAGCGGAAACAGGCTCTTACCGTCGACCGATTCAGGAATCTCCACCCGCGCGGCGTCGAGCACGGTCGGCATGAGATCGCGAAGTTCAATTATTTCATCGCAGTAGCCGCCGCGCTCCTCATCCCACGTGTCCGGGTATTTGATGAAAAATGGGATTCGCGCGGAGCCGTCGTTAGAGTACCCCTTGCGCCACAGGCAGTGGTCGCCGAGCATGTCGCCATGGTCCGAAGTAAAAATGAAGAGTGTGTTGCGCAAAGCCTCGCGATCGCGCCAGCTACACTCATAGAGGAAACGGCCCACCTGATGATCGATGAAGGTGATGCTGCCGTAGTAGGCCGCTCGCGTGCGGTGTACCTGCGCGTCAGGAGCCCGGCCGCGCCAAGCGGTGGTGCTGGCAATCGGCTCGTCGTATTCCGCGGCCCAGTCGCCCATGGGTGGCATGGGAATATCGGGGTTGTCCTTGTACATGTCGAAATAGACCGGAGGGGGATCGTAGGGCGCATGGGGACGCGTGAACGACAGCCACAAAAAGAACGGACACGTAGGATCGCGCCGCTCGATGAACTTGACCGCTTCGCTCACCGTCCAATGGGTGGCGTGCAGATGTTCCGGCAGGTGGCTTGGCCGGCCCATCAAGCTATTCCACTCGAGACCATGGTCGAGGTCGCCGATCTTCCCAGCAGTCTCCTCGCGCAGCCAAGCCATATAGTCCGTCCAGAGACCACGGCCCGTGCTATCCTGCACGGCTTCGTAGAAGCCGTAGAGCGCGCGTCGGGGAAACTGGTCCGACTTCCCGATGCTGGCAGTGTGGTACCCAGCCTTCATCAGCTCGCCCGCCAGCGTCGCCGGAAAGTCCAGGGCATCTTGGCCGGCGCCGCTGCCGAGCCGTCCGTGATTCCACTGGTCCATGCCCGTCATCATGGCGGCACGCGACGGCAGACAGGACGGCGAACTCGTGTAGCACCGCGAGAACTTTACCCCTTGCGCGGCAAGTTGGTCGAGATAGGGCGTTTCCAGGACCGGGTTCGCGTATCCAATGCAATCCGAGCGCTGTTGGTCGGTGATGATTACGACAATGTTCGGGCGTTTGGGCATTATGAATTCTCCCCAAGTCCGCGTGCTACGCAAGATGTTTGTGAAAATTAAATGGGGTTCTGCATCCTGCCGTTCGTGCTGAGCTTGTCGAAGCACACTAGTCCCGTTAATGCTGAGCCTGTCGAAGCACTCTTCCCGTTCGTGCTGAGCCTGTCGAAGCACTCTTCCCGTTCGTGCTGAGCCTGTCGAAGCACAACACCAAGTTGATGCTGAGTCTGTCTAACCATGATCGGACAGCCGGTAGTGGGAGAGCGTCCCGTGCCGCCGCCACCCCCCCCCGCCGTTACCCTTCGACTTTGCTCAGGGCGAACGGCTCCATTCCCACACCAACCTCCCTTATCCGTTCGTGCTGAGCTTGTCGAAGCACAACTCCAAGTTGATGCTGAGTCCGTCTAACCATGGTCGGACAGCCGGTAGTGGGAGAGCGTCCCGTGCCGCCCCCCGCCGTTACCCTTCGACTATGCTCAGGGCGACCGGCTCCATTCCCACCCCAACCTCCCTTATCCGTTCTTGCTGAGCCTGTCAAAGATCGTTCGTAGGGCATGTGGGCAAATGCATCCCGTGCCGCCATCCCCCGCCCCCCCCGCCGTTTACCCTTCGACTATGC
>JAJEAH010000023.1 GCA_022824225.1 Chloroflexota bacterium
AGGGGCACGATATATCGTGCCCCTACGTGAATTGAAGTGCAGTTGGTATAGTGCATATGCGGATATAGAAAATGGTGACCCAAGAGACATAGACCATGGCGGGTCCCAGCAGCGATTCAGATTACCTTGACCCCGGGTGGCTCACCAGCCGGTTATGCGAACAGGGGCATCTTCCCTCAGGCGAGGCGCTAAGCATTACCCCCGGACAGTCATTTGAATCGACCGCCGCATACCTCACGCCGCTCACGGTCACCTACTCGCGGGATGCTCCCGCCTCTGCCCCTCATCAACTCATAGTAAAGGTCTATCGTGAGGACTGGTACGGCGGCGGGCGAGCTGAGGCGGTATTCTATCAGGAGTTCGTCGCTGCCATGCCGGCCGCACCCGTAGTGCCCTGCTACGACGTAACTATCGTGCCCAAGCATCGCTACTGCCGCTTTGTATTCCAAGATATCTCGAAGACTCATGCTCCGCCAGCCGGCATTCCCGGTCAGGCCCGGCTTGAGGAAATCGTAGACGGCCTGTTGCAGTTTCACACGCAATGGTGGGAACATCCCCGCATCAACCGGAGCTACTTTCTGGGAGAGGCCGGCGGTCCGCTACGCATGGTCCATGCCACCAAAGAGTCAACGTTTCGCACCTACTGTCAACACATCGCACGGGGCTTTCGGGATTTTGCCGATGGCCTTGGGGACGAACTCCCCGGCGAATGGCGGCAACTGTGTGAGCGAGCGATCGCGGTCTGGCCCAGCTTGTTCCTCAACCGGGTCTCGGCAGGCAAGGCCCTCACGTTTGTCCACGGCGACTTCGGCTTGTGGAACATCTACTTGCCGCGCGATGCCCAGACACACCGGCTCTGCTTTCTTGATTGGGAAACGTATAAGCGCAGCATCGGTGTCTACGACCTGGCGTACATGCTCGTTACGGCTGACTATTTGGGTGAACCTGATATAAGTAGCCGGATGGAAGTCCAGTTGCTGCGCCGGTACCATGAGGGGCTGCTGGCACACGGTATCGCGGACTACGACTGGGAGGCGTGCCGGTACGATTACCGGCTCTCCGTCATCGCCAATCTGTTCCCCCCGGTGGGGTGGCAGCGGCTCAGGAGTCTGCGGGCAGCTATCACCGCCTTCCACAGATGGGATTGTGCTGAATTGCTCGACTGAACCGGCAGGAAGTATAGTCTGCCGCGAGCACGCAGCTATTCTCGATGGTCGGGAAGGCACAGTGAACAAGGGCGCAGTTAGTAGGTATTGACTTAGGCTGCACAGGTATGGGTGTCAACGTGAACGGCTGCTCCCCGAAATGTCATTCTGAGGAGTGTGGCTGACATGTCATTCTGAGGAGTGCAGCGACGAAGAATCTAGTGTCGGGAGCCCTCTAGCTTCCGCGTCTTTGACGAAGTCAGCGAACCCTGTTCGACGCTGCGCTCGGAATGGGATGAGGTTTAGCCCAACAAGGTAATCAAGTCAAAAGCCACTGATTCCCAACAAGGGAGTGTTGGCGAAGGGCTGAGGCAGCGTTCTTGATCGATAGTGAGCGTATGCACGTGGTAGGAAGAGGTACAAGATGAAGGTCTACGCGATCACGGACATGGAAGGCGTGGCGGGGGTGGTGGACTCGCCCAACTACTGCAACCGCGAATCCCGCTACTACGAACGGGGCTGCGAGCTCACCACCTTGGAGGTGAATGCCGCGGTTGACGGGGCTCTGGAGGCCGGCGCCACGGAGATACTCGTTGTGGACGGCCACGGCCAGGGCGCCATCAACCAAGAGCTGTTGCATCCCGCGGCCACGCTCCTCATCGGGCGGCCGCGGCCCTATCTCGCGGCGTGCAACGACTCGTTCGACGTTGCCATCAGCATCGGCCAGCACGCCAAGTCCAACACGCCCGGCGGCCACCTGGCCCATACGCTCTCCTTTGCCTGCGAAAACCTGACCGTCAACGGCGTGTCCGTGGGTGAGATGGGCAGTAACTTCCTCTTTGCCGCCTATCACGGGGTGCCGTACGTCTTCTTGAGCGGCGATCTGGCGGCGGCGCGCGAGGCGGAAGCGCTGGCTCCGGGCATCGAGACGGCGGCGGTGAAAGAAGGACTGGACCGGGGTTCGGCCACCGGCATGAGCGCGGAGGAGAACCTGCTCTACAATGGCGCGGCCATCCATATGCATCCAACCAAGGCCCGTGACCTCATTCAAGCCGGCGTGCGACGCGGCATCGAGCGCCGGGACGAGATCGGGCGCTTCTGGTTGGAGCCGCCCTACACGCTGGAGATGACCATGCGCGCTGAAAATGGCGAACCCGGCAAGATTGCCCGCGTGACCGGCAACGACCTTGCCCGGGTGCTGCGCACGCCGCGCGAATTCGGCAAGCACGTGGAAGCGCAGTAGCGCCGCCTTCGAAGAGTGGATACTGGCCCTGCCGGACGAGTTGCCGTCCCGCTCAATGGAACGGCAGATTGGCGCAAATAGGTTGGGCAACGTGCGCCGGAGCGCTCACCGGCGGCTGGCGATCGAGCAGAGACCCAGAACGAGCACGTCCAGCGCGGTGGCGGGGTCCATCCGGCTCCGTTTGACGGCAAAGTCGGTGCGGGCCACGTGGGCGTGGATGGCGGCGAGTTGATCGAGGCTGAAACGGCGCGCTTGGGAAAGCACGCGGCTCACCGCCCGGGGCGGCGCCCGCGTGAGGCCGATGGCGCGGGCCACGTCCCTGGGCGCTTGCTGGCTGCGCAGGGCGTGTTTGGCTTTGAGCACGAGCCGAAACTGGCGGGCGATCATGGCCAGCACGTAGCCGGGCTCTTGGTTGGGTAGATCGTGCAGCAGCGCCAGCGCCTGGCGGGGCTTGCCGTCGGCAACCGCGTCGGCGAACGCGAAGATGTTGGATTCGCGGGACTGCGGCACCAGCAGATGGACGTCCTCTTCGCTGATTGTGCCCGCGCGATTGCGGTAGTTCGCCAGCTTCGCCAAATCTTGCTCGATGGCATCGCGGTCGGGCAGCACCGCCGCCAGGTGTTCGGCCGCGCGGCGCGTAATGCCGCAGCCGAAGTCCCCCGCCCGCGCCTCGATCCACGAAATCTGCGGCATGCCTCGCTGCAAGTTGGCGGAGTCAACCACGGTTTGGGGAATCTTGTCCAGGGCCTTGGTGAGCGCCGTTGCATCCCTGCCCCGGGGCAGGGCGCCGTCGGCCAAGACCAGCGTACAGTGCGCGGGCACGTTCGGCAGGTACGCCAGCAACGCTTCGCGCAGCGGCTTGTCCTTCAGGCACCGGCTGAGCATTCCCCGGACCATCACCAGCTTGGCGCCGCCCAGAAAAGGCAAGGTATCGCAGTGCACCTGCAAGGTCTCAATGTCGAGTTCGTCGCCGTCGAGGGTGACCCGGTTGAGGTCGGCTACCGCCTCGCCCGCCGCCGCGAGTTTTGCGACTTCCGCCTCTACGGTTCCCTTGCTGTGTCCAATGTAACAGCGAATCACGGTCGTTTCATTTCCGCCTAGCAAAGTTACGATTGTGCTTGCACGCTTCTCTCTCGCTTAGGTCCGGTTCACACGCTTGGTGCGAGCGAAACCGGGGACGTCTGCCCGCATACGGGGACGTTTGCCCGTATACTTGAGGCCTTCCGCCGCCCTGCGCTCCGCCGCGTTGCGCGATTTCGGGCCCTATCCCAGTGATGTGTCAGCGCGCCATGGGGGTTAACCTCTGTCAGACAATCCATCGGACAACAGGGAAGGTAGCTCAGATAGTCCCGTGACGGTCAGAGCCTTGACCTCTTGCTGGGAGCCTGTGCGGTTCAGCCAGACAGCATGCCAACCGGCCTGCAGCGCGCCGTGCACGTCCGCCAGGGGGTTGTCGCCAATGAAGAGGAGTTCGTTGGGTTGCAGCCCAAGTTCTTTTGCGCTGCGGTCGAAGATTTCGCGCTCCGGTTTGGCTACGCCCAGATCGCCCGAGACCACCACTGAGCGAAAGCGCTGCTCAATCTCCGTATGGCGGAGCTTCTGCCGTTGCTGCTCACTGTCGCCGTTGGTGATGATGCCCAATGGGTAATTTGCCAACGCCTCGAGACAAGGTATGGCGTCGGGGTAGAGCAGCCAGCACTCCTCGTAGAGACGAAGGTAGCGCTCAAAGATTCCGCGCACGTCATCCTGGGTCAGCGGCTCACCATTGCCATCAGGGCCCTGCCCCAGCGCGATGACATGCCGCACCCGCCAGGAGCGCTGCTCGGCAAAGCTCAACTCGCCGGCTACGTAGAGTTGCCAGCTTCGCTCCGCCGAGTCATGCCAGGCGGCCGCAAACTCCGGGAATGCAGGCCACCGCTGTGGATCGCCGTATTCAGCGAGCAGCGAGGGATAGAGCTTCCGCAACGCCGCGAGTTCGGCGCCATCGTGATCGAACAGCGTGCCGTCGAGGTCAAAGACAACTCCGCGAATCATCGCTTTTCCTTGCTGTGTCCAGCAATGGCTGCCAAATGCCACCGTACTTGCACCCGGGGCGTGTGCAGTCCGCCCTGTGCCTTGAGCTTTGCTGCCTAGTCATTGCCATTTCAACGCAATAGTGAGAGACTCTTGCTCAATGACAAGAATCTAGTTTGGCTTACCCTCAAACCAAGTCCTAATCACGGAGGAAGACAGTGAGCAGCACAGACGGCCGCTCCGGTCTAGTATACCTGACCACACCGCTTAAGCCGCCGCATTGGGCGTTGTTGGAGCGCGAACTCCTGCGGGCGCAGGAGGCGGCGTGCGCGGCGTTCTATGCCAAGTATTTCGATGAGCGCGGCTACCTGCTTTGCATCCCGCGCTGGGGCGGCAACGACGGCCCCGACGACGCGGGCGAAAACCTGCTCAACTGGCCCATGCTCCACGCGCTGGGCGCGTCTGATAGCGTGCTCGCCATGTACAAGCAGGGCTGGGACGGCCACTTGCGCCAGTACACGGAGGCCAAGACCGAGTACGTGCCCATGGCGCGGGACGGTATGTATTACAAAGAATTCTCCGTGATGTTCGATTGGATGCATCACGGCGAGTGGATCTCGCCTTTCATCCTGGAGCCGCTCAGCAATCCCGTAGACGCCACCTACGAGCAGCGCATCCGGCGCTATGCCGGTTTCTACATGGATGAAGATCCCCAGGCGCCGAACTACGACCCGGAACACAACGTCATCCGCAGCATGTTCAACGGCAGCCGGGGGCCCATGCTGCGCAAGTCCACCGCGCTCGATTGGGCCGGCGATCCCATCGAGGTGGCGGGGCGCTTCGATGCCAAGCACGGCGAGAATAGCTTTGCCCAGATGCTCGACCACTTTCGCGACTACAACGACGTGGCCGGCGACCACCCCCTGAATCTGGCCGTCACCACCGTTGCGCTCACCGCCTATGCCCTGACCGGCGAAGCTAAGTACCGCGATTGGATCGTGCGGTACGTGGACGGCTGGGTGGGCCACACCCAGGCGAACAACGGCATCATTCCCACGAACATCGGGCTGGATGGCGTCATTGGCAGCGCGTGCGACGGCAAGTGGTACGGCGGCGTCTACGGCTGGGGTTTCTCCGTCACCGACCACAACACCGGCAAGCTCGCGCACCGTCCGGCCTGGCAGCAGCGCGCCGTCTACGGGTTCGGCAACGCGCTGCTGCTCACCGGCGATCAGAGCTATCTGGCGGTCTGGCGGGATATGCTCGATGCTGTGAACGCCAACGCGAAGTCGGAGAACGGCACACCAACGTACCCCCATATGTACGGCGACGCGTACGGCGCAGAAGGTTGGTACGACTACCGGCCGGAGCCGTTCGCGCCTGGCGCGCGGGAGATGTACTACCTGTCGATGGATCCGCAGGACCTGGCCCGCGTGCCCAACGACCCCTGGTACGAATTTCTGGCCGGCAAGAACCCCGGCTATCCGGTGGCGGCGCTGGAGCGCGACTACGCCATGGTGCGGGAGCGCATTGAGAAGATGCGGCAGGACACCACCACCCCGGATTCGCGGCTATCGGATGACATGAACCACATCAATCCCGCCATCACCGACGCGCTGACCCGGCTGACCCTCGGCGGTTTCCCCACGGGACGCGAGGGCGGGCCGCTCTACTGCCGCCTGCGTTATTTCGATCCCGCCCGCCGCCGCGCCGGACTGCCGGAGGACGTAGCGGCTTTGGTAGACCACTTGACCGCAGCGGAAGTCGGCGTCACGCTCGTGAACCTGAGCCCCGTAGAGGAACGCACAGTCATCGTGCAGGGCGGCGCGTACGCCGAACACCAGTTCATCAGCGCCACCGCCGGGGGCATCACGACTGAGGTCAACGGGCCGCATCTCGTGGCGCGGCTCGCGCCCGGCGCCGGCGAGCGCCTCACGCTCACTATGCAGCGCTACGCCAACCAGCCGACGCTGCGTTTCCCGTGGGTGTGAGCCCCTAGCCGCTCGGAGGGTATGTCTGCCGCCGCGCCGCCTTGCGTTCCGGCGCGCAAAGCGCCGGCGCCGCTGCGTCCCGGACCGCTCGCGCGCTAGCCCACAACGCAGCCCAAAGCCGCCACCGGCCGCGCCGTCGCGCAACGCCCACAGTCGTTGGGGAAGAGAGAACACGCAGGATTCAGTTGACATGCCGAATCACACCCCCTATACTATAGTTACGATACGGTAGCGTAACGATAAAGGGGAAGGTGGGCATGAGCGTTTCTGGCGGCAGCGTATACCAGCGGCGGTGGTGGATTCTCGGCCTGCTCTCCCTGAGCCTGCTCATCATCGGCCTGGACAACACCATCCTCAACGTGGCCATCCCCACGTTGCAGCGGGAATTCGACGCCAGCGCGACCGAACTGCAATGGATGGTAGACGCGTACATCCTCGTGTTTGCCGGCTTGCTGCTCACCATGGGTTCGCTGGGCGACCGGTTCGGCCGCAAGCGCGCGCTCCAACTTGGCATCGTGGTATTTGGTCTGTCCAGCCTGTTCGCGGCCTATGCCGAAAGCACGGCACAGCTCATCGCTGCCCGGGCCTTGATGGGCATTGGCGGCGCCCTCATCATGCCGTCCACCTTGTCGATTCTCACCAACGTCTTCCCCCGGGAGGAACGAGGCCGGGCCATCAGTGTTTGGGCCGGTGTTGCCGGGCTCGGCATCGGTCTGGGACCGATTACGGGCGGTCTCTTGCTGGAGAACTTTTGGTGGGGTTCCGTGTTCCTCATCAATATTCCCATCGCGTTGATCGCCATCGTCGGCGGAATCGTCATCATTCCGGAGAGCCGCGATCCGCATCCCGCGCCGGTGGACGTTCCCGGCGCCGCCTTGTCCATAGGCGCGGTTACCGCCCTGGTGTTCGCCATCATCGAGGCGCCGGCGCGCGGCTGGACGGATGCGGTGGTGCTGGCGTGCTTCGCGGGCGGGGCGGTGCTGGCCGCCGCCTTCGTTGTTTGGGAAGTCAGGACCCCGCACCCGATGCTCAACCTCTCGTTCTTCAAGAACCCACGTTTCTCAGCAGGCGCCGGCGCGATCGCGATCGCCTTCTTCGCCATGTTCGGCATGGTATTCGGCTTGACCCAGTACCTGCAGTTCGTGCAGGGCTACACCCCGTTGGAGGCCGGCGCGCGCATGGTGCCCCTGGCCTTGGGTGTCGTAGTTGGGGCAGGCAATAGCCATCGCCTGGTGGCAAAGTTGGGCACCGACAAGGTCGTGGCGTTGGGCCTGCTCCTGGTGACTGTGGTCTTGACTTCCATGTCACTTTGGCGGCCGGATACCGAGTATTGGATTGTGGGCACGACCATATTCTTGCTCGCTGTCGGCCTGGGCAATGCCATGGCTCCGGCGACCGATGCGGTGATGGGGGCGGTGCCTGAAGCAAACGCGGGCGTAGCCTCAGCCATGAACGACGTGACGCGGCAGGTGGCGGGCGCTTTCGGGGTCGCCATCATCGGGTCCGCGATCAATACCGTCTACAGTCGCAGCATGGCAGACGCCGTAGCCGGTTTGCCGCCGGAGGCCGCGGCTGCCGCCAGCGATTCCATCGGGGCCGCCGCCAGAGTGGCCTTGCTGGCGCCCGCCCAGGCGGCTAACCGCCTGTTGGATGCGGCCGGCATGGCGTTCAGTGACGCGCTCAACGTGGCGGTGCTGGTTTCAGCTTCCGCGGCACTGATTGGGGCAGTGCTCGTTGTGCGGTTCATGCCGGCGCGCCACCTGCCGGTCGATCAGCGCGCGGACTCCGCTGAACAAGCCGCAGCCGACACGCTGGAACCCCCGGCGGAGGCAGCGCGATGACGATGGCAAGCGCCGAGCCGCCACGCGGCGCGGCAACAGGGCGGGGCCAGCCCAGGCCCGGCCGCCCGCGCGACCCGGAAGTGGACCGCGCCATTCTACACGCTGCCTTACGCGTGCTCACAGACCGCGGCTATGCCGGCATGTCCATCGAGCGGGTCGCCGCCGCGGCCGGCGTGGGCAAGACCGCCATCTACCGGCGCTATGCCACCAAAGAGGAACTAGCGGCCGGTGCGCTCTCGTCAATCAGAGACCAGTGGGGCCCGCCGCCGGATACGGGATGCGCACGCAGCGACATCGTCGAGATGCTCGCCCGCGCACAGGCCACTTTCGCGCAAGGCGCCGCGCTCGCCATGCTCGGCGCCTTGCTTGTGGAAGAGCGGCGGAATCCCGGTCTGTTCGAACTATTCCGCGAGCGTATCTTGCGACCCCAACAACGAGATGCGCTGAAGGTGCTGCGGCGCGGCGTGGCGCGGGGCGAAATCCGGGCCGACGCCAATCTACAGGCTGCGGTACTGGCAATGGTTGGCTCGATGTTGGCGCGGCACGTGATCGGCATTCCGGAATCGCGCCAACAGACTGAGGACTCAGTTGATACCGTGTGGCACTACCTGGCGACGGAGCCGCAGGAATAACTCTTGCCGGCTGGCCGCTTCTTCGACCGGACCGCAGACTGGGGGCTATTTGGCAGGCGAATTGCTGCTCAGCAGCGCCGCCACGCGCTGGTTCGTTTTGCCGGTAACGTCCATGGTCACGGTCTGATGCGCCAGGCGCAGGGCATTGGCCATGGCCTTGGCGCTGGAGCGGCCGTGGGCGATGATGACGGGATTGTTGAGACCCACCAGCGGCGCGCCGCCGTGCTCCTCGTAGTCCATGCGCGCGCGGACTGAACTGAATGCCGGCTGGGCCAGCGCCGCGCCGAGCATAGTACGCGGGCTCGCGCGGAGTTCCGACTTCAGGAGGGCGCTAATGTACTCCGCCGCTCCTTCCAGCGTCTTGAGCGCCACATTGCCGGTGAAGCCGTCGCATACCACAACGTCCACGGACTCCGACAGAATGTGTTGTCCCTCGATGTTGCCGACGAAGTTGAGCGGCGCCTCAGCCAGGAGCTCGTGGGCTGCCAGGGAAAGCTCATTCCCTTTCGTCGGCTCCTCCCCGATGGAGAGCAGGCCGACTTTGGGGTCTTGCACCCCGTACACCTGCTCGGCATAGATGCTGCCCATCAGGCCGAATTGCTGCAGGTGGAGCGGTTTGCAGTCGGCATTCGCGCCCATGTCGATGAGCAGCGTCGGATGCGACGTGCGCGCGGGGATCAGGGCGATGAGGGCCGGGCGGCTGATGCCGGGAATGCGTCCGAAACTCATCAGCGCCGCCGCCATGGTCGCGCCGCTGTGCCCGGCGCTCACCACTGCCTGGCCTGCCCCTTGCTTCACCAGGTCGCAGGCCACGCGTATGGATGATTCGGCGCGCTGGCGCACGGCGGTCGCATGGTCGTGCATGGCAATAGCGTCCGGCGCGTGATGGACCGTCAGCGGCAAGCCGTTGGTCTCATGCTTGGCGAGTTCAGCCTCCAGGGCGTCCCGCAAGCCCACCAGCACTATGGGAAATGGCGTAGCGCGCGCCGCCTGGACCGCGCCGGCAACGATTTCTTGGGGGGCCCGGTCGCCGCCCATCGCATCGAGCACGATTGCCAAGCGCCCTGCTCCTTTTGTACTTTCCTCACTGCCCAGCCGTTGGCGTTATTATACTACTAGGCGGCGAATTGACGAGTGCCGCGCGGGCACGGGCTCGCGCGCGCTTGCGGCAGTACTATTCTCCTAGCGGACACAGCGATGGCAAGCACCGATTTAAGGGCATTGCGCAATTGGCGGCGCGGGCGTGCGCTGGCCGCGCTGCTGCTGTGCGTCGCCGTCATGGCGACCGGATGCGCTTCACGGCAGACCACCACGCTCGTAGTATACGCCGCGTCTTCCTTGACGGTCGCCTTCGCGGCCATCGGCGCGGAATTCGAAAAGGAAAATGCCGGCGTGCGCGTCGCGTTCAATTTTGCCGGTTCCCAGGCGCTCAGCACGCAGATCGAACACGGCGCCGCGGCGGACGTGTTTGCCGCGGCGGACGCCGTGCACCTGGAACGGCTGCGGGCAGCGAGACTTTTGGCCGGCGAACCCGTGGACATTGCGCGCAACCGCATTGTCGTAGCAGTGCCCGCCGCCAATCCGGCGAATCTGACCGCGCTGCAGGACCTGGCGCGCCCCGGCGTGCGCATCGTCATGGGACAGGAAAACGTGCCCGTGGGCCGGTATGCCCGGCAGGCGCTCGCGGCATTGAGCGCCGACGCCGCGTACGTCAGTGATTTCGGGCAGGCGGTGCTCGCCAACGTCCGGTCCGAAGAGCTCAACGTGCGCCAGGTTTTTGCCAAGGTGCTGTTGGGCGAAGCCGATGCCGGTTTCGTGTACGCGAGCGACGTTGCCACTGCCGCGACTGAGGTCCGGACGCTGGAAATTCCCGCGCGGGCCAACGTGGAGGCCCGCTATCCCATCGTCCTGCTCGCCACGGCTGAAGATGAAGCACTGGCGCGGCGCTTCATCGCGTACGTGCGGTCACCGGCGGCGCAGGAGATCTTGCGGCAAGCCGGACTGCAACCGATCGCGGCGCCGTGAGCCGTCGTCCGTCACCACAGCCGCCCAGCCGCGGGCGGCGCGATCCCGCCGGCAGGCGGCGCGATCCCGCCCGCCCCGCCGCGTTCGGCGACCTGGGTCTGCGTTCGCTCTTTCTGGCGCCCACGCTGCTCTTCGCGGTGTTCGTCGCGCTGCCGCTGCTGGCGTTGCTGGCGCGCGCGGTGATGGCCGGCGACGCGTTGCACCAGTTGACGCAGCCAATCGTGGTGAGCGCCCTGCGCCTGAGCGCGCTCACGAGCGCGGCGGCGTTGGTCGCTATCGTCCTGGTCGGCACGCCTGCCGCCTACCTGCTGGCGCGCGGCAACTTTCCCGGCAAGCGGGTGGTGGATACGCTCATAGACGTGCCTCTGGCCCTGCCGCCGGTGGTGGTGGGCGTGGCCCTGCTGCTTGTGTTCGGCCGGCTTGGCGTGGTGGGCCGTTGGCTGCACCCGCTGGGCATCGAGATTGCCTTCACCACGCTGGCGGTGGTGCTGGCGCAGGTGTTCGTGGCCGCGCCGTTCTACGTGCGTTCGGCCAAGATCGGCTTTGCGCAGGTGGAACCGGAACTGGAGGAAATCGCCGTCACGCTCGGCGCTTCCACCTGGCAGACGCTGCGGTACGTGACCGTGCCGCTGGCCTGGCCGGCGCTGGTGGGCGGCGCGGTGCTCAGTTGGGCGCGGGCGCTGGGCGAGTTTGGCGCCACCATCATGTTTGCCGGCAACTTCACCGGCCGCACGCAGACCATGCCCCTGGCCATCATGACCGCCTTGGAGTCCGACCTACAGACCGCCATCGTCCTGGCGACGTTGCTCGTGCTGGCCACGTTCGTGGCGCTGTTTCTGTTCCGCTGGATCGGCCGGCGCTTCGGCGACGTGTGGTGAGCGCAGGAGTCTTACCAGATAAGCGCACAAAGTGCCCAGCCAGACCCTCTATCTTCGAGAAGCCACCGCCGCGGCGAGACTACCTACGTTTGGGCAACCGCTTTGGGTCTGTGCGCGCCGGGTCGTATTAACGGACTTTGGCATGCCTGGTGGGGCAATTGCGATTGGGGCGAGAGAGTCTTGTATGGGTGTGGCGCACACTGGCACAAGCCACTACCCGGTTGGGCCAAGTGGATCTATGCTGGACGACTTGGGGCCTGCATGAGGCGTCCCACTTGACCGGTTGGTTCACTGCCGTAAGTGGCTTCTCAACTGTCGGCGGGAAAGCCATGCAAGGGGAGATCAGACTGGGGAAGGCGAGAAGCGAGTATGACTTGCGTTAAGGTAAGCGGCGCTACTGCCATATATAATACAAGGGGACAATTAACGTTTGTTGGGAAGGTCTCACGTGTTCGAATCCACCGTAACCAGTAAGGGCCAGACCACGCTACCCAAGGCTGTCAGGGAGTTGCTGGCAGTTAAGGCGGGAGATAGGGTCCGCTACGTCATCGTGGACGAGGGAGTGCTGATTCTGCCGTTGCGGCCTACCAGCCGTCTCTTCCGCAGCCTGAAGTATGACGGCCCGGTCGTGAGCGTGGCAGACATGGATCGCGCCATTGCAGAGGGGGCCGCTGATAGTGATCTCGCTTGACACGAACGTTGTCGTTCGCTACCTCGTTGGCGACGACGTTGAACAGGCGGAGGCCGCGCGCGCCTTGTTGGATGGGTTGACTCCTGATGAGCCGGGTTTACTATGCCGGGAGGTCATGCTGGAGATCGCCTGGGTGCTGGAGAGAAGCTACGGCTTCGCGCGGGACCGGGTCGCTGAGACGTTGATGGACTTGACGGCTTCGGATAGCCTCATAGTCGAGAATCCGGACGACGTGGCTGCGGCCGCATACCGGTACCGCCAGGGAGGGGTTGGCTTCTCAGACTTGATGATCCTTTCAGCGGTCGCGCGGGCGGGAGCTACGCCTAATGCTGTCGTATTAAGTTCTTGCCTTGGGTTACCAGGGTAAACTACGTTGCTAAAGCGATTGAAACTCAGTTCCGCTGTCATAGGGGCCCGACATGTCGTGCCCCGATGACACCTTGACAAACCAAGCGGCAACAGTCAATCGCTTTCTCGCGTCATTGATGCGCCACCACTGGGAGCTACGCCCCTCTATAACATCGACCGC
>JAJEAH010000019.1 GCA_022824225.1 Chloroflexota bacterium
AGCATCTAAGCGGGAAGCCAGCCTCAAGATTAGGTTCCCCACTCTCGCCGCACTGCGGCGAGAGGTAAGACCCCAGAGAGATGATCTGGTTGATAGGCCGCAGGTGTAAGCACGGTAACGTGTTCAGCCGAGCGGTACTAATGGTCGAGGACTTAGCCGCGCTTCTAATCGGCAAATTTGGAGTTCTGCACTCAATAGGATCATTGCGGCCCCGGCGCGTCTCACTTCAGTGAGACCTCACTTTGGTGAGACCTCACCCCCAATGAGAAACGCCAACCGCCAGCAAGATCGACCCATTGCGCATCATTCACCGACGCACATTGACATGAATGGCCGCGGCGCCGGCGCGCCCCTCCGGAGGCGTGCATGGCGGTCGTGCGGCTGTCCCCAAAGTCTAGTCAAATCTCCTTGGGTGGCAAGGCGAGGGGGGTACACCCGTTCCCATACCGAACACGGAAGTTAAGCCCCTCAGCACCGATGATACTGCACGGGCGACTGTGTGGGAAAATAGGTCGCTGCCCAAGGATTTTTGTTTTTTCCGATCTCCTAGCGTGCGTCTTGCCGGCATGGTCCGCAAGACGCGTTCGATTCCATGCCCGCCTCACACGTTGACCGCAATCCCGAAATAGACCTCCACGAACTGACCTGGCAAGAAGCCTTGCCGGCTTTCATCGACTTCTACAACGAGTCGATTCGACAGGCTGCCGGCGGTCCGACCGCTGTGCTCAACGTGATACATGGCTATGGGTCTTCCGGTTTGGGAGGAGTGCTGCGCACGCGCTTGCGCAGCTTCCTGGCCGAACACGCGTTCCACGGCCGCCTGGAGTTCACTCCCGGCGAACAGACCGGCGCCAATCCGGGCCACACCCTTGTGCTGCCGCACCAACCCCTGCCCAGCGCCTCCGACCTGCTGGCCGCAGATATCCTCGCGTACTGCGCCCGCCCGCGCACCCTCAGCAAGATCAGCGGCAAGTTCCGCCGCCACGGCGAACCAACCGTTAAAGCCACGATAGACTCCCTTGTCAGGCAAAGACTGCTCCGTACCGCAGGCAAGGGCAGCCGCAAAGTCTACGAGGCGAATTGACGCCCCCTCCCCAAGCTGGATTGGCGAATAGCCGGCGGAGTCCCGCAATGCCCGAATTGAGGGAGGCTATCAGGATGGTTGCATGTGGTGGATGAGTCTTGCCGCGTATTCGCGGAAGCAACCGGCAATGCTAACAACCCGCTCAAAAGAGAGCCTCGCTACAGTCGCCGGTTGTTTGGGTGGTGACGTGGCGGCTGGGACATGGAACATTATCCTGAAACAAGCAGGACTGAGTAGACTAGGTGAGCGATGGAGTATGCGGTTGTAATCGAAAAGACTTCGGAGAACTATTCCGCCTATGTGCCTGACTTGCCCGGGTGTGTGGCCACTGGTACAACACCAGAGAGCATCACACAGCTTATTCAGGATGCGATCGCCTTTCACCTGGAAGGCATGCGTAAAGGCGGCCTTCTCGTACCGGATCCGCAAGCGTCGACAGTCCTGGTCGAGGTCTAGGCGCTGAGTCTGGCAGAAGGGCCCTATCTGTTTCTGGCCGTACACGGTAGGGGCTCTACCTGAATGCGGTGGTGCTGTTCGCTCGGCAAGTGGCAGTATGCGCCACTCAGAACGGATCTCATTTCCCTTTGGGTCGGCATGGCGGTTGCCGCCGCGTGTTGCTGCGGCAGCGTGGTAGAGTATCAGCAGAAGCTAGCGGGGAAGGCTAGTTCACGCGGGCGACAATGCAAGACGACGGCTGCACCGCTCAGAGGATGCCTTGCCCGTCGGCGCAGCACGAGCGGCCGAGCGCTTCCTGGTGCAGTTGCGCCAAGGCGGCGGAGACTCCTTCCAACACCGGCATGTATCAGCGGCGGTAGATGATGAACCGGAGACGCCTACGGCAAAAGACGCCGTCAGGGTTGGACTAGCAGACCTCAAGGTGTGCCGGTCGGTTAGTCATGGGAAAGTATAACGCAATCTCGACCTGCACTTGACGTAGTAGACGGGTCCGGTTTGTACTGACGAACGGCCATGAACGGCTGCGTTCTCGATGGAGGTTGGAGCGATGGCGAGTATGTGGCAACCGTACAGTTCCCTGCTTGGCGAGCACCTGGTGCTGAAGGTGGCGCATGCGCTTGACTCCCAGCATGGGAAGTACTCTTTGCAGCAGATGCTGGCAATAGATGCGGCCCAGGTGACGCGAACGGCCGGGGCGCGCAGGCCGCGGTCCTTTCGGCGCGGCGGGAGCACGTCTGCCGAGGTTGGTGCTCCAGAGAGTGCGAGGTCAAGCGGCGACGGCCAAGAAAGCGCGCCGCCGGACGTGCGGCGCATGGTCTTCTGGGATACGGAGACGACCGGCCTGGGCGGACCGGGGACCTATGTCTTTCTGGTGGGACTGGGGTATTTTGAGGATGACGCCTTCGTGGTGCGCCAGCACTTCATTCGCAGTCCCGATGAAGAACCCGCCATGCTGCAGGAGATAGCCACCGCTCTTCCCCAGTGGCCGACCATGACAACGTTCAACGGCGCCAGCTTCGACCTGCCGTTGCTGCGTTCCCGCTTGCGGTCCCATGGTATTGCCATGGACCTGCAAGACGTTTTGCATTGCGATCTGCTCTACGGCGCCCGGCGGCTCTGGCGGGGGCAGCTTCCCAATTGCCGCTTGCAGACCCTGGAGCGGCACATTCTCGACCTGGCGCGCCAGGACGACGTGCCATCCAGCCAGGTGCCGGGTCTTTACCGGGACTACCTGGAACACGGCGACCTCGGCAGCCTGGACGGCGTCTTCTACCACAACGTGCTAGACATAATCTCCCTCGCCGGCCTCATGACCGCCATGCACGAGCACGTGCAGGAAGCCGCGCAAGACTAGGCCCCCTGGGCGTTTCCATATTCTTGCGCCACGATGTCGCAGCCTTCCCAATTCACGTTTCGTCACCTGCCGGATCGAGCCGCACACCGGACTTTACCTGGGTGCGTTGCCCGGCCGGCGCAACTCCTGGCAGGCTGCTTATGGCCTTTGACATTGACGCAATTGAGCGAGTAAAGTGTACGTCAGATGGGCTAGTCGGTAGCCCTACATCCGTGTCCGATGAGTGTCTGATCCCAAGGGAGGCAGAGGCTATGAGGAGTGAGTTCGAGGAACGTCCGCTGGCCGGCTTGACACGGCGGCGTTTGCTAGCCGGCATCGGCGCTGGTGGTCTAGGCGTGAGCTTCCTGGCGGCTTGCGGTACCGTGGCGCCGTCGGCGGAGCCAGAAGCCAAGGAAGAGATGGAGCCGGAAACGAAGGCGGAAGAACCGGCCCCCGCGGCTGAGGAAGTCACTCTGCGCTACTTCTCCTGGTTCTCGGAACGAGACCTGGGGAATGTGGAAAGCGTGATGTTCGAGCCGTTTGCCGAGGAGAATCCGGGCGCGACGGTGGAGCTGGTCCTGGCCCCGGGCAGCTTGGTCGGACAAGGCATCGAACTGACCACGATGTTGGCCGGCGGCCTGCTGCCGGACGTCTTCATGTGCCTGGCGCCGCCCTTGTATGTACGAAACGGTCTCGTGCAGCCGCTTGACGACCTCATCAAGCGCGACAACTATGACATGACCCAGTTTGCCAAGAACGGGCGCACGGCGTTTTCCGAGTTCGAGGGTCAGGTCTACGGCTTGACGACCTACCACCATGGTGAGGCGATCGCGCTGCTCTACAACCGGCAGCTCTTCACCGACGCCGGCGTAGACGAGCCGGCGGAGGACTGGGCGAATTCGTGGACGTGGGACGACTTCCGCGACACGATGCAGCAACTCACACAGGAGTCCGGCGGCAAGTTCACCCAGTACGGCCTGGACCGGGTAGGCATCAATTACTACCCCAATACCCCCATGCTGTGGGACGGCTCGTGGATTACGAAGGACTACCAGACCATAACGAGTGACGCGCCCGAAGTGATCGAGGCCTACGAGTCCTACCTGGCCCTCCACCTGCAGGACCGGACCTGGCCGTCGCGGGATGAAGCCAATGAGAATCTGGGCGAGCCGCAGCGAGGCTTCACCCACTTCACATTGGGTCAGACCGGCGTGATCAAGATGGGTTCCTGGCAGCTTGGCGCGTACCGGGACACGACCGACATCGACTGGGCGTTTACGCCGTTCCCAAAGGCTGCGGTTTCGTTGCCTGAGTTCAAGATCTGGGGCTATGGCGTAGGTACGCAGTCGGAGGCGACCGATCAGGCATGGGAATTCGTCAAGTTCCACATTCCCGAGGATCGCTGGGCCTTGCTCACGAGCAATATCCCCGCGCGTCTGGAAGGCGCGGAGATGTTCCTCCGCGACCTATATCAGGAGCGCCCGGACGTGCGTGTTGACGTATTTGTCAACTCGCTGCCGCTGGGCGGCGACGGCGGTGATCCGGTTCTCGTTACCTCGGCCTGGCCGCGCATGCTGGAAGAGGCTGTGCGACCGCTGTGGAACGATATGTATGCCGGCACGGTTGCTCCGGCAGACGGCTTGAAGAACGTCAAGCCTATTCTTGAGAACATTCTGGCAGAGGAAGCGGCTAAGTAGCTCGCCCGGCCATGCTGGCGCGCAGAGGCTGCACAGACTGAAACCGAAAAGAGAACTGCCCCTTCTGCGGTGGCAGTTCTCTTTTGTCTTGCACCACGAACCTGCCTCGAACCGTCATGGTGGTTGTGCGCCTGAGAGCCTGCTGCCGAAGTCGCTCACATGTGCGCAGCAAACCAGGCCAACGTCTGTTGCCACGCGTCTTTGGCGGCTTCCTCGACGTAACGCGAGCCGGTGTCGTTGTGGAAGGCGTGGTTGGTGTTCGGGTAGACTATGCGCTCGAACGTCTTGCCGTGCTCCTGCATCGCGGCCTCGATGGCAGGGATGCCGGCATTGATGCGTTGGTCTTGTTCGGCATAGATCGCGAGCACGGCGGCCGCGATATTGGGGACGTCATCCAGCGGCGGATTGGGACCGTAGAACGGCACGGCTGCCTTCAGTTCGGCGATTTGCGTGGCGCAACGCCAGGTTACGCCCCCGCCGAAGCAAAAGCCGGTCATGCCGACACGCTCGGACGCCACGAACGGTTGCGACTGCAGGAAGGTGAGCCCGGCCCTGAAGTCATCCACGAATTGCTGCGGTGGGATGTTGCTGAGCAACCCCGGCGCGCTGGCGGCGCCGCCGGCGGCCTCGGTGCCGCCCTCGCGCGAGAGCATGTCCAGCGCCAGGCCCACGTGACCGGCCTTGGCCAGGCGTCGCGCCACGTCGCGGATGTGTTCGTTTAGGCCGCGGTTTTCGTGGCAAACCAGCACGGCAGGATACTGCCCGTCGCCGCTGGGCCGCGCCAGATAGCCCATGAGCGCCACGCCGTCGCCGGGCACTTCGACGTCGGCGGCGTTGATGTCCGGATCGTGGGGAGAGACAGTCACGCCTAGGGCGTCCTCGCTCGCCGCCTGCGCCGCAGCCGTAGGCGCAGCCGGTTGCGCCGTGGGGTCGGATTCCTCTGGCTGGGACGTTGCCGGCTCCCCAGCGGCGCCGCACGCAGCCAGGATCGCGTTGGCGACGGCGAGGCTGCCGGTAATGGTGGCGATGCGCTGGAGCGCCTCCCGCCGGTCGATTTCACCCTCCTGGTAGTCTTCAATGTACTCTTCGAGAATGTAGTCCCGTAAACTCGTATCTTGACCGGCGCCGTTCTTTCCAGCATTTGCCAATTCGCGCACGTCCATCGTCTTCCTCCCAACTCTACGAGTACCACGCGGCCATGTGTCACGCTGCATGCAACGATAGCGTGCCGACCTTAAGGATTGCTGAGCAATTGCGGTTGAAGTGGCTTTGCGGAGTGTGGGAACAGCGACTACTCTCCCGCCGGATCGACGCGATGGCGGACCGCGTCCGCCAGGGCGCGGTTGACCAGGTGGGTATAGATTTGCGTCGTTGACAGGCTGGAGTGCCCCAACAATTCTTGGATCACCCGCAGGTTCACGTCATTTCGCAGGAGATCCACGGCGAAGCCGTGCCGCAACGCATGGGGGGCCAGGTGCCCCACGCCGGACTTTCGGGCGTGCTGGGTGATGATCTTCCGCACCATTCGCGGCGAAAGCCGCTTCTCTCTGTCCTCGGCGTCGGCCTCTGCCGTTCTGCCGGGACGGTAGCGAATGAACAGCGGGGCATACTCGTCCTCACGGGTCTCCAGATACGCGCGCACGGCCAGTTGCGCCCCTTGCTGCACGAAGACCGGCCGGTCTTTGTCGCCTTTACCCCTGATGATTACTTGCATGAGCGAGTCTGTGCCCAAGCGTTCGCCGGGCAGATCGGCACGGTCCAGGTCGCACAGCTCAGCCAGGCGCAAACCCGTGGAGAAGAAGAGCATCACCAGCGCTCGGTCGCGCAGCCCTTGGGGCGTATCCTGCCGGACTGAGCGGAAGAGTTGCACGATGTCTTCGGCTGTGGGCACGTTGCGCGGCGCGTGGCGCTGCAGCTTGGGCAATTGCACCTTGTCGTAGGCAATCACGTCGCGGTCCGCGTGCAGACTGAAATAACGAAGCATGCTGCGCAGGCAGGAGGCGTACTTTGCCAGGGTAGCTGCGCTAGTGTGGGTGCGTTTCCATGCGAGGAAGGCAGTCAGAATAGGCAGAGTGATGTCTTCCACACGGCTTGCGTCACGGTTAGTCTTGACGCAATAGCCTGCAAAGTCCCTGAGCATCTGCTCATAGGTCCGCACAGTCTGTTGTGACCGGTTGAGGTAGGCGCAGTGGTCGAGAAACTGTGCACAATCCGGCCAAAGAGGGGGTACAACGGAGGGATCCATGGTGAACTCCAGAGTGGACGGAAGTGTGGGCAATGGCTGCGGGCGGAGAATGCGTGCAGTTCGGAAGGGCGAGTTGAATGAGCGGGGACGGCAGACGATCATAGCGGCAGGGGAACTGTAGAGGCGGGTGTGCGATGTGCGGCGTTTCGACGCAGACAGTCAGGCAATCAGGACAAGAACCGGGAAGTTCGATTCACAGGAGGAATGTCGCAAACAGCCTCCCTCCGCCCATGGACGAGCGCCGATCGGCGCCCCCAAGCTCTTCGCTCAAGTGACCTGTGTAGGGGCGCATCACGCCACTTAGGCCGCTGTGAGACTTGCGCGGGCAGAGAATAGCGCGAAAACCGGCTCGGCAGAGCGGCAGTTGCAGCCAAACCGCGCCGGTCTAGCGATCTGCAAACGCTTACTCCTCGGCATCCTCTGCCGGATAGAGGACCACGTGTACGTAGCGGTCAAACGTCAAGTACTTCTTCGCGACTTCGACGATGTCTTCAAGGGTCACGGCGTCGAGCCGATCCTCGAACGTATTCACCAGTTCGAAAGACGCGCCCTGCTGGACGAGTGACCTGATCTGGCCCAACCAGAAGGAATTCTTGCGCAGGTCTTCCTCTCTGGCGGAGCGTAGGATCTCCTTCGACGAGTCGAGGTACTTCTGCTCGCCGCCGCCAACCATCCACTCCATACCGTCTAGCACGACGCCAAAGAGTTCTTCGACGCGGTCGGGATCGCTATCGAACAGCGCATAGACCTGGTATTCCGAGTCCGGCTCTCTGGAGCTAGAGGCGTTGACACCGATGGCGTAGGTGCCGCCCTCTTCCTCCCGAACTGACTCCCGCATTCGAATTTGCAGCATCTCGCCCATCAAGCCAATCGCCATGGCTTCCTCGCGAGACCACTCCAGGTCGCCGGCAAACACGAGCACCTGCGTACTACGCGGCTCGATGCCATGGAAGACCGTGTGTTCCTCCAGGCCTGCTGGCGGATCGATCTCAGGATTCTTCCATTCCTCCGTCCGGCCCGTGTTCGGCAGACTGGCAACATAGGTCTCCGTGAAGGAGCGCAAGCTGTCCCAGTCGAAGGCGCCGACAAACACGAAGGTAGAGTCAGAGATGTCTGCGAAGCGGTCGCTGTACACGGCCAGGGCGCGCTCTAGGTCAAGTTCCTCGATCAACTCAAGACTGAGCGGTCGTCTGCGGAAGTGGCCTTGGCTGAGCACCTCGCGCACTTTGTCGAAGAAGACCTCATCCGGATCGGTGAGGCGGGTTTCCGCGATGTCCCGCAGCCTGGTCGTATACGTATCGAAATACACCGGGTCAATGCGCGGATCGGTAGCATAGAGGGTAAGCAGTTGGAACATGGTTTCGAGGTCTTTGGGCGCCGCGCTGCCAGAGAAACCCTCATAGAGCGCGCTGATGTATGGTGACACAGACACGCGCTTACCCGCCAACAGCTTATCCAGGGCCACCTGTTCATGCTCACCGGCGCCGCTTCCGGAGACAAGCGCGGTGGCATGGACTGCCGAGACAAAGTCGTCGTCTGAGACGAGAGAGTTACCGCCCGGGCTAAACGACCGGAAGAGCACCTGATCGTTATTGAAGTCAGTCTGCTTCGCAATGACGGTAATACCGTTGGAAAGCGTCCACTGCACCGCATCGATGGCTTCGATAGACTCTTCGGCGGCTATACTGCCGGCAGTTGGAATTGCGGTCAGGAGAGCTTTGTCTGCGCCTTCGTCTGCATAGCCTGCAACATCCAGCAAGTGAGCGTTGGCGAGCTGCTCCGAAACTGCCGCATGGAGCTCATCCTTGGTGCCCGGTCCGATGTCTTCCGGCCCGGTAACGAGCAGCACCGTGTTGCCCGGTTCGGCCCAGAAGTCCGCTTTCGCGTCGACTTCCTCTAACGTAATCTGTGGCAACAAGTGCTGGGTCAATTCCCATTCCATCTCGATACCGGGGGCCACCGTACCGTACAGGAAATGCTCGATGTACTCTCCAGCGAGAGAAAACGAACTGAGTTGGCCGCGCCGCTCGTAGTAGCTTTCCATGAAGCTCAGCAGATTGGCCTTCTCGCGCTCTAATTCCGAACCGGTGAAGCCATGCTGCCGTGCGCGCTGCAATTCCTCAAGCAGGCTGTTCAGCCCGACTTCCACGCCATCTTTTTCCACAGCAAGAGAGAAGACGAACATGTCGGCGGGGTCGGATAGACTACCGCGGCCGCCATTTGCGCCCAGGAAGGGCGGGTTGGCCGTTCTTCCCAGCTCGAACAGTCGAGCATTGAACATCATGAATGATAGACGCTCGACGAGGATATCCCGATAGCTGGCGAGGGTTTCGCCAAAACCGGCGGGAATCGTCCGCACCAGGAACGCGCTCGTGCCTGTAGCTTCAGGATCGGTGAAAACGGTCACGCGGGCCTCATCGTGACTAGGCACTTCGTATTGAGGCCGGGTCGTGGGGGCCTGCACGGCAGCGCGGGCCTGTGTTGCTTCGCCCTCGGGCGGCGGAGCAAAGTGTTGCCGCACTTTGGCTTCCATTTCGTCAACGTCAACGTCGCCTACTACGATGATGGACATCAAGTTGGGGCGATACCACCGCTCATAGAAACCCCGCAGGTCTTCAGCTTGAGCAGTTTCCAGGACGTCCAGAATGCCAATTGGCAGACGCTCCGCATAGCGAGATTCGCCAAATACCAACGGAATCCAGTGGTTGGTAAAACGATCTCCGTAGCCCAGTCGGAACCGCCACTCCTCGATGATGACCAGACGTTCCTTCTCTACTTCCTCCGGATCGAGGGTAATGCCAAAGGCCCAGTCACTCAAAATCTGAAACCCGGTTTCCAAGATGTCCGAGTCATCTGCTGGCAACTCGAGCTCATAGGTCGTCGTGTCGAAGCCGGTCGCAGCATTCACGTCCGGCCCTAACTGCGTCCCAATTGACTCCAAGTAGTCTATGATTTGCTGCTTCTCAAAGCGGTCGGTGCCGTTGAACGCCATATGCTCGAGGAAGTGCGCCAGACCGCGTTCCGATTCTTCTTCCAGCACAGAACCGGCGTGCACAACCATCATCAGTTGCACACGGTTCTTGGGTTCTTCGTTATGTCTGATGTAGTACGTCAATCCGTTGCTCAACGTGCCGCGCGTTACAACCGGGTCAAGCGGCAGCACGGAATCTGGTGAGAGTTCGGATACCCTCACTGGCGCTGCAGGTACGGCCTCCGGTTGCTCGGCAACCGCCGTCGCCGCAGGAGCAATTGTCTGCGCTGGCTGCACACTGCACGCCACGAGGACTACCGAAAGCAGTGTGAGCAACGCCCCAAACAGTTTCGACCTCGTACTCTTTGACACCAAGTCCTCCTTAGCTGCGTTCGTGCCGCGCTTTGCCACAGGCCGGGCAACTGCCCGGGAGCGCCCAGTTGCGTGGCTAATCTCTACGTTTTTCGAATACAAACGAATAAGCACACGCTGGGGCCGTCCTGGCTGGATAGAATAATCCCGAAATAGGATTTGTGGGTGAGGTTGCCGGACACCAGTGTTCCGCGCATGGCCGCAAGTCGCCTTCAACTCGCCTTAAACTGCTTCACCGCCAAATTGGCATGCGCAAACTGGCGCTAGCAATTACTCTCCATCCTATAGGCAATTCTAGCACAGCGCAGCAACGCCAACATGGCGCTGCTCCAGGAAGGCCCGGCTAGTCGCTGCCAAGCTGAAGGCTGCGGTCTTCCAGAGGGACAGCCACACGGCAGCCGCTGCGGTAAGACTCGCGAATGGCAATGCCTATTTCCAACGCTTCACGCCCAAATTCAGCGGGACAAGCCGTCTGTCCACCGTCTTCGATGGCACGGGCGACGCCCTCGATGGCGTCCACCATCGAACTGCGGGGACGCCACGGGAAGGGAAACTGGCGCTGGTATTCGCCGTCCAGTTCATTGTCGCTCCGACCCCACAGCTCGAACCAGGCGTGGTGATTTCGGGTAAAAACGCGGCCCCGCTCGCAGTTGAATTCCATCGTCCAGGTCCGCCAGGGCGCGTGAGAGTTGAGAAATCCCAGCACGCCGTTCTCGTAGCCGATCATGCCGGAGCCGCTCTGGTCTTCATTGGTCTGCGCCAACTCCGGGTCGTCCATGTGTCCTTGCACCCACCGGGCGGGAGAACCCACGAACAACGCGAAGAGGCACAGTGTGTGGCTGTGGATGTTGGAGAGCGGCATAGGGCTTTGGCAGACCATCGAGCGCAATTTCCCAAGCTCGCCGCTGTCGATGAGGGCTTTCGCATTGGAGTACGGGGCGTACCAGTTGAGATGAGCGGCGATGGCGAGAATAGTGCCGGTGCGGCGGCAAGCCTCGATCATGGCGTCTGCTTCCGCGGGCGTACGGCACATGGGTTTGGTGGCGTAGATAGCCTTGACCCCGGCCTCCGCGAGGGCAACTACCGCGTCATGCCGCTCGGCCGGTCCCGTGGTGACGCAAACGATGTCCGGCTTCTCTTTGGCTACCATCTCGCGCAGATCGGTGTAGAGGGCTTGCACGCCCCAGCGCTCGCCAAAGTAGGCCAGCCGTCTCGGGTCGAAGTCCACGCCGGCAACGAGATCTACGTTGCGCGCCTCAATGATCGCCGGTGCATGCGCCCACGGCCACGGATAGTGGGGCTTGCCGACGTGCTCGTCGTCGATGGTGCTGCCCATGCGTCCACAGCCGACGACAGCGGCGCGGTAGTGACCCTTTGGCGCCGACGCGGCCACTGCTAAGTCAGCACGCGGGCCTTCCCACCCCGGATCGTGCGAGCGAATTCCCATGGTACACCTCTACTGTAGATTTGTGACCCAAACCACGCCCTGCGGAATCATGACGCGGCACACGCGTGAGGGTTCGAGAACCCAAGTAGTCTCAGTTTGATCCTGTGACATGCTAGGTTTCCGGAATCTCGGAATGATCCGCGCCTACACAGGAAATTCGGGCTGTCAGTTACCCCAGGTGCGCACGGCAAACAGCCCCGCCTACCGGCTACTCCTTGGTCGGCTTGACAGGCGGAGTCGAGCGATCACCCCCTTTGCGTATTCCAATCAAAGAAGTCGGGGGACTGGGACAGTAGTAGGACTTGCAGCCTATTGGAGCCTGGCTCTGCCATAGGCCACGAACCCACCTATCCCCATAGACAGCAACACTGTTCCCGCCAGCAGGACGACGAGCCACGCGCCATCCAAGCGAATCTCCGTATCAATTGGCACAGGTCCCATCGTGCCTGTTTGCGGCGCTTGACCCGCTGACAGCGCATCGAGGTCGGCTTGTGCTGCGCTGAGGAGCGCGGTACGGCTGCAGATGCTCGCCGTATAGCTATCGTCACCGTACCTGCTGTCGGACGCGTAGACGATGTACTCCTCGCCCTCAACGAATCTGAAGCCGCAACTGCCGCCCGTAGGGGGCGTGGTAATGTACGTCGTTTCGTGAACAACGCCCTTCCAGACGGCGCTTACCTCAAAGCCGATTGTTGTGCGGTCTTCGGGCGTGACGTTCATTGCTTCCGGGTCATAGGAGTGGTGCACCAAGAAGACCGTGCCCGCGAAAACGGCGTCGAACTTGGAAACTTCCTCCGTAGGTGAACCGGGCTCCACGCAACTACAGGCGTATGCAGGCCCCGAGTGAGCATGCAACATGAGTGCGCCCAACGCAAAGGCAATGCCCACGACTATCATGCGTGGTAAGGCAGTTTTGGTTGCCGATTGCTTGCTAGTAGCTTTGAGCATACCGTAAAACTTCGAACCTCTAGTGTAGGACGCGTCGACAGCGTCCTTACCGCGGAGTCTGCCCTTCGGCCGGCAGCCTACTTGCCGTGTAGGTCAAGAGGATTCAAGCGACTCTCCGGTATAGAACGCAGTAGTCTGCCGTGCCGCCGCGTGCGCGGCGTCAGGATCTGTGCCGGCCGCAGTGGAGGCCTGCGCCCAGCCCTCGCTGCTGCCGGCTATGAACGCCTTGCCCTCCGCTGACGTGACAAAGTCCATCTCGTCCGGCCGTGGAGCGTCCGGCTGCGCGAGATGCAGGGCGAGTCCCGCGAATCCCATTTCCCAGCCGACTCCAGCGGCGCCGGCGCCGAAAGTGTCCCAGTGCGGTGAGAGGAGGGCGGTGTGGGTGAGGGTGAACCGCGCCCGGTCTGCTCCTTCATCAGCAACCTGTACGTCCACCCAGCTAACGTCGCCGGCGAATTCCCACGTAACCGAGTAAGACTCCAGCCGCTCTGCCGCCAGTATGGTCCCGCTGGCGTTGTCCTGCAGTTGGAAACGCCCGCCGACCTCGAGGTCACCGGTGATTCCCGCGAACCAGCGCGGAATCCGCTCGAGACTCGTCACCGCATCCCACAAATTCTCCAGCGTTGTCTCGTAGCTGCGGGAGAGCGTCACCGCGCTCGCGGGCTTGCCGTCACGCTCGACGTACGCAACAGTGCGCTCCAGCGCACGCACGTTGGTCTCGGAATCAAACTGCACAGTTATCTCCTATTCACCTCTGCGAGTACATACGCTGCTGACTGAGCACCAAGCTGCCGAAGAAGATATTTCACGCTCGTGTTGCTGCGACAAGCCGGATCCATGGATTCTACGGGGGCCAGTACGCGGAAGCACATATTCTCGGCCGCCCTCGCTACCTTGGCGCCAGGGTCAAGCCTGCCTCCCGTAACGCGCTGAACAGGTTGGCCGTGAGAGTTCCCAAGCAGCCCTCGCGGTCAGGCCGCAGATTTTGGCACACTCTACAATTGGGGCGAGGGCGGCGAGGGCGGCGAGCCGCGCGGCACTGGTAGACCTGGCGTCTGTTGGGCCGGCTAGCAGCGCGCCGTGGCGGGACGCTGCCCTGTGCCAGCGCTCGAAGTCACTCGTCGCGCTGCGCAACTCCCCTAGTTCCGCGCGTTTCGTAGCCGTCGCGTTTCCACCAGTCCAGACCGCCTATCAGTTCGCGCACCTGAAAGCCAAGTCTCAGCAGCTTTAGCGCCGTCTTGGTCGACGCATTGCAGCCGATACCGTCACAGTAACAGACGTAGAGGCTTGCTTTGCTGAGCGAACTCGTGCTCCGGTCACCGATCTCCCGATGGGGCAGGCTGATGGCATTGGGAATGTGCTCTTGCCGGTATGCTTCCCGGGATCGTCCGTCAACCACCACGATGGGCTCGCCACTCTCCAATGCGACCTGTAGATCGGCTGAGTCCATTTCATAGGCAAGTTTGCTGCGGTAGTAGTTTTCCTGGTCGCTGCTCAAGTTACCATCTCCTATAGTGCGCCTCCAGCTGTTTCTGCGGTCGTCACGTGGCAGCCTCGCCTTTGGGGGGCCAGGTTGGGCGAGCGAGCTTGCGCGGCGGGGCGCCCACAAGCTCGCTTTCAGTTTCGCGCCGTCACTCGTTTTCCGGCAAGGTACCGGGGCGTGCCGTCGAGTATTAGAATCCGGATTCACTGCCCCTACTAAGACTCCCACGGCCCTGCTAGCCCTCACCTGTGTCTTCAGAACCCGTCCCAGCCGGGCAGAGCGGCGGACTGGCGTACCCACTCGGCGAACTGCTTCTCATCAAACTCGCCTTCGTAGATATCGTACCAGCGGGAATCCGGGTCTTTGCCGGAGCCGGGCGGTTCGGGCTGCAAGGACACGCCATTCAGAAACGTTACCTTGACATAGCGTGTAAACACGTGGAACGAAAGGAACCAGCCCTGGCCGGCGATGCCGTACCACGGCGAATTCCAGCGCACGGCCTTGCGCACGCCTGGCGCCTCGCGCACGATGATGTCGTCGAGGCGGCGGCCAAGGTCGCTCTTCCACTCGGGCATTGCGGCGATATACGCCTGCACCGGCGCATCGCCGTCCGCCTTGGCAATCTGCGGGTTGCCGCCGGACAGCAGGACGACGTTGCCGTCCGCGGATTTCGTCATGGACGAGGTCTTATTTGACCGTCGCTTGGGAGTCTTGGCTGCCATGGCGTTAGTTCCTCTCTACATAAAGCGCACCGCGTCCCATATGAAAGCAGTTGTGGCGTGCCCGTATCCGATTGGCCTTCTGCATGGGTTAAGTGTAACAATCCGGGTTTCCATTGCTAGACCGCGCGGAAGTCGTTCCACCATCGCAGACGAGCATGGCACGAGTGGGTCTGGTCCTAGGCAATTGGGGAAGTGTTGTCATTGTATCAAGGCATCCGTTGCGAAACTACTCGATATCAGGCTATTCGACATCGCGCTTTTTCCCGATTTGTCATTCTGAGGAGCGCAGCGACGAAGAATCTAGAGTCAAGGGCCTACTAGGTTCCTCGCGTTCACTCGGAATGACAGACAGTGCGGCCCTGCAACGTGTCAAGTCTGTATACACCGATCTCCCCTACTGATCCACTCTACTCCTCTCCGACGAGAATTCACTTGACACGCAGAACGCGTCTCACGCAGCCTGTACCGCAGCGACAAGAGACTATTGACTGCTCTAGTGCCCTACTCTCGCGCCGGAGCGAGCGCGAGAGTCCTTACGGCATGCCAGAACGGTCCGGAACGGGCACGCAGTGTTAGTCAAAACTGGAACGGCGGCCCTCCAGGTTGGTGTGCACGTCCAGCAAGACCGTCACGCCTTCCTCGTTCAGGCGCCGCGCCCGCGCCAGGGCCGGCGCGACGGCGGCGGGGTCTGTGACCGCTATGCCCGCGGCGCCCATTCCCTCGGCAATCTTGGCATAGTTGCCGGTCATCTCAGTTACGCCGAACCGCTCCCGCGCCGTGGGGTAGCCGCCCGGATAGGTTGACATGCCGCCATTGTTCATTAGGACCGTGGTAATGGGAGCGTTCGACCGTACCGCCGTCTCTATGTCCAGACCCGACATGCCGAACGCCCCGTCTCCCATGAAGTTCACGCAGAACTTATCGGGCTTTGCCAGTTTCGCGCCTATCATCAAGGGGATGCCAAAACCCAGGTGCGTGGTCTTACCCCAGCCGATGTAACTGTGCGGTACGGTGGCGGTGTAGAATGGCATGATTGAGTCCCGGGGCGCCCCCGCGTCATGGGTCACGATGCTGGTCTCTTTGTCAATGGTCCGGTCGAGTTCGTGAATGACGCGGTAGGTGTTGATCGGGGTCTCATTGGATTCCAGCAGCGGCTGCCACTCTTCCAGCCACTGGGCCCTGAGGTCCGCGATGGTCGCGGCTGTTTGGCTCCCGGACGATGGGCCGATTGCGCCCAGCGCCTTCTTCACTGCCGCGAGGACCATTTGCAGCGTGAGCTTGGTGTCGCCCGGCAATCCAATGGCAACGTCGTAGTCCTTGTTCAGGTTTTCAATGCCCTCTACGTTGTGGATGATGGTCTTGCCGTCAGGGATTGCCTGTCCGTAGAGCGTCTGGGTCAAGCTGGAGCCGACGGCGAAGAGCACGTCCGACTCTTGCAGCCAGCGCCAGGCGGGCAGTGTGGTTGCCAGACTGCCCGAACCGAGGGCAAGCGGGTGTCGTTCATCGAATGAAGACTTACCGGCCATCGTGCAATACACCGGGGTGTGGGTAAGCTCCGCCAATTCGCGCAGTTCCACGGTAGCGTCGGCGAACAGGACGCCTCTCCCGGACCAGAGCATAGGCCGTTTGGCGCCCAGTAACAGCCGTGCGGCTGCCTTGACGGCTCCGTCTGTTGGGCGCTGCAGAAATCTTCCGGGCGGAGTGTAGTGGGCTGCTTCCGCCGGCACTTCCACTTCATCCAGGTCGCCGGGAATCTCGATAATTACGGGTCCTGGAGTCCCGTTGCGCAGCGCGTGAAAGGCGCGGCGCAGGGCTGGCGCTACTTGCTCAGGCTGTGCAATTACCTCGCCATGCTTGCACACGCTCCGGTACGTGCGAACCGGCGAGAAGCTGGGGCGCACGGCGTAGCGCCCGAGGGCCGGACCGGCCGTAAGATACAGAATGGGAATGCAGTCTGCGAACGCTTGCGCAAGACCGCCCATGGCATTCTCCGCCCCCGCGCCGCCCTGGGTGATCACGACGCCGAAGCGCTCCCGGTTGCTCACACGGCTAAATCCGTCCGCAGCCATGATGGCGCCGCGTTCTTGCCTGAACATGATAGTGCGAATGCCCGCCCTGGCCACCGCTTCGATAAGCTCGTTGGAGGGGAAACACGAGACCCACTCTACGCCCTCCACCTTCAGAATTGCGGCGACAGTGTCCAAGACGTTCATATTGTGATCCCTTCAGTTTCGTGAGGCCCAGACTGGACGGCCAGTGCTCTAGGGTGAGCGGGATTCCGCTGCCTGTACAGGGAGAATGCGGCTATGGTTGCCACTGCAGCAGTCCGGACCCGGCGAGCACGGACGGATTGACGCACGACATGGGGCGGCGTCCGCCTAACACGAGCGCGATTTCCCTGCCCACGCGCCGGCGGCTGGCTTCCCTGACTCTGGCAGAGGCCGAAGCCACGTGGGCGGTGAGGGTTACGTTTTTCAGTTTCAGCAGAGGATTGTCGGGATCAGGCGGTTCCTGGGCAAACACGTCCAAAGCGGCGTGGGCAATCCACCCCTCCCGCAAAGCCCGGACCATGGCAGGTTCATCCACGGTGGCCCCGCGGCCCACATTGACGAAGATGGCGTGGGGCCGCATCAACCGGAATTGCTCCTCGCCGATGAGGCTTGTTGTGGCGGGAGTCCTGGGCAGGTGGTTCGATACGATGTCCGAACGCCGGAGCAAATTCGTCAGGCTTACCGGCTCCACCCCGCACTCGATCATGGCGGTTTCCTTGACGAACGGGTCATAGGCCAGCACGTGAAGGCCGAAGGGCCGCATGAGGGCGGCGAGGGTCCTGGGAATGTTGCCAAATGAGAGAAGCCCTAACGTTTGCCCAAAGAGCCGGGGCAATTTCAGCAAGACGTTGCGGCCTTCCGACCAGCGGTTCTCGCGGACGAGTCCATCCATGTGCAGCAGGCGGCGGTGCGCGCCCAAAATCAGCGCTGCCGCGTGTTCCGCCACTTCCTGGATGGCAATATCGGGGCAGTTGGTCACGGGGATGCCCTTGGCCGTAGCCGCCGCGACGTCGATGTGATCAGTGCCGACGCTGTCCAGCGCGATGATCTTGCACTGCCGCAGCCCATTGATTACGGTCGTTGAAATGCCGCCGCCCCTGCCGATGAGGGCGTCGGCGTCGTGGACTGCCGCCAGAAACTCAGCGTCGGTGGCGGGGTCTACCACCACCAGCCTAGCGTCCACGTCCTGCAGTGACTCCAACTCGTAGGTGAAGTCATCCGGGCTCGCAGCGCGCCCGCGAGCGGCTACCTTAAGGGTGGGCACGACATTCTTGTCCGCAAGTTGCAAAGTCATTTGGCCTTGTCCCATCGCCTAGGTTCAGTTCAAGGGTATGGCAGAGCAGCGCAGATGTCCAGATTACCGACGGCGCGGCTTACCTAGATCGATGGTTGATTGGCGGTCGGCTCACGGGCATCAGTATCGCTGCGCAGGCACGGCGAGCGCAGACTGGCGGTTGCGGCGCGCATGGGTACGCAAAACTAGGTTGGTGTCCTGTGTGTGCGCGTACACTTTCGAAGGCCGCCGCCGAGAACAATGCACGTCAGCTACGCCGGTGACGCAGCCTTGTATCGCAGTGCCAATGCGGCTACCAGTCCGGCTACAACCGAGCCGGTGAGTCCCAAGGCCATGTCACCCAGCGTGTCGACGTACGCTGTCGCTAATTCTGAAGAGAAGCGGATGAATGAGAAATACTCCGCAATCTCCCACAGAATTGCGGTTACCGCGCCAAAACCGAGGACGTAAGCCACGGTCTGCCAGGGGTTGATGTTGTTCCGCCAAGCCAATGCGCCGATGGCGCCGGAAAGCAGGGCCCAGTTGACAAGGTGATTGATGTCATCCCACCACCAGATCGTGTCGTAGAAGTCCACGGCGTTGCCGACGGTGTCAATGAGAAAAGGCAGGACGAGCAGAATGTCAACGACGAACGGATAGGTGGACGCTGCGCGAAATGTCGCCTTTGCCGAGGTCGTGGTCTACGTTGGAGTCGTCCCTTCCGCGAGAGCCAGTGCTCTACGCCGGTAGAGAAGCCAGATCACGGGCACGACAAGGGCCGCGATTGGGTACGTGGTCAGCCGCCACGCGAACGCCTTGCCCTCAAACTGCTGCAGTCCCGAGAAGGCCCCGACTGCCAACAAGCAAACCAATACTGCCTTTACGCCCAGGTTGAGCCAAAATGCCGGTGGTTGCTGCCGAAGGTTTGAGAATAGACCTAGAACCATCATTTGCTCTTCCACATGTCTGGTCCGTCAGGCCTGCCGTCCAGCGGAGTCGAAGATATCCCGACAATTGAAGCTAGAAGTCTGAATTAAGGGCCAACCTCGGTGCCCACGTACAACAAATCGCTGTAAGTGTCACTTATTTGATTTTCGAAGGTTGCAATTCCTACAAAGTAGCTTACCGTTTGCCACGGTCGTTCGACCGCCTTTTGAGTAGGGTACTAAGTGGTCTGCATGAATGTCATTCCAGCCACATTCAATTAGACAGTCCCCAGATTTTCCAGGATTAGCACACTTTCCGCGCGCCTTTCGAAATATGGCAGCTCGTTGGTCGTGGGTGAACAGGCGCTGGTCGTCAAGTAAGATCAAGTCTGGAATCATCGTCAGCAAGTCTTCAGTCAGTATACGCCTTCTTTCTTCCTGTGAAGCTAGATTTGCAGTTTGCTGCAAAACTGCAAGCTGGTAAGACACCATTCGTTCGTCTCTATGGTCCTCAGGTTTGTCTTCGTCTTGCCTGCGACGATTCTCGAATCCGATAAACCAATTCCCAAATTCATTGGCTCTATCTGCTATGGAGTATTTTGTCAAAGTCTCTGACGCTAGGGTGTACAGAGACAGCAAATTCACTTTGCTCAATTCAGGAGACTTCTGAGGAAATGCCTTGCCTAGAAAGTTCAAGACTCGCTTAACTTTGTTTGCAACAGAGGGATTCTCATTGAAGTTTCTGTTATTTTGATATAGTTCCTTAAGCTGAGTGTGGCGGACTGAGGTAGGGCCCCATGCATCTCTATTAGCACCATCTGAGCGATGACTTCGTCGTGAGAATACCTACTATTCGCGAACGCTACCGAATCGGTCATTAGCCTGTTGTTCTCAGCAAGACCGTGTACAAAATTCCTAATTGACCCGGATATTGCATTTCTCTTTTCCGCGGAGCTTAGTGGCATGCCGTTCTGAAGCCTTAGAAACATGTCTTCGACTTCTTGATCGTCCGCTTCCTCGACTGTTACAATCGCCAGCTCATACGCAAGAAAACTATCCACAAGTTGGTCTTGAAGATCTTCGAAGTTCTTGCCAGCAATTCCGTGTTTTTCTACTGGATCAGAGTCATCGGAGACTGGATACTCGTTTCTTAGGAATCCCCAAATTGCCCTTAGCCTTTGTTGTCCATCTATTACCTCCCAGTCATATGGCCCTTCATTAACTCTCCTAAGATAGAATTTCGGTATGTCGAATCCTCGAAGAACAGAATCAATGAATAGTTGCTGATGGTTTTGAGACCAAACTGGCCCACGTTGGTACGCGGGCTTTGGATCGATTCTAGCTCTACGTCTGTCGGCACTATACACTGGCCAATTCTCTTTACTTAGTTTCATGTGTTTCCCTATTGACCCCCTAGAATGTGAACCTACCAAAGAATAGCAGAATCGGAATTGAGCTGGGCATACTACCCCAGTTTCGTTACCAATTCAGCCTTGCTGCGCGCAAGCGCAGACTATACCCCTCGGGCAGCGTTAGAGAGTGAAGCGGTGACAAGAGATGCTGTATATCAGGGGTTCTTTTGAGGTCTGCAATCATAGACTGGGCGGGCCGGAGCGTACTGTACTGTGAGCTTTTCGGTGGGAGGTTCGAAAATAACGTGGCGGAGTACATGAGCGATTGCTCTCCGACAAGTATCGTGAGGACGCAGTGAAGACCGCAGCGCGATGGCCGTTCACAGCTAGCCGCGCCCTTGCCCGTACGATCGCCCTCTGCCGAGCTATCACGGTCCAGTCGTTCTCAGACTGGCTTGTTGGGCGTGCTCAACCCGACCACGTCGTAGCTCAGGTCGACCAGTCTCCTGGCGGTCTCCATGTTCTTGGCGTTCGGGTTCGGGGTCTCCATCGGCCAACCGCCTTGGCGGCACTGCTTGTCCCGGTAGAGCACACTGCTCTGGCTAAAGTAGGCGCCCGAGTGGTTCGCCGCGGTGTCGGACAACAGGCAGTGCAATGTGGTCTGCGCTGATTCCTCGTTGCTGTCGGAGACCAGTCGGCTGAGGGGCCGCATGACGGCCATTGCGACCCGAATTGGCAGGCTGCCACCGGACCCAAAGTTTGACCTGGCCCACCCGGGGTGAAGCGAGAAGACGGTCACGCCGGTGCCATCAAGTCGTTCGGCGAGTTCCTTGGCGTAGAGGACCGTTGCCACTTTCGCTTCGGCATAGGCGGCGAAGTTGCGGAATTCCCGGCGCCTATTGTTGAGATCGTCGAGGTCCACGTTGGGTCGGTTCTTGTCGCTGCCGGCGTGCACCACCGATGAGACGATCGCCATGCGTGAAGGCGCACTCGCCCGCAAGGTGTCCAGTAACAACTCTGTGAGCAGGAAGTGACCGAAGTAGCTCACGCCGATGGTCATTTCCAGTCCGTCCTTCGTGTATTCGGGTTCCCTGCCCATCGACACGAGTCCGGCATTGCACGCCAGGCCGTCCAGACGGTCGTGATTTGCGGTGAACTCCGCGACGAAGTCCCGGACGGACTGAAGGTCGGCGAGGTCCAGCCGCATGGCCTCGTGGCTGCCCTTCAGTCCGCTGAAGCTCCGCGCTGCCTCTTCGGCTGCATCGATTCTCCGGCAGGCCAGTACGACATGTCCGCCCTGCCTGACCAGTTGGCGAGTAGTTTCAAGGCCGACGCCGGAGTTGGCGCCGGTCACGATGTAGGTCTTTCCGCTCAGGTCCTTCGACCGGGTCGCTTCGTCGAGCGACAGTCTCTTGCGAAGCATGGCTTTTCTTAATAGTTGTATTCTTGTCCCACGTCCGCTGGGTGGCGTCAACTATAGGATTCCCCAAAGATGGCGTCCAGCCCAGCCTCGTGCTCGGGGTCGGTCCCGCCCACAGTCGTGCCGTCGATGAAGAAGAGGTCACCCCGCGCTCCGCGCGCAACTTTTTACCGACTGTGGGCGCGATGTCAGCTTGCCTCGCTTGCATTACACATTTGCTCGGCGGGAGAATCTGACACTGCGGTGCGCCCCGGCCCAATGGGACTCCTACACCTCCAGCCGGAACCTCAGCGCGAAAGTTTTTGATTTTATAAAGTCTGGTGGAGATGAGGAGACTCGAACTCCTGACCCCCTCCTTGCAAAGGAGGTGCTCTCCCAACTGAGCTACATCCCCAAGCGGCGTAAACGGGAAAAGCAACACCGGCGCACGACCGGCGTTGCTTTGGGATGGTGGGCCACTGTGGATTTGAACCACAGACCTCGCCCTTATCAGGGGCGCGCTCTAACCAACTGAGCTAGTGGCCCGCACAACAGCATGTGCCGCTGGTTTCACGTCTATTGTACCACTTCCCGGCGCGCGTCCGCCCGACACTTTTGGGCCATGCCTCGAACAACGCACGCTAGGGGCGCACGCTAACAGCGGACACTAGGAATATAGCGCAGCGCCCGCTGTGATGCAACTGAGCATGACTGAAACTGAGGTGCGTGGCGAGTCGCGCGGGCAGCGGAGCATGTGAACACGGAACCCCATATGTTGAGGAGCCGGAATGGTGGGCGGCCGGCGGGCGGCAAGCCCGGAACGCGGTCTCAGGTCTGCCGGCGCGCCAACGAACCGGGACTAGGTCTGGACCGGCTGCCAGCGGGGTGGCGAGATTGAGAGGCAAACGCCGCACGCGTTGCCAGAGCGCCTGACTGGAGGGCAAAGCAAGAACTCCCCCTTGGGGGAGTTGCGTGTATAGGCAGGTAGGGAGTGATTAGCAGGTGGAGGGTGATGAAGGGGAGTGGATAGATGGAGAGGGGGAAAGACGGTAGGGAGATAAGGAGGTGGAATGTATAGTGGGGTAAGAAACCCTAGAAAGGAGGTGATCCAGCCGCAGCTTCCGCTACGGCTAC
>JAJEAH010000035.1 GCA_022824225.1 Chloroflexota bacterium
GGTCGTTGACGTTGAATTCCCACCGGACAACCTGCCCGCCATTCACAACGCAATTGAATTGCAGACGCCGGACGGCGAGCGGCTGGTGCTGGAAGTCGAACAGCACATCGGCAACGACTGGGTGCGCTGTGTCGCTATGGGCCCCACGGAAGGGCTGCGTAGAGGGGTGGAAGTAGAAGACTCCGGCTCGCCCATCCGCGTTCCCGTTGGGGAAGCCACGCTGGGGCGCATCTTCAACGTAATTGGCGAGGTGGTGGACGGCGGCGACGCGGTCGAGACCACGGAGACCTATCCTATCCACCGCTCTCCGCCTACCTTGGAAGACCAGAGCATCGAGTTGGAAGTCTTCGAGACCGGACTGAAGGTGGTTGACCTGATCTGCCCCTTCCGCCGGGGCGGCAAGATTGCCGTGTTTGGCGGCGCCGGCGTGGGCAAGACCGTCATCATCATGGAATTGATCCGTAACGCCGCCGCCGAACACCAGGGCTACTCCGTGTTCTGCGGCGTGGGCGAGCGGACGCGCGAGGGTAACGACCTTTGGAATGAGATGCGCGAAGCCGGCGTGCTGGATAAGACCGTCATGGTCTTCGGCCAGATGAACGAGCCCCCGGGCGCGCGCCTGCGGGTCGGCCTTACGGGTCTGACGGTTGCCGAGCACTTCCGCGATAGCCAGGGCTTGGACTTGCTGCTCTTCATCGACAACATCTTCCGCTTCACGCAGGCTGGCTCGGAAGTTTCCGCCATGCTCGGCCGCATGCCCTCGGCAGTGGGTTACCAGCCGACGCTGGCGACGGAAATGGGACAGTTGCAGGAACGCATTACGTCCACCAAGCGCGGGGCGATTACGAGCCTCCAGGCGGTCTACGTGCCCGCCGACGACTATACAGACCCCGCGCCGGTCACAACGTTTGCTCACCTGGACGCCTCCATTCGCCTGGAGCGGGCGATTTCGGAACGCGGCATCTATCCGGCCATCGATCCGCTTGGTTCCACCTCGCGGGTGCTCGATCCCACCGTGGTCGGCGAGGAGCACTATCAAGTAGCGCGGCAAGTGCAGCAAGTGCTCCAACGCTACCAGGACTTGCAAGACATCATCGCCATTCTCGGCGTGGAAGAACTATCGGAAGAAGACAAGCTCACCGTGGCCCGCGCCCGCCGCATGGAACGCTTCCTGTCGCAACCGATGTTCGTGGCGGAGGCCTTTACTGGCATGCCGGGCAAGTACGTGTCGATAGCCGAAACCGTGCGCGGTTTTAAGGAAATCCTGGAAGGCAAGCACGACGACCTGCCGGAGCAGGCCTTCTACATGACGGGAACGATTGACGAAGTCGTCGAGAACGCCAAGGAAATGCAGGCAGATTCGTAGCCATGGCAGCGATTCGCCTTGAGATCATTACCGCCGAGCGCGTCGTGCTGACCGAAGAGTCCGTTACGTCTGTCCGGGTGCCCGGGACCGACGGCCAACTGGGAATCCTGCCGCGGCACGCCCCGCTCATGACGACTCTGGCGCCAGGCGAACTCATCTTGCGCAAGGAAGATGAGGAGGAATCCTTTTTCGTTACGGGCGGTTTCTTGGAAGTGCGCGACAACCACGTGGCCGTTCTGGCGGATGCGTCCGAGCGGGCGGAAGAAATCGACATTGAGCGCGCGGAGGAGGCCCGCCGCCGGGCACAAGAGGCCATGGCGGAGAAGTTGGACGGCGCTCAGCTTCTGGCTGCCGAAGCGGCACTGCGGCGCGCGCTCATCCGCTTGCGACTGGCTCAACAAGCTAGACGCAGGCGAGGCGCCCGGCAGTCGAGATGACGGCTGGCGCCGCAGCTTGGCCGGCGCGATAGACTGCGGCACTTGCGCTTGTTGCCTGCCCATGGCGCCTGTGCGAGCGCAACGCGCGATCATCTCTGATTGGAGACTCACCCTCGCAACGCTGTCGCATTATTGCCCTAAGGGCGCGCCGGCGCGTGCGATCGTCTGCAGGAGCAGTTCACTATGACACTGCTGGCGCAGCATAGGCAGCCCGGAACGGTCGTCGTCCATGGCGGCCGGCGACTGGCGGGAGAGGTGCGGGCGCGGGGATCCAAGAACTGCGCGCTGCCGCTCATGGCCGCCGCGTTGCTGACGGATGAAACGTGCGTACTGCACAATCCCCCCTTCATTCGTGACATCGGCGCCATGGCCGAACTGCTCACCAGCTTGGGCGCTCGCGTCGAGGCGAATGAAAAGGACAGTACCCTCGCGATTACGGCAGATAGCCTCACGTCCACGCGCACGCCCACCGAGACCGCGTCCAGTTTTCGCGCCTCCTTTCTGGTAACCGGCCCGCTGCTTGCGCGCATGGGGGAGGCATCTTCCGTGCACCCCGGCGGCTGCAAGATCGGCGAACGCCCGGTGAACGTCGATTTGTTGGGCTTCAGGACAATGGGCGCCAGCGTGGAGAGCGAGGAGCAAGAATACCGGCTCTCTGCCAAGCGCCTGCGCGGCGCCCGGCTCTATCTGGATTACCCCAGCCATACCGGCACGGAAAACCTCATGCTCGCCGCCACGCTGGCAGAGGGCGTTAGCGTCATTCGGCACGCATCATCCGAGCCGGAGGTGGTGGCGTTGGCGGACTGCCTCAATCAGATGGGGGCGCGTATTCGCGGCGCGGGCACGAACACTATCGAAATCGAAGGGGTGGAGCGGCTCCACGGCGCCGAGTGGCAGGTGATTCCCGACCGTCACGAAGCGGGGACATTTGCCCTGGCCGCCGCAATCACCGGCGGAAACGTGACTATTCACAACGTGAACTACGACCACCTGGAGCCCGTTCTCTACAAACTTGCCCAGTGTGGTGTTACCATACAAGGGGCTGGCGATCCGATTAGTGTCTCGGCTCCCAATGCTCTGCGCGCTGTGGAAGTGCAGGCCATTCACTTTCCAGGTTTTCCCACGGATTTGCAGCCACAGATCTGCGCGCTGCTCACGCAGGCCCATGGGGAAAGCGTCATCCACGAGCGCGTCTTCGAGGCGCGATTCAATTACGTTGATGAACTGCGGAAGATGGGGGCGGACATACAAGTGGCCGGTGAGAAAGCCTACGTTCGCGGGCCAACTGCGTTGCGCGGCGCGGCGCTGCAGGCGCTTGACATTCGCTCCGGCGTCGCTCTCCTGTTGGCGGCTCTTGCCGCGGACTCCACAACGCGGGTATCGGAAATGCACCACGTCTACCGCGGGTATGAATCACTGCCGGAAGACTTGATAGCTCTCGGCGCCAACGTAACGATGGAATAGCTCCGCTCATGTTTGGGGCACAGCAAATCGGCATCGATCTGGGCACCGCAAACGTGCTGGTGTATGTGCCCGGCCGCGGCATTGTGATCAATGGCCCTTCCGTGGTGGCGATTTCATCGGAAGACTACCACGTCGAGACGATTGGCGATGAAGCCCGCCAGATGCTTGGCCGCGCGCCCGGCAACATTGCCGTGGTGCGCCCCATGCGGGAAGGCGTGATCGCAGACTACGTGGTTACCCAGGAGATGATTCGGCACCTCATCCGCCGGGTGTGCGGACGCGTCCGCTTTTTCAAACCGGACGTAATGGTTTCCGTGCCAACTGGCATAACTAGTGTCGAGCGACGAGCGGTGCACGACGCCGTCATCTCCGCCGGCGCCGGCAACGCCTACCTCATTCAAGAGCCGCTAGCCGCGGCCCTGGGCGCTAACGTCCCCATTTCCTCGCCCAGCGGCAGCATGGTCATAAACATCGGCGGCGGCACCACCGAGGTGGCCGTCTTGTCGCTGAATGCCATAGTCGTGAGCGACTCCATCCGTATCGGCGGCAGCCGCCTCGACTCTACCATAAATAGTTATGTCAAGCGCCACTACAACCTCTTGATCGGTGAGGGCACGGCTGAAGACGTGAAAATCGCCGTCGGCAGCGCGTTGCCCTTGGACCAACCCCTGACTATGGAAGTGCGGGGGCGCGACCAGGTGGCGGGTCTGCCGCGCACCATTACCGTCTCTTCGGACGAGATCACCGAGGCTATTCAAGAGACCCTCGGCCAAGTCGTGAAATGCGCCCGCGACGTATTGGAACGAACGCCGCCGGAACTTGCCTCGGACATCATCGATCGGGGCATTGTGATGACGGGCGGCGGCTCGTTGCTCCGCAATCTCGATGGCATGCTCACGCAGGAAACCGGCATCCCCTGCTTTGTGACCGATAGCCCGTTGACCAGCGTGGCGCTGGGCACGGGCGTCGCCTTGCAGTATTTCGATACCCTCAAGCGCAGCCTGGTCAGCTTTCGCTAGACACGGGGCACATGCCCAAGCTCCGTGTTGGCCTCACCACTGTTATATTGCCCAGCATGTCCTACCCTCTTTCGCTGCTGCTGTAAGTGACGGCAGATTCGCCGTTGCCGCCCATGTCTTTGCCGCCACGGCGATTTTGTGCCGGCCGCTTGCCGTTCGCCAGTGCGGAAGTGCCAAGCACTCGGGAATCAGTAGCTCTTGACTTGATTACCTTGTTGGGCTAGATCTCATGTCATTTGTATGTTGTAGAAGGCGGGGAGACGGGGGGGGGGTGAAGAGGTAGCGTGAAGGGTGTATCGAATGTCATTCCGAACGTAGCGACTAATCCAATGTCATTCCGAACGGAGCGCAGCGCAGAGAGGAATCTAAGGAGCCGCGCCAAGCGGGCGGCACGTTGCGCGGGCGTTAGATTCCTCGCTGCGCTCGGAATGACAAGAGACAGGGGACGCACATCCACGCCAAGCCGAACGCGGCACGCGCCCATGCCACGCCGATCGCTGCCCCCAATGTCATTCCGAACGGAGCGCAGCGCAGTGAAGAATCTAAGGTGCCGGGGCAACTGCGACGGTTGAGACGTGGACTCAATGTTCCGCGAACGATATTGCTCGCTCCGCTAGGAGCGTGGGGTCTGGGGTGCGAGCCGCTGCGGCCTGGTTAAGAAACGGACTCTAGATTCCTCGCAGGGCTCGGAATGACAAAAGACAGGGAACCCACATCCATGCCAAGCCGAAGGCGGCACGCGCCCACGCCAAACCGAACGCAGCGCGCGCCCACGCCAAACCGAACGCTGCACCCCCTATGTCATTCCGAACGGCAATCAACGTCATTCTGAGGAGTGCAGCGACGAAGAATCTAGGAAACCTCTGAACAAGTGGATGCCAGACTGTTGGTGTGGTTGTTGGGTGCTTTAGTAGGCTTGTGGTCGAGTTTGCTTGGTCTGAGTGTGCCGTGTACGAGGCTGTTTTCCCCTGTGTTTCCGCCCGTTTCTGCCGTTTTCCGGCTGGTGGGCGCACTGCGCCCCAGATCAGCCGCTCATGGCCCGTTGCGCCGTCAGCAGATTGGCTAGTCCCAGCAAGACGGCTAACCGCTCCGTGTTCTTGGCCAAGCCCCGGTAGCGTACCGTGGCATAGTGAAACCGCCGCTTCACGTACAGAAACGGGTGTTCCACTTTCGCTCGCATCGAGGCTTTCTCCCGCTCTGCTACGGCCGCTGCGCTCCCTTCTGCCAGCTTGCGCCGCTGCCCCGGCTTCAGCGCTACCTGCCAGGTCACGGCGCGCCCCTGATGCTCCGCCCGCTTCTGCACCCCAACGTACCCCGCGTCTCCCCACACCTGCCTCTCCCCACCGTGCAGCAGCCGGTACGCTTGCGTCACGTCGTGCACGTTCGCCGGCGTCGTCGCAAAGCTGTGTACCAGACCCGTGGCCGCGTCCGCTCCTACGTGCAGCTTCATCCCGTAGTGATACTGCTTCCCCTTCTTCACCTGTCGCATCTCCGGGTCCCGCTCCCCCCTCCGGTTCTTGGTCGATGACTGCGACCGGCTGCCGGTCGACGATGGCGCCGCGATGATGGTCGCGTCCATGATCGTGCCTGCCTTCAGCTTCAGCCCCTGCGCCGCCAGATACCCGTTGATCTCCCCATACAACTCACGCCCCAACTGGTGCTTCTCCAGCAAATGCCGAAAGTGCAGGATCGTGCTCTCGTCGGGTAGCGCCTCGGACAACCGCAACCCCACGAACCGCCGCACCGACGCTGCTTCGTACAACAAGTCCTCCATCCCAGGATCGCTCAGGTTGTAGCAGAGCTGCACCAGGTGCACCCGCAGCATCACCGACAACGCATAGGGCGGTCGCCCGTTGCCCGCCTTGGGTTAGTGCGGCTCGATGCGCGCCTCCAGCCGCTCCCATGGCACCAGCGCTTCCAGCCGCTCCAGAAACTTCTCCCGCCGCGTCTTGTGCTTCTTGTGCGCATACTCCAGCTCGGCAAACGTGGGCTGCTCCATGAAACCCTTCCTCCTCAACCACAATTTCCGCTCTATCCAGAGTATGTCATACTAGGCAGGACTTATTCAGAGGTTTCTTAGTATGCTCACCGAGATTGAGTTCAGCCTGCATGCCAGTTAGTCTAGACATTGGAAGACCCTACAAGGTGGCCTACACTTGAGACCTAGACTTCTGCAACTTCTAGCCGTCCTATCGGGCATTCTTGCCCTCCTTGTCGTAGTCGTTGGCTGTCAGACCGCGCCTGTGCCATCCGGTTCAGCGTCGGAAATCCCCTCCGGCCGGGAGCCGAACGCGGTGGTGAGTGGTACGGTGACGTATCGCGAGCGGATTGCGCTGACGCCGGGGGCGCGGCTGGTGGTGGATTTGCTGGACGTGTCCTTGCAGGACACGGCGGCGCCGCTGATTGCGCGGCAGACCATCGAGAACCCCGGTCAAGTGCCGATAGATTTCAGGATTGAGTACAGCCGCGACGACATCAATTCCCGGAACACGTACGCGATTCTGGGCAGAATCATCGAATCCGACGGGCGGCTCGCATTCACCAACGATACCGTCTATGAGGTGATCACGCGCGGCTATCCGAATTCCGTAGACATGTTGCTGGTGCTCGTGGAACCGCCGCCCGATCAGGTGGAGGAAGGGCAGGACTGGCGCACGTGGGTGGAGGCGCCGGCGCCGGTCGTTTGGGCGAACCTGCTGCCGAACGAGGAAGTGCCCTACCTGCGGATTGCCTACTACCAGTCAACCATCGAGGGCTGCGCCCGCCCCGGCACTGAGGAACTGCGGGTCGAGGGTACTGACATCATTGCCAGGGTCACGCTGATGCAGCCGCCGCCTACCCCGTGGGCTATCCCGTGCCATGAAGAGGTGGTGGAACTCGACACGATTCTGCCAATCAACGCAACGCTGGAACCGGCGCAAACGTACCGCGTGATTGTCAACGGTCGGGTAACGACGACGTTTTCGCTTCCAAGACCCGGTTTTCCCGATTCTGAACTACGTGAGTCTCCGGTTGAGCTCGTAGAATTCGAGGAGTTGGGCAGCGCTCCGCCCAAATACCAACTGCGCGTGGTTTCCGGGATGCCCAGCGGCAGTTGCTCGCACTTCAATGGCTACGAAATCCGGCGGGACAATGCGAACACCATAGACGTCCGCATCACCCATCACTACGTTGTAGCGGAAGGCATCGCTTGCACCACCGACTTTCCCATCATCGAGACCGTGGTCCCGCTGGATTCCGACTTTGAGCAAGGTGTGGAATACACCGTGAGTGTAAACGGGGAGAATAGTAAGACGTTCGTCGCGCGTTAGCCAGTCTCGGTACGTTCCTTGAGACGGTCTTCCGGCGTGGGTTTGCAGGGCGTTTGGGCTCTGAGAGCGTGTTTGCGCTGTCTGCAAGAACCGTTCAAGTTTCGCCAGGGACTTGGCAAAGCCGCCTCAGCACGAACGGTTTCTATCAGCTTTGTGGATTCCCTCTAGGAAGAACGTGAACAGGCTCTAAGGGATACTAACATCCGATCGCCCTGAGCGTGTGGAAGGGCGGACGAACGTAGTACCCCACAGCGTCTACACAAACACCGGCAAAGCCTCTTAGTCTTCCCGGGTTGAGCTGCAGGCAAATATGAAGTGTGTGACCTTTCGCAGGGCTTCGCGCTGCCCAAGATGTTGGCGAATCTACGTCTTCTCTACATGCGGCAGAGACGAGCCCGGGCCTGAGCGAATATGCTCAAGCTAGATTGCTTCAACGTACTCTCCTCGGTCGTGCACTCCAAGCGACCGTAGAAAACATGCCGACCGAGACCCCACACCGCGACACCCCCACCGTGGTTGCTTTGTCCTGTGTAGAAACAGTCCAGTGAATCCGCTAGATTAGTCGCCCCGTTTGCTGGGGCGTTGGAGGCCACATGATCGATCTATCGCAGCATCCAGAACTCTACGTGCGTCAGGAAATCGAGCACCTGGAGATCTTTACGGGGCTGGAGACCCAGAATCGCTATAGCGTGCGAACGCCCGACGGCCAACAACTCCTCTACGCATTTGAGGACTCGGGCCTGCTGGGTCGCAACGCGCTTGGTTCACACCGTCCACTGACCATCCACGTCGTCGACCGGAACAACACAAACGTTATTACGGCCAGCCGGAGCTTCTTCTGGTTCCTCTCGCACCTGCACGTGAGCGACGGCGCCGGGCAGCGCATCGGCTCGATGCAGCGGCGGTTTTCATTCCTGAACCGGAAGTTCGACCTGATGGACGCAGCCGGCAGCGTAGTCGCGGAAATGCGCGGCCCGATCTTCCGCCCCTTCACGTTCATGGTCTACCAGCAGGGACAGGAAATCGGGCGCGTAACGAAACAATGGAGCGGCCTCGGCCGGGAGGCGTTCACCGACGCCGATACGTTCAAGGTAGAAGTGGACACCGGCAGGATGGGCCAAGACTTCTCAATGCTCATGCTGGCCAGCGCCATTGCGATAGACTTGGACTTCTTCGAGAAGTAGGCCGGCGCAAACAGCGCTGCGCCATGGGTTTGGCCGAACTAGACTTTCGTCCCCGTGCACTCACCAAACGCAAGCGCCGCAAAGCAGCCCGGCGTTTGTCTCCACTCTTCCAGGTCGTCGCGCCACTGGTCGAACTGCGCGCGGGTGGCCAGTCCGTGTTTGACCGCCACTTCCACGATTTCGGGCGCGATGAACCAGTCCAGCACAAACTGGCAGAAGAAACCCGCTTCCTCCGTCGTGCCGAAAGAGTCGAAAGAGGCTATCCCACGTACATCGGCAAGGCCCGCGGCGAGAAAGTGCGACCGCAACTCCTTACCCATCTCCGGATGTCCGCCGTTACCCGCGAGCAGCTTGGCAAACGTGTTCCAGGCGGAGCGCATCTTATCCTCGCCCGGCTCGATAAAGGAAGAAGATACGGTGAGCTCACGGCTAAAGATCAAGCCGCCCGGCTTCAGCACGCGTTTTGCCTCATTGAGTGCGGCGGCGGTGTCGGGGACATGCGTGAGAACGGTGTGGCAGAACGCAACGTCGAAGTACCCATCCTCAAAGGGGGTGTCCGTGACGTCACCAACGTGAAACGTCGCGTTCGCATGTCCGCCCGCCTCGGCGGCAGCGCGGGCAATGGCAATCTGTGACTCTTCCATGTCGATGCCGTGAAACTCTCCCGGCTCGACCGCCTTGGCTAGCCCCAACGAGATCGTGCCCGGACCGCAGCCGAAATCCAGCACCCGCAGACCCGGCCGGAGATGAGGCAGCAGCCCGGCTGCGTGGGTCTGCGCGCTGCGCCGGTCGAGAAGCTGCAAGAATTCGTCGCCATAGCCCATCGTATATGTGGATTCCGCCCCGGTCTGCTCGGTCACTGTTCGCGCTCCTTCGTTGGTGGCTACAAAACCGCTGCCCCGCACACCTATGTGCAAGGCCGCCTTCCTCAATGTTAAGTGACATATCCTCGCGTGTCTACGGCGCTGCCGCGAGAGTCATGGCCTGACCGCCCGCGGGGTGAACCGGTCACAGACACAGTACACGTTGGCGCACAGCCATTCCGCACGCCTGGATGAGAATACACACACTTTTGGCCTGCTAGCGGCAGACCGCCAGGTTCTCGCGCAACCCCAAGGGATGCGGTACACTGATTCTGTAGGGGATGATGCCGATCGCCTAGTCTGAGAGTAACTGCGCCGGGCGGCCCGGCCGGACGAACACATCTCACGGGCACGCGATCCCATCGTTGGCGAGCGATGCCAGCGTGGATTCCGGCACGGCGCGTCCATCCGGCGTGACGCGCGGGACGCACCGGCCCACATGACTTTCAATGCCCCGTACCCAAAAACCCCGCTGCGGAGGAATCTATGCCACTCAACGTATATTTGACATTCACCGATAGCTGCCGTGAGGCATTCGACTTCTATCGTGACGTTTTTGGGGGCGAATTCGCGGTCATCCAGACGTTTAGCGACGCCCCGGAGGACTTCGAGGTACCGCCGGGAGAAGGCGACAGAATCATGCACGTCACGCTCGCATTTGGTGACTGCATATTGATGGGTAGCGATACGCCATCAACGTTCACGCCGCCGCCAGCGCCAGGCGACAACTTCTCCCTCTCGTATTCGCCGTCCAGCCGCGAGGAAGCCGATTCGCTGTTTGCCAAGCTCTCGGCCGGCGGCACAGTCACCATGCCCCTGCAAGAGACTTTCTGGGGCGCATACTTTGGCTCCTGTAAAGACCAGTTTGGCATTAACTGGCAGTTGAATTGCGAGTTGTCAGCCGAATAGCCGGCGGCACGAGACCTAGCGCCGCAACGTGCTCGTGCGCCGAATCCAGTGCCCGCGTGGGCTGTCCGCGGCACGTGAGCCGGCTTGCGGCACGTGGCGTTGCGCGGACCCGTGGGCATCCATCGCCCCCATCGATTCTACGAGGTAACCGCTGACCATGGCGCCAAATCCACTCTTCAGTCGCCGGGAGTTGCTCGCGAGCGGGGCTGCCCTCGGCCTGGCAGCCTGTGGCGGTCCCGCGCGCGGCCGCGACCCGCTGGCGTCCATCGAACAAGGGCTGGCGGCCACGCCGTTGCCCGCACCGTGGCGGCCAATCGTAGTCAGCGGCACGGCGGTGGAAGTCGCCGGCCACCGCTTCCGGTTCGATGCCGGCCCCATGCCCACAAGCCTGGAAGTTAACGCCGCCGAACTCCTTTTCGATGCCGTGAAGCTGGACATTCGCGTGCAGGACGAACTGCTGGTCTGGCAGCGGGCGCGCACCATTTCCGTGGACGCGGCACACGTGGAGTTGCTGGCCCGGGGCAACGCGGGCGACCTCATCGCGCAGTCCCGCGTCACCATCGGCTACGACGGCATGTGCCACTTCCGCGTTAGCCTCATTCCCCAGGGCATCGTAACAATCGACTCTGTCTTGCTAGACGTCCCCATCCTCCGATCGGAAACCCTCCACTACGCGCATCACCTGCTGGGCGGCGATCTCTTCACGCACACCATGTTCGGCTTTTCCACGCCGCCGCAGGACTATTGGGGCGGCGGCGCAGTGCCGGAAAACGGCTGGTCCGGCGCCATGACGCCACACTTTTGGGTGGGCAATGCCGACCGGGGTATCGTCTGGTTTACGGAACTCATCCAATCCTCCGAACGCCAGGCGGCGGCCGCCCAACTGCAGTTGCGGCCGGTTGAAGGCGCCATGCGTCTGCTGGTGGAACTCATTTCCGATCCGCTGGACATGCCGGACACGGTGCACCTGGACTTTGGTCTACAGCCCACGCCGGTGCGCCCGCCGAGCGCCCGTTCGCCCGTCGTGAGACCGACACCCGTCTCGTGGTCGAACACGGGTCTCAGCGCGCCGCCTGCGCAGGCGCGCGCTGGGGCCGGTACGCCGGAGACTCTGGCGGCCCTGCGGGATCAGGGCGCCACGGCGCTGGTGCTGGATCAAAACTGGTCGGATATTCCGGGATTTCCCTACATCGCCAGTGCTGACCGCGCCCGGGCATTCCAAGACCTCATCGACCAAGCCCACGGCGCGGGGCTGAAGGTTCTCCCCACCATTTCCGCGCTTACGCTCTCCACCAGAGCCCCCGGGGCTGTGGCCGCCATCGACCAGATGCCGTTGCCAATCGATTCAGTGGTGGAGAACGACTCGCCGCCCGAACGGGTGCACCCCCTTTTCCACAACGACGCAACCGTGTCCTTCTTCACAGAAGCCGTCCGGTCATTTGCCACGGAGTTTCCCATCGACGGCGTCTTCGTTCAGCTTGGCGACCCGGCCGTGCGGCTGCTCCCGCAAACCGAGCGCGTAACGGGAGCGGAAGCCGCCCTGGATATCCGGGGCAGGCGCGACCTGCTGCGCAGCCTCTATGCGCTCTTTCACGGCGGACTGCGGGAGCGCGATGAGGACGGCATCGTGATTGCCCAGACCAACATACCTTGGAGCATGATCCACGGACACGCCGACCTGGTTGTTACGGGGCTCAACCTCTATCGCGGCATTGCCGCGGGCCGTCGGAGTGGCGGCGGATTGGCGGAGCGGTGGCAACCTGACGCCTTCCCATTCCTCTTTGGCGACATCCTACACCGGGTACCCACGCATTTCCACGTGCCGCCGCCTGACTCCCGCTTTGCCGGCGTTCTAGCGAATTACCGTCGTGCGGAACTCCTGAGCGACGAGGAACTCATTGGGCTCGCGGTGGTGCACGCCATGCCGCTTTGGGCAGAAGACGGCGCGCCCGCGGACGCTCAAGAGAGTTTTGCGCGCCTGGAAACACTGAGGCGGGACTTGGGGTTCGGAAACGCCACGTGGCATCCCTACTGGCAACGTGAGCGCAACCTATCCGTGCAGCCGCCGGGCACGATGTATGGCTACTGGCAAAGCGCCGCCGGCGAACTGCTCGTGCTGGCGCTCAATGGGGCTGACCTCACCCAGGATGTGCTGATCGAGCTGGACGGCGCCGGTCCATCTGAGAGCGCCGGGCTCGCGGTGGAAGACGTTTGGGGCGGCGCGCCCGTGCGCACGCGGGACAACCTGGTGTTCACCACGTTGGAACGCGCGCAACTGGCGGCGCTCCACGTGCGCGGCGGCGAGCGGTAGCGAAGGGCCGCAAACCGCGCCCGCCAAGGCGATGCCGCACGTGCCCGGCGGCTAACCCAGCTTAGAACCGTCCTATTCCGCCCTCTGCCGTGCTGCGCCACGCGCGGCGAGTCTACGCGGCGATGACCAAGACCCCAAACCGTTCCGGCGCCCCAGGTGAGCGGCCCATCCTAGCCAACGCCAAGAACGAGCCTGCGCGGGAACTACATACCTCCGGCAGCCCGATGGGCGTCACCGCACCAATTGCCGTCGTCTCCCATGCGGCCGGCGCGGCGCCGGGCAGCGTTGGCCCCAGGCCGCCCGACTCAGCCCGCGACCTGCGCCGAGTCGCCGGAGTCCGCAGTGGCGGCCTCTTGAGTCTGTTCGGCGAGAGCGACAAAATCGGCGGCAACCAGGCTCGCGCCGCCCACCAGGCCGCCGTCCACTTCAGACTGCGCGATGGTCTCGGGCCACACGCTGGGATTGATGCTGCCGCCATAGAGGATGCGAGTCGCCGTTGCCGTCGCCCCGCCGCACTCCCGGCGGATAACATCGCGCACCGCCCCGATGGTGGCATTGGCTTGTGCCGGGGCCGCCGAGCGGCCGGTGCCAATGGCCCAGACGGGCTCGTAGGCCAGAATGACTGCCGCGGCCTGCTGGGGCGGTAGGCCCGCGAGGGCCCGCGCAGTTTGCCGGTCGATGACGTCGCGGGTCTTGCCGGCGCGGTTTTCGGCGTCGGTTTCGCCTACGCAAACGATGGGCGTTAGACCGTGAGCTATCGCCGCTATGACTTTCCGGTTGACCGCTTCGTCGGTCTCGCCAAAGTGGCCTCTCCGTTCCGAATGGCCGATAATCACGTGGGAACAGAGCTGCCGGAGCATCTGCGGGGAGACCTCGCCCGTATAGGCTCCTTCCGCTTCCCAGTGCATGTTCTGCGCGCCAAGCGCAACCGCGGAGTCCGCCAAGACGGCCTGCACAGCGGCCAGGGCTACAAACGGCGGACAGACTACAATGTCTATTTCCCCCAGGGCGGTCACCCCCGCGCTCACGTCCTGCGCCAGCGCGTTGGCCTGCGCCAGGACCTTGTTCATCTTCCAGTTTCCGGCAATCACGAATCTCCGCATGTCAATCCCTATCTTGCCTTTCGACTAGACTCATCTAGAATTGCCTCTTGCGCAGGGAGTCACGCGAACCGCGCCCCACGCTCCGCCACCTACCGGCTCACGTCTCTCTGAATTGGGGCTCGTGGTATAGTTAGAGCATACTACACAGCACAATCCTCCACTGCGCCATGCGCGCACACGCGTCGTATGTTTTTCTTTACAAGGCTTGCCTGTATTTTTATTACCTGAAGCCGTGCGCTTCGAGACTGTTCCCATTGCCGCCGTTCGTGCGACAGAGATGTCACAGCAGAGAATCTACCTCGACTACGCTGCCACCACGCCCCTGGATTCGCGCGTGGCGGCAACCATGTTGCCCTACTTGACCGACCACTTCGGCAATCCCTCCAGCCTGCACGCGACAGGCAGGCGCGCGCGCCGCGCCGTGGAAGACGCCCGCGAGACCATTGCGCTGACTCTTGGCTGCCAGCCTACCGAAGTCCTGTTTACCAGCGGCGGCACGGAGAGCGACAACACGGCCATTCTGGGTATCGCCCGGGCCCAGCGCGCCGCGGGCCGGGGCAACCACGTAGTGGCAAGCCAGATCGAACACCACGCCGTGCTCCACGCGTGCGCGCGGCTCGAAGCTGAAGGGTTTCGGGTTACCTATGCCCCGGCTAACGCGGAAGGCATCGTGGACCCTCTCGCGGTCGCCCGGTCTCTGACCCCGGACACCGTGCTCGTTTCTGTCATGGCAGTGAATAACGAAATCGGCACGATCCAGCCGGTGCGGGAAATTGCCGCGGCGTGCCGCCAGCGGGGAATTCTCGTTCACACCGATGCTATACAGGCCTTTGGCAGCCTGCCGGTGGATGTTCCCGCATGGGGCGTTGACTCGCTCTCGCTCACGGCGCACAAGTGCTACGGTCCGAAAGGCGTAGGGGTCCTTGTCTTGCGCCACGGCGTACCGTTGCAGCCGCTTCTGGCAGGCGGCGGCCAGGAGCGGGAGCAGCGGCCGGGCATCGAAAACGTCGCCGCAATCGTGGGTATGGCCGAGGCGCTGCGGCTGGCCCACGCAGAGCGCGCGCCGCGCGCGGCGCACGCGCTCGCTCTGCGCCGGCGCTTGGAAGACGGCATCGCCGCCCGCATGCCCTGGACCCACCGCAACGGTCACCCTACGGAGCGCGTGCCCGGCATTGCCAATGTCTCGTTTCCCGGCATTTCAAACGAAACGCTCTTGCTCAACCTCGACCTGGCCGGCGTTGACGTGTCGAACGGCGCGGCATGCACCGCCGGGACCGTCGAGCCGTCCCACGTGCTTCTCGCCCTGGGCGAGTCCCCCGCGGCGGCGTCGAGCGCGCTTCGCTTCAGTCTCGGCAAGGAGACAACCGGAGAGGAAATCGATCGCGCACTCACCATTCTGGAGCGAACGGTTGGCGCACAGTCTCCTGACCGGCACACACCGTCCGCGCCGCTCCCAGCCGGAGGAGGACGTTGAGTTGAACTGGCGTTTCGGCACATGGGCTAACCCATTGCGCCTGGGGTATTACTCTGTGCGAAACGCGATTGAAGGTCACGTCCAACCCGGCTGCATCGAGTGAGACTACGTGAGTTCTCGCCCAGTGCTCTGCCCACAGTGAGTCTATGGCCGATTGTGCCCGCTCGGACATCCCAAACGGACTCATTGCCTGCGCCGGGAGGATAGGTGTATTGATTGAGACTGCCTTGCGCCACGCCTGTTAAGCTATGGAAATTTTGGAATTCGAGCTGTTCTCACACACGGTTGCGGACTACCTGTCGCTCGCGCCGCCGGTGGTGCTGTTGGGCGTGCTCCTCGGCACTCTAGAATCTACGGCCTATCACGTGCTCTTCGGTCGCGGCGATCGCTCGACGGTTTGGTATCTAGGGGTGGGGCTGACGGGGTTTTGGCTCGGGCACTTTGCCGGCGAGTACATCGGTGCGTTCTTTCAGCCGGTTGGTCTCCTTCACGCCGCTGAAGCATCCATGGCGTGCGTTACCCTTCTCTATATTGCGGACTACGTACGCAGTTGATACAATTTAAGGGTAATAATCGGCGTAAACGGTTCGCAAGAACAACTTACTAGAGGAAGGCTCAGCATGACCAGGAATTTGGGGAGCTTCGTTTTTGGCCTGACGTTTGGCGCGCTGTGCGGCGTCATCTTGGCCCTGTTGCTCACGCCCCAAAGTGGTGAAGAGACGCGCGATCTGCTCGGCAAGAAGACCGAAGACTTGCGCAGAGGCGCGGAAGACGCGGTTGGCCGGGCGCGCGAAGGCACGGCCGGTTTGGTGGAACGCGGCCGCCACATGGCGGAAGAGGCGCAGTCCCGCATTCATAGCCGACATGAGGCCGAGCCGGAGGCTGCCGCCGAGGAACCGGAGACCGTCCAACCGCAGGTCTAGTCCCAACGCGCAGTTGCAGTCGCCGGCCCGAAGCGGGCTGACGCGAAACGGGCTGGCAGCGGCCGGCTCGCGCTCGGCGGCACATAGCGCACAAGCGCGTGGGTGGTTGGCGCCGGATGGGGACGCGTGTGCGGCAAGATGAGCGGCCGCCAGTCCTGGGATGGCCGCAATTTGACTGCCATTGCACGCGCGGAACAGAACGGCCTTTCACAACGACAATCGGGAGAGAGCGCAACCCACTGAACGCGACTCTCCCCGCCTTCCCGTGGCGGCACGGGAAGGCGTCGTACATTAAGGTTGGGCGTAGTCCTGCACACAGGCGTGCGCAAATCGATTGCGGCAATGCCTGAGCGAAGGTGGTGGACTGCCTAGACAGGGCCCAAGTCCGCTAGGCGAAGCGTAAGTGGTAAGCTAGAGTAACTATGCGAACAGTCGAGTGGTCAGCGGCGGGAGTTCGCCTGATCGACCAGCGGCGGTTGCCGCAAGACCTTGTGGTGACAGTCTGCCGTACCGTAGATGAGGTAGCCGCGGCAATCCGCACCATGCAGGTCCGGGGAGCGCCCGCCATCGGCGCCTGTGCCGCATTCGGCTTGACCCTTGCGGCGCAACAGAGCCCGGCGACGTCACCGCCCGACCTCCTGGCCGACTTGGAGCGCGGCGAGCGTCTCTTGGCCGCTACGCGGCCCACGGCGGTCAATCTGACCTGGGCGCTTGGGCGTGTCATGCAGGCCGTGACCGCTGCCTGCGAATGCGGCGTAGCCGCCATGCGCGCCGCCGCGTTGGCAGAGGCGCAGGCCATTGCCGAGGCGGATGTCTTTGCCAATCGGCGCATTGGCGCCGCGGGCGCGCCGCTCATTGCCGACGGCGACACCGTGCTCACCCACTGCAACGCCGGCGGCTTAGCGTGCGTGGACTACGGCACCGCGTTGGGCGTGATCCGCGCCGCACACGCCGATGGCACGGACCTGCACGTACTGGTCGACGAGACCCGCCCATTCTTGCAGGGCGCGCGCTTGACCGCCTGGGAATTGGGACAACTCGGCATACCGCATACGCTTATCACGGATAGCATGGCAGGACACTTCATGCAACGCGGCAACGTGCAGAAGGTCGTCGTGGGCGCTGACCGCATAGCGGCAAACGGTGACGCGGCCAACAAGATTGGCACGTATACCCTCGCCGTCGTGGCGCAACGCCACGGCGTCCCCTTCTACGTGGCAGCGCCGACGTCCACCGTAGACCTCAGCGTTGCCTATGGCAACGATATACCCATCGAAGAGCGCAGCGCCGCCGAAGTGGCGCGCTTTGCCGGTGTGCAGATTGCGCCGGAGGCCACACCCGCCGCGCATCCCGCCTTTGACGTTACCCCCCACGAACTGATTACGGCGATCATTACGGAAGCAGGGGTGCTCCGCCCGCCGTTTGGCCCCAGCCTCGCCGCCGCGGTCACCGCAGGCGCCGGTGTCCTGGCGGAACGTGAGCGGCCCGTGAGCGTGGACGCCCTAGCGACGGCGGGGAGGGCTTCCGTCTAATGGGGATGCCAGCCGCGGCCAGGGTCGGTGTCATTGGCGGCACGGGATTCGCAGACATCGAAGGGCTGCAGGACCGCCGCGAGGTGCACATCGCTACGCCCTTCGGCCCGCCGAGTGACGCCTATACGTTGGGTTCGCTGCAAGGCATCCCGCTGGCATTTCTCCCCCGGCACGGGCGCGGACACCACGTGCAGCCCACAGACGTGAACGCGCATGCCAATATCTTTGGCTTCAAGCGGCTGGGCGTGGAATTCTTGATCTCCGTTTCCGCTTGCGGTTCCTTGCGCGAAGAATTCGCGCCCCAGCACATCATCGTGCCTGACCAGCTCTACGACCATACGAGGCACCGCGTAAGCACGTTCTTCGGCAACGGCATCGTGGCCCACGTGAGCTTTGCCCAGCCGTACTGTCCGGCCCTCGGCGACGTGCTCTTCGAGAGCGGGCAAGACGTGGACGTGGCGCTGCACAAGGGCGGCGCGTACATTTGCATGGAAGGCCCGCAGTTTTCCACGAAAGCGGAATCAGAAGTCTACCGCCGCTGGGGCATGGACGTCATCGGCATGACGGCCGTGCCGGAGGCAAAGCTGGCTCGAGAAGCCGAGATCTGCTACGCCACGCTGGCCTGCGTTACCGACTACGACGTCTGGCACGATACGGCCGGTGAAGTGACGGTGGAAATGGTGGTTGAGAACCTCCACCAGAACGTAGACCATGCCAAGGAAATCGTGCGGCGCGCCATCACCGCTCTGCCGGCTGAGCGCGAGGGATGCCCCTGTCCTACCGCACTTGCCAACGCCATCATCACGGCCCCGGAGAGTGTGCCGCCGGCACAGCGCGCTACGTTAGACTTGCTCGTCGGAAAGTACCTGTAGCCCGTGCCCGGTAGCCGGTCTTGGCGCAACGTGCACACGCCCGCTTGCGGGTACCGGCTGGGATGCCGCCAACCTGAAGAGAGACACTAGACAGACATGAGTTTGCTAATCGTCGGCACCGTAGCCACGGATGACATCGTAACGCCATTTGCATCGGTGGAAGGGGTCTTGGGCGGCTCGGCCGTCTATGCTGCAACCGCCGGCAGCCTCTACTGTCCGGTGCAGATTGTGGGCGTTATTGGCGAGGACTTTCCCGAATCCTATTTGGCGTACTTGCAGGAACGAGAATTCGACCTGGAGGGCCTGGAGGTGCAAGCAGGCAAGACGTTCCACTGGGCCGGTAAGTACCACTTCGACATGAACACCCGCGATACGCTGGCCACCGAACTCAACGTGCTTGCTTCGTTCGACCCCACGCTGCCTGCCGGCTACGGCAGCACGCCGTACGTCTTCCTTGCCAACGTCGATCCCGTGGTGCAACTGCGCGCGCTGGACCAAATGAAGAAGCCGCGGATGACCGTGCTGGACACTATGAATTACTGGATCGAGACGCAGCGCGAGGACCTAACGGCCGTAGTGCGCCGCACGGACCTGGTGATGATCAATGACGAGGAATTGCGCCAGTACACCCAAGAGCACAGCCTGCTCCGCGCGGCGCGCGCCATGCTGGCGCTGGGTCCGCGGGCGCTCATCGTCAAGAAGGGCGAGCATGGCGCCGCCCTCGTCACGCAAGAGGGGTACTACTACGCCCCCGGGTATCCCCTGGAAGATGTGGTTGACCCCACCGGCGCCGGTGATTCCTTTGCCGGCGGCTTTCTGGGCTACATTGCGCAGCAGGGGCATGTTTCGGCCCGGGAGTTGCACCGCGCGCTCATACACGGCAGTGTGGTGGCCTCATTTACCGTGGAGGCCTTTAGCATCGATCGCCTGAAGGACGTGACGGCCGCGGACATCCGCGCTCGCTATCGAGAATTCGCTGCGTTCACGCACTTTGAGAGTCTTGATTAAGAAGAGAAGGGCAAGGAGATTCGTGATGGCAACGGCAGCGCTAGACAGTGACGTAAAGGACATCGGTCTCGCCTCCCAGGGCAAGTTGCGCATTGAGTGGGCGGACCGCATGATGCCAGTGCTCCGGCTCATTCGGCAGCGTTTCACGGAAGAGAAACCGCTGGCCGGCGTGCGCATAGCCGCCTGCCTGCACGTCACCAGCGAGACCGCAAACCTCATGCGCACGCTCAAGGAAGGCGGCGCCGACGCCGTGCTGTGCGCCTCGAACCCCCTTTCCACGCAGGACGACGTGGCGGCATCACTGGCCGCTGACTACGGCATTCCCGTCTACGCCATCAAAGGTGAAGACGAACAATCGTACTACGGCCACATCGATGCCGCGTTGGACCACCAACCCCACATCACGATGGACGACGGCTGCGACCTGGTGACCGTAGCCCACAAGCAACGCCCAGACGTCATCGAGAATATGCTCGGCGGCACGGAAGAGACGACGACCGGTGTCATCCGCCTGCGCAGCATGGAAGAGAACGGCGTGCTGCGCTATCCGATCGTGGCGGTGAATGAGGCCAATACGAAGCATCTCTTCGACAACCGCTACGGTACGGGACAAAGCAGTCTGGACGGAATCCTGCGCCTGACAAATATCCTCCTGGCCGGGCACACGGTGGTTGTGTGCGGCTACGGCTGGTGCGGGCGCGGCATCGCGGCGCGGGCCAAAGGCGCGGGAGCCAACGTGATCGTGACCGAGGTGAACCCTCTGAACGCCCTGGAAGCGGCCATGGACGGCTACCTCGTGATGCCGCTCCTCGACGCCGCCGCGCAGGGCGACCTCTTCATCACGGTGACAGGCAACGCCCACGTGCTGGACGGCCAGCATTTCGCCGCCATGAAAGATGGCGCAATCGTTGCCAACGCCGGCCATTTCAACATCGAGATCAACATTCCGGCGCTGCGAGACCTCGCGGCATCCACCGCCATCGTCCGCGAACAGGTGGAAGAATTCACGTTGGCGAACGGCAACCGCATTTCGCTCCTCAGCGACGGTCGGCTGGTCAACCTCTCCGGCGCGGAGGGCCATCCCGCCAGCGTCATGGACATGAGCTTCGCCAACCAGGCGTTGAGTGCCGAGTTCGTGGTTGGCAACCATGATGAGCTTGAGAACCGCGTCTATACGGTACCAACGGAAATCGATGCCGGCGTTGCGCGGCTCAAACTCGATGCCATGGGTTTGGCCATCGATACGCTCACACCGGAGCAAGAGAAGTATCTGTCATCGTGGGAAGAGGGAACATAGGCAACCCCGGTGGCGCCGATGCGCCGCCCTCCCCAAGTTAGGCTTGAGAGGACGAGAAGGAGATTACTATGAGTTTGGGCATGGCTTCATCCGGGAAAGTGCTCTTTACATCGGAGTCGGTGACCGAGGGTCATCCCGATAAGATGTGCGACGCGATCTCGGATGCGGTATTGGATGCGTACATCGGCCAGGACCCTCAGGCGCGGGTCGCCTGCGAAACGGCTACGACCACGGGGCTCATCCTCGTTTTGGGCGAGATTACCGGACGCGCCAACGTGGACATTGCGAAGACTGCCCGCGGCGTCGCGGCGGATATTGGGTACACGTCAAGCGATTTTGGCTTTGACAGTGAGACTTGCGCCGTGGCCGTCTCCGTGAAAGAACAGTCCGCCGACATCGCTTTAGGCGTGGATTTGGCTTTGGAAGCCAGGGACGGCGACGGTGACGACCTGCTCGCAACCGGCGCCGGGGATCAGGGCATGATGATCGGCTATGCCTGCAACGAGACATCCGAACTCATGCCCATGCCCATCATGTTGGCGCACCAACTGGTCCAGCAGCTTGCCGCGCTGCGCCATGACGGCAGCCTTGACTACTTGCGCCCCGACGGCAAGTCGCAGGTAACCGTGGAGTACCACCACGGCAAACCCGTTCGGGTGGATACCGTCGTCCTCTCCACCCAGCACCATCCCGATGCGGACCACGAGACAATTAGCCGCGATCTCATCGAACTATGCGCGCGCGAAGTGCTGCCGACGGCGTTGCTGGATGACACCACCCGGTTCCTCGTGAATCCGACGGGTCGCTTTGTCACCGGCGGACCCATGGGCGACGCCGGGCTGACCGGGCGCAAGATCATCGTCGACACCTACGGCGGCATGGCCCGCCACGGCGGGGGCGCGTTCTCGGGCAAGGATCCGACCAAGGTCGACCGTTCCGCGGCCTACGCCACGCGCCACGTGGCAAAAAACATCGTGGCGGCCGGGCTGGCCGACCGGTGCGAGATCCAGATTGCCTACGCCATCGGCACGGCCAATCCCGTCTCCATCATGGTGGACACCTTCGGCACGGGGCGTGTTTCGGATGAGGCTTTGGTTGCGCTCATTCACGAGCACTTCGACTTGCGCCCCGCGGCCATCATCCGGGACCTGGATCTGCGGCGGCCAATCTACCGCGCTACGGCGGCCTACGGCCACTTCGGACGCACAGACATCGACGCTCCTTGGGAAGCGACAGACAAGGCTGAGGCTCTGCGCAGCGCAGCGGGGAAACTCTCCGGCGCGACTACATGACCGTTAGCGCCGCCACGCCACTCTCGCCCACAGCCGGTCGCGCCTGCGCCTTTGGCTGCGGGGCAGTCTCCGGTGCCCGGCTGTGAGCGGCCGGTCGCCACGCGACGCGCGGACCCGCGTCACGCAGTTAGCGCGCCTGGCCGTCGGCCTTGCCATAACGGCCGTTACGCTCTATATCGTCTACCGGGACGCGGATCCCCGGCTGATGCTGGAAGCGCTCGGGGACTTCAACCTGGTGATGCTGGCGCCCTTCGGCTTGCTCTACGCCATTCAGCTTTGGGCAAAGACGGAACGATGGGCGCAACTACTCGAACGGGGGTCCGTTAGCCTGCGGATTCTCTTCTCCTCCATGATGGTTGGGTACACCGTCAATACGCTCCTGCCGGCCCGCCTCGGCGAAGTCGCCCGCGTGTACCTGCTGCAGAAGCGAGCAAACGTGCCGGCCGGTCGCACGCTCTCCACCATCGTCGTGGAGCGTTTGCTGGACGTAGCCACCGTGGTGCTCATTCTCGGCATCGCGTTGCTGGCCGTAGACCTGCCGGATTGGATGCGGTCGTCGGTGCTGCTTGGCACGGGGTTGCTGGTGGCGGGCCTGATCGTGCTCCTTGTGATTGCGTATCTCCCAAGACGGGTGCTTACCCGAGCACAAGCGGCCGCGCCCGTTCTGGAACGCTTGCCGTTTCGGGGCACAATCGAGTCCGGCTTTGCCTTGCTGGTGGAAATGGTGCGAACGCGGCGGGGCCTGTGGGCCTTCGCGTGGTCGCTGCCGTCGTGGGCGTGCGTGGTGGCCGGCACGCACGTCATCCTGCTCGGCTTCGGCTTCGACGTGCCTATCTGGGCGAGTATGGTGCTCGTCGGCGCGACGACGCTCGGCATGACGATACCGTCATCACCGGGCTACGTGGGCGTCTTCCACTTGCTCGCAGCCGAAGCGCTGGAACTGTTCGGCGTGGCGGAGAGCCCGGCGGAAACGGCGGCGCTACTCATTCACGTGGTCAGCTTCACGCCGGTGACGCTGCTGGGCCTCTATTACCTCTGGGCAGACGGACTGGGTTCCATCGGCGGACTGGCCCAAGAGAGCGCGAGCATCGGCCAGCCACGGGACACTGGCAGTTAGCGGGTTCAAGGCTTGGGTGGGCAAGAGGCGAGACGTGTGGTCGTCTCTTGGCCTGAACCAACAGCCAATTGACTTTGAGGGTAGTCCCATGGCAGGCCCGTCTTGCGCGCGCCGGGGGGACTGGGACGTGCCCCGCAACGAAAGTCTGGGATTGGCAGGTCTCTTAGATTCCTCGCTCCGCTCGGAATGACAGTACGCCGCGCTCGGTCTGACTTGTCATTCCGAACGGAGCGCAGAGAGGAATCTAGTGGTTCAGCCACTCTGAGGCGATGAACTGAGACAACGAGAGCGCAGGTTGCAGACCTGCGCTCTTCCCAGTCTTAGCGGGCAATCGCGTAGTACGATAGCCTCGTCAAGGCACTTCTGTCCAACTAATGGTGCAATGCGCCAACTGCGCCGGCGGAATCCCGGTCTTCGGATTCCGCGAACATGACCCGACGCCCCGCCCGAATTCACACCAAGCCGCCTAAAATGTCCATTTGCCGCTGTTGCCCTGCCGCAAAGGAACCCCATCCCGCATGGGCGAGACTACCTTCACGGATTCCGCCTAGTCACTCAACTGCCGCCACACATGGACCACGCGCTGCAGCGTGGTCAGCAGCGTCAAGACGGCCAACAGCCAGATGACGATCTTCAATACGATGAGCAACGAGACCGGCAACAGCAAGGCTATGCCAAGGGCGATAACGCGTTCCGGACGCTGGAACCAACCGATGCTGCAGGAAAGCCCCAGGCCCTCCGCGCGCGCCCGCGTGTAGCTCACCATCTGAGACCCTATCAGCATGACGGCCGTGCCCACAACCATCGGGTTGTCCTGGCGGCTGAGAAAAAACCCGATCAAACCCAGGCAGATTGCAGCCTCAGACAGCCTATCCAACGTCGAGTCAAAGAAGGCGCCGAAGGTTGTGCCACCATCGCTCACGCGCGCCAACGCGCCGTCCACCATGTCGAACGCGCTGGCCACCAATACGAGGATTGCGGCCCACGGCCACACCCCTTGCCAAACGGCCGCGGCGGCCACGAGGCTCAACATGAAGCCGAACGTCGTAACCGTGTTCGCTTGAATCCCAAGTCGGGCCAGCGGGCGTGCCAGTGATTCCATTGCGCCCTGTGCCCAATCGCGAACCCCAGGATGTATCATGGTTCCGCTATCTCCATTAGCTTGCCGCCCGGTCTTGAACGACTCCGTCTGCCCGGGAAGAATCCAGCTCTACTTCCGCCGTCGCGGAATCCTCGCCCAGTTATACCGTCGCGTACGCGGCGTCTTGCGCGCAATGCACTCCTCGTAATAGGAGACAATCTGCGTCGCGACTTTTTCCCACGAATAGTCCTTGGCTGCCGCCAAGCCGCTCGCTCCCGCATCCTCCCGCAGCGACTCCTGTTCGAGAAACCGCAATAGGGCGCGGGCCAAGGCCCCGTCATCCTCCGGGGGCACCAGCAGCCCCGCGCCGGTGTCTGCCAGAACGCCATGGTAGCCCTCGATGTTGGAGGCCACGACCGGCCTACCGGCTGCCATGGCTTCCAGGAGCACAATGCCCTGGCTCTCGCCGCCGGTGGATGGCGCGCAAAAGACGTGGCACGACTTGTAGTACCGCACTTTGTCTTCCCTGCTCACGAACCCCACGAATACGACGTTGGCGAGTCCCAATTGGGCAACCTTCTTCTCATAATCGGCGCGTTGTTCCTCCGTGAAGGCTCCCACCACGATGAGGCGCACCGGTTGGGGGCAGTGCCGCTGCACCGTTTGCAGCGCCTGCAGGAGATAGGTCAAACCCTTGCGCTTCTCAAGCCTTCCCACGAACAGCACGTTGAGCATGCCGTCGTTCAAGTGGGAGAATGGCGCCAGGCCGCCCTGAAACAAGCCGGCATCGATGCCGTTGGGAATAATGCGGTACTGGGCCGGAAAGTAGCGCTCGATCAACTGGCGGGCCGCGGCGGAAACGGCGATGTGTCCTTGCAGCCGGCTGAAGTATCGCTTGAGGAGCGGTTTGCCGTAGAGATAGGCAAAGTGCGAGCGCCGGTACGTGTGAAACGTGCCGACGTTTACCGTGCGGGCATGCCGCAAGACCGTTATCGGCAACGCCGGCGCCAACGGTTCATGCAGGTGTACCACGTCGAACCGCTCCTGGGCAAGGATCTGCTTTACCTGGCGCGAGAGCGTGAGCGAAAGCGAAATGCGGGCCACAGACGCATTCGTCGGGACTCTAACGATTGTCTTGCCGACGCGGTAGAGATTGTCGTACGGCAGTTCCTCTTCCGGTTGAGACGATGGGGCGAGGATGCGCACCTCATGGCCCATCTCCCGAAATTGCACATTGAGGTGACTGATGTGCTCAGTCACACCGCCGGGATATGCATAGTCGTAGGGCGAAACGAGGGCGATCTTCACGTTTGGCCTCACTTCTGCGGAACAAACGCCTGCCCCAGCCAGTCCGCATACCGCCGCATCTTGCGCCGGAAGTAGGTCATTGATTCATCAAAGTCGAAGTAGCCCCCCCGCGCGAGCGTGGCGCGCTGCCCGATTGCCGCGCGGAGATCGGCTGCCGTAGAACCCGGAAAGAGCGTGTGCGCCTTGCCAATCCCTTCCAAAATGTGCGCGTCGCTGCCGCCAACCTGGGCGATACCCAGCCTCTGCTGGATTTCCAGAGCCTTCTCATAGCTCATCTTGCCGGCGGGACTGGCATTCATGACTTCGATGGCGTCGAAGGTGTAGCCCTTGCGCGCCAGCCGCTTGAACGTAAACTGCCGGAAACTGAGGGTCAGCCAGGACATGGGATGGGGCACGATGACGACTCCTCCCTGCTCTCGAATCGCGTCGATGGTCCATTCGGCGCTGCGCAAGACGGGGAATGCCGTCTCTACCCACAAGCCGACCAGATGCCCGTCAAACGTCGACACTTCCACCCCCGGTATCACTTCCACGCCGGGGAATTGCGCGGCAAGGTCCGCGGCCTCCAGCGCGCCGTGAATCTCATCGTGGTCGGTAACGGCCAACACCGCAATATCCGTCTCCGCGCTCACGTATTGCAGCATCTGGTAAGGCGAAAACGTGCCGTCGCTGGCATTGGTGTGAATGTGCAAGTCCGCCTTGCTCATGGCAGGGGGGTTCGCATGTGTTCCCAGATACCGGCGCATGCCTAGCCTATCCCTTTACATCCGGCGGGCAGGGGGTTCCGCCACGGACAATGGCCGGAGCCACATGGGCCGAAACATGTACCACTGTTCGGGGCACGATCGAATGATCTCCTCCAATGTGTCCGTAAGCACTTGCATAACGACTTGAAGGTCACGCTCCTCATCGTCGCTGCGGACCGCATAGACCGGCGGATAGACGGTAACCGACAGACCGTTGTCCTCGCCCCGCCGGCACTGGCACATTACGAGCGGCGCTCCCGTTCGCAAGGCGAGCGCCGCCGGGCCCACCGGCAAAAACGCTTTGCTGCCAAAGAACGTGACCGGCACACCGCGCCCCTCCATGGGTCGGTCGAACAGCAAGCCAACCACGCCATTTGCCTGCAACTGCCGCAACATCGCGCGCAGCCCTCGCTCTACCGGCACGGTATCGAAACCCAGCCGCTGCCGCACGCGCCCAACAACCCAATCCAGTGCGCCGTTGCTGAACGTGTCCACCGGGATGAGCACCGGGAAACGCTGCGCCAACATCGCGCCGCCGAGATCCCAAAGGCCAAAGTGGCCGGATACGAATATCGCGCCTTTGCCGGCCTGCAGCGCTTCGGTGAGGTGTTCTTCGCCGTGGAACTCCCGCACGCGCCGCTGCAAGCGCTCGGGGGTAATGCGCAGCCAGCCCAAGAAATCAGCCAGGTACCAACCGTAATTCTCCATGGACTTCTTAGCCAGCGCACTCGTCTCGGGATCCTCAACCGGCCGGCCAAGCACGTGGGACATGTTGGCTACGGCGTTCTCTCGTCCCGTACGCCACAGGGCAAACGCCCCTCGCGCCGCCAGGCTTGCGACGCCATACTTCACCGTCTGCGGTATTGCGCTGTCGAGAGCGGCGCCCGTCAGCAACAAGAGCCGTCCCGTAAGGCCGGCCAACGACATAGCACTAACCCGATTCCGAACCCACCTCGCCCTGGAGAACGTGCTCCGCGTCATTGCCGGCTCCGGCGATGAACTCTTCCAGCAGCGTCCGCGCGCGATCGTCCGTGATCTGGCGCGGCGGCGACTTCATCAGATACGCCGAAGCGGCCATGAGGTTGCCGCTCAAGCTGCGGTCCAGCCCAATCTTGGCCAACCGCACGGCGTCGATGACGACACCGGCCGAATTCGGCGAATCCCACACTTCCAGCTTGATTTCCGCCCGCAACGGCACGTCGCCGAACGACCGCCCATTCATGTAGATGTATGCCCACTTGCGGTCTTGCAGGAACGGCACGTGGTCGCTGGGCCCTATGTAAACGTTGTCATCACCGGGGTCGTAGTCCAAGAGCGAGGTCACCGCGTTCGTCTTGGACTCTTTCTTCGAGCTCAGCCGCGCGCGTTCCAGCATATTGAGGAAGTCAGTGTTGCCCCCCACGTTGAGCTGGCTGGTCTCTTCCAAGCGCACGCCGCGGTCCCGGAACAAGCGCGCCAGCGTGCGGTGCACGATGGTAGCGCCCACCTGAGACTTGATGTCGTCGCCAATGATGGGCACGCCCGCTTCGTGAAAACGGCGCTGCCAATAAGGCTCGCGTCCAATGAAAACGGGTATGCAGTTCACGAAGCCGCATCCGGCCCGCAGCACCTGCTCAACGTACCACTTGGTCGCCTCTTCACTGCCCACCGGCAAGTAGCTCACCACAACGTCGGTGCCGGTGTCTTTGAGTATGCTCACAATGTCGTCGGTTGCGCCGGGCGCCTTGTGGACGACTTCGCTGACGTAGCGACCGATGCCGTCGTGGGTCATGCCGCGCTTCACCGTCACGCCGATCGATTCCACGTCGGCGAACTTGATGGTGTTGTTCGGCGCTTCCCAGATGGCCTCGCCTAAGTCCTTGCCTACTTTATTCTGGTCCACGTCAAAGGCGGCCGAAAACTCGATATCGCTAATGTGGTAGTCGCCTAGGCGCACGTGCATGAGACCGGGAACGAAATCCGTGTCTGCCGCGTCCCGGTAGTATTGCACCCCCTGGATGAGGGATGACGCGCAGTTTCCTACGCCTACAATCGCAACCCGTACCTTACTACTCACCGGTTCAACTCTCCCTGACGCCGTTTACAATACTTCCTGCTGTTTCTTGCGGTGTGCGGTCACCATGCCGCGCCCGTTCATACCCCAATCGTGCCCTGCTTGCTTTCGCTAAGATGAGCTTGCAGCCTGCTTCGCAAGCGCCGGATCCGCATCGGCATCCGGTTCCGTTCCAAGCAGGCTATCTAGTCCTCGGGAGACCCGCTGCAGCCCGGAGCGATTGACCGCGTAGCGGACTTGCCGTCCATCTTTCGTTGCGTCCACCAACCCCGCGCGCCGCAATATGCTCAAGTGCCACGAGAGCAACGGCTGGCTGATATGCACTTGCTCACGCAATTCGGTCACCGTCATGGTCTCTCCAGCCGCCAAGAGTTGGAGTATCTCCAAACGCGATCGACTGGCAAGGGCACGCAACTGTCTCCTGAGTTCACCAACCGATTGCATTACCTCTCCTAGCGACTAAGCAACCACCACTTCCCAAACATATCAATTATCGTTGAAGTGATTTTTCTTTATATTATCGTCTGCTAGTGGTTCCGTCAAGAGAGAGACAGAATCTAGTGCAGCGCCTCAGCCGCTATCGCAGAGCGCTCCGGAGCAAAAACGAGCAGGCACAACTGGTAATACAAAGCACTGATCCGACCCGCCATCAAGAATTCATGAAGTATCTAACAACCGCTGCGACGTTTGAGAGACGAAGGCTAGTTTCTCGACAAAATCAAGGCGGCTGGGATGCTAGTCAATGCCTGAAGTCGAGGGTGCCGCCAAGTAGGCAAAGCCATTCCAGTACTTGGGATGAGACACCGCAATCAGGAACTAACACCCCTGGTGCTCATTTGTACGTGCCCGCGAGGGCTTCAGCCTTGAAGGCAAGACAGAAGGCATCATTGCACAGGGGACAATTCCTCAATCGTCACCTCTCCGTCAGTCAAAGTATCCATCGTTACTTTACTGCCCCAGAGCAGTGTCATGCCGAGCAACGGAGCGCTGTCAGACTTCAGCACTAGCACATCTCTGAGGCGTCCGTGCCAAGAGACAGCGGCAAGAAACGCCTCGAACGCGAACAATTCTCCATTAGCTAGCTCAAATGTCCGTTCACCCACGAAGCGCAGCCCGAGTCGTTGGATTGAACCTGTGGGCAACGTCAAGTCTCCAGTGAATCCGGTGTCCAAGACTACCTCCAACGACCGGATATTACCTTCACCATCAATGACATCTATAGTGACCAGCGCTTGTTGGCTGCTGTCCATCTTTCCCTTAATCATCGGAGTCAGGCGACCGAAATCCGCCAACATGGCTGTATGCTGCCCGATGACCGACACGCACTCCGTAGGTCACAGCGGATGGCCTCCGGTCGAGTAATCGCCGCGTGGCCGCAGCATCACCTACGTCAACCTCGTAGTCTCCAGTTTCAATGTCAATGACCACAAAGTTTCCTCTTGCCACCGACCCAAGTTTAGCCTGAACCTTGTCCCGGTAGATTGCTTCTCCACGGGCCGCAATCTCCCCCAAACTATAGACCCTGGCTGCCATGGCGTACTCCTTTGACAACAGTGAAGGGTCTCGCCTATAGGCCAAAGATACGCCCTGAGTTGCCCCTTGGTCAATGTTGGGTAGGGTTAGGCTGTTCTCTTGTTCGGCGGTATCCGCCCTATGTCTCTCAGTGCGTCTTTTTGCTAGCATAGAAGCAACATGCGAGTGGCACTAGCGCACGATTACTTCTATACGTTGGGTGGCGCAGAGCGGACCGTGGCGGTCATGCACGGGCTGTGGCCGGAAGCGCCGGTCTATACCTCGTTTGTCGATCCCGATAGATTGCCGTTGGACCTGACCGGCTGGGACGTGCGCGCATCGTTTCTCCAGCGCGTTCCCAATCCCGGCCACTGGCAGAAGCATCTCACCCCGCTGTACCCCCTCGCGTTTCGCGGCGTAGACGTAGGGCCCTACGATGTTGTAGTCTCCTCGGCAAGTTTCGCCGCCAAGGGCATTCCCCGCCGCCCGCGCACGTTGCACGTTAGCTACTGTTACACGCCGCCGCGTTTCTTGTGGGGCTTGACACCGGCCACTGACCGCGATCGCATCTCCTGGCCGCTCCGCGGCGCGGACGCGCTGCTGCGCCCGCCGCTGCGCCGCTGGGACCGCTGGGCGGCGGCCCAACCGCACCGGCTCGTCGCCATCTCTCAAACAGTCGCGGCGCGCATCCACCGCATCTACGGCCGGCGCGCCGCCGTCATCTATCCGCCCGTTGCCACCCGGCGCTTTCATTCGCAACCGACGCGCAATGAGGGGTATTATGTATGTGTCGGACGATTGGAAGCCCACAAACGCATCGACCTGGCGATCGCCGCGGCAACGGCAGTCCAAGCCCCGTTGCGCATAGTCGGCGACGGTCCTCTCCGCGACCAACTCTCGCGGGCCGCGCCAACCAATGTCTCGTTCTTGGGCTGGCTCTCTGACGAGGAACTCGCGGCACAGCTTGCCGGCAGCCGCGCCCTGCTCTTTCCCGGTGAGGAAGACTTCGGCATCGCCATAGTCGAGGCGCTCAGCGCGGGCAAGCCCGTAATCGCTTACGGCAGAGGCGGCGCCACAGAAATCGTCCAGCCGGGCGTGACGGGCGTGCTGGCGCCGGAACAGACAGTCGCGGCGTTTGTCCATGCGCTGCGTACCTGTGCGGAAACTACCTATTCCCCCGCCGCCTGCCGCGACTCCGCCGCACAATTCGATGAATCCGTATTCACCCAGCGTTTCAGGTCCTATGTGGAAGATTCGTGGCTGGAATTCGCTCAGAAACTTCCCCAGAGCCCATCGGCTTGAATACCGCGCCTCCACGATCGGCGTCCGTGCTGGGCGTGCGCGTGGACTGCGTGGAATTCACACAGGCCCTGGCGCGCTGTGTCACACTGCTCGGCGCCGACGGGCCTCACAACGTTGTAACCCTAAACCCTGAATTCGTCATGCTCGCGCAGCATGATTCGGGCTTTCGCGCGCTGGTGGCGGCAGCCGATCTTGTGGTGCCCGACGGCGCGGGAGTCGTCTGGGCCTTGCGCCGCCAGGGACTGGAGAATGTCGAACGGGTCACCGGTATCGACCTTATGCGCGCGCTGTGCGTTGAGGCCGCGCGCCTGGGCGCCTCGGTCTTCTTGCTCGGCGCCGCGCCCGGTGTCGCGGCACGCGCCGGCCGGGTCCTCCAGGAGCAAATTCCAGGACTAGTCGTTGCCGGTTCGGCTGCCAGCACACCCGCTCCCGAGCACGCGGCCGCCCTCTGCGAGAGGATTCGCGCAACGGGGGCCGACATTCTCTTCGTGGCGTTTGGCTGTCCGGCGCAAGACTTCTGGATCGAGCGTTTTCAAGCAGAGACCGGCGCGCGCTTGGCCATGGGCGTCGGCGGCAGTTTCGACTACATTTCCGGCAAGGTGCCGCGCGCGCCCCGCTGGCTGCAGTCCGCCAATTTGGAGTGGCTCTATCGCCTCTTGCGCCAACCGTGGCGGTGGCGGCGCCAGCTAGCGCTCATAGGGTATCTCTGGCAGGTTGTGCGCCAGCCTCAAGTTGATACGCAAGACTAGTCAGAACGGGAGCGCCAGCGCGGGCTCGGCGCTGGGAAGAGACTCAGGAAGGCAAGGCAGCGATGGCGGCGACTGGGGCGAATCCGGCTGACAACGTCCGGGCTTGTGTACCCCTGGCCCGCCCGGACGTGTTGGTGGTGGGCAGCGTCAACACGGACCTGGTGGTGGCGGTGCCCGCACTGCCCGACGCGGGCGAGACCGTGCTGGGTGACGACTTGCAGCGCATTGGGGGCGGCAAGGGCGCGAACCAAGCCGTGGCGGCTGCGCGCTTGGGGGCTCGGACCGCGTTGCTCGCCTGTGTGGGCGTCGATGGCTTGGGCGATGCCCGGCTGGCAGAGCTGGCCGCCTATGGCGTGGATGTGAGTGGAGTGGTAACAGACCCGGTTCGCCCTACCGGCGCGGCGCTTATTCTGGTGGATTCGGCCGGCGAGAACGTCATTGCCGTGGCTCCCGGGGCCAATAGCGCGCTGTCGCCGGCGCACGTCGCTGCCGCCGAAGCCAGTCTAGCCGCGTGCCGTGTGTTGGTGTGCCAGTTGGAGGTCCCGGCGCCCACGGTGCAGGCTGCCCTCGAACGGGCGCGGGACAACAACACCACGACGATACTAAACGCGGCTCCCGGCAACCCGGCAGCAGACGCGCTGCTCCCGTCCACGGATGTCCTCGTGGTCAATCGCGCCGAGGCTGCGAGTTTGGTGGGGCACGAAGTGGATTCGCCGGCGGCCGCGCGCCGCGCCGCGGCCGGATTACAGAAAAGAACCCGCCAAGCCGCCATCCTCACGCTCGGCGCGGAGGGCAGCCTGCTTGCTACCCCGGAGGCTATTGAGCACTTTCCGGCATGGCAGGCGCCTACCGTTGACGCCACTGCCGCCGGCGATGCATTTGTCGGCGCGCTGGCGGTGGAGCTGGCCCGGGACTCCGCGCTGCCCAGCGCGGCCCGCTTCGCCACCGCTGCCGCCGCCATCACCGTCGGCAGGTTTGGGGCCCAGCCCGCCCTGCCGTCTCGAGCGGAAGTCTCGGCGTTCCTGCGTCACCCGCCTGTTGCCGCTAGGACTGAAGCCTGCCACGATAGTACAGGCGGTTGTGTGTGACCTCCGGAGCGGAGCGCATTCCATGGAATCATTGACCTGGCAAGACGCATTGGCGCGTATGCCAAATCAGCGCATCCTCGTGATTGGCGACATGGTGGCCGACGAGCACATCTTCACCCGCGCCAGCGGCATGTCGCGCGAGGCGCCGCTGCCGGTACTGCAATTTGTCGACCGTAAGCTGGTACCCGGCGGCGCCACAAACGTTGCCCGCAACGCGCGCGCCCTGGGCGCCCAGGTCTGGGTCTCCGGCGTCACCGGCAAAGACAGCGCCGGCCAAGACTTGCGCCGCTTGCTTACTGAGGATGGCATCCAGTGCGACGAACTGTACGCGGTGGACGGACACGCGACACCCGTCAAGACCCGCATTTGGGCCGGCGGCGACCAGCAACCGGTACAGCAGCAAGTCTGTCGCATCGACCGAGTCGAGCGCGTTTCCACTGCGCCCGCGCTGTGCGAGCGGGTGGTCGCAGACCTCGCGTGCCGCATTCCCCAGACGGATGCCGTCATCGTCGCCGACTATGAAATCTGTATGGTAGACGACGCCATCACCGCCGCCGTGCTGCGCTGCGCCCGCGCGGAGCGCAAGCCGGTTACGGTGGACTCCCACGGCAACCTCAAGCGCTTCCCTGGCGCCGCCGTATTTACACCGAACCAGCCGGAGGTGGAATTCACTCTGGGCCGCGCCTTGAGATCGCGGGACGATCTCGAGGCGGCTGGCTCGCGATTGCGGAAAGTGCTGGACACACAGGTGCTCCTCATTACGCGGGGCAGCGAAGGCATGTCGCTCTTTGCCGCCGGGTCGGACCCCGTGCACATTCCGGCGCTCGGCGACAGCCGCGTAATCGATCCCACCGGCGCCGGTGATACCGTCTCAGCAGTGCTCACACTGGCGCTTCTCGTTGGTCTGCCGCCGCCGCGCGCTGCTATGATGGCAGCAGCGGCAGCCGGCGTTGTTGTGCGCAAACTCGGCGCCGCCGTCGCCGCACCGGCAGAGATCATGGAGGCGCTGGCTTCCACAGAGGGACCTGAGCGTGACCGCGTCTAAAGTCCTGACCGAAGCGCTGCTGAGCGAGCACTGCCGCCGCCTGCGGCGGCGTGGTCGGACAACTGTCTTCACCAACGGCTGTTTCGATTTGCTGCACCCGGGTCACGTCAGCTACCTGGAAGCAGCGCGGGGCCTCGGCGACGCGCTCATCGTGGCCGTGAATAGCGATCGCTCCGTACAAGCGCTGAAGGGACAGGGACGGCCTATAGCGCCGGAGCAGGACCGTGCGCGCCTGCTCGCGGCGCTGGCGTGCGTGGACTACGTCACAATCTTCGATGACGACACCGCGGCGCGGCTGCTCTCCGCGCTGCGGCCCGATACGTACGTCAAGGGTGGAGACTACGCCCACGACGCGCCGGTGGAAGCTCCGGTGGTGCAAGCATACGGCGGCCGTGTGCACATCCTGCCGCTTGCGGCCGGCTACAGCACCACGGACCTTGTAGCGCGCATCAAGTCTCACGACCAAATCTAGGAATGGTAATTCGTAATCGTAGAAGGAGAATTGCAGACTGTGGCGCAACGAACGCTCATTATTGTCAAGCCCGACGGGGTCCAGCGGGGGCTCGTCGGCGAAATCCTCGGCCGCTTCGAACAGCGCGGTCTCAAGCTGGTAGGCCTGAAGCTCGTGTCCGTCTCCCGCACGCTGGCCGAAACTCACTATGCGGTGCATAGGGAACGGCCCTTCTTCGCCGACTTGATAGACTTCATCACCGCCGGACCCGTTGTGTGCGCGGTAGTTGAAGGCCCGGAAGCCATAGAGGTCGTGCGCAACCTGGTCGGCGCCACGCGCTTCACGGAGGCCGCGCCGGGTTCCATACGCGGCGACTATGCGCTGGACCTCACCATGAATCTCGTCCATGCTTCAGATGCGCCCGAGACCGCGGCGCAAGAGGTATCGCTCTTCTTCGAACCAGACGAACTCGTGGCGTACGAGCGCGCCGGCGACCGCTGGGTGACCGGCAGCTAGCCCGAAAGCGCTACGAGTGGGCGCACGTAGAGTGCGAGCGCTCGTGAAATGCGGACCCGGCCTGTAGTCCCGCCGCCTGCCGCGAGCACGCGTTGCGTACGCACAGTGCTGGACAAGCCGCACGATTGCGTGCACCATACTACTGACGAATTCGCGCGGGCTCACGACGAGCGGCGCTGCCCGCATATAGAATTGGTGAGTGTCGAAGCGGCTGCGCGGTACGCAGTTGCATTCTCACGCCCGACAGTCTCACAATGCGGCCGGCGCGCCTTGGCAAGTCGCAACAGGGGAGGTTCAAGCACCGTGAAAGACACGCGACCGAACATCATTCTCTATACCACCGACCAGCACAGGGGCGACCATCTCAGTATCGCCGGGCACCCGGTTATTGAAACGCCCAACATTGACGCGTTCGTCGAGCACGGGGCGTACTTCCCCAACGCCTATACGGAAATACCGTCCACCACCGGCGCGCGGCGTTGCCTGCACGGCGGCCAGGCCAGCTATGACTGCGGCCTCATCGGGTACGCCGCCACGGAGTGGCATGAGGCGAACACCTTGGCGGCGGTGCTTGCCGACGCCGGCTACCACTGCATCAACGTGGGCTGGCGCAACATGCACCCGCGCCGCAAGCTCTACGGCTTCCATACGGTCATCCCCCACGAAATCCGGGAGGGCGACGACGACTATTGGGAGTGGCTGCGCCAAGAGCTAGGCCCCTACGCCCACGAGCGCATCGCCGGTTCCGACGCCAACGGCTGGCTGGCGCGCCCCTGGGCCTATGACGAGCGCTACCACTGCACGAATTGGACCGTAGACGTCACCATGGAACAGATCAAGAAGCGCGACCCCACCCGGCCCGTCTTTGTCTGGTGCTCGCACCTGCGTCCCCACTCGCCCTATGACCCGCCGCAGTTCTTCTGGGATATGTACATCAACCGGGAACTGCCGGAGATTCCCGTGGGGGATTGGGCCGAGCGGTACAACGTGCCGCAGCCCGGCCTCCCGCGCCAGGCCTGGCACGGGCGTTTGACCGACGAGCAATTGCAGCGCATGCGGGCCGGGTACATGGGCTGCATCACCCACATCGACTATCAGCTTGGCTATCTGCTTGAACTGGTGCAAGGGGCGTTGGACCGCAACCTCATGCTCGTCATGACGGCCGATCACGGCGACATGATGGGTGACCACAACCTGCTGCGGAAGACCTACGCCTACGAGGGTTCAGCGCGCATTCCGTTCCTGGTCAGGTACCCGAACAGCCTCGACGCGCCCACCGGCACGTTCGAGCACCCGGTCGGTCTGCAAGACGTCATGCCGACGATTCTCGAAGCGACCGGCACGCCTATTCCGGATTCCGTTACCGGCACGAGCGTCCTGAAGGCCGCACGCGGCGAACCGTGGCGCGAGTATATCCACGGTGAGCACTCCCCCACCTACAGCGCGGACAACGCGGTGCAGTACCTCACTGACGGCAAGGAAAAGTACCTCTGGTACCCGGTGCGCGGCGAAGAACAGTTCTTCGATCTCGCCAACGACCGCCAGGAGCTCCACGACCGAGCAAACGATCCAGCGTATGCCGACCGCGTATCACTCTGGCGCAACCGACTCATCGAGCACTTGGGCCAGCGCGGTGACGGCTTCTCGGATGGCGAGCAGTTGCTCGTGCGTCCCGAAGGGTACGGGCCGGAGGCAGTGCCGCCTCAGGCAAGCTAGGAACGGCGCCATACGCTTTCAATGCCGCCCTAGGCCGGTATCGAGGGGTGGAGAAGCCCCAGAGAACCGTCCAGGTCACCGATGACCTAGCGCTAGATTTGCACGAATAGCAAGTGGCCCACGGGGAGGGGGTGCACATTGGCCGAGACCGAGTCTCTCGATCCCATCACCTTCGAAGTCGTGCGCCATGCCCTCACGGAGGCCACCGAGGAAATGGCGGTCGCGCTGCGGCGCAGCGCGTACTCGACCAACATCAAGACCCGCGCCGACTTTTCCTGCGCTTTCTTCGACCGCGACCTCAACGTCGTGGCCCAGGCGTTCTGCCAGGCCGTGCATCTGGGCTCTTTGGTGCACCTGGTGCCAATCGCCGTGCGCGCGTACGGGGCGGAGAACCTCGCGCCCGGCGACGCCATTCTCTGCAACGATCCCTATCTCGGCGGCGTGCACCTGAACGACATCAGCCTGATTTCGCCGGTCTACTGTGAAGGCGAACTCTTTGGCTACGTCGCCAACATGGCGCATCACGTGGATGTCGGCGGCGGCGCGCCGGCCAGCGTCGGCGCGTTTCGCGAGGTCTACCAGGAAGGCATCATCATTCCACCGGTCAAGCTGGTGGCAGGCGGCGAGATTGTCGAGGACGTATTCCGCCTCATCCTGGGTCAGATCCGCTCGAAGCGGGAAACAGCCGGCGACTTTCGCGCCCAGATGGCTGCCAACGCGACCGGCGCGCGCCGTCTGGCCGAGCTTATGCAGCAGACCGGCATCGAAACGGTCAATCACTACATCAAGGAACTGATGGCCTACGCCGAGCGGCGCACCCGTGCCGAGATTGCCAAGCTGCCCCAGGGAGAGTTCAGCGCGGAAGGCTACGTGGACAACGACGGCTACACCGACGAGCCGGTTCGTCTCGTAGCCAAGGTCCGCATTGACGATGACGGCGTACTCTTCGATCTCAACGGCAGCGACCCGCAACGCCGCGCGCCGGTGAACTCCACGTTCGCTCAGACCTTCTCCGCTTGCGCCTACAATCTCAAGTGCCTGATGGATCCGGATATCCCGCCCAATCAGGGATTCTACCAGATGGTGCGCATCGCTGCGCCGGAAGGCACGGTGGTCAACTGCAAGCCGCCTGCGCCCGTGGTGGGTGGCTGGGAAACTCACGCGCGCCTCAATGAGGTGATCTTCAAAGCGTTGGCGCCCGTGCTGCCGGAGTGCGTGCCCGCGGGCGGCAAGGCGATGCAGTGCCACGCCGGGTTCGGCGGCATCGATCCACGCACCGGCGAGTATTACTGCTTCTTGGAAACGCTCGCAGGCGGGTACGGCGCGAGATTCCAGAGCGACGGCCCGGACGCCGTGCAAACCCACGGCCAAAACACCGAGAACGCCCCTATCGAAGAGACCGAACGCTATTACCCGGTGCGAATCTTGCGCTATGAGTTGGTAGACGACTCAGAAGGCCCCGGCAAGTATCGTGGCGGACTGGGACTGCGCCGTGACTACGTTTTCCTCGACCACGACGTCACCTTCACCGTATTGGCGGACAGAGATAAGGCCGGTCCCTGGGGGCTCTTTGGCGGTGAACCCGGCCGCCAGGCCTACTACATCCACGATCACGACGGTGAGGCGGAGGTCTTAAGCTCCAAGACCACGATCGACGTGCGCCCCGGCGAGATGATTCGCTACGAGACGTGCGGCGGCGGCGGCCACGGTCCGCCTTGGCAGCGGGACCCCAAGCGCGTACTTAACGACGTGCGCCAAGGGAAAGTGAGCCTGGAGCGCGCGCGCACTGCCTACGGGGTGGCAATTGACGCTGAGCAATGGACGGTCGACACCGACGAAACTGCATACCTGCGCGCGACAATGCAGCACGACGGCCCTCACGACGAGGCTAGTAAGACGGGAGCCGCGCAGTGAGCGAAGCGCGCTTTCGGCTGGGTGTGGACATAGGCGGCACATTTACCGATGCTACGTTAGTCGATGAGAGCACGGGCCACCTATGGAATGCCAAAGTTTCCTCCACACCGGGCGATCCCTCGCAGGGCTTTCTTACGGTCACGCAACATATCCTCGACCGCGCCGCGTTGGCTCCGGGGACTCTGCGCTATGTCGTTCACGCCACCACGGTAGCGACAAACGCCATTATCGAAGGCAGGGTCGCGCCCACCGCGCTCATCACAACAGAGGGCTTTCGCGACATCTTGGAGATCGCCCGGCAGATTCGCCCTTCGCTCTACGACACGCAATTTGAAAAACCCACACCCCTCGTGCCGCGCGATCGCTGTTTCGGCGTGCGCGAACGTTTGGACGCCGCCGGCGCGGTGGTTGCGCCGTTGGACGAGTCCGCGATTCCGCGCATCGCCAATGTCATCCAGGCAGCGGAGATAGAATCTGTTGCCGTCTGCTTCCTGCATTCGTATCTCAATGCGCAGCACGAGCAGCGAGCGGGCGAGATTCTGCAGGCGCACGCGCCGGACGTTGCCATTTCCCTGTCGTCAGACGTAGCGCCGGAGATCCGCGAGTACTTTCGTGCCAGCACGACGGTCATCAATGCCGCGCTGCGACCCATCGTCTCGCGGTATCTGGAGAAAATTGAAGCGCGACTTCGCGCCCAAGGCATAGTTTCGGAGTTGCTGGTCATGCAAAGCAGCGGCGGGCTTATGACGTTTGCCGACGCGCGTAGCAGGCCGGTCTTCATGGTGGAATCCGGCCCGGCTGCCGGTGTTATCACGGCGGCGCACTTGGCAAAAGCGCTGGGTAAGCGCAACGTCATTTCATTCGACATGGGCGGCACGACCGCCAAAGTGGGGCTCGTGCAAGACGGTGCCCCGCGCATAACCAAAGACTATGAAGTTGGCTCAGTCGCCCAGCCTGGCAGCGGCGGCTTTCGGGCAGGCGGCTATCCCATTCGGACGCCCGTTATCGACCTGGTAGAAATCGGCGCCGGCGGCGGCTCGATTGCTTGGGTAGATCCCGGTGGCGTCCTGCGCGTGGGGCCTCAGAGCGCTGGGGCCGATCCCGGGCCGGCCTGCTACGGTAAAGGCGGCTCAGAGCCAACGGTAACCGACGCAAATCTCGTCTTGGGCCGCCTTAATCCAGGTCACCTGCTCGGGGGAGACCTCAAGCTGGATGGCGCGCTCGCGCATGCGGCAATTGAGGAACGCATCGCCAAGCCGCTGGGGTTAGATGTGGTCAGGGCCGCACATAGCATTGTGGAAATCGCCAACGTGGCCATGATCAACGCGCTGCGCCTCGTGTCGGTACAGCGCGGGCACGATCCCCGCGACTTCGCGCTGACCGCCTTTGGCGGCGCCGGGCCGCTGCACGCCAACCGCTTAGCGCACGAGATGAATATCCCCGTCACTATCATCCCAACCAGCCCGGGCACGGCCTCGGCGCTGGGTCTCCTGGTCACCGACATTACCTATGATTACGCCACTACACTCATCGAACGCGTCGATCGCCTTGAGCCGGGAGTGGTAGCGGATGTCTTTGCGGACCTCAGACTGCAAGGTACCGCAGCGCTTGCAGCAGCGGGCGTCGCCGCAGTCGACATGGCCTATGTCCAGCAGGTCGACTTGCGCTACGTCGGGCAGAGCTACGAGCTCACGTTGCCATACCCCCATGGCGAGACCACCGGCAGTGACTTTAGTGGCCTATTGCAGGAGTTTCATGATGAACACAATCGCGTGTACGGCCATAGCGTGCCCGGCGAGCCGGTCGAGACCGTAAACTTGCGGCTCACAGCGCTTGGCACCATCGTCAAGCCGCCATTGCTGGCAAAGAGCGGCGCCGCGCGCGGCCTTCAAGAGGCCCAATATGGCGCGAGACCGGTCTACTTTGGCGAAGCGGACGCCTTCGTAGATTCCCCGATCTACGATCGCAACTTGCTCACCGCCGGGACGGAGGTGCCCGGTCCTGCGATTGTCGAGGAATACGATTCTACTACGGTTATTCACCCAGGATACTACGCAGCGGTCGATCAATACGGTACACTTCTACTATCTAAGCAACCTAGTCATCCCTGAAGCGGAGGAACACTAAGGGATGGCGATACAAGGCATCCATAGGGCATTCGAGCATCTTATCGCCGCAGGGCTCAGCAAGGAGAAGGCGGAAGCCTTGCTGGATTCTCTCGCAGACTCGCGCGACGCCCTGGCGACCAAAGCCGACCTGCGCGAACTGGAATTGCGCATGACCATAGAACGCGGCGCGACGTTTTATGCGCTGGCGGGTTTGCTCATTGCGATGCAGTACTTCTTACCCTAAGCCAAGAGCAGAGCCGAATGGCTGAAACTACCGCCACTCTGTCGTGCCCAGCAGTATTCAGTCTTACCGAGCGAAGCAGGGAATCTCATGGCCGAAACCGCTGACGTTGTCGTCATTGGCGGCGGCAGTACCGGCACGAGCATTGCCTGGCAACTGGCAAACATGGGAGCCGGCAAGGTCGTCTTGGTCGAACGGCGGGGTCTCGCCGCCCAGGCCACCGGCGTCACCGCCGGCATCGTGCGTACGCACTACACGCATGAAACGCTGGCGCGCATGGCCCTGCGCGCACGGCAGATCTTTGAGAACTTCGACGATGAGGTGGGCGGTGACGCCGGTTTTCGCCAGACCGGCTTCCTGGCCCTGCTGGGGCCGAACGATGTCGATACGGTTGCCGCCAACGTGACTATGCACCGCAGCCTTGGCATAGACACCTTCATACTTTCGCCTGACGAGATCCGCGAAATAGAGCCGCGTTTGGCCTTGTTCGACATTGGCGCCGCCGCTTGGGAACCGGAATCGGGCTACGCCGATCCGGTGCGCACCACGCTCAGCTTTGCCAACGCGGCGCGGCGGCACGGCGCAGACCTGCGCATCGGCGTGGGCGCGGAGCGGTTGGTCGCTGACGAGAGCGGCATTACCGGAGTCGAGACAAACGTAGGGTCTCTTTCCACACGATCCGTCATCGTGGCTAACGGCTTCTCGTCCCGCGGTTTGGTGGCTCCCCTCGGCATCGAGCTGCCCCTCACGCCCATACGACATGCGGTGGCGTTCATGCAGCGCGCCGCGCACTTTGGCAAGTCTCATCCCATCATCTCGGATCGCGTTCTGGGCAGTTACTACCGGCCCCGCGAGGACGGCCACACCATGGTGGGCAAGACCGCGCCGCACGATGGAGATGAAGACCCGGACGCCGACGCCTGGCCCGCTCCCCGTCCGGAATTTCTCCAAACGGTAGCCGAGCGCTATCGACGGCGATTCCCAAACCAAGGCGCCCCCGTCGTAAACAGCGCTACGTCCGGCCTCTACGACTGTTCGCCGGACCTGCAACCGCTGCTCGGCGCGGTGCCGGACGTACCGGGTCTCCACCTTGCCGCCGGTCTGAGCGGCCACGGCTTCAAGCTCAGCCCCGTATTCAGTCAGATGCTGGCAGAACAGTTGCTGACAGGCCATAGCACACAGTTTGACATTACGCTGTTTAGTCCGGCACGCTTTATCCAGGAACAGCGCATCGTGCCGCAACACGCTTACTCGGTTTCCACACTGTAGATAGCAACTTTGGGGTCGCGTGAAAGGGTCAGAGGATCACATTCCCAAACAGCGCATAGAGCGGGCAGAGCAGAGAGAGGAGGGCGATTGAGTGGTCAAGCCAGCGCCCGCGAGAGACCAAATGTGATGTAGTCTGAGTGTGTCAATCAGAGGATTGGCACACGTAGCGAAGACCACGGGAGGTCACAAGCAATGTCTATGGGCAATGGGTTTACTACGCGACGGCGTTTCCTGGCCGCAGTTGCCGGTCTGACCGGCGCAGCGTTCGCCGCAGCCTGCGGCGCGGTACCGGTTGCGGACACCGAGGAAATGATGGAGGAGGAAGCGCCCACGGAAGCTGAAGCAGCGCCGGAGGCGGAAATCGTAGAAGTGGTGTGGGCCTGCTACGACCTGCAGGAGCACCGCAATGCCACGCTGCGTCAGATGGCGGAAGTCTGCAACAACACCTTGGAAAACCGAGTCACGAAACTCGAGATCGTCACCGAGAACTTCTTGGAAAAGATTCGCACCGAGTTTGTCGCCGGCACAACGACCTACGACATTGTCGTGAACCAGATCAACTGGGTGCAGGCCGGCGCGCGTACGGGCATGTTCTTGCCCATCAGCGACTACATGAAGCGCGACGGCGTATCGCGCGATGACTACCTTGACTCCTCTTCCTGGGAAGTCAATGGCATCATGTACGGCCTGGCCTTCCTCGGCGGCGGCGACGCCATCTACTACAACAAGGACCTCTTCGACAACGACGGCGTCCCGTATCCCGAGTTGGGCACAACCTACGAGCAACTGCTCGATGGCGCTGCCAAGATGACGAAGCGCACCGGCGATGAGACCACCCAATGGGGCTATAACTTCGGGTACTCCTCGCTGGAGGTCAACCTGGGCAGTTTCATCCTCGATTCCGGCGGACAAGTGCTCAACGAGGCGCGTGACATGGCCCTCTACGGTGAGGACCAAAACTCTATCGCGGGCGCCCAGTTCTACGTGGACATGATTCTCAAGCACCGGGTGGTGCCGTGGGGTGAAGAACGGCAGGCCCTGCGCGAAGAGGGCGGCAGCGGCCGCCACATCGGCACCGGCAAGGTCGCCATGTCGCAGATTACGTTGATCCCGCTCAAGGGCGCATACGAGGTGCTCGGCGACCGCCTGGGCATCGCGCCGCTCGCCACCGGGCCGGCAGGCACCCGCAGCCCGGCCACCGGCAGCAACGCCTGGAGCATCATGTCGCTCACCGAAGTGCCCGACGCGGCCTGGGACGTGTTCTACGTCCTTTCTCAGAAGGAGGCGCAGGACCTTTACGCCGTGCACGCCCACCCCGGACTCTTTGCCTCAGCCGACGTGTTCTTGGGCAACTACCCGGGTATGGACTGGCCCACCGTCCTCGACCATTGGCGGGACGGCGGACGCGACTTCTTCCTGACGCCGGAGACCGGCGAGTTCTGGACGACCGCCAACCAGCATCTCCAACCGATGTACACCGGCGAATCTACCGTCCAAGAGGCGATGAAGACCTCCGCCGACGCTGTGAATGAGCTCTTCGCACAGCGCCCGGACGACTGGAAGTAGCCGTCTTGGAAGAGGGGTGCGCCGAGGCGCACCCCTCTACTACTTTTCGCGAGTCCCAGTAGTGCTAGACTGAACTGTCATTTGTATGTTGTAGAAGACGGGGAGACGGGGGGTGAAGAGGAAGCGCGAAGGGTGTATCGAATGTCATTCCGAACGGAGCGCAGCGCAGAGAGGAATCTAAGGAGCCGCGCCAAGCGGGCGGCACGTTGCGCGGGCGCTAGATTCCTCGCAGGGCTCGGAATGACAAAAGACAGGGA
>JAJEAH010000086.1 GCA_022824225.1 Chloroflexota bacterium
TGTCGTGCCCCTACACCATCGAGACAACGCTGCCATCGTGTAAGCAAGGCAGTTTCGCCGCACTTGACCCAGCCTGAGCTAAATGCGACAGCATTGGGGACAAGCCCCCGCGCTACACAGACGGTCAGAGACTAGAATACGCCGATGTAGGTATCCAGCTCCCACTGGCTCACGCTCAGGTGGTAGCGGTTCCACTCATCGCGCTTGACGGCAATGAAGTAGTCGGCGTACTCGCGGCCTAGTGCTTCCTTGAGAACGTCGTCCTTGTCCAGTTCGTCCAGTGCCTCGGGGAGGCTGGTGGGCAGGAAGGTGATGCCGCGGCGGCGGAGTTCGTCTTCGTCGAGTTCGTAGAGGTTGTCGTCGTTGCGCACGCCGGGGTCCATCTTATTGGCGATGCCGTCGAGGCCGGCGGCGAGCAGCACGGTGTATGCCAGATAAGGATTCGTCGCGCCGTCCACAATGCGGTTCTCGATGCGTCCCGGATCGGGGATGCGGATCATCTGGGTGCGGTTGGAGCCGCCGTACGTGCCGTACACCGGCGCCCACGACGCGCCGGAGCGCGGCTGGCCGCGGATGAGGCGCTTATAGCTGTTGACGATGGGGCAGGTAACGGCAGTGAGCGCGCGGGCGTGGTGCAGGACGCCGCCGGTGAACCAGTACGCAAGCTGGGAAAGTCCGTTCTCGTCGTCTTCATCCAGGAAGAGGTTGGTGGTATTGGCCGGGTCCCACAAGCTCACGTGGCAGTGCGCGCCGTTGCCGGTCAGGTTTTGGAACGGCTTGGGCATGAACGTGGCCGTGAGTCCGTTTTCCTCAGCGACCGTCTTGACCATCCACCGGAAGAACGTGTGGCGGTCGGCGGTCGTGAGCGCGTCCGAATAGAGCCAGTTGAGCTCGAACTGGCAGGTGGCATCCTCGTGGTCGGACGCATACGGCTCCCAACCCAGTTCCTGCATATGACCCACCAGCGTGGTAATGACGTCCAGGTTTCGGTAGAGCGCGCGCACGTCGTAGCAGGGCTTGTCGAGCGTATCCAGCGCGTCCCAGGGCGCATAGCCGCCGTTTTCGTCTTGCTTGAGCAGCATGAACTCGGCTTCGGTGCCCACGTTCATGAGGTAGCCCGCCTGCGCTGCCTTATCCAGTTGTTGCTGCAGAATGGTGCGCGGGCCGTAGTGCCAGGGAACGTCGTTGACGTGGATGTTGCCGGACACCCAGGCGATGTCGGGACGCCACGGCAGGATGAGAAGCGAATTGAAGTCCGGGTGGCAGAGCATGTCGGGGTCGTGGGGACTCTGGCCCATCTCGCCGGCGGCAAACCCGGCAAAGCCGGCGCTGCCGTCGGCCATGTCGTCCACGTGGGTCGCGGGAATCAACTTTGCCTTGGGCGCGCCGCTCATTTCCACATAGGAACAGAGAAAGAACTTGATGCCGCGCTCCGCTATAAGCGCTTTCACTTGGTCGAGTGTCATCGCTGAACCTCCCACTAAACTAGTGTGACACTGCTGCCGCCGCTTTCTCTCCCACCAGGGTCTCGTTGCGGAAGCGGGAGAGGGCAAATGGTTCGATGAGTTCCGGCGTCTTGCCGGTCGCTATGCATTCCGCCAGGTACTTGCCTGCCACAGGTCCCGCCTTGAAACCGTACGTACCCCAGCCCACGTCCAGATAGTAACCCTCCAGGCCCTCCACGCCGCCGATGATGGGTGAAAAGTCCGGGGTCATATCGCAAATGCCGGCCCATTGCCGCAAGACGCTCACGTTGTGCAACTGCGGAAATAGCTCCAACGTGTAGGTCGCCATCTGTTCGAGCGTCGGCAGTGTGCCCAACATGCTGTACGACTGGAGCGGGTCCACCTCCGCGCCCATGACCAGGTCGCCCCGGTCGGTCTGGCTGACGTAGACGTGCAGATTCGCCGAGACGATCACCTTGTCGAGAAACGGTTTGAGCGGTTCGGTCACGCAAGCCTGCAACGGCTGGGTCACGATGGGCAGGGAGACCCCGGCCATGCGTGAAACCACCGTTGCCCAGCCGGCGGTGCAGTTCACTACCGTCTTGGCGGCGATGCCGCCCTTGGCGGTCTCCACACCGGTGATCTTACCCTCCGGCGGCTCGATGCCGGGCGGCGTGTCAGCGGCGTTTCGGCTCGCGGGGCCGGTCGCGTGAATGTCTGTTGCTTCCGTGAACGGGTGAATCTCGATACCCATGCGGTCACACGCCCGGGCGTAGCCCCAGACAACGGCGTCATGCCGGATGATGCCTCCCGGCGGATGGTAGAGCGCGGCCAGCACCGGCAGGCGCGGCCGGTCGCTCATGTCCAGGGCCGGCACCAGTTTCGCGATCTCGTCGCGATAGATCACCCGGCTGTCCACACCCATAATCTGGTTGGTCTCGGCGCGCACGCGCAGGCCGTCCACCGAAGAGTCCGTATGCGCCAGTGTCAGGTGGCCGCACTGGTTGAAGAGCAGATTCCACTCGAGCTCACGTGACAAGCTCTCATAGAGGGCCAACGAACGGGCGAAGAACGGCACGCCCTCCGGCGTACGGTAGTTGGCGCGGATGATGGCGGTGTTGCGCCCGGAATTTCCGGCGCCAAGGTAGCTCTTTTCCAGCACCGCCACGTTCGTAATGCCGTGGTCTTTGCCGAGATAGTATGCCGTGGCGAGACCGTGTACGCCCGCGCCGATGATGACGACGTCGTAGCTGCGCTGCAGGTCGTGCGTACGCCACATCCGTTCCTTGCGAAACAACTGGATCATCGGTCGCCTGCTTGCTGGTCTGCCACTGCCGCGCTGCCTACTGGCATTATGCCCAAATGACGGCCGGTTTGCAGGATTGCATCCCAGGCATACTCGGCGTATTCGGCGCCGACAAGCAGACGATACGCGAGCACTCCCGCCATATCGCGGCGCAACACCCGCGCATGGAGACCGGCGACTCTGGCGCTGAGGCACGATTCGTTTGGGAGCGCGCCGTCAGAGACATCAGGCGCCGCGAGTCTCTGCAGGACTTCACGGCTCGCGGGCCCCGCAAGGAGCAAGGCGGCGTAGACCGACGTGACGTCTGTGGTGTGGAGGCATGGCGTTTGCGACTGGGCCTCCGGTTTCACTGGGCTTTCGGGTTCGCCGGTAGTTTGCGCGACGAACCCCGCGATGGCTGCGACTAGAGCGTTCTTGTCCGGCGGATCGCACGTGATCAGTGAATGTCCCCTACCCAAATGCCAGGCGTTGCCCGCGGGGAGCCGCAGCGCCCGCAGGAACTGCGTCCGGCCCTTCACTTCCAGCTTGGTCAGCCAGGAGACGTCGGCGAGTCCCGCGTTGGTTGTCAGGACCTCTCGTTCACTCTCGTGACTGCCAAAGCGCGCGGCAACTTCCCAGCCGTGAACGACACCTAGGGTTGCGCCCCGCTTGCGGGCGGCGTGGTAGAGGGGTGACCGTTTCAGGGGTTCTTGTGCCGCCATTTTCATTGCCGTAGCCGCTCCTGCGCCGGATCGTAGAAGGGCTGGTCCGCGATTGTGGCCGTGACGAGCCGGCCGTTGACGCGCATGCCGATGGTCCCGCCTGCCGCCGCGAGGTCTGCGGACACCCAGGCCAAGCCAATGACCTTCTCGTTCACCGGCGAGTGGCGCACGCTCGTGATGCGGCCCGCCGGCCGGTCGTCTGCGATTATCACGCAGCCGTCGGGCGGCAGCACGTTGTCATCCATGACGAAGCCCACGAGCTTTTCGCGGGGCGGCCGGGCTTGAGCGCGGCTGATGGCGGCCTTGCCGATGAAGTCTCCCTTGTCGAGCTTCGCGACCCAGGCCAAGTCGGATTCGATAGGATTGCTCGTTGCGTCAGTATCGACGCTTACGATCACGTGTTTCTTCTCAAGACGCAGCACGCGTTGGGTTTCCACGCCGAAAGGCCGGATGTCGAATTCCTTGCCGGCTGCCATGATGGCGTCCCACACGTGCTCGCCGTGCTCCGCCGGATAGTGCACTTCCCAGCCGGTTTCCCCGACGAAGCCGATTCGCAACATGAGGCTGGGTACACCCGCCACCTGGGCGCGGCGGCAGCGCATGTAGCCGAAACGCCGGTTGCCGAGGTCGCGGTCGGTCAGCTTTGCCAGCGTGTCACGGGCCTTGGGCCCGGCCACGTTCACGGCAGCCAGGCCGCCGGTCACATTCGTCACGTGCACGCACCAACCGCTGCCAGCCTGCCACCATTCCAGCCACTCCTGCACGAATTCGATGTTGCCGGTGGTAGTGGTAATGAAGTAGCGGTCGTCGGCTACGCGGGAGACCGTGCCGTCGTCCAGGATAATGCCCGCTTCATCGCAGATCACGCCGTAGCGGGCGCGGCCCACGCGCAAGTCCGAAAACCGGTTCGTGTAAACTTTGTCCAGCAGCTTGCCGGCATCGGCGCCGACGACTTCCAGCTTGCCGAGTGTGCTCAAGTCTATCAGGCCGACCCGCTGCCGCACGGCCCAGTACTCTTGCTCCACCGACGCTTGCTTGCTCTCCGGCGCGCCGTAGTAGAGCGGCCGCTTCCACTCGCCCATATCCATCCAAACACAGCCAAGCTCGTCGTGCTTCGCGTGCAAGGGCGTGCGTTTGACCGGATGCAGGTGCGGACCGGCGAGCGCGCCCAGAGGCACTGGGGCGGTCGGCGGACGCGAGGTTGTCCGGCCCGTTTCCCGCACCGTGCGGCCAGTTTCTTGGGCGCACACGTCGATGGCGGCCTGCTTGCACATCTTGCCCTGGCAGGGCCCCATGGTGGTTGTGGTATAGCGCTTGAGCGTCTCGATGTGATCGAAGCCTTCGGCGATGGCGGTGGACAGGTCGTGGAGCGATACGTCCTCACAGGGGCACACGAAAGTCTTCTTGGCATTGGCGCCGTTCTTCCTTGCCGTGTCCAGGCTTGGCGGCAGCCCGGCGCCGGTTGCCGCGCCGACTGCCGTGACGCCGGGGGGTAGCGCGCCGGTGGCGAACACGCCGCGAGCTTCATCCCATTCGATTTGGCCGCCGGCCTGCGCCGCGAGTCCGGCGTCCGGCGCCCAGTTGCCGCACACAACGACCAGATCGCAGGCAAGCAATTCAGTAGTAGTCTTGAGGCCGGTCACGTGCTTGCCGCCAACGGCTTTGACGACGTCTGCTGGACCAACGACACCCGCAACCGTGACGCCGGCGGCCTGTAGGGCTTGGGAAGTTGATTCCGCTCGCTCTGCTTGGCCGACGACGACCGCGCGTTCACCGGGCTTGACCCCGTGCAGACCGATGAGGCGCAGAGCGCCGCTGCTCAACATAACTCCCGGCAGGTCGTTATTCTCGAAGAGCAGCGGAGCTTCACTCGCGCCGGTGGCGACGACAATCTGGTCTGTCCGCAGTTGCGTGAGCCGCTGGGCGGCAGGAGAGTCCAGCCCGCGGTGGGCGATGGCGAGGAGGTTTCCCTCATAGACGCCAAAGCACGTGGCGTCGGTATAGACGGTGATCTGGGGGTGGTCCAATACGCGGCTGATGACCGCGGCGAGGGCTGATTCGTCCGTGTCTCCGGTGAATGCTTTGGGTAGCGTGCTGTTTTCACCAGGCGCGTACCGCAAATGCCCGCCCAGGGCCGGTTGGTCGTCAATTAGGACAACGTCTTCACCACGCTCGGCTGCGTCGAGCGCGGCCTGCAGGCCGAACGGGCCCCCACCGACTACTGTCGTTTCGGTATGCGCGAACACATGCTCATAGTCGTGGTTGGCCTCCGGCCTGAATTCGCGGTCAATGCGCCCCAGACCCGCGGCGCGGCGAATGAGGGGCTCGGCGATTCGCCACATCCACGGGTGCGTAAACGTCTTGTAGTAGAAGCCCACCGGCATGGCCCAGGAAAAGCGCTCGGCAAGGGACATGAAGTCGGTGTCCAACGATGGGTACGCGTTTTGGTGGGTCACCTGCATGCCGGCCTGGACCGGCTGCGTGCAGGCGCGCACGTTCGGCGTGCCGTCCACGTTCATCAAGCAGTTGGGGCACTTTCCCGCAACGCACAGCAGGCCGCGGGGACGGTGGTACTTGAAGCTGCGGCTGAACGTACGGCGACCGGCGCGGTAGAGCGCCGACGCTACCGTGTCTTGGGGCAAGGCTTGGATGGGTCTGCCATTGAAGGAGAAAGTGACGGGTGATTGCCGGGTACTTCCGGCGTTGGTGCTTACGGAGTTTGGGGATGTCGATGATTCGTCACTCCCGCGCGGGCTGGCCCCGTGCCGATGCGCGGAATCCGTCTTGTCGCTCACGGCGCCTCCTCGGGCAGGCTGGTCTCAGTGACCTCATTGGTAAGCGTATCCCGCATGGCAAAGAACCATTGCCGGCAACCATGGGTGTGGTACCACCACTCCTTTTGCGGACGCTCGCGGTTTGCGGTGGCGTAGCTGTAGCTTAGCCAGGCCTCGGCGGTCGACCCTGGCGCGGGCCGCGACTTTACCTCGCCGCCAAAGCGAAACTCATAGACGCTGCGCTTACCGCAGTTAGGACAAGGAATCAAGAATGACATAGGTTCACCGGGAATTTCGGTGTGTTTCTTCTAACGTCAATGCGTGCTGCAATCCGAGACTGACCCACGTGCGATGCACCTACAACTCTCAGGTAATCTCAAGGTGTTTCCTGCAAAAGTACGCAAGTGACTCGTTCTTTCGCTGGGCGATGTCCAAAGAAAATTTCTTGAGGACATCCATCCTAAAGTCTATCTCAGAATTGTACATATCAGGGAGGAGCCGCTTGAACTGTTCCTTGGTGACGGAGTTTGTATTCTGAAACTCCCGAATGCCGAGAGCCGCACACGCCTTACCGTCTAGTCCAGCGAGGTACCAAGCCTCGATCTCAGGGGCTACCACCATAATTCTATCCGGTTGCAGGAGGGGATGCCTGCGAATAGCCGCGTCTTTCTTCTTGGTCACACAGGGGTGCACTTCTGAGTCAAGATCGGCGCACCACAGGTAATCCAGAATTGCATGCGACCGCGTGACCTCATGCAGTTTCTTGTTTATTGAATCAGTGGATCGCTCCGCATAGGAACTCTTGAAAACTCTCTCGTACTTTCTACCCAAATGAGGCTCCAGAGCCCTCTCAAAGAATAGCTCATCGGAAGGTCCCTCAAGCCACACGAAGAGTATCTTGGGCATTCACTAGACTTCCAGCAAGTCGTCAACGTAGAGCTGATCGATGCCAATATCGTTTTCGAGGAAACGCTTTACCATAGTCTTGTCAGCCGGGCGTGAAATCTGCGAGAAGCCATTCTCGTCGCGAGAGACGAAGAGAAGGTTCTCAACGCCAGCGTAGCGCACCATCTCAGGATGGTGGGTCGTGACGATAATCTGTTTCCTCTCTGACACCTCCTTCATCATCTCCACCATGCGGGACATCAGCTTAGGGTGCATTGCCCGGTCAGGATCCTCAAATATCAGAAGAGAGTTTTCCTCAAAATAGAGTGCAACAACGAGCGCGATTGCGGCTACTGTCCCCTCAGACATCATGCCGGCGTAGAGTTGCGTCTCATCCGTGAAGACCTCCTTCACATAAAGTGAGGAAGACTCATCTGTTACGTTCTGAACACCTATGTCATTGATAAACGGCAAGAGATATCTGACAAGGTTTAGAAATGTCTTGCGCGAATTCCCGTCGGAGAGGATTCGATCCAGCACTGGCGCAAGGTTCGAAGCGCTTTCGGTGAGTGCCGCAGATGCCCGAATCGACTGGGACTGACGGGATACTCTCGGATCAGCACGGTAGATGCCTGGATCACGTATAGTGCTGAACGGCGGGGCAATTGACCCCGTGAGCAGATAGGTGAATAACCGCGACTCTAAGAGCAACGAATCCTTCGGAAACAAGTCTGAGTCAAAGTGTCCGACTTCCTTCTTCTCGTTAAGGAGTTCAATGAGGGATTTGTCTCCGTGATACGCTCGTTTTAGGGTGTTTTCCTCTCGCCAAGCCGAGAACTCTAACGTGCCAATCAGACCTTTCGCATGGGCCCTATCGTCATCTCTTGCCCGACTAGGATAGACGGAGAAGTCTCGCGCAACGCGATCACGTTGTATACTCCAGTTGTCAGCATGGGGGACACGGTTCTCCGCTGGAAAGTCAAGCGAGAAGCCATAGTACATATTATTGACACGTACAAAATACCGTGTCTCCTCATCATGAGTCGACACCACTTCATATGCGATATCTTGTACGTCAGTGATGTCCATACTAAGCGGTACTGTCGTCCCTATGCGAAGGTTTTGAGCATAGCGGCTACCGCCTTGCAGTGCTACGGCGTTGCGCAAACCATCCTTGCGGATGTCTCTCAGAAAGCGGAATATCTCGACGAAATTCGATTTTCCAGAAGCATTAGCGCCGATGAGCACGTTGAAGTCGCCAAGCTCAACGTCTAACTTGTTGAAGCTGCGGAAGTTGGAGACTTTGAGACGGCGGATAGCCATAGGAGCAGGCTTTCTTGCCTAATGCCCGCGCTCATCCCAGCCCGGGCCGCCGCCGACGATGCGGTTTGTGCCCACCAGCGGAATGCCGCAGATCATCGAGGCCTCGCCGGTCAGGGCGCGCAGGTCGTCCGGGTCCAGGTCGTGCACGTCGGCTTTGCCGCAGGCGCGCGCCAGCATCTGCATCTCCGAGACCATGGAGCGCAGGAAGCTGGTGACACGTTCGGCGGCCTCGTCGATGGGCAGCCGTTGCATGAGGTCCGGGTCCTGTGTCGTGATACCCACCGGACAGCGCCCCGTGTGGCAGTGGTGACAGAAACCCGGCTTCGTGCCTAGCTTCTCGTAGTCTTCCACGTATAGAGAGCGATTGCAATTGAGCGCGATGAGAGCGGACGTGCCGATGTAGACCGCATCGGCGCCGAGCGCAAGGGCTTTCGCGGCGTCCACGCCGTGGCGAATGCCGCCGGCAATGATGAGTTGCACTTCCCCGTACAGGCCCAGGTCTTCCAACGCGGCGCGCGCCTCGCACACGGCGGCCAGGGTGGGAATACCGGTGTGTTCCTGGAGCATCTCCGGCGACGCTCCGGTGCCGCCTTCCATGCCGTCCACGACTACAGCGTCGGCTCCCGCTTTGGCGGCCAGGCGCACGTCATCGAATACGCGGGTAGCGCCCATCTTGATGAAGATTGGCACCCGCCAGTCCGTGGCTTCCCGGAGTTCCTCCACTTTGATAATCATGTCGTCGGGACCCAGAAAGTCCGGATGCCGCGCCGGGCTGCGCTGATCGACTCCAATGGGCAAGTCACGCTGTTCGGCAATCACGTCCGAGACCTTGGAACCAAGGAGCAGCCCGCCGGTGCCGGGCTTGGCGCCTTGGCCAATAGTCAGTTCGATGGCGTCCGCGGCGCGGGCGTGGTGGATGCTCACCCCGTAGCGGGACGGTAGCACTTCGTAGACCAGGGTCTTGCTATGTTCGCGTTCGGCTTCCAGCATGCCGCCGTCGCCGGTTGTATTCGAGGAGCCCACCGCAGCCGCGCCCTGGGCCAGCGCGACCTTCGCGTTATACGAAAGCGCGCCCCAACTCATGCCCGTGATCATGATGGGTATGTCGAGCTTGATCGGCTGTTCGGCATACCGGCTGCCAATGACGGTCGTCGTCGAGCAGTGCTCGCGGTAGCCTTCCAGAGGTATGCGCGTGAGTGTGCAGGGGAGAAATGTAAGGTCGTCGAAAGTTGCCCAGTTCCGTTCGCGCAGCGTCCCGTAGCCCCGCATGAGATAGCGGCCCAGTTGCGCTTTCTCTTGGATTTCGGCGATTATCTCAGGCGAATAGGTTCCACTGGCGCGCAGCCGGCCGTTCTCGCCGTCTGACATAGTCCCTGGCTCCTCTATGCGGGCATCTGCGTTACAGGTTCTGGGTTAAAGTCCGGGAGAGGCGTTACCGAAATTCTGCACCACACAGGCAGCAGCTTCGCTGCCGTTCTAGCGGTGACAGTCACTTCCGTGTGTGCCGGCTCCGCGTTCCTCGACAGGACTAGGCGCCCTGCAAAGGACTTCCAAGCCACTTCAAGACTGCATACTTCCGGCCTACCACGCGTTAGCCCCAAATACACGGCCACGGGCGGTGTTTGGCGCGGGACGATCTTCCGGCTTAGACTACCTGCTGCCAGACTTCCCAATCAGTCTTGTCAAAATTCCACAGGCGGCGGCCGGACTGAACTTTCTTGAATTCCTTGAGCCGCGCCTGCAACTCGGTCAATCGGTCGGGCAAGTGTTCCGCAAAGCTTGCTTCCAGATAGGCCGCGTCGTCGTTGGTAAGGTCCGCGATCACCGCGTCATTGCCCAGGTCTTCGATTTTTCCGCCAACGTAGCACACTGTCTCGTACATAGAGTCCGCAAAGGCCTCACCCACGTCGCCGCACACAACGATAGCGCCCCGCTGCCCCATGAAACCGGCCATGTAGCCGCAATTGCCGCCAATCAAGAGCAAGCCGCCTTTCATGGCGACACCGGCGCGGGCGGCGGCATGGCGGTGAATGACCACGGTGCCTCCGCGTATAGTGGCCGCGGCGCCGTTGCCTGCGCTGCCGTGCACGACCACCGTGCCGGAGAGCATCGATTCCGCCAGGCCCCAGCCGGTGCTTCCCTCGATCTGTACCGTGGCGCCGTCCATCAGGCCGCCGCAGAAGTACCCCACACTGCCGTCAAAAGTCACTGTGGCGGGTTCCAGCAGCGCAACGCCCAAGTTGTGCCGGGCGCCGGGATTGCGCACGAGCACGTCACTTTCACCGGCGGCGATGGCTTGCTTGATGGCAGTATTGATCTCGCGGATCGACTTGCCGGCGCAATCTAGTTCAACTGCCATACCTGGACTTCCTTGGCTTGGGCCTCGCGCACGCCGCCAATGCCCGGAAACGCGCTCTCGATGGCGATTTCTTCAGTGGCGACGACAACGGTGTCATCGGTTTCGGTAAAGAGGAGCGGCTTGAGGGCAAAACGGTCTTTGGCAAAGCCCAATTCGTTCTGCGTGGCGGCCAAGTAGCTGAAGGAGCCGTCGAGGTCGTACAAAGAGGCGTCGAGCGCCTCTCGCAGCGACATGCCCTGGGCGAGGCGGTCGGCGAGATACACGCCAATTACTTCCGAGTCGTTGTCGGTGTAGAAGCGAATGCCGTGTTGTTCATAGCGGCGGCGCAGATTGTGGTAATTCGTGATATGCCCATTGTGGACCACTGCCAAGTCCGGCACGCCGTGGGCCCAGAACGGTTGTGAGTGGCTGAGGTCTACTTTGGATTCGGTGGAAAGGCGCGTATGCCCAATGCCGTGGGTGCCGGTGATGCGGGAAACGCCGTGGGTCTCCTCGAGGTTCTGCGGCGAGCCAACTTGCTTCACGATTTCCAGGGCGTTCCCCAGGCTAACCACTTCGACGTCAGCCGCTTCGGATTCGATGAGCGCGCTGAGCCGCGCGGCATCGCCCTGGTAGTCGAGTTCCAGGCGCAAGTATTCATCCGTGGTAGAAATGTCGAGAATCTCACCCAGGTCTTGCACCCGCGCGGCAATGCCCTCACGGCGCAATTCGAATTCACCATTCTCGCCCAGCTTGACCCGCAACACGGAGCGGCGCCTTGAAGGCGGCGAATAGAGGGCGACGCCCGCCGAATCCGGCCCGCGGCACGCCAGGGCATCGAGCATGGTGAGCACGGTCTTACCGACCGGCGCTTGCCCGGCGGCTGCCTTGTCCAAAAATCCAATGATGCCGCACATGCGACGTCCCTTACACGTTTCAGACCTAGTTCTGATCTATCCGACCGGCACTAGTACTAGACTCTGGGATTGGCGGCGAGGCGCCCTGCGCAACGCCGCGCCAACTGCGCTGCTCACACGTCCGGCATCGCAGCTTTGGGAGCCAATCCATACTATAGCATTCCAGGGCGTAGGGCGTATACGCGCCGCCTCCTCGTCACGCCGGCGTGATGAGCTTAAGTCAGCCTGCGGAATTCGCCCACGGCTAGGCTGGCGGCGCAGGACACCGCGCCCCACTGTGTGGAGTCTGGCGATGAACACGACACGCGGAGCACAGACGGCAGGTCTTGGGAGACACGCCGCCTGCGCCAGGCGATGCCAAGACTGAATACCCCTCGCCAAGTACAATGGCAATAGAATTCTGCTGCCGGTATGGAGGTTCGTATGGCGGGACAAAGTCAAGCGGACGCAAGCGCGTTCCATGAATTCGAACGAGCGGGGTGGGAGCGGGTCGCCGGCGACTATCACCGGTACTTTGCCGAACTGACGACCCGTTTCATCGAGCCCTTGCTGGACGCCGGCGACGTGGGTCGGGGATCGCGGGCGCTGGACGTTGCCACCGGGCCGGGCTATGTCGCGGCGGCAGCAGCGCGCCGGGGCGCAGATGTAGTTGGGCTTGACTTTGCGGCGGCAGCCGTGGCAGTGGCGCGGCAACAAAACCCGGATCTGGCGTTTCAGGTAGGCAGCGCTGAAGAGCTGCCCTTTCCCGCTGCCAGCTTTGACGCAGTCCTTATGAATTTTGGGCTCTTGCACGTTGCCCAGCCCGAGCTGGCCCTGGCCGAGGCCCACCGCGTGCTGCGCAGCGGTGGCCGTCTCGCCTTCACGGTGTGGGGCGACCCGCAGTCGTGCACAGGCTTCAAGATCATCCTCGATGCCATTGCCAAGCACGGAGATGCGAATGTGCCTCTGCCGGAAGGGCCGCCATTCTTCCGGTTCAGCGATCCACAAGAGTGCACACGCGCCCTGACGGCAGCCGGGTTCACGGACCCTACCGTCAGCGAGGTGCGCGTGGCGTGGGAGATGCAACGCCCCGATACGCTCTTCGAGACGTTTCTCTTTGGCGCCGTGCGCACCGGCGCGCTGCTGCAGGCGCAGCAACCGGAGGCGCAGGAGGCGATCCGGAGGTCAACGCGAGAGGAAGTGATGAGATTCGCCGAGCACGGCCGCCTGCGCTTGCCCATGGCTGCTGTGCTCTCCGCGGCCCGCAAGTAGCCGCCTCGGCTCTTCAGCACCAGCGCAGCGACCCTTGTCGGCGATTAGTAGATATTCACTCAGGCTGCAAAGGTAAGAGTTTCAGGGCAAACGGCTGTTCCTCGAAACTGTCATCTTGAGGAGCGCAGCCGGAATGTCACTCAGTGATGCGCAGCCGGAATGTCACTCTGAGGAGCGCAGCCGGGATGCCATTCTGATGGATGCAGCCGGTATGTCATTCTGAGGAGTGCAACGACGAAGAATCTAGAGTCCGGAGCACACTAGATTCCTCGCTGCGCTCGAAATGACATGAGCTCTAGCCCAGCCATGCGATCTAACCCAGCAAGGAGTTCAAGTCTATGTCTACTTATCCCCCGTGTCGGTGGTTGTACAGAGAGTAGAAAAGCAAGTATACTCCCATGCATGAACAGAGCCAATTGGCTGGGGAGACCAAGCGAGACGCAGGCGGGCGCAGTGCCCGCTGCCAGCGGAAGGAGGCAGTCGCGGACGATGCCCTGCTCCGGTAAGGGGTTGGTGAAGATCAGCTTGTGTGGAGAATAGGAGATTCTGATGGTAACCAGACGCACACTTCTCGGTGGTGTAAGCGCGATGTCGCTGGCGACTGTACTCGCAGCGTGCGGCACGGCGACGATGGAACCGGAGATGGCTCCGGCGGAGGAAGAAGCGCCGCAGGCCGAAGCCGAAACCGCGCCGGCCGCCGAGCCGGTGGACGTGGTCTTCGTGCCGAATCCCGCGTTCCAGTTCCATGAAGAAGGCCACGTGTCCGGCGGCCTCGTCACGTCGTTTGGGGAGGAATTCCCCAATATCAACCTAATTGTGGAACCTTATACAGGCAATCGCAATGAGGCATTTGCGGCCGCGGCCGCCGGGGACATCCCCTACGACGTCGTGACCGGCGGCGAAGGCACGCCCATCGACCGGGGTCTGCAGGGCTCGGTACTGCACCTGAACGACTACATCAAGGCCACAAACCTGGATATGAATGACGTTTGGGAAGGCTTGATGGAGCCGGTAGTTTGGCGCGACGGCCGCGTGTTCGGCATGCCCTACGGTCCCGACATGCGGGTGCTTTATCTCAATATAGACCTCTATCTGAACGGCGGACTGGATCCCGCCACTGGGCCGCAAACGTGGGACGAGTTCGAGGAAGCGATCCAAAAGACTACCCAGAAGGACGCCGCAGGCAACCTTACCGTCGCGGGCTTCCCGCCCGACTGGGGCTCGAACGGCACCTGGCTCTTCATGCTCCCGCTGCTGCAACTTGGCGGCAGCCGGACGAACGAAGACCGCACTGAGATGACGTTCAATACACCGGAAGCCATCGAGGCCTTTACGTTCGTCAAGCGGCTGTGGGACTTGCAGGATGGGTTTACAGCCGTCAAGGCCTTTCAGGAATCTGCCCGGCCCTCGGGTAGAGATCGCGGCGCGGCGCTCGTCAACGCCAAGTGCGCCAGCATCTACATGACGTACGCTGAACGCAAGCAGCAGATCATTCCGATTGACCCGGACTATGAGTTCGGCTACACGGCGTTCCCGCTGCCGGCCAATCCTGCGCGCCAGGTAAGCCTTGGCGGCGCCTGGATCCACATGGTTTCGGCTTGGACCGACGTGGCGGAAGAGTCTTTCGCGTGGCTAGAGTACTTGGCGCGGCCGGAGAACACTCTGGCGTTCACCAAGACCTTCGACCGAGTGCCGGTGCGAAAGTCGGCAACGTTGTCCGAGGAGTTCCACGAAAACGATCCGTTTGTGCTCCACATGTCGGAGAACATGCAGCATCGAACGTCAACCCTGGGCTTTGGCGTGCCCGGCTCCGATCAGATGCGCATTGAAGTCCTCACTGGCGGATGGGTTTCATCGCTCTGGAGCGGTGAGGTTGGCATCCAAGAGGGCCTCGCCACGGCAGAAGAGATGATGAATATCATTGCCGAGCAGTGGCGCACTGAACTCGGACTCTAGGCGGCCCACGCCCGGCTGGCCCTAGACTGAGGTCACGTCTATAGGATTTGTGACCGACGCGCAGGCTGGTGAAGCGAGGAGAAGATGCCCTGCGGGAGTTCATCTAATCCTCGCTTCGCTCAACTTTATCCAAGTTGCCCATGCGGCTCATCTGCATATGGCGTGTTGGGTTTCGCGAGGACTGGGTGACACACTGGGATTCAGCCGCTGCAGGTTGCGGCACATGCAAATAAGAGAAGGAGCGCTTCGTGGCAGGCGACATTGACATAGCGGTTGTCGGCGGTGGGCACAACGGTCTGGTGGCCGCCACATATTTGGCGCGCGCGGGACTCAATGTGCATGTCTTCGAGCGGCGTCCCTTTACCGGCGGCGCGGCGATTACCGAAGAACTGTGGCCGGGCTTCAAGTTCTCGACGTGCGCCCACATGGTCCACGGCATTCATCCAAAAATATTCCGCGACTTTCAGCTCACGGAGCGCGGCCTCGACGTAATTCCCCGGCAGGGCCTGCAGGTTCTGCCGGACGGCACGTATTGGGGGCCCAGCACGCACGAATCGCCCCGCAATCGCGCCCTGCAGTTGACGCCGGCCGAACGCGAAGGACAGCGCCGGTATGCAGACTTCAAGAATACGCTGCAGCGGACGATCGCCCCGTACCGTCTGCAGCCGCCGCCTTCGCTGGCGGAGGTGCGCGCCAAGATTGTGGGAACCCCGGCGGCGGACGTGCTGGAAAAAGCCCTTAGCACGCGCATCCACGAGTTGCAGGACGAGTTCTTGCCCGACGGCCCCCTCAAAGACCGGCTTGGCAACGAGGCCGGCGCCATCGGCAGGAATCCCTTGGGATTCCAATTCGCCTACGCGTCCCTGAACGCGGTAGACGAGGAGACGGGCATCAAGCCTCCCAATGGCTACGTACGCGGCGGCGTGGGCGTGGTGAGCCGTCTCTTTCTGGAATCGGCAGTTGCCGCCGGTGTCACGGTCCATATCGACCATGAAGTCAGCGAGTTCATCGTTGAAGGCGGTGACGTGGTCGGCATTCGGCTTGCCGACGGCGCAGAAGTGCGCAGCCGGGTGGTGGTCTCTAACCTCGATCCCAAGCGTACGCTCCTGCGGCTCACACCGGCGGAGCACCTAGACGATGGCTTCCGCGCGCGCCTCAACGACGTTGTCACCCACGTGAGTTGCTACAAATTCCTGGCGGTGATTTCCGAGTTGCCGCAGTGGAGCGCGTGGGACGGCGACCCGTACGCGCCCAGCACCGGTTCCGTGGTGCTCAGCCTGAACCGGGCGGAGATGGGCGCGGCCTACGATGATCTGGAAGCAGGACGGCCGCCGCGCAGGCCCTTGGTGAGCTTCTCGATCCCGTCAGCCGTGGACGACAGCCTCCGGCAGCCAGGCTATCATACTGCCTCAATCTGGATCTATCCCGCTCCGGCCAAGCTCCGGAGTGGCACGTGGGACGATGTCCGGGAGTCGGTGGCCGAAGGGCTCATCGACCAAATCTCGGCCCATGCGCCGAATTTCCGCAAGTCTATCCGCGACTACAAGCTGCGCACTCCACTCGATCTCGAGCGGGAGAACGGACTCACCGACGGCTGCATTTGGCACGTGCAACACGCCGGCGAGCACCTGGTGTGGAATCGGCCCCTGCCTGAGATCGCCCACTATCGGGCGCCGCTGGCCGGTCTCTATCTCTGCGGCGCAGGACAGCATCCGGGCGGAGAAATCAGCGGCGTGCCCGGCCACAATGCCGCCCACGAGGTGCTTAAGGACCTCGGCCAGCTTTGAGCTAGGCGGCCAGGGTAGAACGCCTCTGGGCACACCGAATAGGAACGATCAACAGGTGGGCCTGTGGGTAGCGCAGGTTGCAGGCCTGCGCTATCGCCATGTGGATGGGTTCATTCGGGGCCGCGACCGTTAGTCTTTCGAGAGCAGACCGTGGGTGCCTTGCGCGTGGGCGCGCGGGGCCGTGCGAAATGTCCCGCCCGGGCCCCACCGACTTCCAGGCGGCCCAGTGGAAAGCGCACACGTTGCCATTCAGGAAGGGGAAGGTTCAAGGCCATGACTGAGACACGTACCCAGGCAGTCTTATCGGCAGGACAGGAAGGTGTGGAGTGTCACACGCCCCACGCCGTGCGCAGCGGAGAGACAACGTGGGCGGCTTGGCAGGGCTACCGGCACGATGAGGAGCAGATTTACGCGCGGGCGATTCAGGGCGAAACGCTCTCGCCCATAGAATCACTCACTCCCGATGGCGGCAGGAACCACTCACCGTGCATGGGTCTCGTGCGCGACGTGCCGACCTGCGTGTGGATCAGCCGGGATTCCGAAGGTACCTATGCCGTTGTTAGCTCCCAGCGAACACTCGCCGGGTGGGACGCGCCGCGCGCGTTGGGGAGCGACGGCTTCGCGGTCTCATTGCACAGCGATTCGGCGGATGGAAGCATGGCGGTAGTGTGGTGTGAAGCCGCCGCGCCCGGCACTTACGTCATCCGCCTCACCGTTAACGCAGGCGGCGGCTGGTCGGCGCCCATAGACGTCGCGGACGGCTCCGGCTGGGTGCAACGACCGGAAGTGGCCGTGAGCGCCACCGGCTGCTGGGTTGCCTGGGATGAGTACGCCGGCGGCACATTCGGCATCCACGCGGCATTTGTAAATAGCGACGGCGCCGTAGAGGCGCGTGAGGTGGTTTCCGACCGCGCCGCGCAGACGTCCATGGTTACCGCTGAGGCGTGGCAGCTTGTTCCCTCGCTTGCGTTGGATGCCAGCAGGGAGCCGTGGATTGCGTGGCTGTGCCGGCAGGAAGTCGTCAGCGACACCAACGTGCTCGACCAGTGGCCCGTCGCCCGCGTCGCGCGGCGCAGCGAAGGTCAGTGGCAACTCGTGCATGATGCCGACGGCTCGCCGGACCTAGGCGTGTTGGCATGGGGCATGTTGGAATGGCAGGGCATGGGTGTGTGGGGTTACTTGGGTAGGCGGCGCAAACCGCTGCTCACGGCTGACCCTGAAGGCGGCGTGCGTCTGCTGTGGGAGCGCAAAGACCGATGCAATGGCAATACGAGAACGGCAGAGGGCGTGCTCTGTGCTCGCTCTATCTCTGCCGGCGGAGCCCATGGGGCGCCGCGCGTGGAGCCAACGCAGGTGGTCGCCACAGGCCCCCGCTACTACACGCCCGTTACCGATGCCGGCCCGCCGCGCCGGGAACTATGGTTTACGGGACGGGTCGCGCCGGAAGTCTCCGTGGAAGACGTCTGTCTGGTTGCCTACGATGCCGATAGCGCGCCGCCATTTCGCGACGAGGGCGGCTGGCACGGTTGGGGTCCCGTTGCGGTGGACGAGCCGCAGCTTGACCCCAGGCCCGAAGTGACAATTCGGGGCGAAATGCGTCCTGGGCGCATCAGTTCAGTCGAAGAAGTGCAGCTCAATCTCTATTGGGCGGACTTGCACGTACACTCGACGCATTCCGCCGACGCCGAGGGCTACGTGGACGAACTCATCGCCTACGCCCGCGACAAGGCGCATTTGGATTGCGTCGCCTTCTCGAACAACGACAAGCATCTCCTGAGCATGACCTCTTCGGAATACGATCTGGACTACCACTTTGCCCGGCACTTTCGTCAATTGGGGGATCTGGTGCTGCTGCCGGCCTATGAGTGGTCTCAGATGAGTCTGGATTCCGGTCCGCGCCGCACGAACCACCGCACGGTAATCGCCGGCGATAGAGACCTGCCGGTACTACGGTACACCGAGGCCGGCTCAGACCCGCTGGCGGCGCTGGCCGCTCATGCGGAAGAATATGGCGCCATCCTGCATCCTCACCACGAGCGCTGGGAGTATCTCTCCGACTCGCGGACGGAAACCAACATGGAAGTCTGTTCGGGCTGGGGCGTGCACATGCTCGATCCGGTATATCGTGAGAAGATACATGCTGTGTTGAACGACGGACGCAAGCTGGGGTTCATCGGCTGCAGCGACGGCCACCGCCGCACGGCCGGCACCGGCGGCGGCTTGACTGGCATCTATGCCGAGTCCCTGTCGCGCCGAGCCATTCTGGAGGCGCTGCGCCAGCACCGCTGCTTCGCCACAGACGGTTCCCGCATCGCCGTCCAGTTGTGGGCGGCCGGTGAGTTCATGGGCGGCACGGCAGCGTCGCAAGGCCCGCCGGAAGTGCGCTGGCACGTGCAACTGACGCAAGCGCCGGCGGTGGTCACGCTGGTGCGCGACGGGGACGCGATCGCGAGCTGGGACGCCGCGGAGAGCCAGGCGCAGGGCACGTTCATTGACGATGACGCCGCGCCCGGCGCACACTTCTACTACCTCTGCGTAGAGCAGTCCATGGGTTGGCGCAACCACATCTCGAACGTATCCCCGGCCTGGGGGCCGCGGGCGTGGTCGAGTCCGGTCTGGGTGGAGATCGCGCCGTAGCCGGGAGGAGTTCTCCCCGGTTGGGAGCGGCGGCTTGACAGGGGCGTAAGGTCGCATCTGCCCGGTTGGACGGTAGTTCGTCGGCGGTAGACGTTGCCGTGGTCAGGAAGGCCCTCAAAGTAGTAGCGCGTTTTTCGTTCGCGTGGGGCGCTCGATTTCAGATGGCGACGGCAACTGTAGTAGAGTTAGGTGAACGTCTGCGCGGTCTGGCAACCAAGACGTCACGTATGCGGTTCGGCCAGGCAGCGAGGGTCTAGGAACGATCGCAAGCGGTGGGAGACCTCCTGGCGGTTAGCAGGAAGTGTCGCGCTGTGCCAAGAGCAGGGAGGCAGCCTTGCAACCGCTATTGATGTTTACCGCCGCGGCGGCGCCGGGCCTTGCGCTCATTTGGTACTTGCACGCCCGACCGCAATATCCGCAATCCCCGGCCATACTCTGGGCAACGTTGGGCCTGGGCATTCTCGCCACGTTCCCGGCTATTGTTTTGGCCTTTCCCGTCTCAATCCTATTTCCCGTAGTCTTTGATCTTACGAACAGTACGCTCCTCGTCATTGTGGTGCAGGCGCTCCTGGTCGCGGCGGTTTTGCAGGAGTCCTTCAAGTATGTCGTGCTGGCAAACTACTCCTGCCAGCGTAGGCGGCTGGCCGAGCCCTTCGACGGTGTCGTGTACGGTGTGGCCGCTTCCTTGGGCTTCGCCACGCTGGCGAATATCTCATTCGTCATCGAGGGCGATACGCTGGGCGCGTGGCTGCGGGCCTTGACCTCAGTGCCCATGCACGGCGCTTTGGGCGCAATCATGGGGTACTACCTGGCCCAGAACGCCTTCTCGGCCGACGGCAGCAAGCGCGCTGCGCGCTTGGCTTGGCTGGCGCCGGTGTCCCTGCACGCCGTCTACGAATTCCCATTGCTTACGGGCATACCGTGGTTGTTGCCGCTCTCCCTTGTTGTGCTCGCCTTGGCGCTGTTCTGGGCCTGGCGCCTTGTGGGACGGGTGCAATCCGGACAGCGCCGCCGCAGTGTGGCGATTTGGGGCGAATCCGGCTCGAAGCCGCGCCAGTTTAGTTCGCCGCATGCCGTCGCGTTGGATGCTGAAGGCAACGTGTACGTGGCGGATACCTTGAATAACCGCGTACAGAAGCTCTCGCCCGCGGGCGATGCCGCGGCCGAATGGGGCACCACCGGACAGGGGCCTGGCGAGTTCCGGTCGCCCCACGCCCTAACCATTGACGCGGAAGGCAACATACTGGTCGCCGATACGCTCAACCACCGGGTGCAAAAGCTGTCGCCGGAGGGCAAAGCGCTCGGCCAGTGGGGCGAGCAAGGCGCAAAGCCCGCGCAGTTTCGGTCGCCAAGCGGCGTGGGCGTGGACGCCAGGGGCAACATCTATGTGGCTGACACCGGAAACCATCGCATTCAAAAGCTCTCGCCGGACGGCGAACTGCTAGCCATTTGGGGAGCGCACGGCAGCGAGCCGGGTGAATTCCGCGCGCCCGTGGGGGTTGCCGTGGACTACGAAGGCTGGGTCTATGTATCTGATTCCGGCAACCACCGCATCCAGAAACTCTCGGCAGATGGCGAACCCACGCAGCATTGGGGCGAGGAGGGCACCGAACCGGGGCAGTTTCGCAATCCCAACGGCATTGCCCTCGACCGACGCGGCAGAATCTACGTGGCTGACACGTGGAACAATCGCATACAGGAACTATCGGCCGCGGGCGAGCCGCTCTTCCAGTGGGGTGTGTTGGTAGCGGGACGGCAGGGACAGTTCGAAGACCCGTGCGGGATTGCCGTTGACGAACTGAACCACGTCTACGTGGCCGATACGGGCAACGACTGCATCCACAAGCTCCACCCGTTCAGCACACTCATGTCGAGCCCGGAAGCAGAAAGCGCCGAGGAGGCCGAGGCGTCGCCTGCCGAGGCGGAATAGGCACGGCGCGGCGGGAACGAACTAAGCCCGCTCTGCGTAGACGTGCGGTCGAGCGGGCGGTCCTATTCGGCGGCTTCGGTTGCCGCCGCCTCCGGTTGCAGGTGAAAGAAGATCTCGCGGTCGCCGTGCTTGCCGGGGAGCGGACATTCCACCGCGCCCTGGACGGCAATGCGGTGCGCGCGGCACCAGGCGCTGAAGGCCTCGCAGATGGGGCGCTGCGTCGCTTGGCCGCGGATCCGGGTGACGTTCATTGTCCCCGGCCCTGACCCTTCGAATTGCGGTTTGAGCAGGGCTACGATGTCCGCATTCTTGGCCATGAGCGTACACACGTGGGGCACAACGAGGCGCAACGAGATGAAGGAAACGTCGATGGCGGCAATAGCCGGACGTTCCGGCAACGAGTCCAGGTCTCGAATATCCGTCCGCTCAAATGTCATCACCCGTGGATCGACGCGCAATTCCGGGTGCAGTTGGTTTGCGCCCACGTCCACGGCGTAGACACGCTTTGCCCCGTGTTGCAGGAGTTGCCAGGTGAAGCCGCCGGCGCTGCTGCCCACGTCGAGGGCTATCTTCCCGGCGCAGTCGATGCCAAAGTGTTCGAGGATGCCCGCCAGCTTGCGCTCGCCCCGCCCGATGCGCAAGGAATTCTGCTTGTTTACTTGGATGCAGGCGGCCGCCGATACTCTGGCGGCAGGTTTGATGACCGTGCGCCCGTCAACGCGCACGCCCCCGGCGCGAATGGCGTACGCGGCCTTCTCCCGGCTTGTGAAGTAACCTTGTGCGGAGAGAAGTCGATCCAGGCGCGTGACAGCAGCAACTTCCGCCTGAGGGTCGGCCTTGGGAGTTTCCATGAGTCCTGTTCCCAATCCCGGACCGGGAGAAGAGTCCTCGCCTGAGATGAGACTTCCGCTGGCGAATCGTGAGGCCGGAAGGATGCGTCTGTGCTTTTGCATCTTGCCCTCCGGTCAGAACCTTGCTGGAACTCCGCAATCAGGGCAAAGCACGTGAACCTGCAACACGGCGAACTTTCCGACCTCCCGCCTACAAGAGCCACCGCCAACGTTCCACGTGCGCAGGCAGTGCGGGCGGTGGCTGGCACAGTTTGGCCCAGCGCACCAACCATGTAAACGGCCAGCCTTCTACAGAGGACGACCCGGCGACCGGAGACGCTGACTGTCAAGGCAATCGGCAGCGGGCGGCAAACAAGGTAATTGCCGCCCGCTTGCCGAGTGTGGACGCTGCCAACCGGACTACGGGAAGCTTTATCCCGGCGGGCCTAGTCTTCTACCTCGGCGATTAGCTCGATTTCCACTGGTATATTGTTGGGCAAGGAGCCCATTCCCACCGCCGAGCGGGCGTGCTTGCCCTTGTCGCCGAAGACCTCCACCAGAAGGTCGGAGCAGCCATTGATGACTTTCGGCTGGTCGGCAAAATCGGGCGTACCGTTGACCATGCCCAGCACCTTGACAATGCGCTTGACCTTACTCAGATCGCCAGTGGCGTCCTTGAGGGCGCACATGAGATTGAAGGCCGTCTGCTGTGCAGCCTTATACCCCTCTTCGATGCTATACCGCTCGCCGACCTTGCCGTCATATTCGGGCAAACTGGAATCACCGACTCGGTTGGGTCCCTGGCCGGACAGGTAGACGAGATTACCCGTGCGCACCCAGGGCACGTAATTGGCAATCGGCGCATTGGGTGTTTGCAGTTCGAACCCCAGTTCTTTGAGTTTCTCTTCCGGCGTCATGCTATTCTCTCCTTCAGCACTGTAATACTGGCAGACGGGCATAACATTCTGTGGCGAATGCCCGTTGTGCATTGTACGGTGACACCACACCCAGGTCAAAGCCAGTGTCCGGCTGCGTGCGCTTGGGCGGGATTGCTGACTCTTTGCCGCAGCGCTGGTAGGGAGTGCGCGGCTGCCTGCGCCCAGGTGGAGAATCCCCATATAATGTGTGCATGAGAACGACTATGCAGACCAGCATTCACCCGCACGTCGTTCGCGACCTGGCGCAACTGCGGCAAGGAATTCTCCGGAGCGTCCCGGATGCGGCGGCATTGATTCTCACCGGCAGCTTTGCCCACGGCGAAGGCGCGTTTCGGGAAACCGATGCCGGTCTCCAGCCGGTGAACGATTACGACGTGGTGGTCGTGGCCCGAGTAGAGCCGGATCAAGACGCCCTAGAGCAAACCGGCGGCCGCCTGGCGCGTCGTTTGGGCATGCGCGGCGTGGACCTCTTGGGCGTAGGGCTTCACCGCTTTGCCTGGCTGCCGCCGAGCATATTCAACTATGACCTGCGGCACGCGGGCCAAGTTTTCCATGGCGACGCCGGTATCCTGGACTTGCTGCCGGATTGGGACCCGTCCGACATTCCTCTGATCGAAGCGCACGTGCTCTTACTCAACCGCATGGTGTGCCTGCTGGAGTGCGTGGAGGAAGGTACTGACGCGCCGGGACGTGAGCCGGAGGCGCAGGGCTTCGTCGCCTACCAGACTGCCAAAGCCGCGTTTGCGCTGGCGGACGCCACGGCCCTGTTGCACGGCGCGTATGCCATCCGGTACCAGGACAAGCTGGACCTGCTGCGTTCGCTGGCTCTCGCCGGGAGTGAGGTCCGGCAGCTTGCGGAGGCTGCCTGGCGGTTTCGCGCGGGGCTGGACCTTGCGGCGCTCGACATGCCCGTCGCGCACTTTTGGCAACGGACGCGCCATGCTGTGCTTGCCACCTTTCGGTACGTGATGGACTGGATGTACGCGGCGCACCGGCCATTTGAGGACTTCGCGGAGCTTGGCCGCTTCTTGGCTAACCTCAACGTGACCGATCCCCGCCGCGCCGCTATCGAGGCGGCACAATACCTTACGCTGGCTGCGTGGGATCCAGGCGAGCCGGATGAGCGCGCAATCGCCTTGGCGCGCGAGTTTTTGGCGCGGATCGATATTGCCGTGCCGGATAGCGAATGGCCGTCGCTGCGGCGTACTGTTGTGTCTGCCTGGTTTCGCTACTGTCACTGACATGTCAACGTTTGTGCACCCACCCCTCGCCCTCATCATGATCGACGCCCTGCGGCACGACTACGTGACGCCGCAGAGCGCGCCGTTCCTCTACAGACTGATGCAGGAGGGGCACTCCGGGCCGCTCATTCCTAGCTATGGCTTCCAGGAACATCCCGGTTTTCTGACCGGTCGCCTGCCCCAGGAAACGTCTATCGGCCACACCATGTATATGCGCGACCCGGCGGCCTCTCCCTTTGCCCGGATTGACGTCCCCTCACCGTCTGTGCTCGAACGGCACCCGGGACTGGAGCGCGCGCTGCGACCGGTGTGGGACCGCAAGACTTGCGAGATCGAAAACGCCCGGTGTCACAGCGCTTCGGCCTGTTACGGCAATACGGCGCAGATTCCACCCGCGCTGCTCAAACAGTTTGCTTTTGGCTGGGTGCACGATTCTCAGGAACCCCAGGCCTTGGGCGTGACCAGCGTCTACGATTTGCTGCGCGCTGCGGGAAAATCGTGGTTGGCCCTCGGTCACCCCCGTGACGACCAGCGAACGGAGCCACTGTTGGCCCAGTTCCAGGCGGCCGTCAGTCCGGAGCACACGCTGGTCTACCTCCATTTTGGCGCGCTCGACTGGTTGGGACATGAGCATGGGCCGGGCAGCCGCCGGGTCCTCGCCGAACTGCGCGGGCTCGACCAGGCGGTAGAGCGCGTGCTCGCCCGCCTGGAAGAATTGCACGGCAATGTTGCCGCTCTGGTCTTTGGCGACCATGGCATGGTGGCGGTGGAAAGCACGGTGGACGTGCAGGCGGCCCTTGACGGTACCGGCTTGATGGTGCCAGACGACTACGTGTACTTCTTGGATTCTACCGCCGTGCGGCTGTGGCCCGCCCACCACAGCGCGGCAGCGGCGTTGCGCGGGGCGCTCGATGGCTTAGCAGGGCTGCGCGCCATCGAGCGTGAGGAAATGGCGGAGCTTGGGATCGCGTATGGCGGCGACTCCCCCTTCCAGGCCGTCATGTACGCCGCGGAGACTGGGGTGCTCGTTTGCCCGAACTTCTTTCTATCGGAGTCAATTCGTGGGATGCACGGTTATCTGCCAGACGTTACCGACAACTGGAGCCGCTACATTGCGCACAACGTGTCGTGGATGCCGGGCCGCGCTACACTAACGATGCAGGAGCTCTTTCCCATAATCGTGCGAGCGCTTGGCATGGAGCAAGAGTTGGAACAGGCGGAAACCCTAGCGCAGGATGCGGCCGGCGGCCCGGCGCCAGAGACCACGGGAAACAACGGCGCCGCCGTGGAGAGCCGCGCGCAAGCTGTTCCCGGTAGATTGCCGCGACCCCGCGCGGCCATGCCGGATGCTGAGACCGCGTCCACAATAGCGCCGGGCGCCGCGCCGCTGGTGAGCGTCATCATCCCTACCTACAACCGCGCCCGCCTCTTGCCCCGCCTGGCCGAGGCCCTGGCGGCGCAGAGTCACGCCGGAAGTGAAGTGGTTTTCGTGGATGATGGGTCGGATGACGACACGCCCGCGGCGCTGGGCGAGATCTGTGACCGGCACGACGGCTGGCGCATGTTTCGCCAGGAAAACGCCGGCCCGGCAGCAGCCCGCAATCTTGGCGTGGGCGCCGCTAGCGGGGAATTGTTGGTATTTCTGGATGATGATTGTGTGCCGCATCCCCGCTTCATCGAAGAACACGTGCTCACCCACGTGACCAGAGGCAAAGGCTATGCGGCAGCCGGGCACACGCCGTGGCATCCCGATCTGGAGGTGTCGCCCTTCATGGAAATGGCACTGCGGGGCGTGCTCTTTGCCTTCAACCGCATCACCGATCATGACAACCTGTCATTCACGTGTTTCTATACCGCGAACTGTTCGGTACGGCGGGATGACTTGGTAGCCATCGGAGGCTTTGACGAGGCATTGCGCTTCTATGAAGACGCCGATCTGGCCTATCGTCTGCGCGAGCGGGGAATCAGCCTGGTGTACAACGAGCGCGCCGTCGCCTATCACGCCGAGCCGGTTGACCTGGCGCAGTTTCTCACGCGCCAGCGCGCCGCCGGCACGTCAGCCGTGCAAATGGTGAGGAAATACCCGCACCTGGCGGATGAAATTGGCGTCACAGAGATTGCCAACCCGCAACTGCGCGAGCAGTACTATGCCACGGAATTGCGCCATGCCTTCATCCAGGGCGTAGAAGATGCTCTGCGTGAATCGAAAGGCGCAGATGCGCCGGAGGCGGTCACACGCGACCGGTTTGAGGAATGGATGCACGGTTGGGTGAGCGACCTTGTGGCGCGCCATGCCGAGCTGGAAGGCCGGTTGCACGCCTTGGAAGACACGGTCATGCAGAAAGACCAGTACATCCGAGAACTGGTGCAGTCCAAAGACGAAACGATCAATGGGCTGGAAGCAACGCTTCAGCGCTACCACAGCATGCCGCCGTTTCGGCTGTATTTCTGGCTGAAGGAACGCCTGCGCGGCTAGAGGCACTTTGCAGGGAGCAGAGCGCGGCGTTCACCGGAGACACCGGGCCGAAGCGGCAGGCGCTTGTTCAGACTTAGGGAAACTGTAGTCCTGAACATCCCGATCGCGATGAGTTCAGATTGCATGGAGCAACACGTGGCGGTACGTGGCGTTCACGGCCAATTGGCCGGCTGGGCTTGGCGGAGAAATGGGCGCCACCGGGGTGTGGGGACGCGCCGGCCGGGGCATTCTGCGTGTAGTCATGCGCCAGTGGTCCCGCAATGTGGGAAAAGACCGGAAGTTTGGCGACCACTGCGGGACGCTGTCTGAATGGGCTCCCCGGCCCCCGCCCGCCAACGCCTCACTCCTGTACCGGAAACGTGATCGGCGCGCCGCCCTGGGCAGCGGACTGCACAGTCGCGATGAGGATTTCCACCACGCGGCGTCCGTCGTGGGGCCCCGAAATCTGCGGCAGTGTGCCGCGTCCCTCCATGAGCGCTATGAGTTCCTCGATAGCTGCCGCGCTGCCGGAGACTGTGGTGGCGTGTGGCGCCAACTGCTGCATGCCGTCGTCGGTCTCCATGTCGGCGCGATCGTTGCCCAGGCGGATGCGGCCGTTCTCGCCCATGATCTCTAATTCGAAGCGGGGAAACACATTCTGTGACCCGCTGTAGAAGGCCCGGACGCCGCTATCGAAGAGGAAGTACGCGCAGACGCCGGGGTCTGTCTTCGGGTCGTGGCCGCCGTCACCGGCGTAGCGGGGGCCGTAGTCAGTGAAGTCGGCGTCATAGTGCGCGGTCAGCCACGCCGGTTCGCCGTCGGCAAAGAAGCACATGGCGTCCACCAGGTGCGTACCGTTGCGGAAGAGCATGGCCCGGGCGCCGCCGAGCTTGCCGATGATGGTGCGCACCGCGCCGATGGCGCCGTTGCGCACCGCCTCTCTGGCTTCATACCAGGTAGGTTGCCACCGCCGGCTGTGGTCAACGGAAAGGTAGAAACTGTGTTTCTCGACTGCCGCAATCATCCGGTCGGCGTCGGCGAGTGTAGTGGCAAGGGGCTTTTCACAGAAGATGGCGCGGGCGCCGGCTTGTGCCGCGGCTACTACGATGTCGGCGTGGCGGTGGTCGGAGGTCACGACGCTCACCAAGTCGAGGTTCTCTTGCGCCAGCATTTCGCGGTAGTCCTGATACTGGGTGATGCCCGGCCACCGGTGCTGCCAGGCAGCCACGAAGCTCTGGGTGCGCTCCGGCACCAGGTCGCACACCGCTACCACTTCCGTCGCCGGCGTCACGTTGTAGCCCGCGGCATGGGAGTGCGGCGCGGCCGCGCCCAAGATAGGATGGGATGCGGCCTGGGCGGGGGCGCTGGCGATGCCGGTGCATCCGACGATTCCAACCCGATACGGTGCCATCTCAAGACTCCTTTGGCGCTCAGACTGCCGGCTGCTGCGGCCATGTTTACGCGTGTCCCAATGGAATGCTACAATTATAGTCGAATGCGGGCCCGTAGCTCAGTTGGGAGAGCGCGTGAATGGCATTCACGAGGTCGTCGGTTCGACCCCGATCGGGTCCACCAATCTAAGTGTCGTCGAGAACCTTCGCCTGGAGGTTCCGTCCTGTGGAATGCACGGGTTCCCCCGTTTCCTCTCCGTCAGGTTAGAACCCTGCCACCGCTTCTCTCAGAACTACCAACGGATACTCCCGCATAATCCGTCATTCCGGCGCAGGCCGGAATCCAGAGATACACTCCCTGCCCGCAATCGCCCAACAGCGGTTCTTCACCGCTACTCTTGCCTAGCCCGCCAATTGCTGAACCCGCCATTCCGGCGCAGGCCGGAATCCAGGGGTACTCTCGCTGACCTCATTTGCTTAACGTCGCTTCTTCACTCCTATCCTGCCTACACCATCAATAGGATGGAGTGGCGCAATGGAACCTTGCGGGCGTAAAGATCTCCGGTAATTCCCTTGCGCATTGTCGTATCGGTTGCCCTTCATACCCAGCTTGAGTAGAGTACCGTCAAGCTACAATGAGAGGTGCTGAATACGAAGCGTTCAATGGCTGCGCGCTTGCACTGGCGAATCCCAGCGAACGGAGCTTCCCGCGTGGCAACTGCGCGGATTCTCCGTGTAGAACTAAGGAGTCAACGGGGAATGAAATCATCGCTTACGGAGTTGATCGCCCGCGCGCCTTGGCGGGAGGCGGTTACCTATCGAGAGACGTGGCCCCACGAGTACGTGCTGTCCGAGAAAGACAGTCAGCAGGAGTTGCTGGCGGCGGTCAGCGCGCGCTTCCGCGCCGGCGAGGGCGTGGCGTGCCGCTTCTTTCGCATGCACAACACCTACCTGTTCATCGGCGACCACAAATACTGGCTGATGACCCATTGGGACGACTTGAAACCGGGCGTGAACTACGTGCTCAACCGCGCCCGCCTCTACCGCGACCGCCGGGATTTTGTGATCCAAGACGGTGACACGGGCAAGCGAGAGGACTATCCAGCGAACCCGGCCCAGCAAAGGTAGTTCGGCCCTTGGAGGTCTCTGATGTCTGACGACAACACACCTATGGCTCATTTGGTTCCAAGGCTCACTAGCCAGGTCGAAAGTGCCGCCACCGACGCGCTCGGCTACATCCTGAACAGATCACCGTCATCCATGCAGGCGCTGAATGACCTGCTCCAGGAAGGCGGCTTTGATATTGAGCCGATTGCCAAAGTGGAGACCCAAATAACGTACGAAGATGGCTCCCGGCCCGACATGGCAGGCTATGACAAGAACAACGTGAAACGCTTGCTTGTCGAGGCGAAGTTCTGGGCCGCTCTCTTGGAAGGCCAAGCCAGTGGGTACGTCCGACAGTTCGACCATCCGGGTCCGGCAGTGCTCTTGTTTATTTGTCCCGAGATCAGAATCCCGACGTTATGGGTTGAGGTGGAAAGGCAGTTCGAAAGTCAATCGGTCTCATTAGCCTCGATCAATTCTGCTCAAGGAACTCTTAGGGCCAAAGTGACTGGCACAGAGCGGCACGTGATGCTGGTTAGCTGGGTCCGCTTGCTCGATAGGATGGATGCAATGGTTGGCGATGATGGCGTCAAGTCAGACATTAGACAACTGCGAGGGCTCGCCCACGTACAAGATGCACAGGCGTTCTTGCCGATTCACTCTGAAGAGATGAGCCCGGGTCTCGGACGTCGAGTAGCTTGGTACAACCAAATTGTCGACGATGTGGTCTATTCCAAAGGCGTTCCACAGGGATGGATGAACACCAAGGGCCTAAAAGCTGTGTCACTAAAGTATGGATATGGGCGGTATTTTCGCTTCTCCGATGCGGAAGGGTGGACATTTTGGTTTGGGGTCAACCATGATCGGTGGGCTGATAAAGGCGATACTCCACTATGGCTGCGTTCATACAAGGGCCAGGAGGATAAGGGCTGGATGCCAATTCACCCCAAATTAGGCGTGGAGTATTCTGAAGTTCTGGATGATGTAGTGTCCCAGCTAAAAGAGAGGATAGCTGAGATTGTTGCCGCCAAAATGCATGCAAATAATCCTGACGAACTCCAACAGCCTGACGCGCTTGATGACATTGACCTTCCAGAGCCAATACCGGAGCAACGTGAAGCCTTTCGCCAGCGCATGTCAGACCCATCTGTGTTCATGACAGAACTATATCAATCCGATGGCAGTCTGGTAGTCGGCGAAGGATATATAGTCTTTACGCCAGAACGCCGGCGCAGACTCAATGCCCAAAACATCGCATCCAGTATCGTGCTCTACCAAAACGACAATAAGCTCTCCATTGCGCTGGGATTGGCGCCAAAACCTGAAGATGAGAGCGACGAAGAGCGTGAAGAACGCCTTGTGGAAACGCAATTGCTGGCAATGGGGTTAGCAGGGCAGGGCGAGTTCGATGTAGCTATCGAACTCGGTTATTTGCCGAAACCCAAGGTGGAACCGGAGCCGCGCAAGGTTGATACGGACGGCAACCTGGTGCAGGCAGCAATTGCCATCGAGTTTGCGGCGGAGAAAAGAGCAACGCCCAGGAAAGCAGGGCCCATAGATAACTCTAATGACGACACATGGCCTCCGCCAGAGGCAGAGCTCAAGGCTAGGCGCGAAAAAGAGAATGAAGAGTTCGAGGCTGCGCGACACGCATTCTGGAAGCTTGTGCCCGACGCGCGGACAAAGGCAGAGGTGAGAGCCACGGGCCGTGACGTGTACGCCGCACGAACAAAGGAAGAGTTGGAAGCTGCACGTACTTTGTTCTGGGAACTTGAGAATGCTGAAGATGGTGCGCCAGTATGGGAACGCACTGGATGGGAACGAACAGGAATAATGATGATTGCCGCGTGGGCCGAGGCGTACCCCTACCCAATGTCAAAGGAGATGATAGAAGCCAGGCGCGACGGAAGGACAGATTTCGAGATGGAATGTGCACGCTGGCGTCTCTCTTCACCCCTCTCCTAGGCGAAGTGCACGATGCTGACGGCAACCTCGTGCAGAAAGAAGTCACCATCAAGTTCTAGTCCCCAGGCAGGATCCGCATGATGACGTCTTGATCCAAGCTAAGGGAGATTTCGATGCCCGACACCGATTCTCTGCTCGCGGGGGATGGAACGCGTTCGGACTTGGTGTGTTTCGACGAAACCTTCGTAGAACTAGTGCTCAACGAGGTAAACCAGGGCCGCGTCGCTGGGTTGGATTCGTCCGGTGGATGGTAAAGTCACCAACAACTAGCTTTGCTCTTCAGCTTCGTATTCGCGTAGACAGTTGACAATAATCTCGTTCATTGCGGGGAATTCATTTGCGGCGAACCGCGCTACCCATGCCTCTACCTTGGCACGAGTGCTGCCGTCATCCCAACCAACCCCGTAATCGGCCTCATCCAGAATAGAGTCGGCTTCGTCGTGCAAAACTGCCCAACTCTTGGGCGGCGTGGTGCTTTTCGGTCTGAAAAGGCGGGGATGTTGTCGCACCGCTTCGAACAGCCATTGTCTCAGGCGATCGTTAGATTCGTTCTCAGGAGAGAGTGCGAGATCAAGCCTAGGACGCCTGGGCTCGAACCTAAACTGGGAAAGCAACAAGGCCTTGGACGGGAGCCAGCCGCTTCCTGTCTGAGTTGCCTCATACCGGTCCCAATCGGTTGACCGGAAGCGAACGTAATTTGGGCTCTCTATGTCCAATTTCCACTCGCTGTGTTGTGAGACAGCTTCCTTGAGCCACTGCTTAGACTCAGCCACCCAGTCTGGCTTATGGGCGATAATTTGGTCTATCGCCTCCCAGTGCTCCAGATAGATTTTCCGGGCCAGTTGTGGGACGCTGGTTTCTGGCATGATATTTCTCCTCAGCGCGGTTGCGTATTGGCGCAAGAATACACGGATGTCCTCGTTCGTTGAATTGCCGGTATTTTCAAGTATCTGCTGAACGATATCGAAAACCGCGGAGTAGGTGAGAGGTGTCCAGTGCCCCTTCTCTTCCTCTCTGAAAGCAAGGTCGCCCCGCGGTGTCAAGAACACGTGGTATCTGGTGAACGCCGAGTAGTCGTTCTCCAACGCTAACCGGTAACGGGTCAGTTGCTCACTGTGTTCATTGGAAAACACTTTGTTCTCGATGGCACATAAGACCTGATGTGCTTCGTTGACGATCAGAATGTCCAAGTATCCCTGTTGCCCATCCACCACGTTTTCCCATTCCCGGATCACTTCTGTCTCCGACCAATCAGAAGAGTACCCGGCCAGCCTCACCCCGGCACGGTAAAGGAAGTCCTTTAGGAACTGGTCGCCGTGGCCGTGGTTTTGCATTGGGTCCAGTAGCCAAGCTAGCACGCCAGAGTGGAAGTCCTCCGATCCCCAGAGGTCACGGCCTCTGCCAAACCTCAATTGACCAATAAAGTCGAGCGCATCAAACTCCCTACGTTGCTTTGTGACAAGTATCTCAAGTCTCTCTAGATCCTCATGGGCCTCGAAGTTGTTGAGGCTTGTCAGTAGCGGCGCCTGATCCGTCGCAAGTACCTTCTCCAGATGTTCCAAGTCAGAGATGACGTTGTGAAGGGCGACAATTCGAGCGCCACTGGTGTTCTCAATGAGCCTATCAAGACGCTCAAGGGCGGGGATTGCGGTTTCCAGCAATGGCTCCTGCCCTGCTGGCTTCTCATTGTCCATTGACATAATCCCTCCGCAGTGAACCAATGTGAGACTCTGCTGTCAAAGCCTATTGAAGAATACCTGCGTGGTAGGATGGGAGGTATCCGCCAAACCAACCTACCAGGCAGGAGGGTACCATAGTCGCACAGTGCCGGGAGATACGCCAATGATCTGAAGGACCGGCAGTGGGCAGTAGTGCGCCCACTGTTGGTTCTGAAGTGGAGAGTTCCCCGCGAATTCCTGAAACCGACACTCCATTCAGAGGAAACATGGACTACAAGAAACTGAGAGTCGCGATCATTGGCTGCGGTCGGATGGGTCAAGAGTACGCTAAGTTCTATAGCGTGCTCGACAACACTGAGATCGTTGCTATTGCCGAGTACAACGATGACAGGCGTAGAGCCGTTGGCGAGCGTTTCGGCGTCAAGGCACTGTACAAAGACGCCGAAGAGATGTATCAACGGCCGGGTGAGGTCCCCGATCTCGCCGTCACTGTTCTTCCCGGCAAGTTCATCAAGGACGCTGTGATTGCCTCGGCGCAAGCTGGTGTGCGGGGCGTCTCCACCGATAAGCCCATTGGCGCCCGGCTTGCCGACGTGGACGCGATGATTGACACCTGCGCGGAGCGCGGCGTCGTCTTCCACGGCGGCAACTTGCAGCGCGCCCGCGCCGACGTGCAGGAGGCCGCGGGCTGGCTGCGGCGCGGCGACTTTGGCGAGATACTGGGCGCAACGGTACATGGGTGGGGCGGCGAGATTTCCGGCGGCGGTTGCCAGCACATTGCTGTGCTCAGGCTGCTCACCCAGGCCGAAATCACCGAGGTGGTCGCGTGGGGCAAGCCGCAGGAGGCCCTGGCAGCGGACGAAGACACCGGACTCATCATCAACGGCCGGTTCACGCTGAGCACCGGCGTCGAGGTACCCGTCTTTGGCGAGCCCACACCCTATCGCGGCGTAGACGTCTGGACCGAGGACTCGCTTCTGCGCTGGGATTGGGGCGAGGAGATGGAGGTCTACCAGGGGTTCGACCGTAACGGCAGGCGCATTAAGTCAGACCGCACGTTCACGCGGTTCGCCTGGCCGGAGTACGGCTACCTGGCAAGCTCGATCCTGTCCTTCATCTCCGCCGTCGAGAACGGTACCGAGATGGCGGTTTCCGCCCACGATCTGCGCCAGTCGCTAGAAGTCGCCATTGCGGCCAAGTATTCGGCCCTGTGGGGTTCGACGCCGCTCTCGCTGCCGCTGCAGGACCGTTCGCTTACGCTCTATCCTCGCCCGTATCGTTGGCTTGGCGGCGACATTGCAGCGTTCTGATCCCTCCGCGCACAGATCGCTCCGGCTGGCCGAGGTTGAGCCGGCCCGTAGTCCGGTAAACGACGGTCAATTGCGCGGTTTGGGGTTTGACCCCTACCCGGTGGCAGGAACCCATGGGGTGGGATTGGGCCAACCAGCGTCCGGGTCGGCGTTGCGAGTCGTTCCGATCCCGGTCCCGGCGCCGGCCCGTGTTTCCGTATTTTCGGGCGCATGTGGCGTGCGGTTCGAGCGGCGCGGCAGGTTAGATTCCTCACTCCGTTCGGAATGACAAGAGACAGTTCGGGCTGACAGGGGACGGTTTGGGGTGACAGGGGACAGTTCGGACTGACATGAGACAGTTCGGACTGACATGGCTCCTTCCGAGTTCTCAGGTGCCAAGTAATCCGTAAACGGAGTCCCTTCTTGAATGGCTAGAAGCAATTTGAGTGGCTAATAGCACTGTGAGTGGCTAATAGCACTGTGAGTGGCTAGTAGCACTGTGAATGGTTAGCAGAACTGTGAGTGGCTAGTAACACACCTTGTGGCGCCAAGGGCGCTACTCATGTCAGTTGTATGTTGTAGAAGACGGGGAGACGGGGGAGGGTGAAGAGGAAGCGCGAAGGGTGTATCGAATGTCATTCCGAACGGAGCGCAGCGCAGAGAGGAATCTAAGGAGCCGCGCCAAGCGGGCGGCACGTTGCGCGGGGGCTAGATTCCTCGCAGGGCTCGGAATGACAAAAGACAGGGAACGCACATCCATGCCACGCCGAACGCAGCACGCGCCCACGCCAAACCGAACGCTGCACCCCCTATGTCATTTGGAACGGCACTCAATGTCATTCCGAGCGGAGCGAGGAATCTCAGGAAGCCCGGAGGTGGAGCCATTCGTTGGGGAAGTGCTCCTGTGTCTTGCGGCGGGCACACAGCCTTGTGGCCGGCCCACGCGAGGCCTGTCGCGGGGCGCCCGCTGGTGCGAGCGGCACTCAACGGTGGCGCCCCAGTCACGCCAGTCTATCCCCAGAAATTCTGAAACCCGGAACGGAATCCCTTGACACCGGGGCGCCAGGTTTGGTACATTAGTCTTTGCGCCTCAGAAATGGGGCGGCACGTTAACAGGTGAATACTGCGCAAGCAGAACTTCAATTTTGCCGATTCGAAGCAGGCTAAGTTACTAAGGGCGTACGATGGATGCCTTGGTGCCAAAGGCCGAAGAAGGGCGCGGTTGACTGCGAAAAGCTGCGGGGAGTCGTCAGCAGACTTTGATCCGCAGGTGCCCGAATGGGGAAACCCGGCGAGGGTGATGCCTCGTCACCGCATGCTGAATTCATAGGCATGTGGAGGGAACCGTCTGAACTGAATCATCTTAGTAAGGCGAGGAAAAGAGATTATTCCCTGAGTAGTGGCGAGCGAAAGGGGAACAGCCCAAACTCACGCTGTGTGATAGGTTGCAGCCGTTGCAGTGTGAGGGTTGCAGGCCGCAATAGAGCCCCCTGCAAGGGGTTCGGAGAGTTGGAAAAAAGCTGTGGTTAGTGGAAGGTCCTGGAACGGACCGCCAGAGAGGGTGAGAGCCCCGTACACGAAAACCACGGCTCTCTCGTTGCTGTGCCTGAGTACCACGGGACACGTGTAACCCTGTGGGAAACTGGGGAGCCCACTTCCCAAGGCTAAACACCTTTGGCGACCGATAGTGAACGAGTACCGTGAGGGAAAGGTGAAAAGAACCCCGGGAGGGGAGTGAAATAGAACCTGAAATCGTACGCTTACAAGCAGTCAGAGGGCTATGCCGTCTTGCAGAGACGGCGTGTCTGCGCAAAGCACGCTCTTCGGAGCATGCGGCGCGCGCATGCCGGTCTCGCATCATAGGACGGAAAGCCTGATGGCGTGCCTTTTGGAGAATGAGCCGACGAGTTACTATGCGTGGCAAGGCTAAGGTCGGAGGGCCGGAGCCGTAGCGAAAGCGAGTCCAAACAGGGCGTCTTGAGTCGCGTGGAGTAGACCCGAAACTGAGTGAGCTAGCCATGGCCAGGGTGAAGAGAGAGTAACGTCTCGTGGAAGCCCGAACCCACCAGTGTTACAAAACTGGGGGATGAGCTGTGGCTAGAGGTGAAATGCCAATCGAACTCAGATATAGCTGGTTCTCCCCGAAATGCATTGCGGTGCAGCCTCAGGTAAAGTGTCTCGGAGGTAGAGCACTGGATGGGCTAGGGGCCAAAACGGTTACCAAACCCAACCAAACTCCGAATGCCGTGTACATGTTGCCTGGGAGTGGGACGGTGGGGGATAACCTTCATCGTCAAAAGGGAAACAACCCAGACCCTCAGCTAAGGTCCCCAAATCCAGACTAAGTGGGAAAGGATGTCGGATTGCCCGGACAGCCAGGAGGTTGGCTTGGAAGCAGCCATCCTTTAAAGAGTGCGTAACAGCTCACTGGTCAAGCCGTCTGGCGCCGAAAATTTAACGGGGCTCAAGTCTGGTACCGAAGCTAGGGCAGCGGCGCTCCTACGGGTAGCGGCGCTGGGTAGGGGAGCGTTCTCTGGGCAGTGAAGCTCGATCGAAAGAACGGGTGGAGCGCAGGGAAGTGAGAATGTCGGCATGAGTAGCGTTAGCCGGTGAGAATCCGGCTCACCGTAAGCCCAAGGTTTCCTCAGGAAGGTTCGTCCACTGAGGGTTAGTCGGGCCTAAGCCGAGGCCAACGTGGCGTAGGCGATGGACATCCGGTTGATATTCCGGAACCGCCCATGTTCGTTATGAGCGAAGGGGGGACCGGGTAGGGTAGGAGAAGCGTGTTCTTGGCTATACACGTCCAAGCTGGTAGGCGGGAGCGATAGGTAAATCCGTTGCTCCATTCAACGCCGAGAAGCGATGGAGAGTCCGCGACGCAAGTCAACGGCGATTTCTTTGAGCCCAACCTGCAAGAAAAGCCTCTAGCCAGAATATGGGCGCCCGTACCGCAAACCGACACTGGTGGGCGGGGGTAAATGTCCCAAGGTGAGCGGGAGACCCTCTGCTAAGGAACTCGGCAAATTAACCCCGTAACTTCGGGAGAAGGGGTACCGCGGAGCGTGCACCGACCTTGCGTCGGGAAGCGATCCGTGGTGACACTAAAGAGGCCCAACCGACTGTTTAGCAAAAACACAGGTCTCCGCGAAAGCGAAAGCTGATGTATGGGGGCTGACGCCTGCCCGGTGCCGGAAGGTTAACTAGAGGGGTTCACGCCCTGACGGGAAGCCCCGGTGAACGGCGGCGGTAACTATAACCGTCCTAAGGTTCAATTCGCGAGCCTTAGTAAAACCGGACCATATGCGGGAAACTCCTCACACAGCCGTCTGGTACTCGTCCACTCTTCGGGGTGGGCAGTAAAAAGCCAGGTGGACATGGGGACAATCCGCAGGGAAGACTCTCACATGACTGACACGAGAGAACCCTCAGAGACTTTACGTCCGGCCTCGTCCCAACGGTTGACGGCGCAATGGGTCTGCGGATTCGTCGATGGAGAAGGATGCTTCTACGTCGGCATCAATCCGCACCAGCAGATGACCTCCGGTTTTCAGGTACTGCCTGAATTCACCGTGGTCCAACATGAACGCGACGTGCAATTGCTCTATGCACTCAAGACCTTTTTTGGGTGCGGGGTGGTACGCCGCAATCATGGCGACCGCATGTGCTATCGGGTGCGCAGCGTGCAACACCTCCGGGAACGGGTTATCCCGTTCTTCGAGAAGCACGAACTGCGTTCCAAGAAGCGAGTGGACTTCATCAAGTTTCGACGCATCCTCTTGCTGATGGAGCGTGGAACGCACTTGACCACGGAGGGCATTGCAGAGATCCGCGCCATCGCCAGTCAGATGAATACAGGACGAGTGAAGAGAAAGTCCGGCCCCTCTGGAAACAGAGTGGGATAAGTTGCGGCGGAGACGCCGCGATGTACCGAGCGAAATTCCTTGTCGGGTAAGTTCCGACCCGCACGAATGGCGTAACGAGTTGGGCACTGTCTCAGCAGGGGACCCGGCGAAATTGAAGTACCAGTGAAGATGCTGGTTACCTGCGGAAGGACAAAAAGACCCCGTGGAGCTTTACTGCACCTTGGCATTGGATCGGGGCCGTCGATGCGTAGGATAGGTGGGAGCCTGTGAACCTTTCCTTTTGGGGATTGGGGAGGCACAAGTGAAATACCACCCTTCTACGATCCTTATTCTAACCCCTTGCCGTAATCCGGGAGGGGGACATTGTCAGGCGGGCAGTTTGACTGGGGCGGTCGCCTCCTAAAAGATAACGGAGGCGCCCAAAGGTTCCCTCAGGCTGGATGGAAATCAGCCTTAGCGTGTAAAGGCACAAGGGAGCTTGACTGCGAGACATACACGTCGAGCAGGGACGAAAGTCGGGCTTAGTGACCCTACGGTTCCGAGTGGAAGGGCCGTGGATTATCGGATAAAAGTTACCCCGGGGATAACAGGCTTATCTCCCCCAAGCGTTCACAGCGACGGGGAGGCTTGGCACCTCGATGTCGGCTCAGCGCATCCTGGGGCTGGAGCAGGTCCCAAGGGTTGGGCTGTTCGCCCATTAAAGCCGCTACGCGAGCTGGGTTCAGAACGTCGTGAGACAGTTCGGACTCTATCCGCCGCAGGTGTAGGAGGCTTGAGAGGGTCTGTCCGAAGTACGAGAGGAGCCGG
>JAJEAH010000031.1 GCA_022824225.1 Chloroflexota bacterium
CGCTGACTTCGTCAAAGACGCGGAATCTAGTGTGCTCCCGACACTAGATTCTTCGTCGCTGCACTCCTCAGAATGACATGTCAGCCGCACTCCTCAGAGAATGATATTTCGGGGAGCAGCCGTTCACGTTGACACCCATACCTGTGCAGCCTAAGTCAAAACCTACTAGTCGCGAAGCGCCCTCGGCGCGCGACGAACCGCAGTCCCCCAGCACAAGTCCTGCTAACTCTGGAGCACAGTCATGCCGCCGTTTCGCATGGTCACGGATATGGCGCCCCGCGGCGACCAGCCCGCGGCGATAGACCAACTGATCAGCGGTTGTCATGCCGCCTACCCGTTCCAGACCCTCCTCGGCGTTACGGGTTCCGGCAAGACTTTTTCCATGGCCCAGGTGATCGAGGCCGTGCAGAAACCCTCCCTCATCCTGGCGCCCAACAAGACCCTGGCCGCCCAGCTTTTCTCGGAATTTCGCGACTTCTTCCCGGATAACGCCGTCGAGTATTTCGTCTCGTACTACGATTATTACCAGCCCGAGGCCTACCTGCCCCGCTCGGACACGTACATCGAAAAAGACTCCGACGTGAACGAAGAGGTGGAAAAGCTCCGCCTCTCCGCCACCCGGTCGTTGTTGGAGCGGCCCGACGTCATCATCGTCGCCAGCGTGTCATGCATCTACGGCATGGGGTCGCCCCATGACTACGGCCAAGTGGTGGTCAGCCTGAACGTCGGCCAGGAATACCGCCGCCAAAACGTGCTGCGCCACCTGAACGACATCCAGTACGAGCGCAACAACGTGGACTTCAAGCGCGGCACGTACCGGGTGAAAGGCGACGTGCTGGACATCTTTCCGGCCTACGGCGATACCGCCGTCCGCATCGACTTCTTTGGCGATGAGGTGGACCGCATCATCGAAATCGATCCCCTGACCGGGGAAATCCTGGATACCCGCCAGGCCGTGAGCATCTATCCGGCGAGCCATTTCGTGACGCCGGTGGAGCGCATCGAAGCGGCGATAAAGAGTATCGAGGCCGAATTGGAGGAACGCACGGCGGAACTGGCGGCGGCGGGCAAACTGCTGGAGCAGCAGCGCCTGGCCCAACGCACGCACTTCGACCTGGAAATGCTGCGCGAGACCGGCCACTGCAAGGGCATCGAAAACTACAGCCGCCATCTGGACGGGCGCCAAGCCGGAGATCCGTCGTGGACGCTGCTGGACTTCTTTCCCAAAGACTTCCTGATGTTCATCGATGAGTCCCACGTCGCCGTGCCCCAACTGCGCGGCATGTACGCCGGGGACCGCTCGCGCAAGCAGGTGCTGGTGGACTACGGCTTCCGCCTGCCCAGCGCGCTGGACAACCGGCCGCTCATGTTCCAGGAACTGGAGCAACGGCTCAACCAGGTGGTCTTCGTATCCGCCACGCCGAGCATGTACGAGCGGGAGCGCAGCAGCCAGATCGTGGAACAGATCATTCGTCCCACGGGCCTGGTGGACCCATCCATCGAGATCCAACCCACCACCGGCCAGATCGACCACCTGGTCGGCCAAATCCGCCAGCGCACGGCGCAGCGCGAGCGCGTGCTGGTGACCACCCTCACCAAGCGCATGGCGGAGCAACTGGCCGAATATCTCAACGAAATCGGCATCAAGGTGCACTACTTGCACTCAGAGGTGGATACACTGGAGCGGGTGGAAATCCTGCGCGACCTGCGCCTGGGCGTATACGACGTGGTGGTGGGCATCAACCTACTGCGGGAGGGCCTGGACTTGCCGGAAGTGTCGCTGGTGGCGATCCTCGATGCCGATAAAGAGGGCTACCTGCGCAGCGAAACCTCGCTGGTGCAGACTATCGGCCGCGCCGCGCGCCACATCCACGGCCACGTGGTGCTCTATGCCGACGTGGTGACCGACTCGATGCGCCGCGCCATCGACGAGACCTACCGCCGCCGCGAGAAGCAACTCGCCTTCAACGACCAAAACGGCATCGAGCCGGAGAGCATCAATAAGGCCATCCGCGACATCACCGATACCATCCGGGCCGTGGCGGAAGAGGAATCAAGCTACCAGGCGGAGCACAAGCCGCTCTCGGCCAAGGAAGCGGCCAAGCTCATCCGCGAGCTGGAAAAGCAAATGCGCAAGGCGGCAAAAGACCTGGACTTCGAACGCGCCGCGCTGCTGCGCGACCAAATCCGCGACATCCGCGCCGGCCAGCAGGAAGCGCTCATCGTCGAGTAGGTGTGCTGATAGCTTGCAGACGCAATCGCTGGCCTTGACCGTCATTCCCTGTAAGTGCTGGGAGATTCGCTGACAGAATCTCTGCTCAACTGGCTGGATTGACAATCCACGTCAATTCGGGCAAAGCTCAAATCCATCGGAGCATATTCAATCGGAGCATAACGCTCGGTTATTCTGTGCGAAACTCGCTGTCATTCCGTTCGGGACTCGCTGCCACTCCGGGCGAGACTCTCTGTCATTCCGTTCAGGACTCGCTGCCATACCGAGCGACACTCCCTGTCATTCCGGGCGAGACTCTCTGTCCCTCCGGGCGAGACTTTCTGTCATTCCGAGCGAAGCTTTCTGTCATTCCGAGTGCAGCTTTCTGTCATTCCGAGTGCAGCGAGGAATCTAGGGTTCTCGTCTATAGTCTCTCGAACTGCCTAGCGCCTTAGATTCCTCTCTCCGCTGCGCTCCGCTCGGAATGACATGTGTATGTGGAGTTCGTTGTACTGAAGCGCCTTACAGTACGGAATCGCCTCGTTGTTCCAAGCCGCCTCGCAGTTCCAAGCCGCCTCGTTGTCCCAAACCGCCTCGCAGTAATGCAGTGCCTTGTTGTACTGAACCGCCTCGCAGTACTGAAACGCCATGGGGTGATTTCGCATTCTGTCAACGCATTACGTGACTTTCGCAATTCCGAGTGCATCTCGCTGTCATTCCGCCCGAAACTCGCTGCCATTCCGAGCGAGACTCTCTGTCCCTCCGAGCGAGACTTTCTGTCATTCCGAGTGCAGCGAGGAATCTAGGGTTCTCGTCTATAGTCTCTCGAACTGCCTAGCGCCTTAGATTCCTCTCTCCGCTGCGCTCCGTTCGGAATGACATGTGTATGTGGAGTTCGTTGTACTGATGCGCCTTACAGTACGGAATCGCCTCGTTGTTCCAAGCCGCCTCGTTGTTCCAAGCCGCCTCGCAGTACTGCAGTGCCTTGTTGTACTGAACCGCCTCGCAGTATGGGTTTCCCATGAACTGATGGGCTGGCCGGCGGGCTCGCCCTCAGTTGGCGCGCGTGGCCCAAACCTGGCGCTTCGACAAGCTCAGCGCGAACGGTAGCTCGCCCTCAGTGGGCGCGCGGCACAACCCGGCGCTTCGATATGCTCAGCGCGAACGATTACCTTCTCTCACGGCGCACGCGGCCCAAGCTGGCGCTTCGACTAGCTCAGCGCGAACGGTTGCTTACTCTCAGTGGGCGCATGGCTGAACCCCTGCCGAACAAACGTCCTGTGGCCGGCGCTTTGGCAAAGACCTCGTTGCCGCCGATGCAGTATCATCTCATCAACACGACGAGCAGCGGCGGTTTGGCAGAGATGGGGGTGCTTCATGAGCAAGAAGACGTTTGACGCGGAGGACATCGCGGCGGTTACGCGGGTGCTGGAATCCGGCCAGCTTGGCGCCGGGGCGGAAGTCGCCGCGCTGGAGCGGGAATTCGCAGCGGCCCTTGGGGCTGCCCACGGCATCGCCTGCAACGCGGCCATGGGCGGTTTGCACGCGGCGCTGCTGGCGGTGGGCGTGGGCGCCGGTGACGAAGTGGTGTGCGATCCGCTGGTACTCTTTGGCGGCCTGGCGGTGTTGTACACCGGGGCGTTGCCCGTATTCGCGGACGTGGCGGCGGATTCTCACAATATGGACCCTGCCTCGCTCCGGGAACGCATTACGCCGCGCACCAAAGCCGTCATCGTCACCCACCACTGGGGAGAACCCGCGGACATGGACGGCATCCTGGCGGTTGCCGGCGCCCACAAGCTGCCCGTGATCGAGGACTGCGCCCACGCTTTGTTTGGCGAGTGGCGCGGCCGCAGCGCCGGCACGCTCGGCGCGGTGGGTGTCTTTAGCTTCAACTCCTCCAAGCACGTGAGCACCGGCGACGGCGGTATGGCGGTGACCAACGATCCGTTTCTGAATGAGCAAATGCGGGCTATCATCACGTTCGGCGCGGCGCCCGCGCGCTTGGCCAACAACTACCGCATGACCGAACTCACCGCCGCCGTGGCCCGGGTGCAGATGCGGCGCGCCCCCGGCTACGTGGCCGAAGACCGCGCCAGCGCGCAACGGTACCAGGCGGCCGCAGACGGCTGCCCGTGGCTGCGGCCGCAGGCGCGGAGTCCCCACGGCCTGCACTCCTACCACATCTGGACGGCAATCGTCACGCAGCAGGCCGGTGGTCCTGCCCTGGATGACGTCAAGGCGGCGTGCGCGGCGGAAGAGGCGAGTTTCAGCTTTGGCTACGTGGGCGTGCCGGCGTATTTGCATCCCGTATTCAGCCTGGGCGGGGCGTTCGGCGTGGGCCGCGCGCCGCAGGCGCAGCCGCTGCCCTACCGCCGGGGCTGGTGTCCGGTGGCCGAATCCCTCATGCCGAACCTGATGCTCACCGGCGTAAGCTCCAATGACAGCGAATATCATCGCCGCAACGCCGACGCGCTGGCACGGGTCGTGCAGAAGCTCTCGTGACGAGCGTGGGCGCAGCGAACCCGCCGGCCGGTGGAGCGAGCGCGCGGTCATGACGGACAGGCGCGGCACGGTAGTCGCGTCCGTGATTTGCAACGCGATGGCGCACTGGCGCCCCGGGACGACAGAGGCAAGATCATAAAGGAAACTCCCACGCAAGGAGACGTCACATGGCCGCGATGGATGAACTGCGAGAGGGCGTGCGCGCGAGCCTGCCGGAACTGGCGGAAATAGCAGATGCCGCGCTGCGGGAGCAGGTTGTAGAGGCGTGGGCGTTCGCGCTTTCCCAGACCGAATTCACCGCCATCGAGCACATGCGCGCGTCCGGCAATCCCACCACGCCCGCCATGAAGGTGGGCACCCAGGCGGACCACCTGCGCGGCGTGGCCCGCATCGCCTTGTCAATGGCCGCATCGCTGGAAGAAGGGGTGGGCCCGCTGGGCATCGACCGCGACCTGCTGTGCGCCGCCGCGCTCTGCCACGACCTGGGCAAGCCCTTCGAGTTTAGTCCCGCCAACCAAGCGCGCTGGCAGGCCGATCCCCGCAAAGTCGGCTACCCGTCGGTGCGGCATCCTGCATATGGCGTATACGTTGCCCTCACGGTGGGTCTGCCGGAAGCGGTGGCGCACACGGCCGGCGCGCACTCCGCCGAGGGCGAAAACGTGGAGCGCAGCCTGGTAAACACCATCGTGCACCTGGCCGACCATGCGTATTGGACGATCCTGCGCCGCGCGGGGGCCCTGGAAGAGGACGGACAGGTCTAGGCGGCCTGAACGCGCATTGCGGTGCACTGGCGGCGCGGAGACCGGCGCCTGCGCCGTTTGCGCGCGCCCGGCGCGCCTGCGGCCCAATGCCGCAGGCCGGCGTCCAGCCGGAGCAGGAGCGAGAAGGGGTTTTGAGATACTATAGCTAGGGCGAAACCCGCCAACCCCCAAATCCCATAGCCGAACCAACAGACCGCACAAGCAAGGAAGGATTCCACCCCATGGCAACCGCGACGCGCCAACCGCTTCCGCAACGACTGCTCCTGGGCCCCGGACCGGCCAACGTCCACCCGGACATCATGGCCGCGCTGCAGCAACCGGTGTTGGGCCACCTGGACCCGGTATTTCAGGAACTCCTGGTGGAGACCGCCGGGCAACTGCGGGGTCTCTTTGGCACGGCGAACGAACTCACGCTGGCCGTAACCGGCACGGGCTTTTCCGGCATGGAATCGTGCCTGGCGAACCTCATCGAGCCTGGCGACACCATGCTCGTGGGAGTGCATGGCTTCTTCGGCATGCGCATGGCCGAGTTTGCCCAGCGTTTCGGGGCGCAAGTGGTGGAGGTCACGGCGCCGTGGGGTGAGCCGTTGTCCGCCGCCGACGTCGCCGCCGCGCTGGAGCAGAATCCCGACGTCAAGCTGGTCGGTGTCGTGCACGGCGAGACCTCGACCGGCGTGCGCCAGCCAATTGCGGAAATCGCCGCCGCCGCCCATGCCCACGGGGCGCTGGTGCTCATGGACGCGGTAACGACGCTGGGCGGCCTGCCGGTGCAGGTTGACGAATGGGGCGTGGACGCCGCCTACAGCGCCAGCCAGAAGTGCGTCGGCACGATTTCGGGTCTCGCGCCGCTCACGTTCAGTCCCCGTGCCCGCGCGCGGCTGGCCGAGCGCCAAGCCGCCTTGCCCACCTGGTACCACGATATGGAGGCGCTGCACCAGTACTGGTCGGCGCAGGGCTTCTACCACCACACCTGCTCCAGCACCTTGGTTTACGGCCTCAAGGCGGCGCTGGACCTGATGGACGCAGAGGGCATCGAGAACCGATTTGCCCGCCATCAGCAGTGCGGCGACGCGCTGAAAGCCGGTCTGGAGGCCATGGGCCTCTCGTTGGTGGCTGCCACGGGACACCGCCTGCCCATGTTGACGACGGTCAGCATCCCCGATGGCGCCGCCGACCTAGACGTGCGCCAAGCCCTGCTGGCGGAGCACGGCATCGAAATCGCCGGCGGGCTGGGTCCGTTGATGGGCCAGATCTGGCGCGTGGGCCTCATGGGCTACGTGGCCCAACCGGCAAACGTGACCACCTTCCTGGACGCGTTCGCGGGAATCCTCACCGCACAAGGTTGCAGCGTGGACGGAAATGCCGGCAGGGCCGCGGCAGAGGCGGCGCTGGCAGGTTGAGGCCGCCGACCGGCAAGCCCTCTGAAACCCGTACGGGTTTCGGAGGGCTTTCTTCTTTCTTGCGGCGCGGGGCACAGGGCAAGTTCTTCCTGGGCGTGATTTCGGCCGAGCGACCCGCCGAATGCGGGTGTGCCCACCGCACAGGCAAAGGGCGGACCGGGAACGATGGGACGTGACCTGCGCTCAGCGCCGTGCGGCGGGAGCATTCCCGTGACACCCCGCGCGCGGCAGGGCTCAGATTTTTGGTTGCCCAGCGGCGCGAGCGGCAGGCCCGGCACGGTATAATAGAGTTGTACTAGCCAAAGCTAGACCTAGCCTAAGGCAAGAGCCAGCCAAAGGCTAAACCTAGCCCCAGGCTAGACTGAGAACAACCGCGAAGTCCGTACGGAGGACTCCTGCTCGTGGCGAGTGCCCTCAGCATCGACGGCGTGACGAAGGTCTTCGGCCGCAACACGGTCGTAGACGGCGTCTCCTTCACGGTGGAGCCGCAGGAGATTATGGGTCTCGTGGGGCCCAACGGGTCCGGCAAGACCACCACCATCCGCATGGCGCTGGATATCATTCATCCGGATGCCGGTTCGGTTGCGCTGTTTGGCAGCGCTCCCACGCGGCAAGCGCTGCAGCGGGTCGGCTACTTGCCCGAGGAGCGCGGCCTCTACCAGAAGTCAGCCTTGAACGACGTGCTGCGGTACCTGGGGCGGCTCAAGGGCCTGAGCGCCAAAGACGTCCAGTCCCGCACCGACGCAATGCTGCAACGCGTCGGCCTGTACGAGCACCGCACAAAGAAGGTGCAAGCGCTCTCGCGCGGCATGAACCAGCTAGCGCAGTTTGCCAGCGCACTGCTGCATCAGCCGGATCTTGTCATTCTCGACGAACCGTTCTCCGGGCTCGATCCCCTGAACGTGCGGGTTATGAAGGAGATCATCATCGAACAGCAGCAGCGCGGCGCCGCCATTATCTTCAGTTCGCACAACATGGAGGACGTGGAAGAGATGTGCGAGCGCGTGGTGCTCGTCAACGGCGGTAAAGTCTTGCTCTACGGCGCGCTGGACGAACTGAAGCGCGCGCGCGATATCCAGAACATCCGCGTAACCGCGCCGCAGCAGCCGGCGGACGTGCCCGGCGTCAGCAATGCTAAGGTCGAGGACGGGCAGTTCGAGTACCTCCTCGCCGAGGGCGCCGACCCCAATGCCGTGCTCCGCTCCTTCCTCGATGGCGGCATTCCGGTGGAACGATTTGAGGTCGCGTTGCCATCCTTGCGCGACATGTTCATCGAAGAGGTGAGCCGTGCCCGCGGCACTTGACGGCGCCCGCATCGTGTTCGGGCACGAGTTTCGGAAGCAGGTGGGCGGCAAGGGCTTCCTGATCGCTACCTTGACCATTCCTGTCCTCCTGTTGGCTGTCTGGATTGCCTTGCCCATCGTCAGGGGGCTTGTGACGGATGACGGCGGCGCCGATACCGCCGCCGCGACCGAGGCCGAGCAAGTTGCCGCCGCCGAGTTGACCATCGGCGTCGTGGTGCAGACAACCGACCTGGAGGTTGATTTCAGCCAGGCGGAGGAGTTTCGCGTCTACACCGAGACGGCCGCGGGACTGGACAGCCTGCGCGCCGGCGAGATCGATGAGCTTTTCGTCATCACCCCTGACTACGTGGCTACGGGTCAGGTGACGTACTACTACGCCCACGACGACGGGCCGGGCCAGCAGCAATTGCGGTTGATCTTGACCGATGCCCTCTTGGGCGAGACGCCGTCGGCCGACCACCGGCTGCGAGCGCTGTCGGGCGCGGGATTCGACCGTATACAGCTTACGGAAAGCGGCACGCCGTCCACGGAGAGCGGCGCGGCGCTCTTCGCCTCGTTCCTGCTGGGGCAAGCCTTTGCCGCGGCGCTGATCTTCACGCTGATTGCCTACGGCGCGATATTGCTGCAGACGGTCACCGAGGAGAAAGAGAACCGCATGGTGGAGGTGTTGCTTACGTCCGCTTCGCCGCTGGCCGTCATGTCGGGAAAGGTGGTGGCGTTGGGACTGGCCGGGCTCCTGCAGATGTCGGTGTGGATCGCCGCGGTGGTCCTCATCGTGCCCCGTTTTGCGGGCGCGCTGCCCGAGTTGGGCGATATTCCCATAGATATTGGCTTTCTGTTGCTGGCGCTGGCGTTCTTCCTGGCCGGTTACGCCATCGCCGCCGCGCTCATGGCGGCTATAGGCGCGGCGACCACGTCTGCCGCCGAGGCGGGACCGCTGACCTCCCTGGCGATAATTCCGCTTGCCGTGCCGTTCTACGCGTTGCCGCTCTTTCTCAATTCAGCCGACCATTGGCTTGTGCGGGCGCTCTCGCTCGTGCCGTTTACGGCGGCGACGTCCATGACGCTGCGGCTTGCCACCGCGCGGGTGCCGCCCGGCGAGGTGGCGCTGAGCCTCGGCGTGATGATCGCGACCGCCGCCTTCCTGCTCTGGCTGGCAAGCCGCATCTTCCGCGCCGGACTGCTCATGTACGGCCAGCGCATGAGCATGAGAGGGGCATGGGCGGCGCTGCGGTACGGCGGGTAAAGTAAGAGCCTGTTTGCGATCTTCTTAGCGGGGGGCTACAAGGCTGATGTATACCGTTCGCGCTGAGGGCTGTGCAAAGCCTCTGTCGAAGCATGCACGGCTATTTGCCTACTTGCTGCGGCGGCTCTGTCCACCCTTCGACAAGCCTGTACTGAGCTTGTCGAAGTGCTCAGAGCCTGCTCCGTACTGGATTCGGGGGCGAACGTTGGTCGTGCAAAAAACGATCGTAA
>JAJEAH010000012.1 GCA_022824225.1 Chloroflexota bacterium
GATTTTCCAGTACGACTGCTTGGCGGTGAGTAGACGGGCCACTTCACACCGCTCTTCAAAGGTGAACTGACTGTAGTGTTTTCCCATGGCAACACCTTAGCAAAGTGTTGCACTTCGTTTGTGAGTCTAGCGAATCCATCCTAGAGTCCTGCCCATCTAAACGCCATATGGAAAAGCGATCACAACGTCCCCAAACCACTTCATAGAGCAGTGCCGATAGATTCACTCAGGACACTAAGCCGGAATCGCGCTCTCCTAACGCCCGAGTAGTCCAACACGATTGTATCGATGGGTAGCGTAGGTTCGCACGGGTTGCGCGCGCAACCTCCGCAATCTCGCCGGATTGTGGTGTGAGCGCACCAAAGAGCGAGCACACCTATCCAAGGGCCGAGCACAGGTTACAGACCTGTGCTACCGGCTCTCCTACCCAGCAACGCAAAACGTCGAACCACTAGATTTCTCGCTTGCGCTCGAAATGACACACTTCCGAGGCGACAGTTCTTAAGTGTTGATCGATGTCGGAATAGAAGATACCTATCCCGGCGTGTACGTTGGCTGGTTGGCGACGCGGCCCCGGCGGATGAAGCGCAGATCGTGATTGGTGAGAGGAAGCTCTACCCGCGCGCCGCCCCGGCGGTGCGACTCGATCATGCCGAAGATGATCTGGGTGTTCCAGTACGCCACCTCCGCGCCGCCGCGGGTCGGTTCGCCGGTATCAAGCGCATGCACGATGTCCTCGATGAGGATCAGGGTCGAACTCTTATTCTCGAACTCGAGATTTGGCCCGTCCTCCGACGAGTCCATGTCTTTGCTGCGCGTACGAAATTCCACGCCGTTATTCAACGCCTCAATCATACCGCTTTCGCAAATCGCCTCGACCTCGGCGCGTCGGGAACTATCCAGCCCATAGCCGAGGACGCCGTTCTCAAACATGATGGTGCCTGTGCCCGCGGGATCTTCCCGCACTTCGGCGCCCACCATGAGCTCATCGTAGCCGAAGACATTCGCCTGTACCCATTGCGGCGTCACGTCGTTGTTGAGGAACATGAAGAGGTCGATGAAGTGACTAAACCCATTGAAGAACTGTCCGGTTGAATAATTGATCAGCGTGCGCAATTCGCCGAAGTCCCCGGAGTGAATCTTGGCATGCATAGCCGCGAAACCATTGTGCCAGCGTCGGTTGGCGCCCATGTTGAAGGCGACGTTGTTTGCGCGCACGGCATCGCGGATGGCTTCAGCCTCCGCAACCGAGGCACAGAGCGGCTTCTCAACATAAAGCGCGCGGACACCCGCCTCGATAGCATGCAGGATTATCTCACAACGCTGCTCCGGCTGCGTGGTGATACTGAGGATGTCGGGCTGTTCGTTAGCTATCAGCTCGCGGTAGTCGGTGTACCAGTGGTCCGAACCCACGTGGTAGCGTTCGCCAAACTTCTCCAGCACTTCCGAACGAAGGTCGGCACCCGCCACGAGATCGGTGCGTGGACAGGCCTCATAGCCGGCGGCGTGGGAGTAGGGCAGCGGTATCGAGGGTATGCCTTGGTGTTCATTATCGATGAATGCTCCCATGCGGCTACAGCCGATTAGTGCGGCGCGGTATGTACTTGCCACAGTTGAGACCCCCTCAATTCTCTGGCTGCGCAGTGGCAGCAGTTGTCTCTGTCACGGCGCCGGAATTATGGCCAGCTATAGTCGCTGTCTAGGGACAGTAGAAGTCAGAGTTCGTAGTTCCCACGAAAGCGGGAACCAATCTCACTCGCTGTGCCAGGCTGAGTTTGGGCTATAGATTAGCGCCTGTAAACAAGACCTTGCGGCCCACCCACATTTTGCCTTTCATCCTCGCCACCACTTAGGATTCAGCGGCCGATTGCTTGAGCGCCCGAGACTACCCACGGTCGCGGGGAACGACTGAGGCCGGTTGCATGGTTCTAGCCAGGCGCGTATTTCGGCTTACGTGCAACGTGGTCGTGCCGGATGAATCGCAAGTCATGGTTAGTCAACGGCAGCGCGACCCGCGCGCCGCCCTGGCGGTGCGACTCGATGAAACCGAAGATGGTCTGCATGTTCCAATACGCCACGTCCGCGCCGCCGCGGGTCGGCTCGCCGGTGTCCAGCGCGTGCACGAGGTCTTCAACCAGGTTGAGCGTGCTGCTGGTGGGCGGGAATTCGAGATTGGGGCCGTCCTGCGACCAGCGGCCGTCGAACGTGCGCGTCCGAAACTCCATGCCGTTGTTGTAGGCCGTGATCATGCCGGTGGCGCACGTAGCCTCGAATTCCGTGGTTCTGGGGCCGGACATGCCATAGCCCAGGACGCCGTTGCGGTACATGATGACACCGGTGCCGCCCGGGTCGTTCCGCAGCTCGTTGCCCACGATCAGCTTGTCGGCGTCGGGCACGTGCGCCTGCACCCACTCCGGCGGCACGTCGTCATTCAGACGCAGCAGAAGATCGAAGAAGTGGCTGGACGTATTGAAGAACGCCCCGGTGGAAAAATTGGCGAGGGTGCGCAACGCCCCGAAGTCGCCGCCGTGGATCTTGGCGTGCATGGCGTCGAAGCCCGTGTGCCAGCGTCGGTTCGTGCCCATGTTGAAGGCTACGTCGTTGGCATTCACCGCGTCCCGGATAGTCTCGGCTTCCGCGATTGACGAGCAGAGCGGCTTTTCCACGTAGAGCGCGCGCACGCCTTGCTCCACGGCGTGGAGTATGATCTCGCAGCGTTGCTCCGGCTGGGTGGCAATACTGAGTATGTCCGGCTGCTCGTTGGCGATGAGCGCCCGGTAGTCCGTGTACCAGTGGTCCGCGCCGACGTTGTAGCGGCTGCCAAACCGTTCCAGCACGTCCTGGCGCAAGTCGGACCCCGCCACCAGGTCAGTGCGCGCACAAGCCTCATAGCCGGCGGCATGGGAATAGGGTAAGACCATGGAGGGATTGTCCGCAGTCTCGTTGTCGATGAATGCTCCCATGCGGCTGCAGCCAATCAACGCCGCGCGGTACGTCTTTGCCATCCTCGCAACTCCTCGTGTTTGCACGATGCAGTGTAACGAATTCTGTGGTAGCTTTCGTGACCTGTACGGTGGGCGCGGCACCCCGTCTGGCTGCGGATGCCGGACCCAAGCGCCGCCACGCCGTGTGAATGCGCGTGTGGGCAGCGTCCGTAACAGACCGCTGGGACAGGGCTAGCCCCACCCATACGGCGACGCTCTGAGAGGGCCCACACCTCTGCCGCCGTCCGTTCGCCTTGAGCGTGTCGTAAACTGAGCGCGGCCCGGCCACGCCGCCAAACGTAACACAGCCCCCGCCTCAGTCGCGCCCTTGTCGCCATCCGCTCGCCTTGAGCCTGTCGAAAGGCGGCCACGGCGCCGACCGCAACACAAACCCCACGACCAACGCGCCATCCCCAACACCCGTTCGCCTTGAGCCTGTCGAAAGGCGACCACGGCTCGACCACGGCGCCGACCGCAACACAACCCCGAGACCTACGCGCCATCCCAACATCCGTTCGCCTTGAGCTTGTCGAAAGGCAACGGTCGTTCGCTCTAGCCGCCGGGAATATACAGGCTCCGATCGGCTACCGGCACTGACACTCGCGCGCCGCCCTGGAGTGACGAATGCGCCACGCCGAACTGGGCTTCCACCATTTGCATCACCCGGTCGATATTGCCGTCGGTCCGTTCGCCGGTCTCCATCTCGCGGATGATATTACGGATATTGGCCGTGGTCGGCGGGTCGCCAACGGCGTGAATGGTGGTTTCCTCCATTTCGTCGCCGCGCCGCAGTGGTCGCTGGATGCGCGTGTAGATGCCGTTGTCCCAGGCCATAGCCCGGCCTTCTGTGCCCCGCACTTCCACGTCGAACGGTCCGCGCGTGGGCGGGAAATAGGCTTCGGCGCCGTCTGCGAAACCGATGCGAAAGAAGTCCACCATGGGATCGGCGATTTCCTGACCCGGCAGGGGCACGAACGCGTGTTTCTCCGCATCGTAGGGCGCGGCCGCGCGCTCGTTGTTCCTGACGCGAGGATCGTCCGGATCAACCAGCCGCCCTTCAACCCAGGCCGGCTGCGGGTCGCCCAGCAGCATGCTGGCCACGTCAATCGTGTGCGGATGGTGCTTGATGAGGTCCGTAGAGAAATAGACGAAGGCATGCTGCGGCTTGCCGATGGCGCCGTCGAGAATTGCCGCCCGCAGCCGCTTGTACGCGTCGTGGTGGCGTCGTTGCGTGCCCCAATTGAACGCCACGTTGTTGCGTTTGAGCGCATCGCGAATGCGGTCCGCCTCCGCCAGCGACGCGCACAGGCCCTTCTCGGCGAAGATGCCCCGCACACCGTGCTCGGCGCAGAAGATGATGGGTTCAGCCCGGGCAAATGACGGTGTCGTCACGCTGACGATGTCGGGCTTCTCCTTCTCGATCATCTCGCGGTAATCGAGATAGGAATTCGTCACACCGAACCGCTCGCAAAAGCGCCCCAGGCGCTCCTTGCCGCGATTGGCCACAGCCACTACTGTGGTCTCCGGCATGGAATCGTAGCTGGGAAAGTGCCCGTACGGGGACATGAAGCCCCGAATCTTCTGTTCATCCTCGATCAGGCCGCCCATGCGGCCTGTGCCAATGATGCAGACTCGGTACTGCGTGCTCAAAGTTCCACTCCCGGCCACTGATCGCTGCTGGCGGTCACGTCCACCACGATGCCGTCGGGGTCTTCTACCTTGAATGAACCGGAAGGCGGCTTGGAGGGATCGTATGAATATTCATGCCCTTCGCTCACGCCTTCCCAGAAGATTTCGTACCCCAGGTCGGCGAGCCGCGTGGCGGCTTGCGCCAAGTCCGGCACTTTCACACCAATGTGCAGGTAGTCCAACATGCCGGACACGTGCGCCGGGCGGTCGGGGCCCTCGTGCTGAAACACGCGAAAGTTGTGATAGCCGTCGCTCAGATCGTAGCCGTGATGCAACTCATTGACCACCTCGAGGCCGAGGGCGTCGCGCCAAAAGTGGATGGTTTTGTCAATGTCGCTGGCGCGCACTCCTACGTGAACCAGTGTCGAAGCCATGGCGTTGTCCTCCTCATGGATTACGTGCTGGCTTGGGCGCTCGTGTTCAATTGCGCTACTGTTGCCGCTAGTATAGCGTTCCCCGTCGTCGGTTGCATACGGGCGGCGGCCGGCGCGATGCCGGCCGGTAGGGAATCGCGGAATGCTCGAGCTCTCGCCGCGCACTTAGAGGGAGCCTTTGCTGCGGCCACGCCAGCATGCGGTCAATGGGGCGCGACGTGCTTCGGCGCATGTCGTAACCGCCTTGCGAACCGGCTAGAAAATAGGAAGAGGCTCCAGCTATCAGGACAGCGCGCTGCGCGCTAGGGCGTCATACACTTGCTGGCTTAGTGCTTCCGTGGCAACGCCCGCGAGCGCCGGTTGGTTGGAGGTAACGAAGCCCGTGTACCCGATCGCGCGGAGGCCATCGCAGAAGCGCGCCAAGTCTACGCCGCCCGGATCGCCGATCGCGAGTCGTTCATAGCGCACGGTACCGCGATTGGTCTCGATGAACGATGAGCCTGAATCGGTAACGCGCAAATTCTGCACGTAGACGTTGAAGATGGAGGTGGCAAGGGGCCGCAGCGCGTCCGCGCCGTAATCTTCCCCGCACAGCATGAAATTGGCCGGTTCGGCGATGAGACCGAAATTGGGGCGGTCAATGCGCGCGAACATCTCCACGCACTCGGCTATCGTTTCGAACGGCGTCTTCGTGTGGTTTTGGTGGGCCAACCGGACGCCGTGTTCCCGCGCTTCATCCGCCGCCCGCTGCGCCCACGGAATGTCCGCCGTGTCCTCGATGGCGACCCGCACCATGTCCGCTCCAACGGCAGTCGCGCGTTCGAGTGTAGGCGTCATGTTGCGCAGCGGCGCTCCGGCATCGGCGTCCGCTCCCTGGCTGGCAATGCGGGAGTCCAACATGACCATGGATGCAACGAGGCCGCAGTCATCCAGAATTCGCCGCATCTCCCGCACGCGGTCCATCGGCGTGGCGCTGTTGAGGTGCGTGGCCCGGATGCAGACGGCATGGAAGCCCACTCGGGCGGCTAGCGCCGCGAACCCGGCAAAGTCCAGTGAGGCGTCGGTCTTGACATGCTCGGATTCAACAATTCGCCCCGACAACGATAGTTGCATAGTCCGTTCCTTGCACAAGGTATGTAATACGTCACACTGGGCCGAGGCGGCAAGAGCGCCGCCGGCATGGCCGCGGCGGTGCCCGCCGCCGCGCGTTGGCCTGCCTGTAGTATAGTATCTTCTAGCCAGTACGCCGGAAAGTACTGCCTATTAACTCTGTGGGATTGGTATTGGATCGAGGGATCGGATGAGCACTGCGAACAGCTTTGACAGTAAGTCTACGTTTACGGCCGGCGGCAAGACGTACACCATCTACCGCCTCGCGGCCCTCAGCGCAGCCGGCGTGGGGGATGTCGCGCGGTTGCCGTTTTCTATCAAAGTGCTGCTGGAGAGTCTCCTGCGCACCGAGGACGGCCGCTCCGTCATGCGCGAAGACGTAGCGGCTTTGGCGAACTGGGACCCCCGTCAGGCCGAGGTGCGCGAGATCAACTTTACGCCGGCACGCGTAATCTTGCAGGACTTTACCGGGGTGCCGTCGGTCGTAGACTTGGCGGCTATGCGCGAAGCCATCAGCAACTTGGGCGGCGACCCCGACCGGATCAATCCGCTGCAACCGGCCGACCTCATCATCGACCACTCAGTGCAGGTTGACGTGTACGGCATGCCGGAAGCCTTCGCCATCAACGCCCAACGGGAATTCGACCGCAACCAAGAGCGCTACGCCTTCCTGCGGTGGGGACAGAAGGCCTTTGACAACTTCAGTATCGTGCCGCCGGACACCGGCATCGTCCACCAGGTCAATCTGGAATACTTGGGCAGAGTCGTCTTTGCGGACGGGCGCGGCGGCGAACTGCTGGCCTATCCGGATTCGCTGGTGGGGACGGACTCCCACACGACCATGATCAATGGGCTCGGTGTGCTCGGTTGGGGCGTAGGCGGCATCGAGGCCGAGGCGGTGATGTTGGGGCAGCCTATATCCTTGGTCATGCCTGAAGTCGTCGGCTTTCGCCTGAGCGGGCAGCTTCCCGAGGGCGCAACCGCCACCGATCTTGTGCTTACGGTCACGCAGATGCTGCGGCAGCACGGCGTGGTGGGCAAGTTCGTTGAGTTTTGCGGCCCGGGCCTGGCGTCGCTGAGCTTGCCGGACCGCGCGACCATCTCCAACATGGCTCCGGAATACGGCGCCACCGTGGGCATGTTCCCCGTGGATGACGAGACGCTGCGCTATCTGCGCCTCACGGGCCGCGACCCGGACCTGGTGCAGTTAGTAGACGCGTACTGCAAAGAACAGGGCATGTTCTACCGTCCGACGGACGCGGAGCCGGTATTCTCCGACGTGCTGGAACTCGACCTGGCAACGGTGGAGCCCAGTTTGGCCGGACCAAACCGCCCGCAAGATCGGGTGCCGTTGCAGGGCGTGCGGCAGAGCTTTCACGAAGCCTATCCGGAGAAGTTCTCCCAGACCAATGGCGATGGCCGGGCAAACGGCGACGGCGCAGCGCGCGAGGCCGCCCACGCCGGCGGCGTTGCCGTGGCGGACCCCGACGCGCACGTGGACGTCTCAGTGGGCGACGTTCCCGCGCGGATCGGCGAGGGAGCGGTGGTGATCGCGGCCATAACTAGCTGCACGAACACGTCGAATCCGGCCGTCATGATCGGGGCGGGACTGCTCGCCAAAAATGCCGTCGCGGCCGGTATTGGCCGCAAGCCGTGGGTGAAGACGAGCCTCGCGCCCGGCTCGCGGGTGGTGATGGACTACCTGGAGAAACTCGACCTGGTGGAGCCGCTGGAAGCGCTGGGCTTTCATCTGGTTGGCTACGGCTGCACCACCTGCATCGGCAACAGCGGACCCCTGGCCGAACCGTTGGAAGAGACCATCGGCGAGCATGAACTGGCGGTAGCGGCAGTGCTCAGCGGCAACCGCAATTTCGAGGGCAGAATTCACCCCTTGGTGCGCGCGTCGTATCTGGCCTCGCCGCCGCTGGTGGTGGCGTACGCCCTGGCCGGCACAGTGAATATCGACCTGACCAACGACCCCATCGGCCACGATGAGGCCGGCCAACCGGTCTTTCTGCGGGACATTTGGCCGAGCCAGCGGGCGGTGGCTGACGCCATGGCCCAGGCGGTGGACGCTGAGCTTTTCCGCCTGCAATACAACACGGTTTTCGAGGGCATGGCAGAGTGGGAAACGCTGGCCGTGCCAGAAGGGACGCTGTTCGCTTGGGATGCGGATTCTACCTACGTGCGCCAACCGCCGTTCTTTGCCGGCATGACGGCCGAGCCCGAAAACCCCGGCGACATTGCGGGCGCGCGGGTGCTGGCCATGGTTGGCGATTCGGTAACCACCGACCACATTTCACCCGCAGGCTCCATCGCCAAGGACAGTCCCGCCGGCCGCTACCTGGTCGACCAAGGCGTGCCGCCCAAAGATTTCAACTCTTACGGCTCGCGCCGCGGCAACCACGAGGTAATGATGCGCGGCACGTTTGCCAACGTGCGGCTGCGCAACCGGTTGGTCAGCCGTGAGGGCGGTTGGACGCTCCACCTCCCCGATGCTACTGAGACCACTATCTACGACGCTTCCGTGCAGTACCAGCAAGACGGCGTGCCCCTCATCCTACTGGCGGGCAAAGACTACGGCATGGGCTCCAGCCGCGACTGGGCGGCCAAAGGGCCGGTGCTGCTGGGCGTGCGGGCCGTCATTGCCGAAACCTACGAGCGCATCCACCGCAGCAATCTCGTGGGCATGGGTGTGCTGCCGCTGCAGTATCTTGCGGGAGAAAACGCGGAGTCCTTGGGCCTCACCGGCCATGAGACGTTCGCCGTCGAGGGCATTGCGGCGGGCCTGGCCCCGCGCAAGGAGGTTACCGTGCGCGCTCGCGACGACGCCGGCAATGAAAGGGCGTTCTCCGCTATAGTCTGCATCAATACGCCAATCGAGGTGGACTACTACCGGCATGGCGGCGTGCTGCAATATGTGCTCCGCAACCTGCTGGCAGAGAGCGCGCAGAGCGAGTCGAGCTAGCGCTCGGTAAGACCGCAGGCCTCCGACTAGGAGGTATCCTGACATCAGGAGTCTGCCGCCAGGATTCCTGCCGCGCTCATCGGGCAATTCGTTCGCCCTATACCAAGCACGGGACAGGCACTGAGCTTGTCGAATAGCTATTGGAGGCGAAAGAGTGATGCGGCCTTGCCATCGCGGCGCACGACTTTGAGAGACATTGCGCTTTGCCTAGTCCGGACTGGCTAATCTTCGCCGGTCGGGGCGCAGAGAATTCAGGTCCTCACCTGATGTGAATTTCCGGTAAGCACTACTTTCCATGGGAGCGAGCATCGAGAATGCGCATCGCCATACTTGAAATCAGCCACTGGCACGTGCCGCTGTACTTGCCTGCCTTCACGGCGCTCGGCATCACGCCGGTAGCGGTGTCGGACGAACAGCCGGGCTACGCCGAGCGCTTCGCCGCACAGTTCTCCGGCTGTACGCCATACGTGGACTACGTGGAGCTTCTGGATAGAGAAAAGCCTGATTTCGTTTTCTCCTTTGGGCGCTACCGGCTGCAACCGGAGATCGCGACGAACCTCCTGGAACGGCGCACTCCCTTCGTCATCGAGAAGCCGCTGGGCGCCGATGCCAGTCAGTTTGAGCGGCTGATCGCCTTGGCGAAGCAGAACGACGTTTTTGTCGCCCTTCCGCTCACAAATCGCGCGGCGCCGTTTTCCCAGGCGGTAAAGGAAATGCGCGACGACGGACGCCTGGGACAGATATGTCATGCCCACTTCCGCTACGCCGGCGGGCCGGTGCAACGCTACGTTGATTCCGGTTGTCCCTGGATGTTGGACGCCGCGGAATCCGGCGGCGGCGCGCTGCGCAACCTGGGCGTGCACTATGCCGACCTGTTCGCCTGGTTCACGGGCAGCGAGTGTGTCCAAGTCGGCTCGGCCCATTTGCAGCGCATTACGCCGGGAATTCCGGTGGAAGAGTACGCCAACGTCACGTTTCTCGGTGATGACGACGCGTTTGCCAATGTCGAAATCGCCTATACCTATCCCGCGGACGCCGCCGACGTGGTGTGGAACGTGAGCGATGGCAAGACCTATGTTACGTACCGCGATGGGCAGACCCGCATCATTACGGAGGATGGCGTGGAGGAACGCGGCGGTCACTCAGTACCGGGCCTGTATCAGGATTTCGTGAAGGACACGCTGCAGGCCTATCGTGAAGGCCGCCCGCCACTTGCAACCCTGGAAGACATGCACCGAGCCATGGCGCTGGTGGATGCCTGCTACGCCAAGGCGGGGGCATAGCCCTGCAAAGCAAGGATGGTGTGCGATGTCAGCGCGTACGATCCTCATCGGCAGCGCCACCGCGCGCACGGGCGAGGCGGTAATCGCAGCCTTTCTCAACGCCGGATACCGCGTGGCGGCCACGAGCCGGAACCGCGAACGACTCGAATCGGCCCTGGGTCGCATTCCCAAAGGTGAGGAAGTGCTCCCCTTGGTTGCCGACCTATCCCAACCGGAAGCCGCCGCGGCCGCCGTGCGTGAGACGCGCGCCGCGTTTGGGCGTCTGGACGCCGCGACGCTGCTGACCGGCGGCTTCGACCAACGTGAAGTGGTGGACACGACGTTGGCCGACCTGCAGCGGCAAATCGAGGCCAACCTCTACACCACGTACAATCTCGTGCGGGCGGCCTTGCCCGTCATGCTGGCGCAGGGCCACGGCCATCTCATCACCATCGCGGGCGGCAGCGCGTTGGATCCGGCCCCGGGCCGCGCCCTCTTCGGCGCCAGCAAGGCCGCGGTCGTCACCTTCACCAAAGGCGTCGCCCGGGACTACAAGCAGCGGGGAATTGTGCCCACGTGCCTGGTGGCGGGCGCCATCGCCACGGCGGAAGCAGAGCAGTACTTGGCTGCCGAGGACCTGCGCAACGCCGCAACCCTGGACGAATTCGCCAACGCGCTGGTCTACCTCGCTTCTCCGGCCGCGAGCGGATTCGCCGGCAGCGCCTTGGAACTTTACGCTCGCGAGGTGGACTAGGCCGCAACCGTGGCTGCAGATACTACGGCAAACGCCGCTGTGAAAGTCGGCGTCGAACCTGCCATTCTCGCAACCGCCATTGCGGGTAGTGGCCGGCGGTTGGTAGTATGGTGAGTGGCGGCGCGGCGTGGAACGAAGCCAGGAGCCAAATCTATGGCAGTTGTAAGCGAGGACGTAATTCGCGAGGGACTCAAGGAAGTTATTGACCCTGAGCTGGGTGTCAATATCGTGGACTTGGGCCTCATCTATGAAGTCAACACTTCCGAAGAAGAAAATGTTGACATAAAAATGACACTCACGTTTCCCGGATGTCCGGCAGGACCGTACATCATCGCGCAAGTACACCAGGTGGTTGAAGACCTGGAAGGCGTGGCGGAAGTGGACGTGGAGATCGTGTGGGACCCACCGTGGTCGCCGGAGATGATGTCGGAAGAAATTCGCATGGAATATGGCTATATGTAGGTTGACGGGCCTACACGTTTTGAGTCGGCTTACGTGAGTATTCGGAAGCCGCCGGCTGGATACTTCGGTATTTGGTTGGGCGGCTGTTTGTATGCAGGCTGTGTAGACAACGCCATGCTCTGTGTCAATGCATGGAGTAGACACGGGCCTGTGACCCGTGTGGCGCTCGCGGCGCACGTAGTCCCGCCGCGTGGGCGCACTACTTGCCCGGACATTGGTAGTGCAAGGCGGCAGGGAAGGACCGCCGGAATTCGCAATGTGATGGCGTAGCGCCCATATCCCTTCTGCCCCGGCTCGACGGTCTGGGTTGGCTTGTTTGAGGATCCTCACAGAGGTGCCTAGATGAAAGTTCTGTACATCGATATAGACTCCCTGCGCCGAGACCACCTGGGGTGCTACGGTTACGAGCGTCCCACGACGCCGAATCTTGACCGGTTGGCGCGGGAAGGCGCTCGTTTTGCCAATATGTACGCCGCCGACACGCCGTGCGTACCGGCGCGGGCGAGCATCTTTACCGGCCGTTGGGGCATCAAGACGGGCTTGCTCACTCATGGCGAACGGGCGCAAACGATCGGTGACTTCGGACGTCCGGCGGGAGAGTTGGACACGAAGCCCTGGGAACAAGACGCCCGCTACGCCGGGCCGACGTACCCTCCCATCGGCAGCCGCGCGCCGCAGGTGCAGCAGTATTTGGCTGAGCAGAAGGGGGAGACAGGACTGCGCACGGCGGCCGTTTCGACGTTCGCCGATCAGGCGTCCTGGTTCCGCACCGGCTGGGAGACGTACTACCGGCCCCAGTGGCACCTGGCCCACAGCCGCGTGCAAGCGCCGGAGATCACGGCAAATGCGGTCGGTTGGCTGGAGCAGCACGCCCAGGGCGACTTCTTCCTCTATGTCCACTACTGGGACCCCCACCAGTCATACAAGTCGCCCCAGTCATACGTAGACGCCATGCTGGCGTATCCGCCGCCGGACTGGCCGCCGGATGAGCGCATCAGGGAAGACTCCGAACGCTACGCGCATATGCCGAATTCGGCCGGGTCTCACCTCATCCGGGGCAAAGAGGACTTCGACTACTGGATGGCAATGTATGATGCCGAGATTGCCTTCTGTGACGAGCACGTGGGGCGGCTGTTCGAGGCGCTGGAGCAAGCGGGCGTGCTGGACGACACCCTCATCATCGCCGCCACCGATCACGGCGAGAACCAGGGCGAGCACAGCGTCTATGGGGACCACTGGGGCGTCTATGAGACGGATGCCCACATTTGGATGCTTGCGCGCTGGCCGAACGGCGGCGTTCAGCCGGATACCGTGGTGGATGCAGCCAGCTACACGTTGGATCTCGGCCCCACGCTCTGCGCGGTGGCAGGTCTGGAGTCTCCGCCTCCGTGGCAGGGGCGATCTTTCCTGGAGTTGCTGCGCGGCAAGTCAGAACCGGCGCCCCGGCGAGACTTTGTCTATCTGGAGCACGGGCTGTGGTCTGCGCAACGCGCCATTCGCACCATCGGCGCGGAGGACGGCCGTGACTGGAAGCTGATCAAGAGCTATCACGGCGGCCTGATGAACTGGCCGCTGACGCAACTCTTCGATCTGGCGCACGATCCCCGCGAGGAAGCCAACGTGGCGGATGCCAACCCCGACATTACCCGCGATCTGGAATACCGTCTCTGGCAGTGGGAAGAGGAGCAACTCCAGGGCTGGCCCGATCCCTTGAAGAAAGTCGCCCAGGAAGGCCCGCAAACGGTGCTCAGCGCTCTCACCACAATGCGGCCCGGAGTCTTCCAATGGCCGAATCCGGAAGGCCACGTGGTACCAGAGAATCGTTCCTAGAGGATCGCAGGTATGCCAGGCTAATTGCTTAGGGGCACGACATGTCGTG